>CP046174.1:1274765-1912148 GCA_017161075.1 Erysipelotrichaceae bacterium 66202529 | reverse complement strand
CATTATCCACATCTAAATTTACAACTAATTCTGGCTTGTGCGTAATAAATAGGACTTGCTTTGATTCAGACATTTCTCTCAAAATTGTAATTAGTTGTGTTAAAAATTATATCAAAAATAATATTCTTAAAATTGAAAATGTTATACTACTAGATAATGATGATATTTCCACAGGTAATTCACCTGGGAAAAATGCGTTAATATATCTTGATGTTTTTTCAAAAGATAGTACAATAAAATTCTATATGGTTGATCAACCGGGTGATGATGTTTCTCAAAATAAAATTTAACACAAATTATATATGTCTTTTTGACTATCTTTTTATATCTTCTCAAATGTCCGCAAAGCCTTATTTTATCGGCTCTACGGGCATTTTGCTTTTGTGGTAAACCTCACATATCTAGGTCTATCTTCTTATATTTTCGCTATCAAGCGTGGTTAAAATCGTGGTAAATACTTCTATGCGATTAGACGCTGAACCTCTGATTTTGCGGTATCTATGGACGCATGAGCGTACCAGTTCATTGTGATACTGATATTTGAATGCCCCATGATATACTGTAAATCTTTCGGGTTCATGTTCTTGCTTGCCAGCCTTGTGCAGAATGTATGGCGTAGCGTATGCGGTGTGATATGTGGCAAAGGGTTATCCCTATGGTACTTGTTGTATTTCTTTACCATACGGACAAAAAGCATATTGTAATCAATCGCAACTTTGGGCTTGCCTTTCTGATTGACAAATAGAAAGTTGCCCCGTCCGTCTATCACAAATGGTTCTGCCTTTGGGCGTTTCTTCATCATTCGTTGAAATGCCTGTATCGTTTCTTTGCTTAATGGCACTTGCCTTGTTCCGCTTTTTGTCTTAGGCGTTTCAATATAATAGCCTTGTTCCTTGCTCTTTAGTAACTGGTGGTCGATAACCACAACCTCATGGATAAAATCAACATCCATGATTGTCAGTCCGCATAGTTCCGAAATACGAAGTCCTGTTTTTAACAGTATCAGCACATCATCATAATACTTGTGATACACGTTGTCCGTCCTGATGAATGACAGTAGGGCTTGTTCCTGTTCCTCTGTCAATGCGACTTTCTCTTTGGTATCATTTTCTAGGACTTCACTTAACTTGAAATCAAAAGGGTTTTTCCTTACACAATCGTCTTGTATGGCGATATAGAATGACGCTTTTAACGAGCGTTTATGGTTGTTAATGGTATTGTAGGAAAAGCCTTTCTCTTTCATGCGTAACGCCCATTCTTTAGCGTCAGAGGGTTTGATTGTATCAATGCTCCTAGCACCTAACTTGTCCTCTTTCAATAACCGCATAAGTTGTTCCCGTTGTTTCTGTGTGCTTTTCTTCACATTTGCCCTCTGTGCGTTCTGTTTGGCGTAGAGTTGGCAAAGCGTCATTTTCTTGCCTGTGCTGTCGATACCGTCCTCAATATCCCGTCTTATCTGCTGTTCCAGTTCACGAAGTGAGGGTTTTTCCCGTTTTCCCTTTGGTGTCGGGTCTGTGGGTGTCAATCTCCAAGCATACACATATTTTGTGTTTCCAAATGCGTCCACATATTTATATAAGTATTTTCCGTCTGTTCGTTGGCTCTCTCCAGTATGCAGGATACGACCTTTGTTATCCCGTCTTTTTTCTTTCATGGTGTCTGCTCCTTTCCTTGTTGGAAAGAGCCTTGATATGACTTGTGTTCATCATAACACATACAAGGCTCATTTGCATTAGATTGCGTCCAATTTATCAATAACCTGTTCAAACTGTCGGCGTTTAATCTGTATGCGGTTGCCATTCATAATGAGCCAGCCAGCGTCCTTGTTTTCCTCTGCCAATCGTCTTAACTTGTTTTCTCCGATACGGAAATATTTTGACGCTTCTTCAATGGTAAGGGTGTATTTTTCCCATACGGGAATATCGTTGTTATTCATCAGATACCCCCTTTCCCATGTTTCGTGTCATATTGGATATAAGGGATAAGGTCGGTGCGGTTTATCCTCTGTAAATGGGCGGTTAATTTACTGGAAAGGGAATTACTGTATCTTGCCTTATCAAGCATAGTTCCCACTTTTTCCAGTCCACCTAATGCGTCATGTTCTTCCAAGAAGTAAAAACTTTTGACAGCGGAAATCACGCCACCCTCTGTGAGCCATTGCTGTGTTTCTTCAAGGGAATTTTGCTGTTTTGGTACTTGCAGTTTTAAGACTTCCACAGCCCCTAAAAAGCGTTCCCAAAACCGACAAGTTTTCCACCTGCTCTTATTACTTTCGTTTCTGTTTGGTACGACAAAGCGTAGGTTGTTTGCCAATAGCCCGAAAGCCAGTTCTCCCAGTTCCAGCGGTCTGTCCTTGAATGTCATGGCAAAAGCATGAGCCTTATCATCACGCAGTTGCATTTCTGTCCGTTTCCAACTGCCGACTTCATCAAGTGTCTTATTATGTTTTGAACAGACTTCCTTATCCTTGTCATAAAAGCGGTAGGACAATCCCGATTTCCCAGCACCGATATAAACGGTCTTTGCGGTGTCGAAATCATCAAACTTGCTTTCGTCAAAGTGGTAGCCCTCACTATTCGAGATAAATTCCTCTTTTTCGCATTTCTTCTTTATCTGCTCTATGGTAAAAAATGGCTTTTCGTTCTTATCATCAATGGCAATATCCAGTCTAGTGAAATGGAAGTTATCCAGTCCATATCTTCGCTCACAATGTTTGAACATATCTCCAAAGGTATAATTCCTACTGTCGAGAATACGGAAAATATCATCACAACCTCTGCCAGTCATAACAAGATAACAGCCTAGCCCTTGTGGGTTGTCCTCTGTCTTTCTTGCGTCCCACGATACATAAATATCTCCAATCTGCCAGCGTGCTTGATAAGTCTTGAATTTAATGCTTGCCGGATAGACATTGAAAATATCAGTCGGTAAACCTAAAATGTGCATGATGACATCTTCGGCGGTTGCAGTATCGAATACAATACTGATGTAATCAATCTTAACGGATAAATTTTTGTGTGTAGTTATAGTGCATTACTCCTTTCGTACTTCCCGTTTTTTTGCGGGGTAAAAATCGTGTTTTTTCCTTTATTTATCACAGTTTCTAGGTACTATGACATGTATGCGCAGGGCGGTGTTACATATACGCCCTTTACGAACGCCTAAAGGCGTTCCCTTTCTTCCTGTGTCTGATCCGTTCTTAACGCTCACGAGCCTTGTAAGGCTCGTGGCTAAACGGAACAGCCCCAGTCAGAAACTTTATTTTCTGTCTGATAGTCCATGCTCATTCATGCTATCAAAATGAAAATACATCTTTTCTATGCTTACTCAAGCACGTGATTGACCCTAGCGTGCTTAATCACTCTATCTAACACGATAATAACGCCATTAGAATTACTTGTCAAGAAGTTTTTGTTGACTTTTTGATATGTATTAAGTATGATATGCTTATAAATACCAAGAAAAGCAATGAAAGGAGCGGTTATACTAAGTTATGGAGCATTATGAAAAGAAAATCAGTTTCTTAGGAGAGAACATACAAACCATAAGAAAACACAGAGGAATGAAACAGCAGGAACTTGCGGACAAAATCGGTATCAATATGCAGAGCCTTTCCAAGATTGAACGTGGCGTGAATTATCCTACCTTTGATACGCTGGAAAAGATAATGGACGTGCTGAGTGTAACACCCAATGAATTATTATCGGGAGAATGGAAGTATATTGACCACACAGAACCTTACATCATGGATATTGTCAAACGGGAACAAGACTTTAATGTTTCCTTAGATTATCTGTCTGAAAATGAGTTTTTCAATGATGAAAAAGAATGTAGATTTTACAAGGCATATAAACTCATACAGTATATCCATAACTACATTACCAATGAGGTTACGGAGTTGGAAGAACTTATGGAAATCAAACAGTTGATACAGCGTCAAAAAATAGAACGTATGATGAAAGTACATAAGGAAATGCGAGGGTTAGACCGATACAGAGAACAACCGAAAGAGTATAAATACCACAACCCTTATGATGATTGGATATTCCGTCAACTTGCAGATATTGACAACAGAAAAAACATTCCTAATACTTCTCCACAAGTAGACTTTAATGAGGGAGATTATGAAGATTATCTAAAGGCGAAATGGAACAGAGGTCTTTAATTTCCTCTTGCATGGAAGATACAGCAAACAAAAAGCCCAGTAAAGAGTGCAAAGCACCACCAATGGTGGCAAGGCTCTTGACAGGGCTTTTTCTTTTCTGCACGTGAAAAAATGTTGACAAATAAAAGAGCATTAGTTATTCTAAGATTAGCTTAGACTAACTAATGTAAATCTAGGAAAGGAGGAGTTAAATGCAAAATAGAAATTTTAGAAAAATCGTGATATTAGTATGTATATGTTTACTTTCAACACCAATAGCAACTATTATTTCCGATTGTATAGACGTAACTACCACTGAATACGCTATAAGCAGAATTTCTAATTACTCATGGAGCATTAGATTTGCATGTCTTATGTTATCTATGTATTTTATTTTTGACAGAAAGGGGAACTAATCTATGAAGAAAATAGTATCGTTATTGTTAGCAACGGCTGTAATATTAACTAGCAACACTTTAAGTGTTCATGCAGAGACAAAACAAGAAAATTTACCTGATAGTGAAGTTGTTGAAGAATTTAATGTCTTTAATACAGATGTTATCGAAACAACTGAAGAAATACCTGATATTCAAACAAGAAGTCATATTACATATAAAGTGACAAAATTAAATCGGACAAGCGAAATAGGAGCGTACACAGGACAATCTGTTTCGGGAGAACCTGGTGTAACTATTTCTTTAAGTCAAATGAAAGCAACTTCTTTTTCAGCAAGTTCAAATGTTGCATGGAATGTAAAAGGAAAAGCACAAGCCACATTAGGTTTTAATTTCAGCAAGAGTTATACAATAGGGCATTCGGGTTCACGAAAAGTCCCTAGCACACACAATGGTAGGAAAGTTAAAAGAGCCGAACTGAAAGCTTATAGATTGTATGACAAACATACTTTTAAAGTAACGTGGACAAGTATTCATGTAAAACAACC
The DNA here is from genome assembly GCA_017161075.1 of Erysipelotrichaceae bacterium 66202529. NCBI lineage: Bacteria > Bacillati > Bacillota > Erysipelotrichia > Erysipelotrichales > Erysipelotrichaceae > Erysipelotrichaceae bacterium 66202529. The sequence continues at coordinate 1,907,061 of CP046174.1, read as the reverse complement.
TCAATATTACGGTACATATTGGGCAAAAAAACCAAGTGGTTACCATTATAAAATGGTATATTATTACAAATAAACAAATGTGTTCTGAAATTGATTTCGTCGAAACAGTGAAAAGAAGACTAGATATTTAAGTAATCTAGTCTTCTTTTCTTAGTTTTATATCATATCAAGGCTCGGTCAATCGTGGTAAATTCGTGGTAAAATGGTTATTTTTCTATACTTTAAAATGATTGAAAGTATAGTGTTTATATGGATAATCAAAAATTATATATATAATTTAAAATAATCTTTATAAACTGTTTTTATATCTACTCCATCTTTTTGAAAAGCTTCAATCTCTGTTTTCTTACAATTTGATTCGAAGTTATCTATATCAATTTCATTTAAACATTCAATACTTTCTTTTCTACTAAAGGGAAACATCAATAATTTCTCCATAATACTATTAGTGATATTTGGAGTAAGCACTCTTGTTACAAAATGATAATTACCTATAGGATTATCTTCCTCCTTTATTTCAAAATCTTCAAACTTATTTAATACAGAAGGTATTTTCTTGTTTTCTATCTCTATAACATCTAAAATTTTATTGGTCATATAGGTAATATTAGTTTTGAATATACTCAACTTATTTTCTTGTGCTTCAGCAGTAGTTTTTATCTCTTCTTCAAATTTACTTGTCGCAGAATTGACTACTGCTACAATTGATTCAGTTATATACTCTTTAAATTTCAAATTTTTATATTTTACGATCATTTTTAATAAGTTTTGGTTTGTTTGAATAAGATATTCTTTGTCGTTATTCTCTAGAAGTTCCTCTTCTAATAAAATTTCTATTTTTGTTTGAGCTAGCTCAATGGCTGAAATTAAATTACTATAATCTATAGCAGAATAATTCAAATCAGAAATAATTCTTAAATTATAATTTTTATCATCAATTTCTGCTGGTATATCTAATGAATAATTTAATTTTAAAAATTTATCCTTTTTATCTTGATTGAATTCTATAAGTTTTATGACTTTATCAATAAATATTTGAAACTTAGAATTATAAACATCAGTATTCAACTCTTTGAACTTATTTGTAAAAAACGTAACATCTTTTAGACTAGATCCCGATTGAAATCTGTTTCTAATCTCTCCTTGTCTATCAAATCTAATTCCACTTTTTATATCCTCATCAAACGGTGTGATTTTCATTTTCTTAACTTCAGCAAAATGCTTATAGCCACTTTTTTTTGATGCTGGAGTAATACTCTTTAAAGATGGATTATATAGGTACTCAAAAAATAAGCTTTTTCCCACTGAGTTATCTCCAATAACTACATTTATACCTGATGATAATTCTATTTTTTCTTTAACACCATTTATTTCTACATCAAGCTTATCAATATACGGAACTGGAATACTTGAATATGCGGTACTTAAACGTCTAGGCTCTGTCAATGCCATTACTAACCCCTTAAAGCTAGGTAAACTTTTCATAAAAGTATATTTCATTATACTCTTATCATTTTGTTTTTGTGCTGGATACACAGTCCAATCATGACAGTCGGTCCCTGTTATATATCTTAAATTTTTCAATTCTTTTTCTTTTCTATAACTATTAAGTATGCCTTCTATTTTACCACTTCTAAATTCTACAGCATCAAAATAATCATAACTAATTATTTTATCAAACGCTTCTTCTCCAATGCCAGATAAATTTTCATTATGATTTTCAACATAAATTCCACTTTTTTGATGTGCAATAATAATTACATTTAAATCTATTTTACATAAAATTTCCTTAAAAGTTGACTCTTTGAAAGCATTTTTTTTGTTATTATCAAAATTATATTGATTGAGTACAAATTCAATATTAGCTACTTTATTCTCATCTAAATCATCGAATATACTGACCACATGAATTCTTTGCCCTAATAAATCTACATCAAATTCAATTCCTGGTAAAACTTTAACAAGGGTTTTACATTTATCCATATTACTTTTTATAGTATTATATAGCAGATAACTAAAAGCATTATGATCAGTTATAGCAATCATATTAACGTTTTCTTTTTCTAGTTTTTCCATTAATATAGGAATGTTTTCAATTGTATTATTAGAAACTAATTTTTTATCCTTCTTACTATATATACTATGAATATGCAAATCTAATTTAATAAGATCTTTAACTATTTTCTCCATATTTCCTCCATTCCCACATAGTATTATGTTTCTTTAATTATACATCTTTTCTAATCTAATGTCCCATTTTCTGTAAACATTTTTTCTAATGTTTTTCTATAATGTAAATATACTTTATTACCACAGTTATAAGTAACTGCCGTACCTTCCTTAACCATTCTTCTTACCACATACTCTGCTAAACCTGTCGCATCACAAAATTCTTTAATAGACATGATAGGTTTAACTTTGGGTGATGATTGAATATCTTTCTTAATTTCATTTAAAGATAAGTCTAACTCTTTTAATTTATCAACAATTTCTTTTAATAATTCAGTTTCCATTATTAACAACTCCTCTCTATAATTAGTCCTGCTTTTACTTAAAAGCAGGAGGCAAATAAAATGACAATTGAAAAAAGAATAAGAAAAAACGGTATAAGTTTTAAAATCATAGCTTATGCTGGTTATTACATTGATGATAATGGTAAGAGAAAGCAAAAACGGATCAGCAAAACCTTTTACCCACCAGAAAATATGTCTGAGCAAAAGGCATATAAGAAAGCTCTTCTCATTGAAGAAAAACTACAAAATCATATCAATACTATCAGATATGTCCCTAATGAATTAACTTTTAAAATTTATGGGAAATGTATTTGAAAAACTATATGAAATTAAATCAAAAAATCACTACTCAAGCGGCTACAATTAATATTGTAGAATTTCATATTCTTCCCTATTTTCAAGATGTGAAGCTTTCCCAAATCAACCCACTAATCATTCAAAAATTTTTAATTCATTGTAGTAAAAAGAAAAGTGGAAATCATACATTAACGACTTCCTATCTAAAGACTATTAAGATTAAACTTCATTCAATCCTACAATATGCTGTTGAATTAGATTGGATTAATAAAAATCCTTGTAGTAAATGTAAAATAAATTCTAAAAAGTATCCAAAGGAGAAATATATTTTCTCTATTCAAAGCATTAAAGAACTTTATTCTTATCTAAAAGATGAGAATATTTATGATGACATTATCAAGTTTCAACTTCTCACTGGACTACGCATTGGCGAAACACTAGCTATCACAATAAATGATATCAACTTTAATGAAAACTAAGTCGATATTAACAAATCTGTTTCAAGAGTAAATAAAGAATTTATCGTTGGCACTCCTAAAAGCAATAATTCCTATCGAAGAATCTATATTAATAAATCACTGAAAGAAATCATTAATCGTAATTTGAAATCAAACCTTTTATTTTCAATCAATGATACTTATGTTCATTATGCCAATGTTCGCTCTAGACTAAAGACTATTCTCAAGAATACTCCTTATCAAAGTTTAACAACTCATGATTTAAGACATATCCATTCATCATTACTACTTCACAATAAAGTGGATCTAAAAAGCATATCGACACACCTTGGTCATAGTAGTATTAGAATAACATCAGATATCTATTTACACACAACTCATGAAGCGAGCGAACAGTTATCTTTAAACATTGAAAATATATTTAATAGCCTTAATAACAAACCCCTAAATAAGCACCAAAAATAAATTTAAAGTATAATCAAGGATATTTCATCAAACTACAAGATGCAAAAAAGCTCGAATCTATCGAGCTTTTTCGTATTCTATTGTATTATTGAGTATTGCGTAGTATCTTTGAGTATCTACTCAACACCCAAAATGAAGCTGTATACCGGCTGATTTCCGTTATTCACTTCCACTTCTACATCGTATTTATCCTCAATGTAGGAGGCAATTTCCTGGGCCTCTGCTTCTGTGATATCCTCACCATAAATCAAGGTTACAATTTCACTTTCCTCATCCACCATATTATCGATCAGATGGCGGGTTGTATCAAATTTATCCGGATTGGACACGATGATATCCTTTTCCAGAATACCCATATAATCCCCTTCACGGATTTCCATACCCTCAAAGGTCGTATCCTTGATAGCATAGGTTACCTGTCCAGTTTTCACAAGTGCAATCGCATCATTCATTTCGGACAGATTCATATCGAAATCCACTTCCGGATTGAACATAATACATGCGCTCAGTCCCTGTGGAATCGTCTTGGTCGGAATAACCTCCACATGCTGATCCTCACATACCGTAGCTGCCTGCTGTGCCGCAAGTACGATATTGGAATTGTTAGGCAGAATAAAGATATGCTCTGCATTCACCTTTTCGATGGCCTGTACGAAATCCTCGGTAGAAGGATTCATCGTCTGTCCGCCACTGATAACATAATCAGCACGAAGCTCTGTAAACATTTCCTTTAAGCCGTCTCCCGCCGCAACTGTGATAATTGCATATTTACTCTTTGGAAGCTGTGGTTCCTCTTCCTTTTCAACTGCAGCATTCATCATGATATTCTCATGCTGCTCCTGCATATTTTCCACCTTCAGCTTGACAAATTCACCATACCGCTGTCCCATATTCAAGGCATCTCCCGGTGTCAGTGTGTGGACGTGTACCTTTACGATATCATCATCCTGAACACAGACGATGGAATTTCCGATGCTTGCCAGAGAATCACGCAGAGATTCTTCTTTGAAATTTTTCATGCCGCGCTCGGATAGGCGGACAATGAACTCTGTACAATATCCAAATTCTTCGCTTTCCATAGAGGCCTGCACACCCTCGCTGGACTCAGAAGTCTCTTCCCTTTGAATTACGACACCCTTCATTGCGGAAAGGAAGCCCTCAAAAATGGTTACCAGCCCAGCACCGCCGCTGTCCACAACGCCAACTTCCTTCAACACAGGCAACAGCTCCGGTGTGCGGATCAAGGATTCCTTTGCTTCCTCCACCATCTTCTCCATGACCTGTGTCACGGTTACATCCTGTGTGGATGTCGCATATGCATACGTATAATCAGCAGCCTCACGTACAACGGTCAGAATGGTTCCTTCCACCGGACGCATAACTGCCTTATATGCTACGCGGGAGCCCTGTACCAGCGCATTCGCCAGCTGAAATCCATTGATTTCCTTCATGCCCTCCACGCCCTGATAAAGACCGCGGAAAATCTGTGAGGTGATAACACCGGAATTACCGCGTGCTCCCATCAGCAGTCCCTTGGACAATACCTTGGCAATTTCACAGACATCATCACTCGGACAAGCCAGCGCATCCTGCACACCGGCATTGAATGTCAAAGACATATTGGTTCCCGTATCACCATCCGGTACCGGGAACACGTTTAAAGCATCGATTTCACTGAATTTGTTAGACAGCAGATTCGCTCCGCTGGCCAGCATATCCTTAAATAAACTTCCGTTAATTGTCTCCATATGCATAACCCTACTTCATAACCTTTACATCCTGCACATAGACATTCACTTTTTTGAACTCCAGTTCCAGGGATTTTTCAAGCATATATTTCACACGTTGCTGCACTTCGTAAACAATCTCGCTGATTTTTACTCCATGAGACACTACGATGTACAGATCCAGCTCCAGATGATCCTCCTTCTGGCGAACCATAACACCTTTTGCGTAATTTTCTTTCTTTAACAGTTCTGCAATGCCGTCCTTCAGAAATTTCTGAGAAGCCATACCGACTACCCCATAGCATTCTGTCACAACACCGCCTGCCAATGAAGCAATGGCATCAATGGAAATTTCAATATTTCCATACTGTGTACTTTTAGAGATTGACATAATATTCCTCCTTACATCTTATTTATTATACCAAAAACCGCGTGGATTTCCAAGAATATTCCTTCTTTTCTTGCACCTTATTCTTTTTTACTGCAATTTTCGTTATGTATGGAATGGGTGGCGGCATCCGGCCATAAACAGACATTGCTTTTTTTCAGACGCTTCAGCGTTCCCAAATAATCATTTAAAAGCGGCATGGATTCATAGGATGTGAATATCGTATTCCCATCCTGCATAATGATTTTCACCATGTGCTTATCATAGGACGTTTCATACGGCACCATTTCCGAGATCATCGCTACAATGGATGCATCCACCTTCTGCTTACCGCCAAAGCTCTTGGCAAGCTTTTTCCGCTCCGCTGCAGAAAAACCGTCCACCAGCGGATAGTGAACAATCGTATCCAGCATAGCACTGCCAATCTCCATACTGCTGCCATCGTTCACCAATGCATAGTTTTTCCCGTTATCGATATAATATCCGACAATGCTTTTTTCTTTAATTTCAATGGATATCGTTCCATCCATTCCCTTATGTACTACAGCATCCTCAATCAATCCATCCTTTTCTAGCTTCCATTCCAGATAGATGCGCGGGATGATGATATAGCGGCTGTCATAGGTCAGCCCTGCCTTTTGAAGAACCATCTGCTTGGTATAGAAGGAGTTTCCTTTTACATCCAGTGATTTCACCTTTGAAAAATCACTGACAAAGTACAATGTGGCAAGTATTCCCGCAAGCAGAAGAATCAACAGGCGTTTCTTCCGTTTTTTCTTCCTGCGTTTTTTTTTCTTATTCTGAAGGGCTAAATACTTTGCTTCGACATCATCATAAAGAAGGTCGTTTATATCTTCCAATTAAACCGCTCTACTTCCGTAATCAGTTCCACACCGAAACGCTTTCGTACTTCCTTCTGAATGACTTCTACCAGCTGTATGACATCCTCTGCCCTTGCATTGTCTTCATTAACGATAAAATTTGCATGCTTTTCCGATACCATGGCACCGCCGACCCTTGTGCCGCGCATACCGATTTCTTCAATCAGCTGCCATGCCTGATAATCCTTCGGATTGCGGAACATACTGCCGGCACATGGCTTATCCAGCGGCTGAGAGGACATGCGGCGTTTACGTCGGGAATCCATCAGATCGCGTATTTCCTTCTGATCGCCCTTTTCCAGCTGCAGCCGTGCACCCAAAATGATCCAGTCACGATGGCTCTGGAAAATGGAATGACGGTATGCGTATTCCAGCTCCTCGGCACGCATAACGACGATGGAGCGCTCCTTCAGCACATAAACCTCTTTGAGGATTTGTGAGATATCGCTTTTATACGCTCCGGCATTCATAAAGACAGCGCCTCCCAGCGTCCCCGGAATACCACTGGCAAATTCCAGACCGCTGAAGGAATTTTTCATTGCCTCATGGGCAAGCATGATGATACTCGCACCCGCCTGGACAAGACAGGAGCCTTCCTCTTCAAAGAAAAAATCAGTAAAATAGCGATCAAGACAAAGGATCGCCCCTTCATAATCATCATCGCTGCAAAGAATGTTGCTGCCCTTTCCAAAAATTCTGTGCGGGATAGCTTCCTCGTTTAAAATATCCAGTATCCGAAGCAGGCACAGCTCATCCTTTGGATATATAAAATATTTGCACGTCCCGCCAATGCGAAAGGTTGTGCGCTTTGACAGCGGCACCCGGCATTCCACATCGCCATAGGACTGTAATTTCGTTTCTATATTCATTTATGTTCACCTTTTCATTTCATCACACCAGTTCAGTATATCCTCACTTGCATGCGGTTTTCCAAGCGCCAGCGCTGCACTGTGCATGGAGGCACGCAGCACATCATCCGACATAATTCTGTCGATCTGCGATGACAGCACCTCTGCATTCAAATCCTTTTCCTCAATCATGACAGCCGCCTTGTTATCAACGAGTACACTGGCATTGTAAAACTGATGGTTATGGGCAACGTATGGACTCGGGACTAATATACTCGGCGTTCCAAGTGCAGTGATTTCCGCTGCTGTCGTTGCACCGGCACGACAGACAATCAGATCAACCTGTGCCATAATATCCAACTGCTTTACATAATCGACGACCTTCACATGCGGAGCATGGATCTGTTTTCGCATTTTCTCGTAATTGTTTTTTCCAGTTACAAACAGAATCTGATACGTATCACGCACAGCCGGCAATGCATCCTTCATGATGGCATTGACCGATGTGGAGCCAAGCGATCCCATAACAACCAGGATCAGCGGCTTGTTCAGTGTCAGACCAAGCGATAAAAAGTAGTCCCTGTCAAATACGGCATGGACTGCATTGCTTGCGCGGGGATTTCCAAGCAGCCTGGTTTTTTCTCTGCCGAATTCCTCAAAGCATTTTTCATAACAAATCACGATCGCATCCATATATTTTGCGACCATTTTATTAGAAACTCCGACAATGGAGTTTTGTTCATGGATCATGGTAGCTACATGCTTGTGGTGTGCTGCCAGCATAACGGGCGCACTCACATAGCCTCCAAAACCAATCGCGATATCCGGTTTAAATTCATCAATGATTCTGCAGGCTTTCCGGTAACAGCTCATCATCAGCAGCAGTGCCTTGCACTTGTTGAAGACATTTCCTGTCAGTCCGCTGGCATGCAGACCCTGAAAGGCGTAACCATGGGATGGCACTTCACTGGCCTCCATTCGATCATCGTTTCCTACAAACAATATTTCAATATCCCCATAGCGTTTTTTTGCGGCATCCGCAAGCGCGAGGGCAGGATAGATATGACCTCCGGTTCCTCCAGTGGCAATCAGCATTCTCATGTAATCACTCCTTGTTTTTTATTATACCATAGGAAGGCATTGAACTGTGCAGTAAATTTCACGTTTTTCAGCTTTCATTTGCAATACTCATCAACAGCCCCATACTGCCCATCATTACAATCAAAGAGCTTCCCCCATAGGAAATAAAGGGCAGTGTGATCCCGGTAACCGGAAATAAGCCGACAACGACTCCCAGATTGATCATCACCTGAATAGCGAACAGTGAAATCAAACCGATAGCAATATAGCACAGATATGGATCCGCACAGCCCTTCGCAATTTTCACTCCCTGATAGATGACCATCAGAAACAGAGTAATCAGCAAGCAGCAGCCGATAAAGCCAAATTCCTCCGCAAAGATTGCAAAGATGAAATCCGTCTGCGGCTCCGGCAGATAGAAATGCTTCTGCATGCTGTTATCAAAGCCGACACCCAGAATTCCTCCCGGGGAAATGGCAAACAGCGACTGAATAATCTGAAAGCCAGCACCAAGGGGATCCTTCCATGGATCGATGAAGGAGGTGATACGGGCCAGACGGTAGGGAGCGGATATAATCAAGCCGCCCAGTCCGGCAGCACCCAGCATCCCCACTCTTACAAAATAGGAAAGCGGAGAATCGGCAGCCAGTACCATGACAACGATGGAACAGACCATGACCATGCCGCTTCCGAAATCGGGCTGCAGCAGAATCAGACCGAAGCCCAGCATTACCAGAAAGGCCGGAAACAGCAAATCCCGCTTAAAGGTCTTGATACGGTATCGTTTTGCCAGAAAATCCGCAACATAAATAATGATGGCAATTTTGAAAAACTCAGATGGCTGTATCAGAAAGGAGCCGATACCAAACCAGCTGCGGCTTCCGTTTCGCTGTATGCCAAGCCCTGGAATCAGCACCAGAATCAGTGCAATCACACACAGAACAAACAGCTTCTTTCCATATTTACGCAGCTTGATCAGTGAAATGCGGCTTGCCGCATACATGACAAATACACCAATCAGTGCAAATACCGCCTGTCTGCTCATAAAATAGGACGCATCCTGAAACTTTGCGGCCGCCCATACACGAGAGGAGCTTCCTACCATGATAACGCCGATGACTACCAGCAGCAGAATCAGCATCGTGAGGGTTCTGCATTTTCTGGAAAACATAACTACCACCTCTGACACAGTGTATGCGAACAGGAAATAAAGTAGTACCTGATGAAGCAGTCTGAAAAGGATTGCAATATCGTACATTTGCTATACACTGCCATACAAAGTGAACTATAATTTTGAAGAACAGCCTTATAAAAAGCATAGGGCATCAGCTCCCCTACCCGCGCACAAGGCAGTATGTAGCACTTTAAGCTGACTGCAGCCATAATGTTAATGAAGATGTTAATAAACAAACAAAGCAACATCTAAATAAAACAAATAGATGTTGCTTTGCTTTTGCTTTTAACTTAAGGACATTGCTATTCTGCCGGCTTTTCTTTGTATTTGCCCTCCAGAATATCATCCTCGATATGCACCTTGCGAAGATTGACAGTGCCAAAGACACAGGATACATCCACACTAAGATCCTGGGAGCCCTCCGGATGATGCTCCACCCTTGTATTTCCGAATATATTTTCACTTTTCACACGGTAATGTATCTGATCACTGACAAGCAGATCGATACTTCCAAACACCGCCTCCAGCTTTACATAGCTGCATTCACGCAAATCCGCATCCGCCAGATCAATCACCTGCGAACCGAATACACTTTCCGCCTTCACAGAATACACAATTCCCTTTGCATGCACCCGCTTGTTTCCAAAATAGGTCGCAGAGCGCAGATCACGCCGGGTATCCTCCTCATAAAGCAGTGAGTCCCCATGCCTCAGCTTTAAAAAACTGTCACCGATGATCATACGGCAGCCAAGCAAAATCAAAGCGACTGCCACGATCATCCCCCATGTCAGACGAAAGCTGATCCAGTCATTCGCACTGCACAGCAGATATGCTCCCAGTAAAAATACAAGGCTGTTTCCGAAATGCAGGCCATCCTCAAAGAAGCTGAACACTGCCGGCACAAGCAGAAACAGTGTCCACCAGCCAGGGAAAAAGACAGAGAAATCCCACCAGTCCATAGCAGCACCCAGATATCCGATTCCCACTGCCAGAAACAGCAGTCCGATGATTTTTGATTTGATATGCATTTGCATAAAGCATACTCCTTTTCCTGCCGCCTTTTCGCAGCATATGTTCATTTATGTCATTACTTCTTTATTTTTTATACGTACCATTCCATTTCACAAGTCTGGCATGCAGCAGATAACGCAGCTCACTTGGCTGTCCGTTTCGCTCATAGGAACAGGTGCTTAAAGATACGATACGATCACTGCCCTTCACCATAATGTCGCGCTTGAAATCCGATAAGCCCTTTACCATATCCACATAGGCGGTAAAATCCGCATCATCCGCATACTGTATACGGTAGGAATCACTGGTCGCTGTAGTAGAATACATACTGAAGATTTCACAGCGGTAATTCTGCTGCTCTGTAAAGATATACAAGTATGGATGCTTTTCAAAAAACTCCTGCTCCTTAAAATTCTCCAACTCCGCAAACATGGTGCCGTGCTTGACATTATGACCGTAAATGATCGTGTTGCGGTCTTGAAAGGAATTGTTCGCATTGGCATCCATAAAAATAGCCCCTGCATAATTTTCCTTCTTCTCAAAGGTATGGTTCAGATAATAGGAATTATCACTTCCCTGTACGATCGGATAGGAAATATCCGTATCCGGTATTAAAATCCATCCGACAACCTCCGGATTTTTCTCCTTTAGCGCCTTCCAGTCGATTGTGAATGCTTCCTTTTCCGGATTTTTCGGTACCTTCGCAATCTGTTGCACTGCATCCTTTTCCTTTCCCTCCTGATAGTTCAGGTAATAAATACTGACCAGCTTATACGCGGAAAACAGAAATACGACAAGAGCGATCAGGAATAGAATATCATATATGATTTTTTTTGTCTTTGACATGGGCTTCTTCATATTGCTTCCTCCGTTGCTGCACTCATTTTATCATAGATTATACAAAATTACTATCCATACGGAATTTGTTTGACAAGCAAAGAAAACTGTCCTATACTTCATTTAGACAGTTATCGAAATGAAAGAGGTGATGCTATGGGATTTCAGGAAACCTTTAAGGCGCTGTCCGATCCAACGCGCAGAGAAATTATAAATCTGTTAAAGGATGGCAAGCTTCGCGCCGGAGATATCGTAGCGCATTTTCCAAGCACGAATGCCACAATTTCCCATCATCTCTCCATTTTGAAAAAGGCAGATCTGATTACGGATGAAAAGAAGGGAAAATACATTTATTATGAGCTGAATACCAGTGTGATTGATGAAATCATCGGCTGGATCACGTCCCTGAAAGGAGAAGATGTATGAAAAAACAGACAATCGCTGTAAGCGTCATTATCCTGATAACGCTTATACTGTGTATCGCGGCACTGCCCGTTCTGCCTGCACAGATTCCGATTCACTGGGATGCCTCGGGAAGAATCGACAACTGGTGTGATAAAGCATTTCTGCTTCTGTTCCCTGTCCTTCAAGCGGCAATAGCGCTCGGCATGAAGCAGGTGCAGCGCATCGATCCTCACCGTGACAACTACAAGCGCTTTGCATCCACCTGTCATGTATTTGTTATGGTGCTCATCCTGCTCGTATTCGGTTTGTGTCTGCTTACTGTCATATCCGCATGGAATCCAAATGCCTTGAATGTCCCGATGGCGATTACGCTGGGTGTTGGACTGCTGTTTGCTGTTATGGGAAATCTGATGCCAAAGCTTCGTCAAAATTACTTTATCGGCATCAAAACCCCCTGGGCGCTGGAGGATGAGGAAAACTGGCGAAAAACGCACCGCATGGCAGGCCGTTTGTGGTTTGGTGCCGGCATTGTCATGATGCTGTTCAGCCTGCTTCCAAAGGAGCTGCTGATGCTAGCTGTATTGTGCATAGCCGTTACGATTGCAGGCTTGCCCTATGTGTATTCATATTCGCTGTTTCGCAACAAGCGGACGAAAGGAGAAAAAAATGATTGAAATTAAGCATGTAACAAAAATATACGGGGGTACCCACAAGGCTGTGGATGATATTTCCCTAACGATACCAACCGGTGAAATCATCGGCTTTATCGGCCCCAATGGAGCCGGTAAAACAACAACGATCAAAATGATTACCGGTGTACTCAATCCAGATGAAGGAGAAATTCTGATCAATGGAAAAAATATTGTCAGGGAGCCGCTGGAAGCAAAAAAGGAATTCGGTATCGTGCCGGACAATGCCGATATCTTCCTTCGTTTAAAGGGGCTTGAGTACTTGAATTTCATGGGGGATATTTATGAGGTTGAAAGCAATGTGCGCAGACAGCGCATTCAGGAACTTGCGGAAACCTTTGAAATGAAGGATGCCCTAAATGACCGTATGCTATCCTATTCTCATGGAATGCGTCAGAAAATCGTCATTATGGGAGTGCTGCTTTCCGATCCGAATGTATGGATTCTGGATGAGCCGATGACCGGGCTTGATCCACAATCATCCTTTTCCCTAAAGGAAATGATGAAAGAGCATGCACGTAAGGGAAATACTGTATTCTTCTCCACCCATGTACTGGAGGTGGCAGAGCGTTTATGCGACAAGGTCGCGATCATTGATAAGGGACGCATCGTGTTCTTTGGCACACTGGAGGAGCTGAAGCAGCTGCATCCGCAGTGCGATTCTCTGGAAGCACTCTTTATGGAGGTTATCGCCCATGCATAAATATCTCTCTCTGACACGGGTACTGCTAAAGAACTCTTTGGGGATGATGAGCGATGGAAAATCCAGGAAGGCGCTGAATACCGTATTGTATATTGTTCTTGCAATCTGTATGATTCCATTGAGCTTTACGCTGTACATGATGTTTGATGCCGCTATGACACAGCTGCTTCCCCTGCAGCAGGAGGGAGCTGTTCTGGCACTGGGCTTTCATATCTCCTCCCTTGTGACCTTTTTGTTTTCGATTTTCCTGATTCCCTCTATATTTTATTTCAGTAAGGACTCTGAAACACTGCTCGCACTCCCCTTACCTCCACAAACGATTTTAAGTGCTAAATTCAGTGTGTGCCTGGTATATGAGTATGCCTTTACCCTCATTGTATGCGTGCCGCTTTTTCTGGCCTATGCCAATCATGCACAGATCAGTATCGTCTATATCCTGTTTGCAATCCTGCTCTTCATGAGCCTGCCAATCTATCCGCTTGTGCTTTCCAGCATCATCACCATGCTGCTGATGCGCTTTGTCCCATTTTTCAAAAACCGTGACCGTTTCAATATGATCGCCGGAATCCTTTCCATCGTATTCGCCTTCAGCTTCAGCTTTCTGATGAATTCGTCCACGATGACAAATGATCCCAATGCGCTGATCACTATGCTCGTACAGGGGCATAATTCCATGATTTCTCTGTTTTCTAGGATTTTCCCTGCGATTCCCTTTGCGGCGAATGCTGTGATTGACGGTGATGCTGTTTCCCTAGTCATCTATCTGCTTATCACGGCGGCTGCACTTGGCGTACTGGTCCTACTGGGAAGATGGCTGTACTTCAAGGGTGCTATCGGCTTCAGTGAAACCAAGAGCTCACGCAAGGCGCTTTCCGCAAAGGATTACAGCCGTGTCCTGCGGCACAGTAAGGTGCGTACCTATCTGATCAAGGAAATGCGTTTACTCATCCGTACGCCGGTATATGCCTTAAACTGTATTGGAATGTGCCTGCTGATGCCCATCATGCTACTCGTTATTTTCCTGACAACGGATACAGACACACTGCTGCAGCAGCTCCCGGATATCACACCGTATCTTGACGGTAAGCTGCCCTATGCAATCCTGGCAGGTATGGCAATCGGATTTCTTTTCAGCAATCTGAATCTGATATCCGCAACCGCCATATCCCGTGAGGGAACGAATCTTTCCTTTATGAAATATATTCCCATGACCTTGAAGGAACAGCTTCATGCCAAGGTTCTCAGCGGTATCCTCATGTCAGTTGTCAGCATGCTGCTTACCATGCTTTGCATCTATTATCTGCTGCCGATATTCCCGCTCTTCTGGTATCTGCTCGCTGCCGCTTCCTCCCTTATTACTATCGTTCTTGGCAATTATGCGAGTCTGGCGCTGGATATCCTTCACCCCAAGCTGGTATGGGAACAGGAGGCCGCCGCGGTAAAGCAGAATATGTCCGGCATCGTGTCCATGCTGGCAGGCATGGCGATGATGGTTGTGACGGCTGCCTTGCTCTTTGTGCTTCCATCTGATTTTTTACCTGCAGGTACTGCAGGCATGGTAATTGTATGTTTGGCTTTAGATGTGGTATTCTATATGCGACTTGATCATTTCGCAAAAAAGCGCTTTGATCAGCTATAGGAGTGAATATTATGAAAAAAATTATCATTTATTTTGGTGATCAGACAGATAAGCAGGCGGTTGTGGAACAGGTGCTTGATCAGCTTAATGCCGATTACCGCGTACTTCAGGATCATGAGCTGGGACAGCGGGTAGGTACACTGCTCGGCCTTGACGGGTTCACAAAAACTCCTGCCACCACCAACACACATCACAGCATTGACCTCATGCTGTTTGAAGAAGCAGCGGATGAGGATATTCTGCAGCTGAATACGCTGCTGCAGGCGGCTGGAACGGAAATGAAGCGCAAGGCGATGCTGACCGAACATAACAGGCACTGGAGATTCCATGACCTGTTAACGGAAATTGAACGGGAGCACACTTATTTTCAAATGGTTGATGCCATCCGCACGCTGCTCGTACAAAGTAGTGAGCTCATCATCGAAGATTACACACCAGCCTCATGGAGCGCCTATGAAAAGGCTTTTTATCAGGCATATGACTGTATAAACAAGGAGTGCAGTCTGGAAGAGATAAGTACAGCTTATCATGCATTGTCCGATGCTAAAAAACAGTTACAGCGAAACGAATAAGAAATATAGAAAAGAGCAGCCTGTTATGTAGGTTCACAAGACTTACACCGGGCTGCTTTTTATCTGATGCGTATCCTTCAGCTATGCAATGCACAGGGGAAAGTGGAGAAGATTGTTAGTCTGTTTTCAGTTGACGCCTATCCTGCACGCTCAGTTGCTTTGCATTTGCATAATACGCTTACCGGTATCCGTCCCGTCATATATCCATACAGAAGGGCGGTATTGTTTTTTTGTATATGCTGCGTTATCCCTGCACATAGCTAACCGTAAGGCTGCATTTCGCGAGCTGTTCGTTTGTTCATGCTTCCTTTTATAAAAACTGCTTTACCAAACAACTGCATATTGTCTCACTACCCTGAAAATGTCGACGTATCCCATATCGTTCAGTTGTACTGAAAACAATCATATGGTCTTATACAGCATACCGATACTATAGATACTAAAAAAATCTGTATCCACACGGAAATCATGTGGTATACAGACTTTTTTTAAACCTCCTCAAACTGAGAATTGTAAAGCTGTGTATAGAAGCCGTCCGCTTTCATTAAATCTTCATGGTTACCGGCCTCGACAATGTCTCCATCCTTCATGACCAGAATCAGATCTGCATCACGAATCGTAGACAGACGGTGTGCGATAACAAAGCTGGTACGGTTTTCCATCAGTCTCTCCATACCCTTCTGAATCAGTACCTCAGTACGGGTATCAACAGAGGATGTTGCCTCATCCAGAATCAGCACCTTAGGGTCGGCAAGGAAGGCACGTGCTATTGTCAGCAGCTGCTTCTGTCCCTGTGAGATATTGCTGGACTCCTCATTGATCATCGTATCATAGCCATGATCCAGTGTACGGATGAAGTGATCGACATACGCAGCATCTGCAGCCGCGATGACCTCCTCATCGGTGGCATGTAAACGGCCGTAGCGCAGATTTTCCATAACAGTACCGTTGAACAGCCAGGCATCCTGCAATACCATACCGAATAAGGCACGCAAATCACTTCTTCGCATATCGGTTGTCTTGATACCGTCAATATAAATGCTGCCACTGTTCAGCTCATAGAACCGCATGAGCAGCTTAACGATTGTCGTTTTACCGGCACCGGTAGGCCCGACAATGGCAATTTTCTTACCCGGCTTGATATACATGGAGAAATCATTGATGATGATTTTATCCGGTGTATAGCCGAAATGTACGTTTTCAAAGGTAACCTGTCCCTTGATATTCGTTTTGCCCTCTGCATCGAAGACCTCAACAGGCGTTGCTGTTTCCTTGATTTCTTCCTCCTCAGCAAGAAATTCAAAGACACGCTCCGCTGCTGCTGCAGTGGACTGCAAAACATTCATGGTCTGTGCAACCTGGGAAATCGGGTTGTTGAAGTTACGGACATACATAATAAAGGATTGAATATCTCCAATTTCAATGATTCCATTCATTGCCAGATATCCACCAAGGATACAGACACCGACATATCCGATATTTCCAACGAACATCGCAATCGGCTGCATCAGACCGCTCAGAAACTGAGATTTCCATGCGGATTCGTACAGCTCATCATTATATTGCCCAAACTGGGCGATACTTTTTTCTTCCCCGTTGAAGGCTTTCATGACGATATGACCACTGTACATTTCTTCAATATGTCCATTGACATTTCCCAAGGAGCGCTGCTGCTTCGCAAAATATTTCTGGGAATGCTTAACAACCGTTGTCACCAGGAATAAAGACAATGGAATAACAACCAGCGCCATCAGGGTCATCTGCCAGCTGATGGACAGCATCATAACAAGGAAGCCGATGATTTGGACGATCGAGGTGATCATCTGTGCCAGTGACTGGCTCAGTGTCTGCTGTACCGTATCGATATCATTTGAGAAGCGTGACAGCACCTCTCCATGAGACTGCTTATCAAAATAGGAGAATGGCAATACATCGATTTTTGCGGCCATGGTTTTACGCAGATTGAAGGATACCTTCTGTGCGACGCCTGCCATCATCCAGTTCTGAATGAAGTTGCATAAGGTGGATACCACATAGATAGCAACCAGAAACAGCAGTATTTCCGCAATACGGTCAAAATTGATCGTTCCAGAGCCTGCAATTTTTGCAGTAAATCCGCTTACTAGCTCGGTCGTTGCCTTTCCAAGAATTTTTGGCCCGACGACCATAAAAATCACAGATAGAACAGCAAACAGCATGGATACAATAATATTTAGATAATACGGACGCATATAAGCAATCAGCTGCTTCATGGTTCCCTTAAAATTTTTCGCTTTTTCTGTGGGAGCTCCCGGGCCTCTGCGCCCCATCGGCCCTCTTTTCGGTGCATGTGAAGAACGGCTTTCCTTACTCATTTTCCAGTTCCTCCTTTGATAATTGGCTGTATGCGATTTCCTTGTAGACATCGCATGTCTTCATCAGTTCCTCATGGGTACCGATGCCGGCAACCTGTCCCTTATCCAGCACGACAATGCGTTCTGCATGCATGATACTGGATATACGCTGAGCCACCAGCAGTACCGTGCTTCTGGTTTCCTGACACAGCTCATTCAGTGCCTTTCTCAATCTGGCATCCGTCTTGAAGTCCAGTGCTGAGAAGGTATCATCAAAGATATAGATTTCCGGTTTTTTAATCAGAGCTCTGGCAATGGATAAACGCTGCCGCTGACCGCCGGACACATTGGTACCGCCCTGGGCGATCGGTGTTTCAAAGCGCTCAGGCTTTTCATCGATAAAATCAATAGCCTGTGCAATGGATGCAGCCTCTTCCATTTCCGCCTGTGTCGCATCCTCCTTCGCATACAGCAGATTGGTCGCAATCGTTCCGGTAAACAAAGACCCCTTCTGCGGTACGTAACCGATTTTTTCACGCAGTGTGTGCTGGGATACCTTACGGATATCTACACCATCCACGATGATCTCCCCCTCGGTTACATCGAAGAACCTTGGGACCAGATTGATAATCGTAGACTTTCCGCTGCCGGTACTTCCGATAAAGGCAGTGGTTTCTCCCGGCTTTGCAGTAAAGCTGATATTGTGAAGAACATCCTCCTCAGCACCCGGATAGCGGAAGCTGACATTTTTAAATTCGATATATCCGCGTTTTGTCCCGTCAAATTCCAATGCCTGCTGCGGATCATTGATACTGGTATCCGTATGCAGCACTTCCATAACACGGATAGCTGCAGCGCTTGCTCTTGGCAGCATGATGGAAATCATCGTAATCATCATAAATGCCATGATGATCTGCATGGAATACTGGATAAACGCCATCATATCGCCGACCTGCAATGCACCGGAATCAATCTGATGGGAACCAACCCATACGATCAGAATTGACGCACAGTTCATAATCAGCATAACGGTCGGCATCAGACATGCCATAGCACGTGACGTAAACAGGTTCGTTTTCAAAATATCGCCATTTGCATTTTCAAACTTTTCACTTTCACATTTCTGATTGTTGAAGGCGCGGATAACCGGCATACCGTCAATAATTTCACGTACGACAGAATTCAGCTTGTCCATCAGCTTCTGCAGCTTTTTGAACTTCGGCATGACGAAGGCAAAGGCCACCATCATCACACTCAGAATCAGGACAACGACTAAAGCGATGATCCATGTCATGGACACATTGGCATTTACCACCTTGATTACAGCTCCGATACCGATAATCGGCGCATAGATAACGATACGCATGATCATAACCAGAGCCATCTGAATCTGCTGGACATCATTGGTCGTACGGGTAATCAGCGTATTCGTAGAAAATTTATTAAACTCCGCACTGGAGAAATGTTCAACCTTGTTGAATACATCCTTACGCAGGTTTCTGGATACACCTGCCGCAACACGGCTTGCCAGGAAGCCGACCGCTACGGCTGCTGCTGCAGAGCCCAGTGCGACCGCAAGCATCATAAGACCGTGCTGAATTAGATAGCTATACTGTATGGCATCCACATCGACACCGATCGCCTTATATTCACTACGAACATAGGCGGCATTCGCTGTATCCGCTGTATCACTGCCCATAGCATCTGTCACCTTGTTCATCTGCTGCTTCATATCCTGAAGCTTTTCAGAAGGCATGGTTTCCAATACGGTAAAAATATCCATTCCCTTCGGCAGACTGCTCAGCAGCTTCATCATTTCCTTTTGCTCATCTGACAGCTGCTTACTGGAGGCTGTTTTTCCGCTTTTAGCCTCTGCCATGCTCTGCTCCAGACCCATGACAGTTGTTTCCGCCTTGCGCAGCGCTTCCTTGATATTGTCTCTTGTAGCACTGTCTACATCCTTTAACTCATAGACAGTTTCTTTTTTCAGAATCGGATATGCTTCCTTCTGATCCGCAGTTGCCTGCGCACTTGTGATTCTTGTATAATTATCTGTAAAAACCTTTTGTTCCTTTTCATCCATGAACAGAACCAGCTTTTTCACTTCGCTTTCACGAATTACATTCGGGACACCATCTTCCACACCACCGGAGACGATACCGACATCCACAATACTGGACATATAGTCCGGCATGGCCAGCTCACACATCGCCTGTGTAAACAGCAATGCAACAATCGCCAGAACCGATAGGAAAAACGGCTTCAGATATTTACCTAATTTCGTCATTTCTGTTCTCCTTCCTCAAGCTTTTCTTTGCGTTTGTGGGAATGTGCCAGTGCCTTTTCCAAAATACGGACAAGTGCGTTGGCATCCTCCTCACCGAGTTCCTCAATGAATTCAACAAGACGCTGTGTCATAAAGGCTTCACAGTTCTTCATCATCTGCCGGGCTTCCTCGCTTACCTGAATATAGACGCTTCTGCGATCCGTATCCAAAAGAATCCGTTCCACCCACCCTTTTTTCTCAAACTGTTTGATAATTTGCGAAATAGCAGCAGGCGTCACCTGAAAATAATCACTGAGATCACTCATTTTCACCAGATTGCCGTCATTGAGCTTCATAATGGCATCCAGCACCATAATATCCCGGTGCTTCATTTTTGGATGATCCTCTTTTTTCAGCAGACTGTCTCTACGAAACATGTAGAACAGATGTGTAACCTTCCGGACGATATCCATCTCATCCATTGTATCACCTCTTCAATTAGTTAAGTAACTTAATAATTAACTACCTTAACTATTATATTCAAAAACGTATCCGTGTCAACTACAATGCAGCACTTCACATAAAGTTCACAATGTTTGCGTTTTCAGAAAACGAAACACAAAAAAAAGGATTTCACGGAATCCTTTTAGTTATCGTATTGTGCCTGCATAGCAGCCTCTGCTTTTTCAATGGTTTTCAAGAAGCCCTGTGCTTTTTCCACATAATATATCTTGTTTCCATGCTGAACCACATAGCTGAAACAGCTTTTTGCCTCATCCAGATCCTTCTGCACAAAGCCGATCAGCCCGAGATAGTATTTGAAATCCACACGCTGGAATTCAAATCCTGCCGTTGGCATCGCTTTCTCAAAAAAGCTGCGGGAGCTTTCAAAATTCTGATCCATTAAATCCAGCTTATTCTGAATCCCCTCCAGACACTGTGCCTTGATCATCTGCATCGGCCCGTTGTTCACTCTTGCGCCGGCCTTTTCACATTCATCGTAATGGAATTTCACCATACTGCGATCTCCCAGCTGATAATATGCATAGGCCATTAAGGAGTGATAAGCAAAGATAAAGTTGCCTCTGCCCTGCGCACTGGTTGCCAGTACATCAATGGCAAGATGGGGATCATTCAGATAGACCATACACTGTGCCAGATGCTGCGGCATCGGAAAGCTCTTCTTTCGTCTTCCTTTTTTCGCATAGGCAAAGATTGCCGTTGCACAGGCTTCCGGATTACACTGATCATACAGCAGTGATATGATCGGCTGCATGGACTGGTTCTTACGCTTGGTAAGCTGAAAGAACAAAATGGAATACAGCATCATCGCTATAAAGACCACAAAGAAATCCTGTACATATAAAATAACGAGCAGAACAGCGATCAGTCCTGTGAAATACAGCAAATTCATTTTCAGATTGAAGCTCCATGCCTTCTTTCCCAGTTCTTCATATGCATCCAGATACTGGTGATGCAGCCGGTAAACACGCTCCACCTCAGCCACACTGGTGACATTTTCCTTTGCGAACTCCCTGCGCTTTCCCCTGTTGGGAATCGTCAGCATACCGAAGATACAAACAGCGATTGCCGGTATGACGGTAAGTGCCCCGATCATTTCAATGATGGTAAAGCCTCCTGCAAAGAACAGGAAGAACATCAGAATAAACGGAATATTGAAGCGCTGCATCACATAGGTCAGCAGCATAAGTCCGTTTGCCAGACCGGAAATCGTCAGACCTCCGATCAGATAATACATATACTCTGCCTTGATCAGTTCACCCGCCATTTCCGCAGGAACCGACTGCCGCAGCAGAGAAGTGAGATATTCTCTTTGATAGCCCATCAGGCCGAATAGAACCGCACCGGCCACAAAGCTGACCAGTATAACCATTACATGCTTTTTACATTGATATTTCCACATACAATTACCTCTTTTAGATACTGTAACATACTATATCATAAACAGAAGAAAAGGAAAAGAAATTTCCCTTTCCTTTCCATAAGTTTTGTATCATTTTATTCACTTTTGATCTCTCTGCCGTTCATCATCGGTGCACATATCAATATAATCACCACAGAAATAACAAAGTTCATCGCCAAGGAAAGGAGTGTCATCTGCTGTAAAATTTCCAGTGTGAAATCCCCTTTGCTTAAAAAATAAATCGTTAAGCCGATGCCCGGAGCGGCAGCTATGACCATAATCAGCATACGCAGCATATTTTCCATAAGCGGATTGTTGCGGCTTTTTAGAATACGTACCGACAGTACACTGGCTGACAGAAACAGGGTTGCATAGCCCAGCAGCATGATGAAATACTGGATAACGCTTGCGATATCGCTTTGATAAATGAGGGCTGCCACCACAATGGCACCGCTCATCGGCAAAAGCATCTTCAAAAAGGTCGGCAGCAGAACACAGAGCAGCTTTTTGAGCGGATGATCGGGAATCAGATAAATCTGATAGTTGTTCATATCACGCATAAAGTCCGAATTCTGTACAATCGTAAACAGCCAGAACATCATCATATACATAAAAAAGCCAAAGCCCATATCCATAAGCAGGGTGATAACGAGATAAATTCCGATAGTCAGAATATCCGTCCAGCGGATGTAATCGTTTGTCTTACGCAGCAGCAAAATGTTTTTAGAGAAAATCGCCATCGCTCCGCTACGAAATACCGCCTTGACCTCATGAATTTTACGTTCACTCATTCCATCCCGTTTACCGGCACGTACATCCTTGTATAAGGCAGTAAATTCTTCCGCATCCTGCATGGCGCGTTCCACAAATTCCCCCTTGTAGCTGCAAAGCATACCATAGGCAAGCCCGCAGACTACCAGCAGCAGAGCAATCCCCAGTGCCAGCATTCCCCAGGAAGCAGCGATATAGGAAACCAGAATCATTTTGATCCAGCCAAACAGCGGTACCCAGTAAAACAGCTCCGTATTCAGAAACAGCGTTCCACTGCCTGCCAGCTGTCCCTGATTCTGCACGATTACCATGCCATATACTGCCACGACCATCAGCACATAGAACACTGCGGCAATCTGTGGAATATGACGATAGCTATCCTTTTGAATAGATAACAGATACACATAATAGTAAACGACCAGAAAGACAAAATATACCAGAGAAAAGCAAAGGAAGGCCAGCAGCAGAAACGGAAAGGATAATTCAATCGTGCTTCCCAGAAGAATCACCATCAGCAGGGAAATCGCTCCGCACAGAAAAGAGGATGCAATGTTTTGCAGCATCAGAAACCGCATGATCTGCACACGCGTAAACGGCCCGCTGAACATATAGAAAGCATCCGCCTCCATAAACAGCGCCTTGCGCTTCTGCAGCAGCATGACGCCAACCATCAGTGCGGTAAAGCCAACACCGATCATGATCGCCATATTGGCATCGGTAATGTTCTGCATGGATAATGCAATTTCCGGTTTGGATAAGCTCATGACGATCAGACCGCCATACAGCATAATCATCAGGATGGCAAAGACGGCACTTCCCTTTTTGGAAAATACATGCCGGATATTCGCCTTCAGCCTGGTCAGATACAGCTTATACAGTATGCTCATGTTCATCACCTTCCACAGACGCAAAGAAGATTTCCTTGATCGTTTGCTCCTTCAGCTCCGCTTTTCGTACATGGGCTACGATTTTCCCGTGATCCATGATATAGGCGCTATCCCAAATTGCCTCAATCACATCGATGATATGCGTAGAAATCAGTATTGCCACTCCCTCCTGCTTCAGCCGCACAAACAGCTGCAGGGTTTCTTCAATACTTGTTGGGTCCAGACCAACCATTGGCTCATCCACCAGCAGGGTTTTTGGAGAAATGATCAGAGCCAACAGCATACTGACCTTCTGCTTCATCCCCTTGGACAGCTCACGCACCGCTTTTTTTCGCTTATCCTCCAGCTTGAACAGAGCAATATATGTATCCGCCAGCGCACGGTAATTCTCACAGCGGTACGCCTTGCCGATAAACTCCACATGCTCATCGATTGTCAACAGATCATACAGTACCGGGGCCTCCGGGATATAGCCGAAGCTTTTTTTAGCCTCCAGAGAATCATTCTCATACCCATTGATTTTGATATCCCCCTTATACTGCAGCAGATTGGTAATACTTTTTATCGTCGTTGACTTACCCGCACCATTGGGTCCCAGCAGAATGGTAACTTCCCCATCCTCTGCTTTCAACGATACATCATCCACGGCCTTAAATTTCCCGTACAGCTTTGTCAAATTATTTACCTCGATCATAACACACCCTCATCTTTCTTTTTTATACGAATTTCTTTTTTATCACGAAATGCCCGATACTGAAAACACATCCATAAAACCCCTTCTATCACACAAACAACGCCGAGTATCAGCAGCAGTCTGCGTATGCCGCTTCCCAAGTCAAGCATACGGATACACAGCAGGACGATACCAGCCGCAAAGATCACTGCCCCCTGGCGGAAGGTCAGATTCACGATGCGAAGACGCTTCTTCTTCATACGCAATGTAATGCCCACCACCATCAAAAGTCCTACCGTGCTCATTATGGAGCCAAGCATGAGGACTGCCGCATAAAAAGCAGTATGCCGCAGCCAGAGCAGGGACAGCAGACACAGGCAGCCGACCAGCAGCATTCCGGCAAACACATACAGTGTCGGCCGGTATTCCTCCATCCTGGTTTCCACCTCACTGTGCAGGGGCACACAGCCCTCCTCTGCCCAGAAGAAATATACCTCTTTGCTATCCGGGTTCAGAATGTGCCAGCCTCCCTCCTCAAACAGACGGAAATAGGCTTCCTTTTCATCCTCCGCCAGCTTCTGCATGGTATAGCTGTAAATCCGGTTTACCGGCTCCTCCTTATGCAGGATATAAAACAGACCGTGAAATTCCCGAAACACCCAGCCCTCTTTGGCATACTGATGCAGCATTTCCATATCCTCGCAATCGGAAAAAGCCAGACCGCCGCACATCACCCGTTTTCTATCCTTCATATCCGTTCTCCTTTAAAATTCGCAAGCCGTCCTCCACCATGTGCCTTCTGCGTTTTATCTCATGCAGCAGCACTGCTCTGCCGGTATCGGTAATCTGATATTTTTTCGTCCGGTCCGCATCGACAGAGGTCTGCAGGATCCACTCCGCCTTACACAGCTTTTTCAAAAGTGTATATAAGGTTCCCGGCCCCATCGTAATACTGTGATTGCTGAGCTCCTCGATATATTTCATGATGGCATAGCCATGACGCTCCTTCATCAGAGACAGCAGAATGTAATACATGGCATCCGTCAGCTGCTCCGTCTCCAGCGTATTGCTTTTTGACATATTCTTAACCTCCATAATGGATATATCCATTTTAGATATATCTATTACAGATATAATATAGCATACCCTATGTATATCGTCAATATATTTTGATACTCAAACTGCATGAAGGGGGGAAATAGTCCTATGCACAGCGCTTTGTAAAAGAGTAAAGCAGCAGCCCCTGAGTGGAAAGGCTTCCATAGTTGTTCCATTTGCTTCCTATTCCAATAACCCCCAGCTTAATCACACAGTCATGCTCAAACTGTAATAGCAGCAAATAGCTGCCCGCCCTCCTTCCTTCGGCGCAACGCAGGGCCAGACCTCTGTACTCTGCAATATTCCCCCTGCAATACTCAAAATCAGCAATATGATCAGCTTCATAAGCATACTCACCTCAATTTCGATACAGTATTTCATAAGGTATACGATTAGAAATCACGGGAAAGGTTACGAAAACAAACAAAAAGCTGATGATTTTTAAGGAAATTACAGAAAAAAACACTGTACAAAAACGTATACGTTTATGTACAGTATCCAGGATTATTGTAAAACAAATGGGAACAGATTACAAGTATATGTGTAATTCTTATACGGTTCTTATAAAGCTGCACCTTGTAAACAGGAAAGCCAAATGCTCTCCATGCGGTAAGCCTTTCCTTTATCCGCACGAACAGCAACAAAAAAGGCCCAAGGAAAGCACAAAACAGCTTATCCCTCAGACCTTTACTGTTTAATAAAACAGACAATGTTTTTCGCGTTTATCCTTTGCGGCCAGCCCGATGAATGTTGCTCCGGCCGGTACATCTGTTAAAACAACTGCATTCGCTCCCACCTTAGCATCATCATCGATTGTGATATTGCCAAGACATTTTGCCCCTGCCCCGATCATTACACGATTGCCAAGGGTTGGATGCCGTTTGGCATGCTGCTTACCGGTTCCGCCGAGTGTCACACCATGATAAAGCTGGCAGTCATCCCCAATCACAGCAGTTTCACCAATCACAACTCCCATGCCATGATCGATCAAAAGCCCTCTTCCGATGGTTGCCCCCGGATGAATCTCAATCCCTGTCCAGTGACGCGCAATATTTGAATTCAGCCGCGCCAGAAAAAACAGATGGTGCTTATACAGAAAATGAGACACCCGATGAAAGGCAAGCGCACGGATATGGGGATATAGTAACAATATCTCCAGCTTGGAATGCGCTGCAGGATCATTTTGCAGGGAGCGGTTTAAATTGTGATTGATATCCTTCAATACACGAAGCATACTAATCAAAGTCCAATACGGAAAGATATTTCTCTCCGCCGTCCGGTGCAACCGTAACGATTTTCTTTCCAGGATAACGCAGTGATAAACGTTTTGCCAAAGCGATGTTGGCACCGGAGCTGATACCTACCAGAATTCCGGTTTCACGGACAAAGCGCACAGTTTCAAAAACAGCCTCTTGATCCGAAATCAAAAGAATGTCGTCCGCCAGTTCACGATCGAAGTTGGCAGGCACAAAGTTTGCGCCAATCCCCTGAATTTTATGAGGCCCCGCTTCCCTGCCGCTAAGAATTGCACTTTTTTCCGGTTCTCCTGCCATGCATAGGATTGCAGGATCATGTTCCTTTAACCGTTTTGCGATACCGCTGAACGTACCTCCGGTACCGATGCAGGCAACAAATAGATCTACATCCGGCAGCTGCTCCAGAATTTCCCTGCCTGTTGTTTCATAATGCGCATTGATATTATCCGGATTATCAAACTGTGACAGGGAACGATAATTGTCGTGCTCCTTCATCAGGCGTTCCATTTCCTCCATAGCGCCCTGCATTCCCTTTGCGCCCGGAGTTAAAACAAGCGTTGCCCCATAGGCCCTTACCAGCTGCCGGCGTTCCATGCTCATCGTATCCGGCATGATGATCGTTACCGGTATGTGATACACAGCCCCCAGCATAGCAAGCGCTACACCGGTATTCCCACTGGTTGCCTCCACGAGTACGCTGTCCTTGGTGATCTCGCCCTTTTCCATGGCACCCTGCAGCATCCTGAGCACAGCACGATCCTTAACACTTCCTCCGATATTGTATTTTTCCAGCTTCACATAGATATCCGTATTTTCTATATGATATAATGGTGTATTTCCAATCAGCTTTACTGTTTCCTTCATCAACATGTCCTCCTTATAAAGTCTAACCATTCTTCTGTGAACCAAAGCCTGTGCAACATCGTTCACGAAGCAGGACGCTTTCGCATTTGAATGTATTCCAGAATAAGCTTCCTGCAGTGTATGCCTTCATCTGCGACAACCTCCTTATCTGCTATAGTATATTCCTTTTGATATGGAAAAGACACTATGACGCTTTTATGCTCTTTATTATCCCATAAATGAGCAAAAAAAGAAACAGTATAACGTTTTTTTCTGAAAATAAATGAAACACTATAAAATCTCCCTCCTTTACAGAAGAATCGTGTAAGGAGCGAATAGGGACAAGCTTGCGGCTAGCTTCACTGCCTATCTCTGAAGGGCAAATTCAAACGGATGGATATAAAACATACCTTTTATGATAACGGTGATATTGTTATAGAGCTTCAACCAGAAACAGTTATGTTCATGGATGTTATAAGGCTCACTCTTCCTGCACCTGTCTGCCTCTGTATCTTTTTTATGAAGCAATACAGGGACTTTCTCGCATAAAAAAACCGCCTGTATTCTAAGCGGCTTTCCATATTGTATTTTATTTCTTTTTCGTTTTGCTTTTGGTGCTTTTGGAATCCTTGGCATTGGCCATTTTCGGTGCTTTCGGATCGGGATCGTCAAAATAGCGTCCAGGCTTGGATAAGTCGAAATACAAACGGCTGTCCTCACTCATACCAAAGCTCTTATTGCTGCCATCATCGGTGATTTTATTCAACGCCTCGCAGAACAGAGCATTGTGTGCTTCCTCACGCTCCAGCAGGAACATAATCGTTTCCTTAACATATTTGTCATCAATCTGACGATACAAATACTCGTATACGACCTTGGCACGCTGTTCACTGGCGATATCCGCAAGCAGATCAGCTGCCAGGTCTCCCGTTACAGTAACATAATCAGCAGTCCAAGGGTTTCCGCTGGAATTCACCAGTGCCGGATTCAGACCGAACGTCACCATGCTTTCGATTTCGCCAACCTTTACCTGCTTGTAATCTACATCTCCGCCATTCAACAGGTTTATGGTTTCTGCGACCATTTCCATGTGACTTAGCTCCTCTGTTCCGATATCCAGAAATAAATCCTTAAAAACCGGATCCTGTGCACGGAAGCTCTGGGACAGATACTGCATAGCTGCCTTCAGCTCCCCGTTGTTTCCACCTAACTGCTCCTGCATCAATACAGCGTATTGTGGATTTGGACGTTCTACCTTAACCGGATGTAATAACTTTTTCTTGTGTTCAAACATATTCTCACTCCTTTGTCACCATTAGTATGGAAGGGAGTGCTTCAGTTATACGTGATTTTCAAACATCATGTTCCTTATATTCCTGAGCGAGCGCTGCATAGTGCTCTGCATTTTCCAGAATCTCGTCGATCTGCTCCTTACGGACGTTGCGAATCACCCTGGCAGGGCTGCCTACGGCAAGACTGTTTTCAGGGATCATCTGTCCTTCCTTCACCAGTGCTCCTGCTCCGATGATGCTATGCGAGCCAATGCATGCTCCGTTTAGTATGATGGCCCCCATACCTACCAATACCTCATCTGCAATATGACAGCCGTGAAGTACAGCATTATGCCCTATGGTAACACGCTTACCAATCGTAAGCACATGCTGGGGATCGGTATGCAGAGTACAATTATCCTGCACATTGCTGTTCTCTCCAATATGGATATGATCCTTGTCCCCGCGAACGACGGTATGAAACCAGACAGAGCTTCCCTTTTCCAATGCTACATCACCTATGACGGTGGCATTGCTGGATACATAGGCTTCCTTATCTATGGAAGGTCTTTTATTTTTATACGCTATGATCATAAACACACCTGCTTTCCTGAATACCTATACTATATCACAGGTTTCCCATTTTGTTTACGGAGAATGCACTGTGTTGTCAATCGCTGTTATCGCACGAAAAAGGTGAAAAAAACAGAAACAGCTGTAGGCAGCTTATTTCTGTTCCTGATCCTTTTTATAATCCTCATAAAAGCTGGAAAAAGCCGAGCAGCTGGAGCAATCGCTGTGACAGGAGCCGCAGGCAGAGTCTTTTCCCTTTTTAGGTCTTGTCAGATAAACGATTCCTGCCAGTATTATAAGCAATACTGCAATAACAATAATATCCGCAATATTCATGCTATCACATCCTGTTCCCTATTAGTATATGCGCTTAACAGGTTGTTGTCCACTCAAAAGAATATACGCCCAATCTGAAATACCAGGAATGCGACAATATACGCCGTCAGCGTTTGATATGCAACTGTGGCAAGCGCCTGTTTCAATGAACCCAGCTCCCGTCTGGTAGCCGCAAAGGCTGCAACACAGGGCATATACAAAACGGTGAAACACAAATAAGCAAACGCAGATACCGGTGTGAAGATTGTCTGCAGAGCAGCACTCAGCCCTGCATCGCTGCTTGTCTGCGTCAGCACACTCAGGGTGGATACGACACTTTCCTTAGCCGTAATACCCGTCACAAGCGCCGTACTTGCCCGCCAGTCCGCAAAGCCAATCGGTGCGAATATATGAGAAATCCAGGAGCCGATACTGGCAAGCATGGAATCTGCGGAATCTGCCACTGCAGTAAAGGAAAAATCATAGCTCTGTAAAAACCAGATCACGATACTTGCTACGAAAATAATGGTAAACGCTTTGCGCAGAAAATCCTTTGCCTTCTCCCACATATGCAGGATAACGCTTTTCGCACTTGGAATGCGATAAGAGGGCAGCTCCATTACAAAGGGCACGCTGTCTCCCTTACATATCGTATTTTTCAACAGGAGGGCAGATAAAATAGCGACAAGAACTCCAATCAGATACACACTGATCAAAATCAGTGCCGTATCATCCGGA
Organism: Erysipelotrichaceae bacterium 66202529; assembly: GCA_017161075.1. Classification (NCBI taxonomy): domain Bacteria; kingdom Bacillati; phylum Bacillota; class Erysipelotrichia; order Erysipelotrichales; family Erysipelotrichaceae; species Erysipelotrichaceae bacterium 66202529. The sequence goes on along the minus strand of CP046174.1, from coordinate 1,876,426 downwards.
AAGAATGCGGCTGTTATCATACCGTAGATTGGCAGCTTTGCACTGCAGGACATAAACGGCGTTACCACGATCGTCATTTTCCGGTCACGTTCACTGCTTAGCGTACGAGCGGACATGATAGCGGGAACACTGCATCCAAAGCCGATCAGCATTGGGACAAAGCTCCTGCCCGACAATCCAATCTTTCGCAGCAGCTTATCCATAACGAAGGCAACACGTGCCATATAGCCGCTATCCTCCAATAATGACAGAAAGAAGAACAGCGTAACAATAACCGGAAGGAAGGACAATACGCTTCCCACACCGTTGCAGATTCCGTCAATGATCAGTGCCTGCAGCCAGTCACTGACCTGTATGGAGGCCAGAAGCTGAGCAAGCTGTTCGGTTGCCACCGCAATTCCATCCTCCAGCAATGTCTGCAGCGTACCTCCGATTGGCCCAAAGGTCAGATAAAAAATACACAGCATGATCAGTATAAATATCGGAATACCGAAATATTTATGGGTCAGAAGCTTGTCAATTTTCTCACTGCGCACCTGTGCTGTGGATTCATGCACCTTGACAACGCAATCTGCCACCAGCTCCTCAATATAGGAATAGCGCATATCCGCAAGTGCCGCCTCGCGGTCTGTCTGCAGCGCATCCTCCATGCTTTTGACTATTTTTTCTATGATGTCGATATCGTCCTGATGCAAATGCAGCTCCTGCTGCATCGGTTCATCGCCTTCCACCAGCTTAGTAGAAGCAAAACGCATAGGCACCTTCGCATTCCTTGCATGATCCTCTATGATATGAGCAATCGAGTGAATGGCACGATGTACCTCACCCGTACAGAAATCCAGATTCACCGCCTGTTTTTCCTCTCGAATCTGTTTCTTTACAACGCGAATCAGATCGTCAATGCCCTCATTTTTACTGGCAGAGATCGGTACGACAGGACAGCGCAGGTGTCGGCTCAGCTTCTCTACATCAATGCTGTTTCCGCTGGCAGTCACCTCATCCATCATATTCAGCGCAATCACCATAGGCTTTTGCAGCTCCATCAGCTGCAAAGACAAATAGAGGTTTCGTTCAATATTCGTGGCATCCACGATATTGATGATAATATCCGGATTCTCCTTCAGAATAAAGTCTCTTGTCACTACCTCCTCACTCGTATAGGGTGACAGGGAATAAATACCCGGCAAATCCACCAGAGAAGCCTCCTTAAAGGATTTGATTTGCCCCATTTTCTTTTCAACCGTTACACCGGGAAAATTACCCACATGCTGATTGCTGCCTGTAAGACGGTTGAACAGTGTCGTTTTCCCACAGTTCTGATTTCCGGCTAATGCGATCAGTACATCCTTCATTTCACAGCCTCCGTATCCACTTCAATTTTTGCAGCATCCTCCAGCCGCAGCGTCAGTACATAGCCCCGCAGGTTTAATTCCATGGGATCCCCCATAGGCGCAACCTTATTTACGTAAATATTTGTACGCGGCGTAAGTCCCATATCCAGCAGACGTCTGCGAAGCGCTCCCTCTCCTCCGACTGCACGGATGATACCACCCTGCCCCGGTTTTATGTTATCCAATGTTGTCATAAGCATACCCAACTTTCCAAATGTTACCCTTGGTTAATATCCATATATATCATACTCTAAATCTTTACTTTGTCAATCCTTATCGTGTAAATTTTCACAAATATACTGCTTTTGCACTACGATTTACTGGCAGGTCTTATCTGTTTCTTTACCTAGAACAATTTGAATATGGGGCTTATGTAACACAGCCTATACGATCAGTTTCTCTCAAATGCTGATATTTCTCCATGTTTCAAAGGGCTGTGAATAAGAACGCTTTTCCTCATATGGAAAGCATACGGATTGCCGCTATTTCCTGCCGCATATTCCTGCATGCTATCAAAATGGAATTTAAGCGACTCTGCTAGTTGAACAAAAAAAGAACCCGTTTCTTTATAGAAGCAGATTCCTGTATGTTTTAAAATTGTGTACTAGCCTATCTGCACATATATACGCCCGGACAGCAGCCGCCTCCAAGACACATATTGCATAAAATCAACTGACAGCAAAAATTGGATCCGCCGCCGCTGAAGGGACTCTGCATGCCCTGATAGCGTGCTCTGCCGTTTTGCATCTGTGCATACAGCTGGCGGTACTGCTGGTTGGAAGGATCCATCTGACATGCCCGCTCTGCCGCATCCATTGCGGCTATCTGATTTCCAATGCTGTAGTTGCTGATTGCATACAGATAGTACCACGATGCATCCCGGTTCTGAATACCGTTTAGTATATTGATTGCTTCCTGAAAGCGGCCCATGTTAATATAGCTGACCGCTGCCTGATATTCATTGGAAAATGACTGCTGATAGCTGCTTTGCTGCTGATAGCCGTTGAAGCTCTGCCAGGAAGCATTGCCGTTCTTTTTATAGTCCAGTGCCTGCTGATATGCATTCTGAATCTGTTTGAATTTTTCTTCCGCATTGGGCTCCTTATTCACATCCGGATGATATTTCTTTGCAAGCTGCCGATAAGCGCGCTTGATATCATCCTCGCTGGCATCCCTTGACACCCCTAATATCTTAAACGGATCATCCATCTTTTTCACCTGTTCTTTTCTTTCTTACCATTTCATATTTTGTCCAGATTCCCGCATACAGGATATTGCGCAATATATCCGCATGCTGCAGAATTGGCAGCGTTTCAAACGCATCCGCACTATTGGAAATCATCAGCTCCAGTATGGTTTTTACACGCTCATCAAACCCATCCCGTTCGCATTCCTCCAGAAACGGATTGAACTGTCCCTGCTTTCTATCTTCCTCCACATCATCATAAGCATCCATGATGTAAATGAATCTTCCCAGATAATCTCCCAGCCGGTACAGCACATCATACCATTCATCCTGCTTATACGTTACAATCTCCGCCATCATGATGCCACTTTGTGCGGACAGCTGGTCCAGATCACGGCTCTGTTCCTTTTCAAGCTGAGCAGTTTTCTCCAATGCCTGACGAATGCTTTTTATCTTATCCGGATAGGCTTGCTCCATACGCCGCATTTGCCTCTTTAATAGGTGCAGCATCGTCTTTGCCTGCAGACGGTGTTCATCCTTCCAGTCATCCTCGCATTTCAGATAGGTCAGAATAATTGTCATATCTGCCGCATAGCGGATGTACGCATTATCACGCTTCACATGACAATGTAATGGATGAACAACACAGCGCTCTGTGACTATTTGATCTTTCGGCTCATACAGTGCAGTGAGTAAAATTGCCAGGAAGGTCAGATCGAAATTCAATGTCAGCTGTCCTCTGCGTCCGAAATCCTCATGCAGAGCTTTGCATAATCCGCAGTAAAAAGACTGATAGGTATCAAAATCCTTAATTTTTAGTTCTGGTTTATTGACGACTATATATCCAAACATACCCTTTTCCCTGCCTTGACAAAAAACTTCATGTGATAAGTTTACCCTTATTGAAGGGAAATTTCAAGAGAAGGAAGAAAGATAACATAAAAACACATGATTACGATCAGCTCCTTTGTTAAGAAAAAGGAACAACCTTGAAATTGTTCCTTTGCTTCCTTTATTCGATGATACATGTATGCTTCTTTGTTTCTTTATCGTAATTGATCCCTACCATAATGATATTATTCTTATATTTTGCTAAAGAAGCAGGATCAACATAGGGTTTATCCTTTAACAAGGTTCTAAAAAAATCTAAATATGTTTCATAATCTTCTTTTTTTTGAGGTACGAAAGATACAGTCCCATTCATCAATGATAAAGACAAAGCTAGCTTTTGTCATAGCGTAAATATCAGATAGAATGAAAAACAGATAGTCCTTCTATGGGAACATCAAATTCTTGTTCCAGCTCCTTTGCCACCTTTATTGTAATAAGCTTAACTAAATCAGCACAAGATTTTGAGCCTGTTAAAAAGTCCTGCATATTCAAATAAATCATTATGCTTGTTCAGATGTTCCCAATAGGAATCAGATTGTGCAATGTTTAGGGAATTAAATATCGATGAGGAATCTGCACCCTTTGAATAATAGGCAGCCAGCATACAGGAATCCGTCGATTTTCCAAAACGTCTAGGGCGTGAAACACATAATTTTGATTCATTACTACAAATGATCTCATTTGTTTTTTCAATCAACAAAGATTTATCAACATATATCTTATTCTTTAATTTGTTTGAAAAGGTCATTGTTTGGATTTATGTAAGTTCCCATAGCGCAAGCCCTCCTTTTGGATGTCATTTCCCATTATACCATTTAGTCTTAACATTTCATCCATGTTTATAAATGTTTTAAACATCAAACAAAGCAGGCATATTCTTCTTAGGCAATCCTGTTTTTATCGTTCCTTTATCATAACATAGTTTGTAAGAACAACTCCGCTTCTCTCTACCTCCTGCTCCTTTACAACCCTGTAGCCTCTTTTTTCAAAGAAAGGTCTGGCTGTAATAGAAGCATGTGTCGTTATATTCCCTTCAACAAAGCGCTCGAGTCGGTCACAAATAGCTGTAGCAATACCGTGCCCCTGAAAGCTCACATGAACATATAAGTGGTCAAGATAACCTGTTTTATCCATATCACCAAAGCCTACGATACGATCATTTTCAACAGCAACAATACTATAATGCTTTTGTAGTAACAGGTTCCATCTGTCCGAATCCACCTGTCTTGTTGCCCATACATTTAACTGTTCCTCTGTATAATCTTTTGCATTCACAATATGTACCGTATTATAAAACAATTCTGTCAGCTCTTTGCAGTCTGCCTGCTGATACCTTCTAAGCTCCACACCTTGTCCTCCGATCTTTTTTTGCATTTTATCTTTTCCAAATCACTTGATATTCCAAAGGATACTACAATATAGTTTTCAATCGATCCGATCAATCCTTTTATATTCTTCAGCTGCCAAAATAGCAGTTCTCACTTCTCCAAAATGATTTTCCAGAGTACATCAGAAGTAAAGCTATACACTGTTTCCTCACAGTTTTCGATTTATTTACGAAGATAAACCAAATCTGTTATTCCGTTGTAGGTTTGCGTTTTATACGGTTTCAGTCTTATTTCTTTTTCAGCCCTTTTGAATAAGCGAATACCCCCACCCAAAATAGCTGGAAGCATAGAAATATAGTATTTGCCAATCATACCTCATTGACTAGTTGCTGAACAAGGTGCACTCCTCCACAACTTATACAAACATAGATTTTATCCTATTTACATCAAGTTCTTATCAATATAATCAAAATATGGTCTTTTATTAACTTCTTCCATATTATTTTTGTACCAGCCAAATGATTCTTTTAATCCTGTGGATATTGGTTTTACATTCGGCATGAGTTTATATAATTCTGAAACATCAAGCTGATATTCATATTCATAAAAACTAAAGTAATTTTTTTGCTCAATATCTTTATACACATTGACAAATTCTGCCTGACTTCCAACAACCTGATAACAAAGCTCAACCCATCTACGAATAGATAGCATGTCTTTATTTCCGACATTAAAAATATGCCGAGAGAGTTTGATTTCTATAAGGACATCAATAAATCTACATAAATCATGAACATGAAAAAATTGCAATTTCATCTCACCGGCTTTAGGCAAATAAAACGTTCTGCCAGCTAAAGCACAATCAAATACAAATGCTTCCCTATATACATTATTCATCGGTCCATATAAATATGGCGGTCTAAGAATATATGCATTTGGATTCCTTTCTAATAAAGCTTCTTCCGCTTCTATTTTATCAGTTCCGTATTTCCCCCAATATTTATTAACCGCTAATGCAGCAGCTTCATTGAAAGGCTGCGGATTTTTTTCTGAATACACAGCACTTGAACTAATGAGAATATAATCATCATAACTGCCTAATGCATCAAGTAATTTTGTGACTTCATCAGAAGTATATGCAGTATCGATTACGATATCAAAATGATAATTCTGTAGCTGATTAGTTAAATTGTGTCTATCAGCTTGAATAAGCGTTACACCTTTGGGCTGTATTTTATTATTTCTGTTAAGCACATAAACATCATACTTATTTTTAACATAATACTCTGCAATATCTGCTGACGAAAACAGTTCCACCCGTCACAAGCACTTTTCGAGCTGAATTCATTATATCAATTCCCTTCATGGCTTTAATAACTTTTAATTTTGACTTTTTTAATTTCTTCTGGAAACTGAAAACTGTCTACATCTTTCTGAATGTGTATACATCAACAGATACGATTTTCTGACCGCCCCAGTTCTTCTCCTTTATCGTATAATCCTCTTTGACAAATCCATTATTTAATAATATTTTCGATGAATATACATTTTCTGGCATAACAAAGGCGTTAAGTGTTGTAATACCAATTTCGTCCACTAAATAATCAACCATTAGCTTTAAAGTATTTGTTGCTATCCTCTTATTCCAATAACCTTCATTTACTCTATAGCCGATTGTGATCTTGTTTTCTCTTTTTTTGTAATCAAACATTTCTGCTAAACCCACCAGTTTATTAGGGTTATCCTTTAAATAAACGCCTGCAATTATGAGCTTTTTCTTTTCAAAATCCCTTTTACCCAAATTTTTAATTGCAGTTCCTAATACTTTCTTGCTTTTCTTATATAAAAATGGAGGTATAAACCTATATACATTATCATTATTGCTAATCTCTGCGAGCGCTTCAACATCATTTACTTCCATTTTTTTTATAATCACTTTATCATTTTCCAAATATGGAAATTTCTCAAATAGTTCTCTCATCATATCCTCCTAAATTTTAAGTTATTGATACCTAATCACCGTTTTAACCTCAATGGCTTTTTCTCTTGTTGTATGCATTTCTAATTACTGAAATGTACCATCTGGTCCTGCCTTTAAACATACAAAGAAACTGAATTTCATCTATTCAAAGGTATTTAAAATAAAAGCAAAGCTCATATTCCATTTCTCATATTTTTTCTGATTTTAACAGCTTGGATTTATCACTATAGCCATTGAATATATGCTGTCTTATCTAAGCTGTTATAGCCAGCCTTATGATAAAATTTTAAAGTTGTCTCATCTTTTGCGCCTGTTAGTAACATCATTTTATAACAATTGGATTTTTCTGCAATCTCTTTAGAATAATGCAGACATTCTGTAGCATACCCCTTACCTCTATAGTCACTATGTGTAACTACATTTTCAATAAATGCATATGGTCTAACATTCCTTGTCAAATTTGGAATAACTACACATACACATGATGAAACTATTCTACCATCAATTTCATTAACGACAATATGATGGTTTTTATCGTTCATAATGGATTGCCATGTTTTCTTCAAATCCTCTGTCATTTCAGGAACGGATTCCTCGTGTAAATGTATATACAAATGCAATAAATTATTTAATTCATACTCATAAATATCTCTAACCATAACATCTCCATATTTGTGCAGTACTATTTTTCTTTCATACTGTCACTAAATTGCTTTAAAACAAGTTTAACTTCATCTGAAAGCTTATCATAGGCAATATGATCAATAGCACCTTGCAATGCGTATAGATGAACTAAGCAAACGTTTGGATATCGTTCTTTTAATTGAGAATATACTTCTTTACTTCCTAGTCTAATTAAGTCTTCCGCTGAAACAACACCGATTGAGAAAAGCTTTGCTTTCATTTCTTTTCCAATGTTTAACATACTATCTAAACTTCTCATCAAATATCTCCTTTTCGAATTTTTGTTTTTCTTCTAGATATACTGGAATATCACGCTTCATATAAAAGTTTACAACTTCAACGTTTTCTACCTTCACTTTATTTCCGAGACGAAATCCACATCTTCTAGTATAAAATTTTATAATCTGTTCTTTATCAACAGGCGTAATCAGGGTAATTTGCTTCCAGTCTGGTAAAACAGATAATATATATCGAAATAACTGCGTGTCTATTCCCATTCCCTGATATTTAGGGATAACACACAGACAGCCAAGATGATAGTATCCTTTTGTTTTTTCAGAAACTGAAATTATCCCTACAGGAATTGTACCATATATCACAATATATTTGATAGAATCTTCAATAGAAGCTTCCATTTCTTCTTTTGTTTTCCCATAACCAGGACATTATCCAATAAAATCATTATAAAATGAAGCATTATAAATAACGATCAATAAATTCACATCTTCTTTTATCGCTTTTCTATAAGCTAGTTCCATTTTTTACCTGATAATTTTCCTTTTCACTACTACTTTTTTAACTAATTACGAGATTAAAGTCCTGCAAATATTCATTTGTATACTGGCATTTCTCATATCATCTTACTCTGCGGTATGGTTTGAAGATTCCTTATTCCAATAAAGAGCGTACTTATACAGCCCCAGAAGCTCTAACTTACCTATTTCATTTTTTCTTGGCACTCACTACATTCCCTGTCATGTATAGAAATTATACCGCCACATTTAAGGCAAGTGTATTTAATTTTCTGTTGCTCCATAAACTTATCTAATCCATATTCTTTTACGAAAGCACTATGTTCCATGAGGCTAGCTTGATATCTCTTGTTATAGCTTTTCTCAAGATTTTTTATTAGTTTACATGGATAATTTAAGCACTCATAACAATAGGATAATTTTTTTCTTTGACACAAGCTTTGATTTTGCATTTGCGACAATGCTCTGGTTTTCCAAGGTCACTATTTAAACACCCAGCACATGGCTTTTTATGATAGCAATGCTTATAACAAGTTTTACAATTCATTCCACAAGGGGCAAACATGCTAGTATCAATTTTCCCTGTTGGCATTTTCATGATCCTATGCTCCTTTCATTTGTTTAGATTCTTACAAGTCTCATTTTGCAGTATGACAAACTGGAATTTCCTTTATTTCCCTAATGCTCCAGAATATAAACACAACAAACGTTTCTAATATAACCATAATAAAATACGGAAATATATTTCCGCTGTTATCGGCAGGGTTTATTGCCACTATATGGATAAATAAATTCCATCCATAATGGTAAGTCATTGCTGACACTATATTATTCCTTGTCGTACACATTAAAAAACTATAAATATAGCTTTCAATAATACAGCTTATAAAAAACAACAGAACCGGCACCTGTATACTCCCCTGAATAAAGTAATGATAATGCCATAAGCACCATATCATTCCTACAATACCGGGAACAATTCTTTTATTGATACCAATCTTTATCAGCAATGGTTCCAAATATCCACGCCATCCTATTTCCTCTGCAAAAAGCGCCCAAATAATCATCACCAACTGAACAACTGAAATACTCTTTAATCCTAAATCTGCTTTAAACAAAACACAAAAAATCAGCTTTGCCAAAAACATTGTCGCGGAAGCAACAATAAGTGGGAGAAGGATGGCCCTTTGTAGATATTCTTTTCCAAACATTGTTTTCAAAAACTTATTTCCCTTTTTGTTAAAAAGTAATGTTACAATCGCTGATAATGTTGGAGCGGCAGCTTGTATTCCAAAAAGAACAAAGGAAACGGATTTGTTTCTTATTATTTTTTGAGCAAAAACAGATATAAAAGGGAGCAAAAATGCGATAAGTAAAAATGAAATTAAGTTCTTATAATCTTTCCTCATCATACACCTCCACATTTCATATCTTAACTTATGCTGTATTCCAATGCCTCAAATTCTAATTTTCCAGTTTAACAAATTGAAATTTATCTTATAAATCAAAGTACCTATTTTTTTATTAACTTTTTAAGTTCTTTATCAAAGTCCGATATTATATGTTGATTTTTATTAAAATCATCATATTCTAATATAGCTTTCATGTCTGCTTGACTCTTTGAAATGGAGCCTTTACCCTGTAATATATCATATTTTCTAAAAGATAAGAATTCATTAATACTTATCGCAAAATCATTCATAGTAAATGTAGTTCTTCAATATAATCAAAATATCCAGTGACAGTACGTTCTAATTGTCTTATTTGTTTTTCACTTAAATAGTTCTTAGCAATCGTAACATCACTTTTTAAAATACGTCCATCAGGAGAATTTTTCCATGTTGTTAATCCCATATTTTCCTCATTATGATCGGCCTTTGAAAAAATAATCTCTGCGGCAGTCTGACCAGTAATAGCATAATGAAACTTATTTTGAACCATTGCATAGAAATCACGAGTAGTTGGTGACTCACTATCATAATCTATGCTACATTCAGCATAGATATCGGTGATTTGTTGCCATATTCTTCTTTCACTCGCACGAATTGAACGTACTCTTTCAAGAAGTTCTCTAAAATAGTCTTTGCCAAACGCTGTTTCACCTTGTTTCAATCTTTCATCATCTAACACAAATCCTTTTATCATATATTCCTTTAAAACGCTTGTTGCCCATATTCTAAAATTTGTAGCTCGTTTTGAATTAATTCGGTATCCAACTGATATGATAGCATCTAGATTATAAAATCGTGTTAGTTTTTTTTGTTGCCTGTTACTCATTGCTCCATGTTGAGTGGTTATTTCCATTTTGGAAATAACCACTTTTTCATCTAATTCTTGCTCATCAAATATGTTCTTTAAGTGTTTACTTATTGCAGGAATACCAACTCCAAATAATTCTGACATTCCTTTTTGAGTCAACCAAATTGTCTCATCTTTTATTAGCGCATTTACTGACATTTCATCGTTAGGAATTTTATAAATTAAAAACTGGAATCCATTTTTCATTATATACTTCTCCTTTTAAATAACTATTAAAAAAATAATTGAAATTCTATTTCTGCTCATACAATACTTGTAATCTTTCTTAATCGTATATTATAAATTCTAATTTACCTCTATACAAACTTTAATACTACTTTTATTTATTTACATGGTAGACCATATATAAATATTCTGAAAAACCTCTTTGCTTCGAATATTTCACTTTTTCACGTCTAACTTCTTTGAAGTCTTTTTTTCTATAACACGCTATTGCTTTCTTGTTGATATTTGTTACAGAAAGAAGATATGAAGAATATTCATAATTATTAAACACATAATCAATTAAAGAACTTGCTATGCCTTTATGTTGATAATCTTTACACACACCAATTATATCTATATATGCCATTCCCTTATCTAATGGAATTTGTTTCTCCATATCATTTTTCATAGCCATGCCTACCATATATCCTTTAAAAAAGCCGAATTCTTTTTGAAAATCTTTTATAGGTATATGAAATGCTCTAACTTCATCAGTCACCAAAGCTATAAAAGCAACAACCCTTTCATCACATACTGCTACAATATAATTATTTAGAATATGTCCATTTCTTAATGCTCTTGTCATTTTTTCAATATCTGTAGAAAGTTGTTTCCAATCCTCTGAAAAAGCATCTGCATAAATAAAGGCTATATCATTTCTATCTAATTCTGTTGCTTTTCTTATCTCCATAAACTCCTCCATGAATTCTAATTTATTTCCAGATAAACTGGAACTTATTCAATCCTGACCTCTACGTCCTCAACATCAACATAAACAGTTATATCTGCATCGGTATCATTACACCTATTTTGAACCATTCTTCCTTTACCGCATCAAATTCAACGGGCATTCCAGGAGTTAGATATGTTGCTTCATATCCAGTTTCTATCATTTCATTAACTGGCTGTAAAATCACCGACGTATTTCCCGATCCTTCACCAGAAGAGATAGTAATATTATTTCCTGTTGCCTATAGTTCTTTGTCCGAGTAAATGAAATCCTCTGAACTTCCAGCAGGTACAGTAATGTTTATCCTGTGAGTATCATTCTTTCCACAACCTACGAAAGCAGAAGTAAAAAACAATACTAAAATAAATGTTATCGACTTTTTCATATGTACCTCCTGTAAAATTCCGAATAGTCTAATGTAAATTTTTATCAATATATGCTCTGATTATATCCCAAAACCCATCATAATCATTATGTAAGGCAATTTGGTTAAATATAGCATCGTACTCCTCATCGTAACTATCTCTATTTGTATTATATAATTCTTTCGCCCTTTTTAAAATGCTGGCTTCCTGTTGAGCACCACATCGTTCAAGTGCAGCTACAATTTCCGTATATCTGCTGCTTAAATTTCCACTTATAATGTCATCTAAGCCATCCATTTGTAAGGCAGTATCATAATCAATAATTAAAATCACATCTGCCACGAACGATGGATACTTATTTAAAATTTTGTAAACCTCTGGCTCTGCATAAATATTTGACATAGCTTGTAAAAAGTCATCTCCTGTTAAATGTTGCTCATATGCTTTATCAATAAAATTCATATTTCCCCTCCTCTAATTTTACCATGCCTAATTATTTCTAAAAACTAGAATTTGACGCACCATAGATTATCCTCATTTTACATACTACATCTGAAATGCCGTTATCCAAAAACATATTCCGACAATAAGTGAAAGCGGAGTCATAGCATATTTTTCTTTCTTACTTTTTGAAACCATGTTCATAATCGTATTCAAAGATAGATAAGCGGCAAAGAAGAAACAAATATATTTAGTAACCTTAAAAGACAACCACAAGGAAATAAAACCTCCTGCTTGCAAAACAATTATTATTGCAAAAATTTGGACAGCAAACGAAATGACTGCCATAACTCTAAATTTTTTTGGTAAGATTTTATGCTGTCCACCCATTGTAAATTCACCCAAAGGTAAACCACACGCAACAAGAACTGTCATAGTTGCTATAACTCCAAATAATACTGCACCTAATATTGAAAACATAAATCAATATCCTCCCTTCGCAAAAACACAGAATTTTTGTGTTCACAAATTCTAATTTCCTAGTTCAAAAAACTGGAATTTGTAAATCAAACAATATTCTCCCCTAAGATTATTTTAGGCATTGTCGTTAAACATCTAGTCCATCGTTTGTAAAATTTTTCTATCCCAAGTTTAGATACTCTCGCATGAGCTTCTTCATTTTCCAATACCCAATATAGGACATATGTTACTTTACCTACATTTCTTGTAAGACGAACAGGTAGTTCTCCCTCTTTAACGGCATTGAAATCTTTTTGTCGGTGAGTACGTTTTATATAGTGTACATCAATAACACCATCTTGCTTCAAGTAAAATTCCGCTACTTCTTTCATCAATTCTTCAATTTCATCTAGCTTGGTCAGTTTTGCCTCATATATGCATATTTCATTAAACATAAAATACCTCCACAAATTTATATTCGTTTATTTCGCTTTAGACATACTTATTTCAAAAAAATAAATAAACCGATTTGTATCAATTTTGTCTGGTCATTGTGATTTCCAATAACACTCCAGAATACCTGTACGTCCATTCGCTTATCCTCAGCAACTTCTTTATTTATTGTTTATAAAATAAAATATTATTAACCCGTTCAGTTATATATATTTCATTTCCCACTATTTTAAGTCCATAACTCTCAATGATCTCTTTATCATGTTTCTTTAATAATTCATCAAATCCGTAAGCTGTGGCTTTTTTCTTTGGAAATCGAATTGTGCTATCAAAAGATTTCTTGAATCGCAGCCCATATTTACCGCATATTTGTAACCATTCCTCTTTTGTATAAAACTTAATGTGACCATCTTTTTTTAACTGCATGTACCCATCAACAAAGCGGCTGGTATCACTGATGTTAGGTGTAGGGTCTGAAATAAACAAGAAGCCATCTGATTTAATGACACGGCTAATTTCAGAAATACTTTTTTGTATATCTGGAAAATGATGTAATGCATATCTTGAAATAACCATGTCAAACTCATTATCAGCAAATGGAAAATCAACACCGTCATAAGTTATAAAGCTAATGTTTTGGATGTTTTCTTCTTTTGCCTTAAAACGATTGACTTCTAATGCTTTTTCAACAATATCCAGTCCAACGATAAAACTATTTGGATATTTTTTTGCTATAGGGAAAGACAGATAGCCACTTCCTGTACCTAAATCTAAAAGCTTCATATTCGCTTTAAATGGTAAAAAATCGAGAATATTATTCAAATGATTTCCGTCTTGTGTCTGTTTATCGTAATACTCCCTTGAAGAGAAGCTATCCTCAAATCCTTGCTTCGTGGCCATAATACTGTTTTCTACATTCATAATATTTATGTCCTCTTTTCGTCTACAAATTCTACAGCATACATATCCCTTACAATGTCTTGAGGCTTCACATTATCAGATATAAAGTAATGAAATCGATTTAGTTATCCAGAAGTGCCTAAACACTCCCATATAATAAATAATAATTCACTAACATTTTTATAATGCATTCCAAATCACAAAGAATATCAAAATGTTTCCTATTGAATTTTTTGTTTTTTCTTTTACAACAATGGATCCATACATCAGGATAAAGGTTGCCATAGCTTCGAGTATTGTAGCCATGTCAAAGCCAAGCATTCCATGAATTAAAATAGCAATCAAAGCACTTAGTAAAGCGCCGACATTCAATAATCCTTTTGGCTTTTTTAAGGAATTCACCTTCTGCGATAAAATCACATAAAAGAGACTCTCACCAAAGCCCCACACAAGCATTACAAGTAAATATAAAATGATATTTTGAGGGATGGGTGTCTGTAATATATCATTGGTTAAGAACATTCCTTGAAACGGAAAGAATCCATGCAGCTCCTTATTCCAGAATAGAAATAATACTGTTGGAATTGCACATACCAAACATCCAATAATAGAAAGTATCGAATGCTTTTTAACTACCCCATATGTAGACAGACTTTCATGGTTTTTTATAAAAACAATGATTATACCTAAACATGACATTCCAAACTGAATTGCGAATACAGGTAAAAAACGTAACCATATAGAAAGCTCTGCATTTTTACCATATTCCATAATTGAATTCTCAAATATGATATATAGTGCTGCGAAGAGAGTACTACATATCATAATAATTACAATATCCTTTTTTGTCCTTTTTTCCAAAGATGTCCCTCCTCAAATTCTGATTTATAAATTAGATATGCTCGACAATAACGATTTCATTCCCATCAATATCATGTAAACGAACTTCATAAGTTCCCCAGTCATATCTAACAGGATCAGACAATGTAATTCCTTTTTCCTTCAAACCTTTCATAGTTACATCCAGATTATCTGTTTGAAAAACAAAGGATTGAAATCCAGTCGGCTGTGTATCAAATACCTCACAATCCCATATACAAAGCAATGGTGCATGTTCTATAAATCCAAGATAGACTCCATTGGATTCATCAACATCCGTCTTAATATATGGTATTTCTAATACTCTTCTATAAAATTCAATCATTGCTTTTGCCTGCTTAGAAAAAACATTTGTACAATAGTATCCATTTATCATCATGTCACCTCATAATATAAAGACATTATACAGAGAAACTACAGCACTTGCAATACTCCTGAGGCCTTGCAATGCTTCTGCAGCTGTAATCAAAAGAGCGATTTAGATGATATACCTGTTGAAAAACAGGATAGCTGACAGAAAACAAACAGTGACACGCAGGTATGCTGTTGCCTAACTGAGTTGCTTCCCGCTTCGATCTGAAAACAAAAAAAGCATTCTCCCTATACGTTAAGAAGAATGCTTTTCACAGGTAAATTAAGCCTTTACTTTAACACAGGTACCATCCGGCCCCGGTGTTGTATTCAGATATTCAGCAATGGCTGCTTTCTGATCCGGTTTACAAGGCTTGCAGGTGCCGACAACAGTGACTTCACCTTCCACCAGTGCCTCGGCAAGTCCACTGCAGCCCGCATACCCGCAGCTGCCGCAGTTATAGTTCGGCAGCATGCTGCTGACCTTTTCAATACGCTCATCGACTTCAACACTTAAAAATCTATCGGCAATTCCAAGTCCCAGACCAAGAATTGCTCCCAGAACAAGCATCATAATGATTGCAGTTACCATATGACTACCCCTTTCTATTCCTCATGTGCAGGGTTGTTGCAGCAGGAATGATCATGACAGCCCTTGCACTGTGCTTTTAAATCCTCACATCCCTTGGGAAGCGGTGTTTTATGATTGAAATAAAACACCAGCGCATAAACAGCACCGAGTGCCCCCAGATACAGGACGGGAAGTAATGCCTTCATATTAAACCAGACCCATCAGTCCGCTGAAGGCAAGTGCCATGATTGCTGCAACGATCAGGGCAATCGGATTTCCTTTCCAGGAAAGCGGAGTATCACAGGCATCCAGACGCTCACGAATCGTAGAGAAGATGTACAGTACCATCGTAAATCCGACCGGAATAGCAATGGAATATGTCAGCATCTCTGCGAAGTTGTAGCCGCTGGTGATGTTGTTCAAGGTTACATTCAATACGACACAGTTTGTCGTAATCAGCGGCAGGTATACACCCAGCGCCTTATATAGAGAAGGACTCAGCTTCTTGATAATCATTTCGACCAGCTGTACCAGTGCGGCAATGACCAGAATGAAGGTGATCAAATCCATATACTGAAGTCCCAGCGGATCCAGTACTGTGTAATACAGGCCATAGGTTACCAGAGACGCAGCTACGATAACAAAGGTAACGGCAGCACCCATACCGATGGCAGAGCTGCTCTTTTTGGATACCCCCATGAATGGGCACATACCTAGGAACTGATTCAGGACGACGTTGTTAATGAACACAAACGTAATCAGCATAACAAATAAATTGCTCCAGTTCATCGTTTATTTCGCCTCCTTTTCCAGTTTTTTCGCTTTATTCTGCTGGTGAGACTTATATGCAGCCAGTCCGGCAGCCAGACATGCAAACGTACAGAATGCACCAAACGGCTGAGAGAACATGGAAATCGCAAAGTCCTCCGGAATAATACGAATGGAGAAGATATTCTGAGCGGCATCGAACGGATTGTCAAAGGACAGAATACCCGTTGCAATAATCTGACGGATTGCGGACATCAGGATGATGGATACGGTATATCCAAGCCCCATGCCAAGACCGTCAAGCGCAGAATCAAATACCCCGTTCTTACTTGCAAAGGCTTCTGCACGTCCCAGAATAATACAGTTTACAACAATCAATGGGATAAACACTCCCAATGCGGAATCCAGACTTGGCGCATATGCCTTAATCAGCATCTGGATGATTTTAACAAGTGTCGCAATAATAACGATATACACCGGAATTCGGATTTCTGACGGTGTAATGTTACGAATCAGCGATATGATCACATTGGACATGATCAATACAACGATAACAGCAACTCCCATACCGATGGCATTGTTCAGCGTGGTCGTGATGGCCAGGGTGGAACAAAGTCCCAGATATAGAGAGAATACAGGATTTTCACGGATGAATCCTGCTGTAAAATTTTCTTTACGGTTCATTCTTCATCCACCTCCTATTTCAGATTCTCAGCCTGATATTTGGCTGCTTCGCGAATTCCCTCGATAACCGGCTTACTGGAAACCGTAGCTCCGGTAATCGTATCATCAAGAATCTCTTCACCGGTTGCATCCTTCCCCTTTAAAGAATCACGAAATGGCTGTTCCGTAACCTTGGAACCAAGCCCCTGTGTATCTCCGTTAGAAATAGCAACATAGTCATATACGCTTCCATCCTTATTCAGGGCAACCAGATAGCTGGTACCGTCCTTATAGCCGGTTACCTTCATTTTGAAGATATAGCCCTTTCCTTCCACCTTGAAGATTTTCTCAATGGTTTTGGAAGCATTGTCTTTTACTTTTACAAATGCATCATCACTCACATCCGGATAGATTTCCTTCAGTGTCTCCTTTTCCGCAGCCAGCTCATTGGCAGCGATGACAGGAGCTGTCATATTGTTGGCAAACGCCAGTGCTCCTCCGGCAAGGGCAGCAATCAGAGCTAAGAAAACAGTCAGATGTATGATCTTTTTCATATTCTTACCTCCTAATATCCCAGAGCCTTACGCACTTCTTCAACGGCACGCACCGTCGATTTGGAAGAGAACGTAGCTTCTGTTACCACATCGTTTTTTTCAACCTCAACATCCTTTTTCAGATCCTGTCCGATAAACTGATCCAGGAAGGCAGGGTTATCAATTTTGTCCCCCTGATATTCCGTATCATTGATTTCTGTCGGTACCACAGAAACGATTTTATCATCCTTTACTGTGATATCAAATTTGTTGTAGATATTTGGATCCTCGGTAGATGCATATCCCTGTGCTTCCACATGGAAGGTTGTAGAGCCATCGCTGTTTTCAGTTTTTCCATTCAGCCTGGCTTCAAATTTATTAACGTCCTTATCTGCTGTATTCAGCATAACAGCAGGTGCAGGCTCTTTTGCTTCAATAACGCTTCCGGCAAGCAGGACGCTTCCCATACCGATAACAGCAATCACACTGAAGATGATGGTCGCTTTTTTACGCAGCGCCAGCTGTTTTCCTTCCAGCCCTTTTTCAATCATCGGAGTCAGCATATTCATCATCAGAATGGAATACAGACAGCCTTCCGGCAGATTTGCTTTTACACGAATCAGTACAGTGATGATGGCAGCACCCAGTGCAAAGATACAGCGTCCCTGTGCACTTGTTGGAGAGGTCACCGGATCAGTCAGCATAAAGACTGCACCAAAGACAACGCCACCCGTTAAAACATGCACCAGCGGATACCATATAAAGCCTGGAATACCGTCATAGCTGCCAACACCGCGCAGCAGGGCAATACCGGCTGCCAGAACGAAGATGCTCCCCAGATATACCGCAGGAACCCTCCAGTCAATGACGTGGCGGATGGACAGCACAATACCAACCAGCAGAATGATAATGGCACTCGTTTCACCGATTGCCCCCGGATACCATCCGGTAAGCAGTGTGCCAAGACCACCGATTTCACTCATCATGTCCTTGATCATTTCCGGATTTGTCACCAGCCAGTTAAAATCAGAGGCAATCACAGTCGTCGGCGTTGCAGAGGTGATCACATCGGTTGTCGCTCCCATGAAGGTCGCAAAGACAATCGCTCTGCCGACTGCCGCAGGATTGAAGATATTGTTTCCAAAGCCCCCAAACAAGAGCTTTGCAAAAAAGATTGCGAAGAAGGTGGAAACACCCAGCGCATAAGGACGGATGCTGATCGGACACATCAGTGTCAGGATAATCGCTGTGATCCAGCCAAAGGATCCTCCCATAAATTTCTTAATATACGGAAGATCGAATTTCTGATCCTTCTTCATAAAGAATGCCCAGGCAAGCTCTGTTACAAATGCAACAAGCAGGGATACCGCAAGCAGCTTGACAGCCTGCAGCATGTGCTCAAAGCCCCATGCCTGATTATAATAAATAAGTGAAAACGCAAACACCACGAGTAACCCGAGCATCAGCTCCAGCATGATCTGCTGTGTGCTCTGCTTCTGACGTAAGTTCGGTGATGCATGGAATGTAAATTTCATTGTATACCCTCCCTTACTTCTTAGCCAGCATCAGCTGACGCTTTGCACGGCGGACATTTTCCGTCACATCCAGACGGGACGGACAGATATATGTACACAGACCGCACTCAATACAATCCATGGCACATAGCTTCTCCATGGCTTTCTTATCGTTCGTTTTTACCGCCTGGGCAATGCGCACCGGCTGTAAGCCTGCCGGGCAGTGATCCGAGCATTTTCCGCAGCGCAGACAGGCAATGCTGTCAAACGGCTTATTCTCCAGAATGGTCAATGCATTCATATTGCGGTCGATGACGAATTTATCATTGACGATCGTTTTCCCCATCATCGGCCCCCCGGCGATCAGTGTCACATCCTCACAGGTGTAGCCGCCGCATGCCGCAATGACCTCGGATGCAGGAACACCGACAGGTACCTGTACATTGACAGGATTTTTTACTGCATTTCCGGAAACCGTCAGCGTCTTGCTTACGATTGGCGTTCCTGTTAACAGAGCCTCTCCGAAGGCAATCGCCGTTGTCGCATTATTGACAATGGCACCGACCTCACCCGGCAGCTTTTCATATTCCGCATGCATGATTTCACGCACCAGAACACGCTCCCAGCCCATTGGGTATACATCCGGTACAGCCGCAACGCTGAAGCCCTCCATACCCTTGATTGCTTCCTCGACAAACTGAATCAGATCCGGATGCGTCTTTTTAATGGCAATCACAGCCTCCGGTGCCATTGCCATCTTCTTCATGGCTGCCACACCGGTGACAAATTCTTCCCTGTGTGCCTGAATCATCTTATAATCCGCAGTGATAAACGGTTCACATTCCACCGCATTGATGATCAGCTTTTTTACATCCTTTGCAAATTTGTACTTGATGTATGCAGGGAATCCCGCACCACCCAGACCGATGATTCCCGCATTCATCATGAAATCAATCAGTGCTGTACGATCCGCATGCTGATAATCCAGCGGCTCAAATGAGCGTATGCGCTCATATAGTCCGTCGTTTTCAATGACGAGATGCTCCACCGGCTTCAGGGAAGAATGCATGAGCTTCTGCGTACCTGCTACAGTACCGGAAACACTTGCAAAAATAGGAACAACATTACGTTCATTGCACTGGGCAACTTTCGTACCAATGGAAACATGGTCACCTTCCTTAACCAGGATTTCCAGATTCAC
The DNA here is from genome assembly GCA_017161075.1 of Erysipelotrichaceae bacterium 66202529. NCBI lineage: Bacteria > Bacillati > Bacillota > Erysipelotrichia > Erysipelotrichales > Erysipelotrichaceae > Erysipelotrichaceae bacterium 66202529. The sequence continues at coordinate 1,855,862 of CP046174.1, read as the reverse complement.
AGAAGGCCCGCAGATTAAAGGAATATATACCTTGCTGCCGGCTTTCACTTCCATGATGTCTACATGGTCGCTAAGTTCCTTATGTCCCGGAATGTGCTGACGCATGGGTCCTTTAAACAATGACATCACAGTCACCTTACCTTTCTCTTACTTCTTCCATATCATATGTGAATGTGTTAACACATTTTACATACCGGTTTTATTATAGCATTTTCATACCATGATAAAAAGCGGAAATTTAACATTTTCTTAGGGTTTTGTCCTGTAATTTGCTTCCCTTTTTGTGCAATTTCCTTACATTTGGATAGTTTTGTAAAAATGATAAATTGTTACTGAAAGGGAATGCTTTGCCCATACAGAAAATGATAATGTTTTCTTATGCATCCCGGTTTAAATTCATGAAAATAATGGTATAATGTCAAACGGTGATACTATGAAAAAAATACTGGGACTGCTGCTCAGTGCAATGCTTTTGAGTGGATGTCAGGGCAAAGCCCTCAGCAAATATACGATGACGGCAACGGATATCGGTTTTGATACCGTGGTCAGCTTTACTGCGTATACGGAAAATGAGACTGCCTTCAACCAATACAGTCAGGAATTAAAAAAACAGTTCCGCTATTACGACCGGCTGTTCGACAAATACAACAGCTATGACGGGGTAAACAATATTAAAACAATCAACGACAATGCCGGAAAGCAGGCAGTCAAGGTGGAGCCGGTCATCATTGACCTGTTGAAGCTGTCCAAAGCCTACGATACCATCAGCGATCATCGCTTTGATATCACAATGGGCAGTGTTCTCAATATATGGCACGATTACCGCGAGGCGGGTACGCTTGCTAATCAGAAGGATGAGGAAAGCAGTATCCCTTCCATGAAGGAGCTGAAGGAGGCACAACGCCACAGCGGCTGGAAGCATGTGCAAATCGACGAAAAGAAAAGCACGGTATATATTGATGATGCAAGGGTTTCTCTGGATGTCGGAGGAGTTGCGAAGGGCTATGCCGTGGAGCTGATTGCCGAGCAGCTGCAAAAGGACGGACTGCAGCACGCCATACTCAACGGCGGCGGCAATATCCGTCTGATTGGAGATAAGCCAGAGGATGAAGCCTGGTCTGTCGGTATTCAGATTCCCAATCTGAAGGCACAGGCTACGGACTCTCTGATTTCTGTAAAATCAAAAGGAAATACCTCCTTTGTGACCAGCGGCGATTACCAGCGCTACTATACCTATAAGGGACAGATCATGCATCATATCATTGATCCCCTCACCCTGATGCCGGCCCGACACAGCCGTGCCGTAACAGTGATTACCGATAACAGCGGAATAGCGGATATTCTTTCCACCACCCTGTATACCATGAGTCACGCGGACGGGGTCAAGCTGCTCGATAAGCTGAATAAGGAAGAAGGCATACGGGCAAATGCCATTTGGGTATATGACGATATTCAGAAGCCGGAGGATGGCACCGAGGCAATCAGCGTGAAGGGCTATCAGATCGTCTTCAGTGACGGCTTGAAGGATAAAATTAAAAAAAGCTGACGCAACAGCACTTATACAATCAGGAAGTCATACCTCTATGAACAGCGCATAGAGGTGGACTTCCTTTTTTGTCATGCCACGTTACCTCTTATATGCTATCATCCATATCAAAACATAACAATTACAGCACAAAACCTCTCCTCTGTCCAAGACAGGATACAAAACATTTGCTCTTTAAAAAATAATATAAACATAATCTATATCGAATAGACCTCTCCTTTGTACAGGATAAACTAAAAAAAGCCCTCCTATGTTTCAACGCTTTCTATACGTTGTCTCTCATAGAGGGTTTTCTCTTAACCACAGCCGTCCTGCAGATGCTCACGGTAATAATTCAATGCCTCAACACGGTTTGTCACCTGCAGCTTACCGTATATATTCAAGATATGCGTCTTTACCGTTGCCAGTGATATATAAAGATGCTCTGCAATCACCTTATTGCTGTTTCCCTGGGCCAGCTCCTGTAATACCTCAAGCTCACGCTCACTCAAAACGGGATCTTGCAGAGGGATATCCAGACTTCTCCAAAAGACACGCTCCTTATCACTCGCCCTTTTCAAACAATCTCTCAACAGGGAAGAAGCTCCATGCCAGTTTTCCCTCATATACAAAAACGGCAGCCGTATTTCCTGCTCGGCAGCATACGTGAGCGCCTCAATGAACAGATTTTTGATCACCTGCTCCCTTTGTGACAGTCTGCACAGCTTGATTATGCAGGCTTCAATCAGAGAATAACGGCATTGGATTCTGCGCGTTTCCTGTAAAATCTGATTCAGCAGCTGCACCGCTTCCTCCTGCCTTCCCTGATCGCACAGCAGCATTCCATACAGCAGCTGAGCTTCAAAATCATCCGGTCGCTCCTGCTCATATGCCTGCTGGAAGGTCAAAAAAATTGCATGCTCCGGCTTCCATACGTACAAAATCTTTAACAGCGATGCCATTAACAGAACATTTTCATACAGCCGGTCGCCAAGCAGCACATCCAGCAATTCCAATCCCCGCTCATCCCGCATGGCACAATATAGCTGGGCTCTGGTATAGCTTCCTGCACGCCGGATACTGAACAATCCGCGTGTATTTGTCTCATCACATCGCCGCAGTGCTACTTCACTCTCTTTTATTTTCAACTGCTTCATATAAATACCGGCTATACCGACATAATAGGATGGTTTCTGAAAGGAAAGCTCCTGCAGCAGCCTTTGTAATTTATCATAGGCAAGCAGTGCCTGCTTGAACTCCCCCAGCGCCTCATGAATCTGGGAACGGATGAGATACAGCATACTTCCGGTATAGATGTTGTGTGTAGCCTCATAAATGCTCTCAATCAGTTTTAGATACTGCCGACAGCCTTTCATATCATGCAGCATCGCCATTAAAAAGGCATCCTTTAACAGTAAAAAGCTTTTGGTGACATCCGACAGCGGCAGTGCCATCAATTCGTCCAGCGGCATCAGTGTCATTGTCTCATTCATATAATCCCCGTTCATGATCGGCAGCGTGCATTGAAACGCCAAGAACGTTGGGTCCTCATTCATGGCTTCACAGATCAGCGGGTACATACGGCGGCAGGCTTCCTCCTCGAAATTGGCATAATAGTAAAAGAAATACTGATAGGCATAATCTGCTCTGCTGCAGATCACATCCAGCGGAATCCGGGAAAGGTAATACAAGACCCGGTGATCCTGCGGTGTCTGGGAAAGGATCTCCATCGCTGCTTCATACTCCTCACAGGCAAGATAATGATGGACACAATCGGCATACAGCTCCATTGTGCGATATGCCTGTGCTGCCTGAATATGCAGCTGCTTTTCCTTGCTTGGCTCCTCCAGCAACCGTCTGCGCAGATAATCCTTCAGGATATCATGAAAGCAATAGCGCTGTGCGTCCTCATCCAGCGTAACCAGTATGAAATGCTGTTCCACGATCGCACGCAGGCAGGCATCTGTATCCATATGGTGCAGATAGACGGCAAGAAAGGCACGGTCAAAGGAATCCAGTATACTGAGAGCGAAAAGAAACTCCTGTTCCTGCGTACACAGCGGCTCAAATATTTCCTTCGTGATATACGTATACAAAAGCTCATCATTGCGCATGTGAAGGATATCCTGCTGTTTATTTACACCAGCCATAGATAGCAGCTGCAGACCTCCCACCCATCCGGAAGCAATTTTGCACATATGCCGTAAAAGTGTATCCTCTGCCTGCAGCTTCAGTGTGCATGTTAAAAACTGCAGCTCCTCATCCTCACGAAACAGCAGCTCCTCCTGATTAAGTATTACAAGGGCATTCTCCATAGCCAGATCGGACAGATACATATCCGGCAGCTCTCTGCCGCACAGAATTACACGGGTAGAATCATTTAGATGATGCAGAAACCAGGAAAGAGCATTGCATAAGGAGCTATCAAGCAGTACATGCACATTATCCAATACAAGCACATGGTCACTGCATGCGGATAACAGCTCCACCAGCTCATACAGCCAGTCAATCCCCTTCCCTGCAAGCAAAGCCTTTTTCATACTCGCATAGTCCTCATGTAAGAGCACGGGTGACAAAGCCTCCAGCAAATAGCCGAAAAACAGTTCTATATGATTGCATTCCGCATCCAGACTCAGCCACAGCACCTGTTTTTTACGCTGTGAGAAATAGGTGGTCAAAAGTGTTGTTTTCCCACTGCCGGCCTGTGCACGGATACAGATCAGGCGATGCTGTAAGCCCTCATCCAGCCGCTGAAACAAAGCCTCTCTCAGCACGGCATTCTCTCTTGGCTTCGGCATACAGAGATTACTGGATAACAGTCTTTCTCTATTCACAGGCATCATCCCCCTTTTCCTCTATGATACAACGCTGAGAGATGCATTGCAATCAGTTACCTGCTGTTTTACGGACATGCTGTACAACCAGCGCTGCCAGAAACAATACAGACGCCCATAAAAGGACAACACCCGCATATACAAATGCCTCATGCTGCAAGCCACCTTCCAGTGATTCACTCATCTGTAAAATCGCCTTGGTCGGCAAGACGGATGCAATCGCATCAAGAATCCCTCCCTGCTTTGTGACCTCATAAAAACCGCCGGATAAAATGGATGCCAGCACAGCGAGTGCACTGCCCAGCATATTCGCTGTATCCTTGCGGGAAAACAGCGTGTACAGAAAGAATGCAAATCCTGTCGCACACAGGGAAAGCACACCGAGCAGCCCTGCATACACCGGCAAGGAAAAGCCAATATCAACACCTGCCAGAGCGCACAGGGCAAGCGTACCCAGAGCAGGCAGCATCACAGCAGCAATCGTGAACAGCAGCATACCACCAAGATATGCAGAAAAGGAAACCGGGGATAAGAGAATGCGTTCCATACGGTGACACTCCCTGTCCTCTCCATACTGCATCATATATACAAGCGATTGCATAATGGCAAACATCATCACAAAGCCGATCACCGTAGATCCGATCCCACGCTGTTTTTTTGTTGAAGATGCTCCATGCTGTCCTTGTAATGCCTGCCTCAGCTCCTTTTGAAAGCCTTTGGACTTCACGGATGTGATGGAAAGACTGCCATCCTTACGCACAGAAACAAAGGCATCCTGTTCCTGTGCAACAAGACGTGACATAGCGATTGGCTCATTCACATACGTAACGCGCAGCTGCGCATTGCTTTTCCATGGTCTTGTATCACTTTGTACGGCAATGCTTCCCAGCGACGTATTCAGCGATGACAGGTACAGCGCCACAAGAATACTGGCGATGCTTAACACAAGATATACGACAGCACTTCCCTTTTCTCTTTTTAACCGGATAAAGGCCTGCTTCATAACCGTTATCATAGGATACAATCCTCCTCTCTGAACAGCTTTCTACAAAGCCTTAGCAGTACCGCACTTCCCAATAGCAATGCCAAAATCACCAATACAGCATGGATGGTGATATCATCATACACCGCCTGAAAGGCTGCTGTTATCACCCATTTCATAAAGGACAGACGGCTGAGAAAGGCTGCGGCAGCGCCATAGCGGTCAAGGGAAAAGAACACGCCTCCCAGTACACCCAAAATCGGCAGCACAATCGTTATGACCTGATTGGCGAGATGCTCACTGTTAAACAGCAGACACATGAGCACACCGAATATACAGGAAAAAAGCTCCAGAGATACCAGCATACCAATCAATACCAATACGTTATCCACATGCAGAGAGAGCACCAGGACACAAAGTGCAGCTGTTCCCAGATGCAGAATGCTGGAAAACAGCCACGATGCAATGATTTTACTGCGATACAGCAAATGGGAATCAAGGGGTGCATACAGGATACGCATATTCCCGGCACGCAGCTTTTCCTCCATAAAGCTGTTTGCCGCAATCGTAGCGGAATTAGCAGCGCAGTACACAAAAAAGGTCACAAAATAGTAATCATAGGAGGTGACTGCCTCCCCAAACAACTCTCTACTCAGGTATCCCATGACAACAATGAGCAAAAAGGGAAACAGTGTGCTGTAAAACACCCACATCGGATTGATGAACAGATTCACCAGATCCTGCTTCAGCAGATACCATCGTTCCATAAGCTCCTCCTAATCCCGCAGACGGCGTCCGGTCAGTTCCAGAAATACCGTCTCCAGATTGATGCTTTCACAATACAGTCTGCGAATCACCAGCTGCTGCTTTAAGGCTGCCCGTATGATTTCGTCCAGATTCTCGACATTCTTCAGTGTGGAAATGCGTAGCTGTGTATCCTGTTGCACGATTTCCTGCACCCCTTCAATGCTGTAAAAGGCATCCAGATCATGCGACTGCAGATTCTCTACTTCCATAACATAGGTCTGTTTCGCATCCAGATGCTCCTTCAGCTCCTCCTTGGTTCCCTGTGCAATCAGTGCTCCCTGATCCATGATAAGGATGCGTGTGGATATTTCCTCCACCTCCTCCATGTAATGGGTCGTATACAAAATGGTCATCCCGTTATCACGCAGCGTGCGGATAGAGGATAGGATATGATTTCTTGACTGCGGATCGATTCCGACTGTCGGCTCATCCATGATAACCAGCTTTGGATGATGCGCAATGGCACAGGCGATATTCAATCTCCGCTTCATACCACCGGAAAACCGCTTCACCTTTTCATCTGCGCGATCCTGCAGCCCGGCAAGCTCCAGCGCCTCATTGATCCGTTCCTTTCGCAATGCACCGCGCAAGCCGTACAGCGATGCAAAAAAGCGTAGATTCTCACGCGCACTCAAATCCTCATACAATGCGATATCCTGCGGTACAAACCCGATTTCATGCAGGAATTTCCTGCGGCAGGTATGCAGGCTTTTCCCCTCATAAAAAAGCGTATCCTTTTCATATGGATACATACCGCCAATCATACGAATCGTCGTACTCTTGCCCGCACCGTTTGGACCCAGCAGGCAAAGGATTTCTCCTCTTTGTACATCAAATGATAAATCATCCACCGCCTTGCGCTCCTGGAAGCTTTTCTGCAGATGGCGTATGCTTAATATTTCATTCATAGACTCCTCCTCGTCCGTTTTAGGACACCCCTATTGTATAAGAAGGCGCAAAAAAAGGAATCAGCCGAACGGTTGATTCCAGGTATGATTATTTAACTTCTCTTGTCCATCCATTGGTATCCTCTACATCTCCCCATTGAATACCCGTCAGTGTATCGTACAGCTTCTGTGTCAGCGTACCGGTTTTAAAATCGTTTATAACTGTGATTTCCCCCTTGTAATTTAATTCACCGATTGGAGAGATAACCGCAGCCGTTCCCGTACCGAAGGCTTCCTCCAGCTTCCCGGTTTTTCCTGCCTCCATCAGCTCATCAATCGCAAGGTGGCGTTCCTCCACCTCATAGCCCCAGGATTTCAATAGCTGTAAAATGGAATCTCTGGTAACGCCTGGAAGAACGGTTCCATCACATGGTGCCGTTACGATTTTATTTTCAATTTTAAACATGACATTCATCGTGCCGACCTCTTCCACGTATTTGCGCTCCACGCCATCCAGCCAGAGCACCTGTGTGTAGCCCAGCTTTTCCGCTTTCACCTGTGCAGCGATGCTTGCGGCATAATTACCACCGCATTTCGTAAAGCCGGTTCCTCCCTTGGTAGCACGTACAAATTCATCCTCAACGTAAATCTTCACCGGATTGACACCCTCCGGATAATACGCACCGACCGGAGACAGCAGAATCATAAATTTATAGGCATTGCTTGGATGTACACCGACCGCAGCCTCTGTGGCAAACATAAACGGACGGATATACAGGGAAGTTCCCTCCGCTGTTGGAATCCAGTCCTTTTCGTAATTGACAATCGCGGATACTGCCTCAACAAACATATCCTCATCCATTTCCGGCATACACAGACGGCGATTGGAATTCGCAAAACGGCGGGCGTTCATTTCCGGACGGAACAGCAGCACCCTTCCATCCTTTGTCTTATACGCCTTCAAGCCCTCAAAGGTTTCCTGCGCATAATGTAAAACCAGACTTGCAGGATCCATACAGATTGGCGCATACGGCTCTATTTTGGCATTGCACCAGCCATCCGCTGCTGTCCAATCCATGGTAAACATGTAGTCGGTAAATATTTTTCCAAACCCCAGATCACTGTTCCAATCCGGTTTTTCTTTTCTCGTTGCTGTTTCTATACGTTCGATATTCATAATTTGATCCTCCCTAATGATAGCTTCTATGTTTCATAGGTTACACCTTTTTTCCACATTCGTCAACTACATTTTTCATGTTTTTACATTTTCTCTCATTTTTATTTCAAAGAACAGGAAATCATACGATCTGACGCAATCGCTTTATGCCTTTAAAGCTATACGCCTATATCGCAAAGTGAATCAGCTCAGTATAAGTTCAGAATCATACCCATGATGTTGAAGCTTTCCTTTCATATTGCAGAGTGAATCGCTGCTCACGCCTGTATGATATCTGCTTAAAAGAACAGCCATGAAAAAGACACCGCTTTGGAAAAGTGCTCCATCTGCGATGCCTTTTGGTATCAATCAAACATTATGCCTTTTTTCTCATATCCTCTAGCTGCTTTTCAACGATTGCATACTGGGAACGATAGCCTTCCAGCTTTTCACGCTCTGCGTCAACCTTTGCCTGTGGTGCCTTGTTTACGAAATTTGGATTGCTCAGCATACCTTCTCCGCGCTTGATTTCCTGTTTTAGGCGCTTGATTTCCCTGCTCAGCTTTTCAATTTCCTCCGCGACATTCAGTATAGCTGCCAGTGGTACATTCAGCGTACCATGCAGAATCGGACGTACTGCCATTTCCTCGTTCTGCTCATCCGCATCAATCCAAGTCGCATGACACATCTTTTGTAAAATAGCATTGATATACGCAACACTTGACAAAGCAGTTCCATGCTCATCACGAATGATAACATCAATATCCATGGATGGCTTCAGATTGTAATCCACACGTAAACTGCGGACAGCTTCAATCATCGTGATCAGCTGACGGATCGCTGTCATTTCCTCATCACTCATAGCTACCTCAACAGCGCGCGGCCATACCTCCAGATTGATGCTCTCCTCTGTATGTGGAATTGATAGATAAATCTCCTCTGTAACAAACGGCATGAATGGCTGCAGCATGCGTACGATACCGCTCAGTACCGTTACCAGCGTAGACTGTGCTGCCTTACGCACCGTATCATCATCACTGGAAAGACCTGCCTTGCTAAGCTCAATATACCAGCTGCAGAAATCATCCCATATGAAGCTGTACAGCTCATTACCAACGAGTGCATATTCATATTTTTCCATATTGGCAGTAACACTTTCCAATACCTCATTGAAACGCTTCAAAATCCATTTATCAATCATGGAGGCATTGCTTAAATCTATATCCGACACTTCCATATCCTCCGGAATCTGCATCAGAACAAACCGGCTCGCATTCCAGATTTTATTGATAAAGTTTGCACTTGCCGCAACCTTTTCATCGATATAGCGCAAATCCTGCCCCGGTGTGGAATTTGTCGTAAGGAAGAAGCGCAGCGCATCTACCCCGTGTTCCGCGATAACATCCATCGGATCTATACCGTTCCCCAGCGATTTGCTCATTTTCCGTCCCTGTGCATCCCGTACCAGACCATGAATCAGAACATCCTTAAACGGACGGCTGTTCATGCAATAGCGCGTCTGAAATGCCATACGGGCAACCCAGAAGAAAATAATATCATAGCCGGTCACAAGGACATCATTCGGGAAATAGCGTTTTAAGTCCGCTGTTTCCTGCGGCCAGCCCAGTGTAGAGAACGGCCATAGTGCACTTGAGAACCAGGTATCCAGAACATCCTCATCCTGTACCCAGTTATCAATATCCGCAGGTGCCTGCATACCTACATAAATCTCACCGGTTTCCTTATGATACCAGGCAGGGATACGGTGCCCCCACCACAGCTGACGGGAGATACACCAGTCCTCAATATTTTCCAGCCACTGATGGAAGGTCTTTTCAAAGCGTTGTGGATAGAAATGTATTTTCTGATCCTCTGTTTCCTGATTTTTCAAAACCTCCTCTGCCAGCGGCTCCATTTTCACAAACCACTGCTTGGACAGATACGGTTCTACGATAACTCCGGTTCTTTCGGAATGTCCGACCTGATGCATATGCTGTTCAATATGATCCACAACCCCGTCCTTTTCAAAGTCGGCAACCAGTGCCTTACGGCAGTCGAAACGATCCATACCGGCATATTTATGTGCCAGCTCATTCATCGTTCCATCCGGATGCATACAGATCGGCATAGGAAGCTTGTATTTTTTCGCCAGCGCAAAGTCATTGGGATCATGTGCAGGCGTACATTTCATAACCGCCGTACCAAAGGACATATCAATGTAATCATCCGCCATGATCGGCAGCTCTTCCCCGTTGGCAGGATTGATGACATGCATACCGATGATATCCGTATAGCGCGCATCATCCGGATGTACAAAAACCGCCTGATCCGCGAACATTGTTTCCGGACGGGTGGTTGCGATAACAAGCTCCTTCCCGGTTTCTACAACTTTGTATTTAAAGTAATACATCGCACCTTCGATTTCCTTATGAATTACCTCAATATTGGACAATGCCGTTTTCGCCTGCGGATCCCAGTTGATAATACGCTCCCCCTGATAAATCAGACCGTCGTGATACAAATCCACGAATACCTTGCGTACTGCCTCACTCAGTCCCTCATCCAGCGTAAAGCGCTCTCTTGTATAATCCAGAGACAATCCCATTTTCGCCCACTGCTTACGAATGGTAGCCGCATACTCCTCCTTCCATTCCCAGGCACGATCCAGAAACTTCTCACGTCCGATATCATAACGGGAAATCCCTTCATTTTTTAAACGCTCATCCACCTTAGCCTGTGTCGCAATACCGGCATGATCCATACCCGGCAGCCAAAGCATATCATAGCCCTGCATCCGCTTGTAGCGGGATACGATATCCTGCAGCGTAGTATCCCAGGCATGTCCCAGATGCAGCTTTCCGGTTACATTGGGTGGCGGTATTACAATGCAGAAGGGATCCTTACTCTTATCCCCTGCTGTAAAATAGCCGTGTTCAATCCAACTTTTGTAGTGATCCATCTCAACCTGAAGATGATCATATTTTGCTTCTAATGTCTTTCTCATAGCTCACTTCTCCTTTTATTTTCCTGTAAGGAATTCATCCTTTAAAATGCTCATCAATCGCATATCGTGATATTCCCCATCACTCAGCATCGTTAACCTGCGAAGGATTCCCTCCTCCATAAAGCCGCAGTGCCTTAAAACCGCTGCACTTGCCGTATGCTCCACAGCCACATAGGCCTCGATACGCCGCAGCCCGACATGTACAAAGCCGGCTTGTACCAGTGCATATACAGCCTCCCGCATCAAGCCCTGATTCCAATAGTCCGCATGCAGCAGATAACCGATTTGACCGATATCCTCATCAAGCGTGTGAATATCCAGATTTCCAATCACCTTGTCAGCCTGCTTATGCACCATAACCCAGGGTGTCGGAACCCCGCGCTTTTCCCAGGTCAGGAAATAGCCGTGTATGCTGTTCAGGGTTTCTTCTATATCCGTGTGAGGCTGCAGGGTCAGATAACGCATGACTCGTGGATCGCTGTAATATGCAAACATATCACAAGCATCACTCTCCTCCACAGGACGAAGCAGCAGCTGCTCTGTTTCCAAACAGGGCATATCCAAACGCATACCATCACCTCCCGAATATAAAAAAAGCGCCCTCCAAAGGACGTTATTCACGTGGTACCACCTTATTTCACACAGCCATGCCATGCCTTGACCACGTTAACGCCGTGTTTCACGAGTATTCCTACTCTGCTTTCAGAATACCTGCTCCAAGACTACCTTCCTGCAGCTCCAGCACCTTCTTCCACCAACCGAAAGCTCTCTTTGCCTGAAATCTGCCATACTCCTTCTCTTCTAACGCATTTACTTCCTTATTATAAACAAAAGACTGCCGGTTTTCAACCTCTTTTCTCATTTTTAAAGAGGTTCGACAGTCTGCTGGTTCCTATTTATTCAAATTCTATCAAGATTACAGAACAGGCACGATAATTACAGCAGCCCATACGAGAAGTGTACAGGGATAGACTGCTGTAACGATGGAACGCCGTTTTCCTTTATATAATCTTCCTGCATCGCCGTATTGTCACGCAGCAGCAATAAGCTGCAGCTTATACAGAAGGTAAGATGATCAGTGTACGTTCGGTTACGTCCTTATTGTTATTAACACAGCGAAGCGCTTCCTCAGTCACATCATAGCGCTGTGCGATCGTCCCATAGGAATCATTTCCCCGGGCAACGACCATACGGTAGGATGTATACGTAGTTTCATCGTCTTCAAACAAATCTTCGAATTCAGACATAGCGGCATCCTGTTCTTCCGGTTCGCTTTCTACTTCCCCATCCGCAGCCTGTGATTCTGTAGAAGCAGGTGCAGAGAGCTGTTCCAATGCATGCAGGGTATTGTCAGTTTCACCAGTCTGTTGAGCTGCTTCTACCGGTGCGTTCACTGCCTGCTGTACGGGTGCTTTTGTATACTCCTGTGGCACACTTGCTTCTGTATAGGTCTGCGGTGCGGCTTTTGCCTGCTCCTGCAGTCCATGGATTCCCATAAGGATCGTAAGATGCAAGCCATTGTCTGCTGGTACTGCCTGATATTCCTGAATATCCAGATAAAACCGATCCTGTGACAGCTTGTGATTTGGCGCCAGCACATCCATTTCCAGAATTTCCTGGTATTCCTGTAGCGCTCCTTCTTCATTGATATAGCTTCCCTGCACTGTTAAAGGCCCAACAGCACGGATTCCTTCGGCTTCTTTTTGGTATTCCAGAGATTCCCGAATCTGCAGGGAACGCGGCTCTTTGACCTGATCTGCGAATTGCAGCTCTTTTTCTATTTTCATTGTTTTCATAGCGTAGCCTCCTACCATTATGTATGCGCCGCAAGAAGAAAGTATGCCTGCATATTCCCATGTGTTTGTTGTATGGCATCCATGTTTAAGTGTGCGTGTTGTAAACAGATTCCTAAAAAAGCAGAGGACTGACGATTCCCGACAGAAGGGCTCAATGCTTTACATACGCAGATGCTTTCCATGGCACAGACAGAGCTGTAAAGGATATACGCTGAAGCTGGATAGGCGGATGCAATATAAAAGTAACACCCTGCTTCAAAATATTAGGCATCTTATTGGGCGTCTTTTATAAGGAATATACGATAAAAGCCTGCAGGATTCCTTATCCGCTATTCCCTGCTGTTTATAGTCACATATTTCAAGCTGAATGCTGCATATGCCTGTACTTGATTCAGGTAGCTTATTTTCCTGGCGTTCCTCTGTCCACAACAGATAAAATATGGTAGAATAAACAGGAAAGAAATGAGGATGACAACATGATTACCATTGAAAGAACAAGTGTAATGAATTTTGAGAATGCCATTCGCGGGGCACGCAATCCGTTGAACAGCTGGAATCGTATGGACAGCTTTTATGATGAACAGGGAAAATTTGTCATGGGGCCCAATGATTTGAATCTGGCACAGCGTTTGACTAAGGCAGGCAGCGATCACCGTAAATTCATCCGTCAGATTTTTGTCTCTGTGGATTTCACCGCGCCTCTCTACTGGTGGAAGGAATATGATACCTATAAGGTCGCAACCGTAGCGAATTCCACCTCTACCATGCATAAAATCGCAAGCAAACCGTTTACGCTGGATGATTTTTCCCATGAATATATGAATGAGAAAGCATTACAGGCTTTACAGCATACGATTACCATTCTGGAGGAGCTGCGGCAGGAGTACCTGCAGACGAAGGATAAGGAAATCTGGTACAGCATGATTCAGCTATTGCCAAGCAGCTACCATCAGCTGCGCACCTGTACCCTGAATTATGAAACCCTTATGAATATTTATTATGCAAGAAGATCACACAAGCTAAAGGAATGGCATACCGTCTGTGCTTGGATCGCTTCCCTTCCTTACGCAGAAGAGCTGATTCTTGCTGTAGAAGAAAAATAAAACAGAAAAGACAGAAGTGAGTCTTCGACCAACGTCGCGGATTTCAGCCTCTGTCTTTTTTATGCGATGAACACAGAGAGAAGCAAGTACTTGTAGAGGCTGTAAAGTCCTTGGAGGTTACAACCCGTATCGGTACATAGTACGTTAAAAAGGAATGGTTCAGGTCATAGCAGTTCATTCACGGATACAATCAGCGAACAGGCTCAGATCACCGTATCTACCCGTTACGGAAACCGATGATTACAAGCCACATAATGTAATTGAATAATCCATATCCATACCTTGCAATCGTGCGGTTCTATGCGATTATTGTCCCTTTCGGTAATCATAGACCTGTTTCAAAATACCAAATAGTATAAAAAGGGAAATCGCTATCATCGTGAGACCCTTAAAAAAGCCCTCAGCTCTCATTATGGCAACCCCCACCAGAAAGCAGCCGATGATTATAAATCCAAAAAACAGAACCAGCACCAGTATAAGCGGTATCCGGATCCAGAGAGAAACCTTCTTATTCTGGGCAGTATACACGGTTCCCTCCATTACAAGCTCCATAATAAACTCTAAAAGCATATCCATAGCTTCTCCTCCTTCAGTTATCATATCCTTCCTGCATGTGTATGCAGTTATTCTCTGTATCGATTACAAGATGCTGTAATGTGGGACATACTTTACCACATTACGCGGCAATGCGCCTGGCTGTACACAACCTGCTTATGATATCACGGCAGCCCAAAACCCTGTTTCTGCATGTTATACTGCCTTCCTATCTGGTACATAGAGCTTTACCAGCTGATCAACAGATGGGTTTCCCATGAAAGCTGTTAAGCACTTTAATCATCGTATAAAACGATTTCAGCATTCCTTACTGCCGTTTACGGCTCCATTCCATTATAGCATAGGTTTTCCTTCCGCTATAGAGGATGCTTTACGGAAACAAAAAAAGCTGTATGAACGATGCATCAGCACCTGCTACAGCTTTTTTATGCTTTATTGATAATCAAAGTTTCTGCTTCCCACAGCTGTCCTGTTTTCAGAAGCTGCTTCAGGAAGTAAACAGCGGAATGAGATAATTCCAGATTTCCTCCATCCCCTGCTTTTCTACTGCAGAGAACGGAAATAACGGCTCATCCGCATTCAGCATCAGCGTCTTACGGATTTGCGCAAAGTGATGGGCGCGCTTGGTCGGGGGCACCTTATCACATTTGGTTGCCACAACTGCAACCGGAATTTCATAATAACGGGCAAATTCCAGCATCGTCATATCATCGTCCGTCGGCTTATGTCTGGCATCCACCAGAATTACAACGCCCTTTTTCTGCGTCCGTTCAGAGAAATAATCCTCCATCATCTGCCCGAATTTGATCAGCTGTGTTTTGGAGATATTCGCATAGCCGTAGCCAGGAACATCCACAAACATATACTTATCATCCAGATTGAAAAAGTTCAGCAATCTGGTCTTGCCTGGCGTATTGCCGACATAGGCCAGCTTCTTGCGTCCGCACATGGCATTGATGAAGCTGCTCTTACCGACATTGCTTCTTCCTGCCAGAACGATTTCCGGAAGCGTTGTATCCGGCCATGATTTTTTATCCGGTGCGGAAATGACCAGCTCCGCTTTCTGAAATTGTATCATGTTATTTTACCAGGGCAACATCCAGTACCTGGGATACACGCTCCACCGGTACGAAGTTGACACTTTCCTTTACCGTTGCCGGTACATCATCCAAATCCTTGACATTAGCCTTTGGAATGACGATTGTCGTAATTCCACAACGGTGTGCAGCCATGGATTTTTCCTTCAAACCGCCGATTGGCAGGACATTCCCACGCAGTGTCACCTCTCCTGTCATCGCCAGGTTGGCTTTGACAGGTGTATCACTCAGAGAAGATACCAGCGCTGTTGTAAGCGTTACGCCGGCACTCGGGCCATCCTTTGGCACAGCCCCTTCCGGTACGTGGATATGAATATCGTTCTTTTCAAACACTTCCGGCTTAATTTTATACTTCTTGGCATTGGCACGCACATAATCGTAGGCAATGGATGCGGATTCCTTCATGACATCGCCAAGCTGACCGGTGATGACCAGCTTTCCCTTACCTTCGAAATGATTGACCTCAACCTGCAGCACATCACCGCCGAAGGAGGTGTATGCCAATCCGGTAACCGTACCAATCTGATCCTTGGTTTCCCGCTTGCCATATTCGAATTTCTCGTGACCGAGCCATTCCTTCACAAGCTTTTTGGTAACCTTGATACTGCGCTTACTGTCCTTCAGAATTGCCAGCACACTCTTACGGCATACGGTCGCAATCACACGCTCCAGCTGACGGACTCCGCTCTCTCTTGTATAATAACGAATCAGGAAGCTGATCATATCATCATCAATTTTCAGCTGAGAAGCCTTTAGACCATTTTCCTTGATCTGCTTCGGCACCAGGTGACGCTTGGCAATTTCCACCTTCTCCAGCTCAGTATAGGAGCTAAGCTCAATGATTTCTAGACGGTCACGCAATGCGTTTGGAATATTTTCAAGATAGTTAGCCGTTGCGATAAAGAGCACCTTGCTTAAATCATAGGGCTCCTCAATATAATGATCGGAGAACAGGGAATTCTGCTCCGGATCCAGTACCTCCAGCATGGCGCTGGCAGGATCACCCTTATAATCACTTGCCATCTTGTCGATTTCATCGATCAGGAAGACCGGGTTCACCGTACCTGCTTTCTTCATTGCCTGTATAAATCTTCCCGGCATACTTCCCAGATAGGTTCGGCGGTGTCCTCTGATTTCAGATTCATCCTTGACACCACCCAGCGATATTTTCACAAATTTACGATCCAGCGCTCTTGCGACGGATTTCGCCAGGGATGTTTTACCGACTCCAGGAGGGCCGACCAGACAGATGATCGGAGCACGCAGTGAATTTGTCATCTGCTTAACAGCCAGATATTCCAGAATGCGCTCCTTGATTTTTTCCAGACCATAATGATCTGCATCCAGTATTTCACTTGCCAGATTCAAATCCTCATTATCCTTGGATTCCTGCCACCATGGCAGATCCATCATCCAGTCGATATAGGTTTTGATAACACCTGTTTCTCCACTTGCGGCAGGCAGCATCTCATAACGGGACAGCTCATCTCTGATTTTTTCCTTAATGCTTTCCGGGTATGGATTTTCATCCAGACGCTTGCGGATTGCATCCACGTCCTTATCCGTATCCGGAACATCACCAAGCTCCTCCTTGATTGCCCGCATCTTCTCCCGCAGATAGTATTCCTTCTGACTCTCTTCAATTCTTGTTTTTACTTTATCATTGATTTTATTCTCAATCTGTGACAGTTCCTTTTCACTCTCGATTTCCTGAAGAATCAGGTACAGACGGTCATTTACACCACGTGTTTCCAGCAGCTCCTGGCGCTTTTCCAGTGTGAATGGAAACAGCTGAGCAATCTGGTCGGAAAGTACCGGCGCGGAAACACCCTTCGCCAGCTCATTGATCATCTCTTTTGGAATGGTCTGGGAAACCGCCTCAATTTCTTCAAACTGCTTGGCGATTTTTCTTACCAGCGCTACCTCCTCCATCGGATCCTGTGCGATATCTGTTTTGATTTCCGCCGTTACACTCATCAGCGTATCATCATTGATAATCGTATGCAGCTCCACACGCTGTATACCTCTGAATTTCACACGCAGATAACCATCCATTCTGCGGATATGTTTGATCTGACAAAGAGTACCATAGGAATATACGTCATTCACATCAGGTTCTTCCAGAGCCAGATCACGCTGTGCAACCAGGACGACCTGGCTTTCGTATTTTTCCTGTGCTTCCTCTACTGCACGCGTAGATTTTTCTCTACCCACATCGATAATGACTTCCTGATTTGGAAACACTACAACACCGCGCGTACAGACCAGTGGAAGCTGTACAATTGGATTTGCATCATTCTCATTCATGATTCCTACACTCCTTTCCATAGGCAAAAAAGACGCGCTCCAGCGTCTTTTGCAGCACGATTACTTGCCGGTTGCTTCCTTGACAAGCTCTAATGCTTTGCGGATACGTAAATCATACGATACCGCATCGTTGGAAATCAACTGTTTTACCTGCTCAATAGGCATATTGTACATATTGGCGATATTTTCCAGCTCACTGTTGATATCCTCTTCACTTATTTCGATTTTTTCTTCCGCTGCAATAGCTTCCAGAACTAAACGCACTTTTACTTTATTAAAGGCATCCTTGCCCATTTCCTCACGGATCATTTCATCTGTCTGACCAGTTACCTGCTTGAACTGCTCCAGACCGAAGCCCTGAGACTGCAGACGCTGTTCAAAGTCACGAACAAGACTGTCAGTTTCTTCATCGATCATAACCTGAGGGATTTCTACCTCGGCATTATCCGTAATCGCTGTCAGAATTTCATTTTCAAATTTCTGCTCTGCCTGGTTTTTCTTGCTTTCCTCCAGGTTTTTACGGGAATATTCCTTGAATGCTTCCAGTGTCTCCACATTTTCAATCTCTGCCTGCTTTACCAGCTCATCATTAGCCTCTGGGAGAACCTTGGCTTTGATTTCGTGTACAGTCACCTTGAAGACAACCGGCTGACCTGCAAGCTCCTCTGCCTGATATTCTTCAGGGAAGGTTACGTTGATGTCCTTTGTTTCCTCGATCCCCATACCGAGAACCTGTTCTTCAAAGCCAGGAATAAAGCTTCCGCTTCCGATAACCAGCGGGTATGCTTCTCCCTTACCGCCATCAAAAGCAACGCCTTCCTTGAAGCCTTCAAAGTCAATAACGGCAGTATCTCCGTTTTCAACCTTGCCTTCTTCTTTAACAACCAGATCCGCAAAACGCTCCTGCAGACGTGTGATTTCCTCTTCAACATCTGCATCGCTTACTTCAACAGCTTCCTTTGTGATATCCAGACCCTTGTATTCGCCCAGCTTCACTTCCGGTTTTACAGTTACGTTGAATTTGAACGTTACCTTATCCTCATCGATGCTTTCGATATCCAGTGCCGGACGGGAAATCACCCACAAATCGTGTTCCTTGATACCTGCACTCAATGCATCTCCTGCAACCTCATCGATTGCTTCCATCAATATATTCTGAGAGCTGATCTGTTTTCTCACCAGCTTTTCAGGAGCCTGACCCGGACGGAATCCCGGCAGGTTTACCTTTTTTGCCAGTTTCTTGAATGCCTTTTTCTGAGCATCCTTCCAGGTATCACCTTCGACAGTCGCTGTTAATTCACCTGTTGATTTTTCTTTTAATTCCCATGTTGAACTCATTGTTCATACCTCCTACGTATCAATCTCTTTGCATACAGCATTACATTTCATGCTTCCTTAATAATAATTCATAACCCCTGTATTGTGCAAGACCTTTTTCTTTCTCAAAGAGCAGCCATGCTTCCTGTTCCTCATAGGCATGGAACACATAGGCAGCCACCGCAGCAGCCAGAGGCAGCGCCTCATCCTCTTCGATGTTGAACGGCAGACGCAGATACGCCTCTTTCACCAGGGTCTCCACACACATCATCGTAAATGTCGGATTGTCATTCTCAAACCAGTCCTTCAGGTGGTTCACCGCCACCAACGCACCATCACTCTCCATAGGAGCATCTATGCTGCAAGGAGAGAAGGTAACCTCAAGACCGTCGATATCCACACTGACCTCATCGGTGATGTTCTGTTCCATCATAGCTTCAATCATCAGCGAACGAACCAGATAGTGCGGCTTCTGAGAAAGATAGTCCGTAACAGCATCCATGTGATTACGAATATTACTTTTCTTCAATTGTTCAATCGCAAGAAACGCTTCCTCCAGAGAACCCTTCAGCAGAGTTTCAATGTCCTCTTCCCGAACTGCGGTGTCTTTCCATTTACACTCGCTGCGACACTGGTTATAGTATGCGATCAATGGTTCCTCATATTCTCTTGGAATATATGGCATGGAGAGTTCCTCATCCAGAATGGTATATGCCTCAGCATACTGCGCATCCTCTATCAGTGCTTCCACCTTTTTCAGAATATCCTCATAATAAGTATCCATGGCTTCTCCTTTACGACTAAACATACACTAATATAGCATAATCGGCCGTTTTTATCAATTATAAAGTAGCTTCAGAACCTATTTTCGTAACATTTCCTTACACTTTCACATAATCCTGACAAATTCTTTGAAATCAGGCTTTCTTTTCCCGCTTTTTGTGTTCTGAAAAAACAGATGCTGCTGTACTGCCAATATGCTTCGCTGTATGATAAGCAGGCATTTTCATACATCTGGGAAAGCTTGTGCAGCTGCGCATGGCTTTATGATTTATCTGTGAATGCAAATATGCTATACACACCGTCCCCTTTTTTTGTAAAATAGCAGACTACCCCTGCAGTTTTCTTCATATCTTTCCTATATATTATATATTTCATAGCTTAGAGGCATCGTTTGGAATTGTATACATGTTAACTGCTGCTAAAAAACCATCACATGGATGGTTTCATATACAGGTATTAACGCTTAAAGGTTTTATTGCAGGCTTCCTGCTGTGAACCAGATTATCACGCCTTTTCACTCATAAAGCCGGCACTTTGCACGGCCATGCTGCTTCGCTTTATATAAAGCATCATCACTTTCTCTTATCAAATCATCTATTTTCATGAGAGGATCGTTTGTATAGGATATGCCAATGCTGGCAGAAAGCTTCTGATAACAATCCTGCGTTTCAAATTGCTTTTGCAGCTGTTGAATCAACCGGTTTCCCTGTTCCAACAGCTCCTGTCCACTCATAATATCAAGCTTGGATACCAGAAATTCATCGCCTCCAAGACGCGCTATCAAATCATTGGGAAACATTTTTTTCAGAACCTCGGCACTGATCCGCAAAGCCTCATCACCAACCTGGTGTCCATATGTGTCATTGACGGCTTTAAAATGATCCAGGTCTACATACAGTATGGATACCTGCTGATACTTGCGAAGATCTGTGTAATATTCATAAAAATACCTGCGGTTATATAGACCCGTCAGATAATCAGTATTGGAGTTATTGCTTAGCTGCTGCTCTAACAGATATTCTTCTGTCATGTCACGGTAAATACACAGCACTCCGACCTCACTTTTGAAAATATCATATATGATTTCATGGCTTAATTCAAGGATTCGCCGGTCTTCCTCAAAGGTTAAGATGCTCTTGCCGTTCGCTTCCTTTTTTATTTTGCGGCTGCCTGTCACGATGCTGCGAAACCAGACATCATACTGCAAGCCAATGATTTTCTCTCTGGAGGTATCAAAAAATTCTTCAAATTTATCATTTACATTAAGAACAGCTCCATCCTTGTCACGTATCAGTATTGCATACGGCATACTGTTTAGAAGGATTTCCATTTCCGTGCTCATGTTTTCCAGATCAGTAATATCATGACCGATTCCAACACTGCCCATAAGCTTCCCATCAGGGGTAAACAGCGGAGATTTATAGGTACGAAACTGACGCAGACCATGCGGGCTCTTTACCAGCTCGTTAAATTGACATGTTTTCTTTTCTCTGCGTACGATATCCTCTGTTGCCGCACAGTCATCCACATCTACATCCCATACGGAGCAATGATCCTTTCCCTCGATATCAGCTCTGCTTTTCCCTACCGTATGACAAAATGCCCTGTTTACTTTCAAATGCAAACCGCTGTTATCCTTAAACCATACCAGATCGGGCATGCTGTCAATCAATGTATTCAGATACGTATCTAACAGCCAAGCCGTTGTCTGCTGCCTTCGTGCCTCGTATATGCAGTGAATACGTTTCACAATATAATCTTTTTGCGCAGCTTGTGAAATGACCTCATCCGCAGTCTCATAGCAGTCCTCACATACCTCATTTGCCGCATCCTTGATATACAGCAGGTATGCATTTTTCTTCATCCGTTCACAGTATGGCTGCAGCCTGCGTATCGGTAAAGCACACAAAATAATATCACTGTCATCCCATGAATCCTGAACGTTTGATGAGGTATGAATATGACAGTTTCTACACTGATGCGCAGCGAGTCCCTGCTCCAGGTATTTCTGAATATCTAAAGTATTGGATAAAACAGTTATGTTCACATGTTCACGATACATAGTTTTCTTCCTTTCCTATGGATTGAAGCTATGAAGTACAAGTTTCTTTGTATCTAATAATTATATTCCTTTTACGTGAACAAATCCACAATTTAAAAGAAATCTGTGCTTTTTTACAGGGAAGAAAATATTTACCTTTTATTGTGCAGTTTTCTGATTATGGAAGCAGAAAGCGTGCGTGCAATTATAAAAGATCAGAAGAATTGCCGTTACAGTTTGTAGTCCTGCCAGAAAATATTGGATTCTTATGCTGTTAATGCCCTATTTCAATCATGCAGAATACACAGCTGTATCTCAGAGAAAGCAAGGGGTTACCTTGTTTAAAACGGTAGTATTTAAGACAGCAAAAAAGAATTCGTTATGCGGATATATCGTAGACATTGCGGATATCAAGGCTTGTACTCTATGAATGATGTATGCTGAATGTATGCCAGGCTTCAAAACAATATAAAAAAACCCGATGATTTCGGGTGTTTTTTTTCGAATGGCGTCCACAGCAGGATTCGAACCTGCGACCGCACGCTTAGAAGGCGTGTGCTCTATCCAGCTGAGCTATGTAGACATCTTAGCGCCTAATAATAATACCAAACTTTCTTTCAGATTTCAACAGTTATTTTGCTTTTTTTGTAAAACGCACGAAAGAATCCTCAAACAGAATCTATTTCATCATGCAGATATGCAAACAGACTTTCTCTGTGAAATAGTAAAGCGCTATATCATTCATATAAGTATGGCTGAAATTATTATCCATATACATCACACCCGATATCGCGAATCATTGAATTCGCTTTCCTGTTTTATTGTCCACCTTTCTATCATGCACCTCCTGCAAAAGCCTTATACCAGTTAGTGCATAAAAAACAGGTGGTACACCATATCTGTGCATCACCTGTTTATAAACGATTATTCCGTTTCGATCAATCCATAGCCGCCATCATGACGCTTGTAAACAACGGCGATTTCCTTTGTTTCATCATCACGGTAAATGAAGAAGCTATGATTTAGCATTTCCATACGCATGATTGCTTCATCTAGCTCCATCATATCAGGAACCAGTGATTTTGTACGTACCAGCTCATTATCGCTGTCGTCAAATTCTTCTTCAATCTCCTCCTCTTCAATGAAAGCATATGCCAGTTTCTCTTTATTTTTTCTTGTCAGTCTAGTTTTCTGACGACGAATCTGATCTTCTAATTTATCAATCGCCAAATCGATGGCTGCATACAGATCATCCTGTACAACCTCTGCACGTAAGACTGCAAATTTTGTAGGGATCGTAACCTCGATTTTTTGTTTATTCGGATACACCCGCACCACCACATTAGCGACCACGTTTTCATCAATTATGAAATACTTTTCAAGATGATTCAGCTTTTTCTCGATTTTTTCAGCAATCGCTGGAGTTACTGTAATGTTTTTTCCGTAGATCTGGACTTTCATATAAAATCCCTCCTTGTTTGTATATCTTTATTATACGCAAAAAAATTAGATTTAACAGACTACCATTTTGAATGTATTTGTGATAGACTAATACTGTAAGGGCGATGATACATATCGTCTTTTTTCATAAAGCTTCATTTTCACATTTTTCATAAAAAAGCAAGGAAAATGACCTGTATTTTTAAAAGGAGAACATGATGGAAGAACTTATCAAACTACTAAAGGAAGAAAGTCTCACCTGTATCGTAGAACAGCAGCATCAGCTTTATCGTGAGCATGCGAGCGGTATCCTGCCTATTCTGCATATGCTGGATCAAAAGCATTTACAGGGTGCTCATCTGGCAGATAAAGTCATTGGCAAGGCTGCAGCATTACTGATGGTTCGAGGTGGTGTGACACGTGTGCATGCGCTCATTCTGTCCTCTCATGCCTTACAGATATTCCAGCGATATGATGTTTCAATCACTTATGATGAGCTGGTTCCTTATATCATAAACAGAGCCAGAACGGGAATGTGTCCCATGGAGGCGTGTGTCATGGAATGCGATGATCCTGTATTGGCAGAGCAGTTGCTTCGCAGAAAAGTCGCACAGATGCAAAAAAAGCAGAATGCCTAGCCTGAATACCTGCATGCTTTCAAGAACATATCTATCAATGAAATATATCAAAAAAAGAAGAAGGAAGGCTCCTGTAAAATTTCTGAGGATTCCTTTTTCTTTCATTTTTTTATATCTCTCATTTCCCTATAACTAAAGCATAGCCCTACCTTGAGCGCTGCTTTCTATCCATGTTCCTATGTCAGATAGTATGAGCTTGCCACCGCTTCTTACGAATGCCTTACAGCACCTCTTTCAGCTTCTCAACAGCATTGCCGAAGGCAATTTTTTGTATCTCCTCCTCTTTAAAATGCTGACGCTTCATTTCCGCAATCAGCCGCTGACTTTTTGAACAATCATCCAATCCAATCGTATGAAGCTCCTCACAGCCTTCATAAAAATCCATATAATCAAGTCCCAGTGCAAGTGCTTCTATACCAGCCAGCTTCTGAATATAGCGCATATGCTCCACCAGATGTGCTATATCACGTTTTGCAGGATCGGGATGAACAAACGCAGGTGCACTATTTATCCCGATGATGCCGCCCCGTTCCACAATCGCTTGTATCTGCTCATCCCACAGATTGCGCGGATGATCACAGATTGCACGGGCATTGGAGTGTGTGGCAATCACCAATGCCTGCGGCTGCGCCAGGATATCCCAGAAGGTTTTTTCATTCGCATGCGATACATCCACCAGCATATTGCAGTCAATCATCGTCTGTAATGCCTCCTGTCCAAGCGGATGCAGACCGTGTGCAGGATTTCCTTTCACCCCGGTTGCCAGCATATTCTCCTCATTCCAGCAAAACGAAGCGATGCGCACTCCCTGCTCATACATCCAGCGTATTTTTTCTGCCGCATGGTCTTTGATACCGCACATGCCCTCAACCGTTAAAACTGCCTTGATATGTCCGTTCTCCTTCAGATCCTCTTTGGATACGACCAGATCAATTTGATCACAGCTTTCAATTTCCCTTTTCAATGATAAAATCATATCCTGCATATATTCCCATGTTTCACTGCCTTCAAAAAACGATGCCATCCCCACGTAAGAAACCTCACCGGCAAGAAACTTCTGTACATGGAAGCGATTCAGGATATCGGATTCCTTATTTTTTTTCTGCATGACATCGTAGCCGATATCCGCATGTAAATCAAACAGCTTCATAAGCACTCTCCTCTCTCAATCAGTATATGCATGCCTGTATGTATTTGCCTTATAGAAAAAGCATGCCGCTTGCTTATACAAGAGCATGCCCTGCTTTTTTCGATCCTATACACTCAATCATAGATTACATCAAAATACTTCATTTCCTGTTTACCAGCCATACCGGTATCATAGGCGGCATCCTGCAGAATTGCAAGCACAGCTTGAACGTCCGCACCATATTCGATACAGCCATATGCCTTGTCCACGACCTGAACGGCTGTATCTGTCGCTTCATGAAACATATCAAGGAAGGATGCATTGGAGGTAATCGTATCATCACAAGGATGTCTCCAAGTCGCATGCTCCTCATTTAATACATCGAAGCGCTCATCAATCGCGGGACGAACAACGTTTCCGCTGATGGCCCAGGGCTTGCGGGTAACAGCCTCCATACCTCTCAGGATAGGATACTTGATATTGTTGGGATCATACAGCAGCTTTTGTACATCATACCACGAATTCAGCGTTTCCCTTAGATCATGCACCTTCACATCCTGATGATAGACCTTACGCGCCACCGGTACATAGATGCGCGCTATCGCTTTTAAAATATCCTCATCATACTCGCAAATCTCATAGCAGGGATAATCCTTAATACTCAGCCCGCGGTATTTTTCCAGCATCATGGTATCCATCATAGACTCAAAGCGATGGTGCAATCCGGCACTGACACCCCGGCAGCTTCCCGTACGGTAAAAGATATACGGATGCGTTGTTTTATCCAGCGCCCAGTGACACAGATGGCCAAACAGATACACGCTCATACGCTCCTTCACATCCTCATGCTTCTGTGCCCGGATGCATTCGATAGCCGTTTCATAAAACTGATTGATGCTGTGGGCATGCATGGCGCTGCCAAGACGGTTCAGCGCATGGCTTTTATAGGATTCCCAAGGCTTTATATGGGAAAAGAATAGAAAATCCGGACCGTTGCTTCCGATGTAAAAAATCTGTGGATGACGCTCTATCATGGAACGGATATCATGCTTGTTCATTTTTTTCAGCACTTCCTCCGCAAAAATCTTATGTGTAATAATATTTGGCATAAAACCCTCCTCGTGCTTGCTTCACGTTTTCAATACACCTCTATTATAGCACAGGCAGCCTTTGATAACGCAAAAGAAAGCGTTGCTTTTCGCTTTCTTTCTACAATTCCTGTGCTGTTTCGAGCTGTGGAACACGGTTGACAATTTCCATAAACTGATCGCCGGTTATCGTTTCTCGTTCATACAAGAATTTTGCCAGCTCATGCAGCTTGTCCTTGTTTTCTTCCAATATGCGCCTTGCCTCATCATAAGCCTGCTGGATAAGCCTTCTGACCTCCTCATCCACGCGGGCTGCCGTCTGATCGCTGCAGGCAAGAGAGGTATCACCGCCCAGATATTTATTATTTACCGTTTCCAGTGCGATCATGCCAAAGGTCTCACTCATGCCGAGACGGGTGATCATGCTGCGGGCAATTCTGGTCGCCTGTTCAATATCATTGGAGGCACCGCTGGTTATGGAATGAAAAATCAAATCCTCAGCAGCACGCCCACCGCAGCAGGTCATAATTTTGGTAAAGGCCTCTTCCTTTGTAATCAGATTGCTTTCCTCATCCGGAACCTGTAGTGTATAGCCCAGCGCACCGCTGGTTCGCGGTACAATGGTGATTTTTGTTACCGGCATGCTGTTTTTGGCTTTTGCGGCAACCAGAGCATGTCCGATTTCATGATATGATACGATCAGCTTTTCCTTGGTGGATATCACGGCATTCTTTCGTTCATATCCTGCAATCACCGTTTCCACGCTATCCTCCAGATCCTTCTGGATAACCTGATTACGATTATCCTTTACCGCAAGCAGTGCCGCTTCATTGATAATATTGGCAAGCTCTGCGCCACTGGCACCGGCTGTTGCTCTGGCAATCGCTCTGAAATCAATGTTCTTTCCCATTTTAACATCCTTCGCATGTACAAGCAGTATCGCCTCACGTCCGGCCAGATCGGGCAGGTCTACAGGAATACGGCGGTCAAAGCGTCCCGGACGAAGCAGTGCCTGATCCAGTGATTCCGGGCGGTTGGTTGCCGCAAGAATAATGACACCCGTGCTTCCATCAAAGCCATCCATTTCCGCAAGCAGCTGATTCAATGTCTGCTCACGCTCATCATTCCCTCCGACACCGGCGCCATCCCGCTTTTTTCCTATGGTGTCAATCTCATCAATAAAGACGATACACGGTGCTTTTTCGCGGGCCTGCTTAAACAAATCACGTACCCTGGCTGCACCGCGGCCTACAAACATTTCCACAAATTCCGACCCGCTGATAGAGAAGAACGGAACATTTGCCTCCCCTGCAACTGCCTTAGCCAGCAATGTTTTTCCGGTTCCCGGAGGACCGACCAGCAATGCCCCCTTTGGCATTTGCGCTCCTATTTTTTTATACCGCTCTGGGCTTTTCAGAAATTCCACCATCTCCTGCAGAGCAGCCTTTGCTTCCTCCTGTCCGGCAACATCAAGAAAGGTTTTTCCGGTCTGTGATTTTACATAAATTTTAGCATCGCTTTTTCCAAAGCTGCCAAGACCGCCGCCTCCCCCAAAGCTCATAGCATCTCCGCCCATTTTTTTCTGCATTCTCTTAAACATATGATTTCCCAGCCAGAACAGCAAAATGATTGGCAAAATACCGGTAATCAGAAATGACAGCCATGGATTCATTTCCTTTGTATGTACCCTGGTAAACGTCGCTCCTGCATCATACAGCCGCTGCGACAAAGCAGTATCTGTTTCCATCGTTTCTGTCTGATAAATTGTCTTATCATCCTTTTTCAGTGTATAGCTGATACTCTGATCACCGATTTCCACCTTATCGATATGCTTCTCCACCGTCTGCCTGATAAAGGTATTGTAGCTGACATCCTTGATCCGGTTCTGTTCCATTGCGGAAAAAATCAGGTTTCCGGCAACGATAATAACCAATATCAGCAGATAATAAAAATATAAGGGTTTCTTTTGTTTATTCATGCTCACACCTCCTGATGCATGTATCCAGCAATATGACTGCATGCAGAATCTCAGTAATTTGCTCTCTGGATATGTCGTGAAACAGAGAATCCACAAGCCTTGTTTTCATCTCGTCTGAAATCGTATTCAACGCTTCCTGCTGCAGGGATACATAAACGATACGTTCATCCTGCGTACTGCGTCTTCGCTGTACCAGCCCACGCTTTACCATTCGTTTGACGACACCGCTGACATTGGATGGCTTCATCATCATCCTTTGGGCAAGCTCACTGATTGTCACTTCATCCTCCTGCAGCTCCAGCATGATCAGACATTGAACACCTGTGAGCTGATAGGCACTGCAGAATTCATTCATCCGGCTCATAAGACTTGCATAGATACTGCGAAACATCCGCAGTATCATTTCCTCTTCACTCATATGCTCCCTCCTGATTACTTCATATGTAAAATATTTATTCATACTATAATACGAAAAAGAGCAGCTGGTCAACCACTCCCTGTGCAAGTCCATAATTCTATTTAATCCTCCCATAATTCACATAAAGATGTGGGCGAAACCACCATGCCGTTTTCCCTATTGCACATAACGTAAAGTAGGGGGTGATTATATCGCAACAGGTACTTTACAGATCCATACCACATGTGGTCTTGGACTATTCAATATTCCAAATGCCATGATCCGCATCACATTGAAGCATGGCGATGTGCTGGTCTATGAGGATTTCTTTATGACAAAGGAAGATGGAAGAACAGCGGATATTCCATTGTATGTGGATGAATCGCAGATTGCCGGCTATGAAATCGATATCCGTGCAAAGCAATTCTGTTCCCGCCACGTTGTCCTGCCTCTGTACCCTGGTGTGCACAGCGAGCTGCTCGTCTGTATGTTGCCGGAAGCAAAGACACCTTGTAAAGCTATAGCGCCCGTATGCTGTAAGCTGCACGAAAGCCGTACATCCACTGTTTCCCTTGACGCCTTTCTCTATGCCCTGCGCTACCTGAATCCTACCTTGCCGGCAGAACTGCTCCGCCGGCGCGCAGAGGATATCTGGAAGCAGCTGTCAAAGGAGACAGGTCAGGATCCTATGCCCTCCTGCCTGCTGCTTCATCAGCGTGTGTGTACGCTTGCCGAAGATATTTTTAGGAAGCACACCACTCCTGCGCCGGATGCTGCTGCATCCTCTTCCCTGACGCAGGAACAAAGCAGGCAATGGCTACGGTTTATAACCTCGTGTATTCCCATATGTGAAAAAGCAGATAGCCATACCGCTACAGATATACTATGCAGACAGCTTCATGTTTCCAATATGCAGGCTGATAACGCAGCAGCTGATGATAAAATTTTCAGGAGGCAGGCTGCACTGCAGGCTCTTGTGAACAGTTTACCCAAAGAACCTGCCCAGCTTACACCATGGGAGGCATGGGAAGCACTACTGCAAAGTACAAAGGGCTGTTATCAAATCCTAAAGCTGTTTTACGGAGAGTGTCAGCTGCTGGAATGGCTTACAGAAATACAAAAGGACAAAACAGCCTTATCGGCACCAGAATGGAAGCAGCTACTGAAAAAGGAAGCGGAAGGTCTCTGCCATATGCTGCAGGATCAGGATATTCTGAAGCGTGAGCCCCCTATTTCAACATGTTCGGATATTCGCATGCAGTTGCAGGCAGTATTAAAAGCCTATCACTGCAAGCAGGATGATACTTCCTTTTCAAAAAATGTATGTGAATTTCAAAGACTGCTCGGACTTCCCATAGATGGCAGACTGCATGATCGTGACTGCAGACTGTTACAGGAAATCAGCAGTGAGCTTAACATTCCTCCCATATAAGCGCGAACTTATAAACACAAAATGATAGCAGTGGAGAAGGAACACGATCATAACGATGTTCCTTCTTTTGCTGTACAACGATACACCTAGCTATCTATTATGAGGACAATATCCTGTTGTTGCCTGGTGATTAGGTATAAAGCACATACCGGCATCCATACGATACAATGCTTTGTATAACTACAGCATCATAGTACATCAGGTAGAAACAGACATCCTGCAGCAATCGTAAAGCTGTGGCAGAAGGAGGATAAATCCAGGTCTTAAGACTGCCCTGCTTTTACACGAGCTGACGGTTATGCCCTTTATGATACATACGTCTTTTTATTTCATTCAGCATATCACAGGGAATAACAAATCTGAAACAGCTGTCATTTGCTTGGCCGTCATAAGCCTCTGATAAGAAAAAAGCGAGAAACCCTGTGCTCATCCGGTTATCAATTCAGTTTTTCAATTTAATTTATCAATTTAATTTTCAGCTTAATCGTGAATCAATGCTATCTGTACACAGAAATTTTATATATGAATCAGTATCTATATGTATTACAGAATGCATAAGCAAACAAAAAGCCGAATCCTACGAAACGATCATGAGGATTCGGCATCTTTCAGACTGTGTTAAATACTTTTATCAGGAAAACTGGTTTACAGCAATGTAGATACCAGGCTCCATACCGGTGGTGCAAGAAAGACGGTAAGGATACCGCAGACACCAATGGCTAGTGAACTCATAGCGCCCTCCACATGTCCCAGCTGCAAAGCCTTGCTCGTACCGATGGCATGTGCACTGCAGCCCAATGCAATACCGCGTGCAATCGGATGCTCAATACGAAATATACGAAAAACGAATTCTGCCACAACTGCCCCGATGATTCCGGTAACCAGAATAGCCAGTACGGTAATGGCCTGAATACCGCCAAGCTCTGAACTAAGCTCCATTCCGATCGGTGTGGTGATGGACTTGGGAACCAGACTGGCAATTATTTGCGGCTCCATCTGTACGATCCATGCACACAGCAATGTAGATACCAGTCCAACCGCAATCCCGCAAACGATTCCCACCATAATTGGAAGAAAATAATTTTTCAGGCTCTGTACCTGCTGATACAAAGGAACAGCCAAAACGACAGTTGCCGGTCCAAGAAACAGCGAAATGATATCTCCGCCCAGCTGATATGTTGTTAAGCTGATTCCACTCAGCATAAGCAATGCAATGACGAGAATAATCGCAATTAGCAGCGGATTGAGAAAAAGCAGCTTTGTTTTCTTCTGCAGCCACAATCCAACTTCAAAGGCCGCCAGTGACAACAAAATTCCAAACATCGGATTTTCAAGCAGCGCCTTCATGATTTGGATTTCCTTTCCATCATATGCTGTATGATACGTCCGCTGCAACCCATCGTTATCACTGTTGTCACAAGACAGATCAGCAGCATCCATCCCCATAAGCCCTCCATTGCGGAAAAGCTGGCCATGAGTGCAACTCCGGCAGGAAGAAAGAAAAACGGCAAATGACCAAGCAGAAAATCAGATACAGTAGCGATCTGTTCCAGCTTTACCACATGTTGCTGCAGCAGTATAAACAAAAGAATCATACCGACCAGACTGCCGGGAAGGGGCAGAGACAGTGTTTTACTAATCAATTCTCCCGCATAGTACAATCCGAAAATCACCAGCACCTCGCGAAATATCTTCATGAGCGTTTCCCCTTTCGCCCGACAGAATAGCCTCCTGCTTTCTTCATTTGTCCCGGCTTATGAATATCCTTACGATTTTTCCCCTGATAGCCGCTGACCGGCTTCCCTTTGCGATACGGAATCAGGCATTTTGGAGAATTCCCAACCAGATCCATACGGTTTGCCGTTTTCAAAGCCTTATAAACAAGCTCATAATTTTGTGGATAGGTAAACTGCATCAAAGCACGCTGCATCGCTTTTTCCTCATAGGTTTTTGCCACGTACACTGGACGCATCGTTTTTGGATCCAACCCGGTATAGTACATACATGTCGCCGGTGTTCCCGGCGTCGGATAAAAGTCCTGTACCTGCTTTGGGGTGTAATGTATCTTTTTCAGATAGCAGGCAAGCTCGATGGCAGCATTCAGATCACTACCTGGATGTGAGCTCATCAGATAAGGTACAATGTACTGATTCATATGAAATTCTTCATTTTTCTGTTTGAATTTATCAACAAATTTCAGATACAGCTCTTTTCTCGGCTTCCCCATCTTATCCAGCACAGCCGCATTGATATGCTCGGGAGCCACCTTTAACTGTCCGCTGATATGATGCTGCACCAGCTCGTCAAAAAACTCATCATTTTTATCATACATCAGATAATCATAACGGATACCGGAGCGGATAAACACCTTTTTCACCCTCGGCAAAGAACGAACTGCACGCAGGATTTCCAGGTAGCGGGAGTGATCGACCTTCAGATTAGAGCAGCCCTTTGGAAACAGGCATTCCCGGTTTTTACAGGCGCCAAATTCACGCTGCTTGTCACAGGCCTCTCTGGAAAAATTGGCAGTAGGGCCGCCGACATCATGGATATATCCCTTAAAATTCGGCATTTCTGTAATCCGCTTCGCCTCATCCACGATGGAATCCTTGCTTCTGGTGGATATCACACGTCCCTGATGATGCGTGATGGCGCAGAAGGCGCAGGAGCCGAAACAGCCACGGTTGCTGACAATGGAAAACTGCACTTCTTCAATGGCAGGTATGTAGGTATAACGGGGATGATAGGTTCGCTCATACGGCAGAGAATACGTAAAGTCCATTTCCTGCTGTGTCAGCGGCAGCGGCGGCTGATTTTGCACGACATACCAGCCATCATAGGGCTCCACCAGCACACTCGCCGCAATGGCATCAATGTTTTCATGCTGTACGTGAAAGCTTTTTGCATAGGTGCGCTTGTCTGCACATACCTCGTCATAGGATGGCAGCAGTAAATAATCACTCAGATATTCCAGTGATTTTGTTTTCCAGCAGGTACCGCGGATATAACAGAGATCCTCTGCACGCAGACCGCTGTTTAAAGCATCGGCAACTTCAACGATGGTATTTTCTCCCATTCCATACATTAAAAGATCTGCCTGAGAATCAATCAGAATACTCCTGCGTACACGGTCATCCCAGTAATCATAATGAGACAGACGGCGCAGACTTGCTTCAATACCGCCAATCAGTACCGGCTTATGCGGAAACAAGCGCTTGAGAATCTGTGTATAGACAATAGTCGGACGATCGGGACGCTTTCCCATAACCCCCTCATCACTATAGGAATCCTTATCCCTTCTGCGTTTATTCACGGAATAATGATTGACCATGGAATCAATATTTCCAGCAGAAACAAGGAAGCCAAGACGCGGTTCACCAAATTGTGTGAATTCCTCATCGTTATGCCAGTCCGGCTGCGGCAGAATCGCACAGCTATAGCCATATGCCTGCAAAGTTCTCGTTATAATAGCACAGCCGAAGGAAGGATGATCCACATAGGCATCTCCACTCACATATACAAAATCTACGCTCTCAAATCCCTGTTCCAGCATTTCCTCTCTGGTTGTTGGTAAAAAAGCCATAACAATACACACTCCTCACTTGCGTTATAATCTTACCATACTTTTACGACGGTTCCCATGGGATTTCCATGTTTTTCACGATGTTTTATAAGATAGCCCTTACACCATGTCCCCTGCACAAAAAAAGGCAGTTGCGGAAACCACCTTTCAGGAATAGAAGTCAGATTGCTAGGTTTTGGTTGTAAAGTTATAGAGGATAAGACTGAACAGTATGTGAGTAGAAGCATTCTGCAATCTTGTTAGTTAAATCTAACTTCTTCTCTTATAGAATACAGCATAAGTTAGCCGTTGTCAACTGTTTTTATATTATCTCCCCTATAGCAGTCAATGCTTTATAAACGCAGCTAATCGGTAAGCATACATCAGTAAAAAAATGTTAGAAGCGACACACATATCAAAAGCATAAAATGCTTCACATACTTTATGAAGAGTATGGACTATGTGAAACAACGCATTATTATAATATATAAGCTCAGGCTCTTTCAGATGTTTTTATGATTCGGCAATGAAACAGAACTCCCCTTTTTCTGCAGTGATGTGTAACGTTGTTTTATAAAAAGTTGTTTCCGTATGCTTCTATATAGCATTTGAAGTATGGATAATAAAAAGACGGCCGAGGAACCGTCTTTTATCATTAGAAGTCAGATCAATCATTATGAGTTGGTTGTAAAGTTATAGAGGAAATAAGAATACAGTACGTGAGAAAGGAGCGTACTACAATCTTGTTAGTTTTATCTAACTTCTCCTACATTATATGCAATTTGTTAGCCTTTGTCAACTTGTTTTATCATTTTTTTATTTGTTTTCTTGTTATATCATGATTTGTCTTTTCATATCATGTTGGTTATTTGGATCTTTTTGCTTCTTATATTCTAATTACACCGACTCCTTCTAGCCTCACATACAAATATGAAGTAGCATGCACATTGCTTTGAACAGCGACATAAAGCCTTTCACAAATACACGGCTCTCTTGTTGACGTAAAAACACCTCCTGATTGTTTGCCTGAATAACTGCATGGCAGACGGCAGAAAGGCTCTTTGTAGGAGTATCATTTCAGCATATGCTTCTTATAGAGAAGCCAGACACAGATACCTGCCGATCCTAGAGCAAGAAGAATGACAAACGGATAACCGTATTTCCAGTGAAGCTCTGGCATACCGGTAAAATTCATACCATACCAGCCGACAATCAGAGTCAGTGGAAGAAAGACAACCGTCACGATCGTAAAAATATACATCAAACGGTTCAGACGGATATCCACCTGTGCCTGATAGGATTCGCGAACCTGAACACTGTAATCCCGAAGCTGCAGAGTATGCTGCAGCAGACGTTCAACTCTGTCAGAGCATATGCGCAGATGGTGAAGATGTTCTCTGACAAACAAATCGTTCTCATCCTCCAGCAATTCCTCACATACATCACGAAGCTGTCCATCATATTGCAGCAGATAGCGGATTTTGTTGCGTATAGCGGTGATTCTCTGGTTAAAGCTTTGCAATTCATTGTTTAAAACATCATTATCCAGTTCCTCTATCAAATCCTCCAGCAGGTCATGCTCTGCCTTGTGCGATTTCAGCAGCTCCTCAAAAAGCAGGGACAGGATATGCTCGACACTGAGCTGTGACTTTGGCAGCTCCTGAAGCAGCGAAATATACTTACGCAGCTGCTCATAATCCTGTGTAATCAGAAACACTTCCCTTTGACGACAGTATATGCCAATTTCCGCACCAGCTTCCTCATTCCCGGTTTTTAAAGGATGAATAAAGCCAAAGCAATAACCGTAATAGCTGTCCATTTTATGCAATGTGCGGCTTTGGTCCATATGAAGCAGTTCAAAGAGAGTTGCCTGTGAAAAGCCAAATTCATTCGATACGGATGTCCATTCCTTTGGTGTATAGATGCCGAACAGAAACTGCGCTTCTGCTTTGTTTTTGATAGTTATTTCCTGTTTCTTATACAAATCATACAGCATGTTCCCACTTCCTTTTGCTTATTGTATCACAGAGATATCCGGAAAAGAAAATATGTTGTCCTAAAACCCATATTCCAGTTAATGAATAGCAATCCTTTGACTACTACAGGAAGCAAACAGGAGTTAACACTTATTCGGTTGTAAATAACAAAAAACGAAGAAATAACTTCCTATCAAGAAATTTAATCTTATTTCTTATACCATTTGCATGCTTATGCTTGCACTGCTTTTCGATTCAGACAGCGTGTGAATGTTTGACCGCCTATCAATCAAATCCCATCTTCAACTATACGTCCAAAGGGCTATACATGAAAGCGCGCGGTATTCGTAAGGAATGACATTAAAATCCCCTAGCCTCTAGGAAGGAAGCCACGATATTATGAGCTACTTTAATCGGCAGACAGGTTTACGCAAGAATCAAAAGCAAGGCTGCACTGCCGTTTGATCAATTTCCTATAAAAAAAAGATTCATCTTTCAATCGCGTTACGCAGATGAATCATGAAGGAGTATGCCGCCTAGGATTGCTGCTATTCCTATACCCTGCAGCAGTGAGGCCGGCTCCTGCAGGATCATTACAGACAGAAGCAGCGCCACACAGGGATCCAGATAACTGCCGATTGCAGCATGAGAGCTGGATAACGCGTGCAGAGATGTAAAATACAATACATAGGCAATACCGGTATGAAGTATTCCGATACAGAGAATCCACGGCCAGGAAGCAAGAGGAATCCGGCTGATTTCAGGTACTCTGCCTTCCATAAGCAGATAGATAAGCAGGATTCCTGATGAAAACAGTAATTGTAAAAACGTAAAATACAGGCCGTCTATTTCCTGAAAGCAGCGATTGGTAAGCAAAACACCTGCATAGCATACAGCTGCCAAAGCCGCAAAGACGATCCCCTTCATTTGCATCCCGCCATAGGCTATCCGCGTGATAAAAAGCAGACCAATCATCGTCAGAGCGATTCCCATGACATCACGCCGTCCTATCCTTTCATGAAACAGCAAAACAGCCGCGACCAGCGCCAATAAGGGAGCCGTATAGTAAATTACGGTTGCGATGGAAATCGTTGTATACTCATAGGCTTCAAACAAAAACACCCAGTTGAAGCCTAGAAACAAAGCCGATAACAGTACATAGCATACTTGTCTGCGATGGATTTTTTGTACCCTTTGCTTTTGAAACAGTAGGATCCCTCCAAGAAATGCTGCCCCAATCAGTGTCCGCAAGCAGGCAAGCACCTCACTTGTAACCTCTGCCTGACGGACAAACAGCCCCAGTGTACCAAACAAAAACATGGCAGACAGATAGGCTGCCATAGGGTGTTTACTCACGTATCATATCCTCCAGAGCATGATAAACAATATATTCGGCATAGGTATCCATAGAGCAATACTGCTCCAGCTGCCGATAAAGCTCCTGTTTCTTTTCACCATCCGCACTACAGTATTCTCTCCATTTTTCAACCGCATCCATACCATAGGAAATATCCAGATCCTCATAATGATAATCGGAAAAGATAGGAACCAGCTTTTTCAACGAGTAATAGCCAGCCATTCGCGTATCATATACATTTCCTGTAGAAAACGGCAGTGACAGATCAATCATCCGCTCCCAGACAGCACGAAGCTGTTCCTCATATTGCGGAAACTGCTGTGCCAGTTGTACCAGACGAAGCTTTTCAGCACCTTCCATATTATAGACAAGAATACTGCCGCTTTTTGGTATCTCCCTGAGCAGATGCTCGATAAATTCCTTGCGGCAATCCCCTTCTCCAATATATCCCGCATGACGCAGCTGTCCGTGTTCCTCTACGTGCAGGCTGTATTGAAATACCAGAACATCAAAGGGCTTCATCCCTTTATAGGGTGGAAACGCATATGTCTCCCATTCAAAATCCAAATAGGAAACCGGTTCCTGAATATGCGCTTTTTTCCAGCAGCGCAAGGCCCCCTTATCCACATACAGACCATTGTTGCGTGCTGCCATGATTTGTGCATACTGATGCCGTGTTCCTTCTATGCGATTGATATCCGCTTCCTGCAAGGATGTAATTCCTTCCTGATGCATAGCATACTTGTGTGCTGCCTGTACAAGATTAAGAATAGAATCATCCGGCAGCTCCTCAGGAAAGCAATCCGCATAATACATGCACTTTCCTCCGCGTGTACAAATCTGACTGCGTTTGATAGGTACCTCTTCCATTTGCTCACAGGTATGCAGCTTCTCCAGAATTGCGTCCAGATCCACTGTCTGCTGCTTCAAAAGCTCCTGAATCGTTTTATGCGCCTTATTTTTACTATTATATAAATACGCATCAATCTGCAGCAGCTGATGGACATCCAGCTCACTGCCCCGTACGTAGTCTGCACGTAAGTGAATGGCATATACCTCATCAACAGAAACCCCCAGCTTATCCAGTACCGCCAGATTCTGTGCTATTTTTACTGCCTCCTGCTCTTTGGGATAACAGCTGCGATAGGTAAAATAAAGTATCCGTTTGCCGTTTTCCTGAATCAAAAACGGTATGTTGATTCTTAAATCCTTATAAACAAAACGCGCATGAATCAGCACACGCTTTGTCGAAAGGGCGTCCAGTGCCAGATCACCGCTGTCATTCGCCTGCCCGGCAAAAACATCCTCATCACGAATCATCAGCAGCTGTTTTACCAGCTCGCTCATGCTTTCATTATAATTTACAAACGGCACAAATTCTTTTTTCTTACGCCGTGAGAGCCAGAAGGCCCTGGGACAGCGTTCATATTTTTTTATATCTGTAAGATGCAGCATCCATATCAACTCACTCTCTAGGTAAAATTATAGCAGATGTAAGGAAAATTAGGAATATAAAGAGAGCATATCTTTTGCAATCGCCTGAATTTCCTGCTTCAGGTCTTGCGGTGCTAAAAGTCTGCACTGATTTCCCAGCGATAACAGGAAGTTTCGGGCACTGATTCTTCCTTCCATAATCGTAACCAGATACAGCGTCTGTTCATCAACCCATTCCATTACCGGTGATATACCGGGCTTCTTCTCGCTGATGAGCCGAGCACTTTCCCCGTAAACATATAGCTTTAGCTCAATGACTTCATCCTTCATCAGTCCTGTTTTTCCAATATAATCATGAATATGAAAATCGGCATCCCGGACAAATCGCCGTCTGGTCAGCTGCACGTTTCGCATACGCTCCTCACTGAATTTAAAATTTCGATAATCTCTTGCCTTTAAGGAATAGGCAAGACAGTAATAGCTCCCCTTGACATTGATAATCTCATAGGGGTGAATCACAATGGTTTCAAAGCTTTCGGCATGCAGACTCTTATATTGCAATTCAACGGATAAAGACGCATCTCTTGCCTGCTCACAAATGCGAATCATGGATTTCATCGCTTTGGATACATCTGCATTTTCTTCCACATACACGCCGCTTTCTCTCACCTGCAGTGTTGTCGTTGCCAGAAATTTATCAATTCCTCTGCAAAATGCCGGATATGGCAGAAAGTCACGATGGCTTTCCAGATACCGTCTGGACTCCTGAAGGGCACGCAGTTCTTCCTCATATAAGCCCGCCACCGGCAGCAGAGAGCCTGATTTTAACTGATAGCCGCCATATTTACCGGTTGTCCCCTCAATTACATAGCCCGCTTCCTCCAGCTCCTTTCGATATTCCAGTATATTACGCACATTGGTATCCAGCTCAGCCGCAAGCTGTTCCCGTGTCATAAATCCACGGGATCTCAATAATTGCAGCAT
Organism: Erysipelotrichaceae bacterium 66202529; assembly: GCA_017161075.1. Lineage (NCBI taxonomy): Bacteria > Bacillati > Bacillota > Erysipelotrichia > Erysipelotrichales > Erysipelotrichaceae > Erysipelotrichaceae bacterium 66202529. Next base: position 1,816,253 of record CP046174.1, on the reverse strand, counting down.
ACGGATACAGGCAGCACATCGTTTCATCGCTTCTTCCTTTCTATGCTCTTGCAGGCAGGTTGTAATCCAGTGGACAATACCGGGACGGGTATGGCCCAAAAGCTTCCTTGACCTCTTCCTCCTTTGGAACGATCCCCAAAAATGCAAGTGGAAATATCATTTCTCCAATGCAGCGATCCAAAGCGAAGCCAAGAGCCTCCTCCACCTGTACAGCACCTGCCTTAATCAGCAGCATCACAATCTTTTCATTTCTTGTAAACACAGCATGTATCAGAATGGGATATCCATTGAATATCCAGTTTGGATCCGCTCCCATGCGTAATGCGCGTCGCAGTCCTCTGACATCCTCATTCCATACAGCATTCAACATTATTGTTGCCAGTCTTCTTTCACGTTTCATAAGGCACATCCTTTCTTGATGTCTTTATGATATGCCTCATTGTTACATTATACATGTAACAATATAAGAAATCTATAGAAAAAAACAGATTTTCCAGGTATCCATTTAAAGAATGCAGTTTCTTTGTAAATTCACGAAAACAAGACATGAAAAGACTGATTCGCCGCCTAAACCATTAAAGAAACAGAAAAAAAAGCAGATTCGCCGGAATCCACTTTTTAACTTGTCGGTTAATCCTCCATACCGTTTTGTGTATTGTTGGAATTGCTATTGCTATTTTGTTCGTTGGCATTCTTGGTGGTACCCGGATTGGATGGATCTGTTACACCGTTTGATCCGGTATTACTGCCTGCTGTTCCGCTATACGTATAGCTCGGGAAGGCGCTCACATAATCATTCCAGTTCTGGTTGGCGTCATACAGAAATAAGAAATCACCATTTACCTTTGCTCCATATTCCTGCTCCTTGTTATCGATGCTGACCTTAACCCTTCCGTTGTCCTTTGCTTCCTTCAATACCTTTTTCATATTGTCATCATCGGATTTCACGCGGTACAGATAGGCAGTGCTGCCATTGTAGTCAAAGCTTCTGCCCTCATATGCTGCAAAATCGATATCTGTGATTGCCTTGGAATTTTCAAATTTCAGCCCTTGCTCCTTGAAATAATTCATTACATTATCAATGCTGTCCTCTGTTTTATTTTTGGCATCCTTGACGCTTTTTTCCGCAGCTTCCTTTGTTTGATTGGTTTTTGTATTTGCATCCTTTTTGTCATTCGTGCCGCAGCCGCTCAGCAATGCTGTTAAAAGTGCTATGCATGCTGCTTTTTGTATTTGTTTATTCATATTCCAGCCTCCTGTCATAGGTAGTATGTCTCATCCTTTTTGTTTTATACCTCATAGGTTTTCAGAAGGAGAATCGCATCATATAAAGAATACTGTGCTGTCCGCTCACATGCACGAAGCATCGTATCCAACAGCTGCTCCAACGTTTTTTTATCATCTTCGTAAGCTGCGATACTTTTCTGCAAGAGCAGCCGTGTGCGCTGTTCCCATTCCACACCTTGTAAAATATACTGTACAATTCGTTGTATAGCTGCCTTTCCATGCTGTCTTCGCCCGATATCCTCAGCAACATGATAGAAATCTAGACTACAGATGCTGGATTTCTTATGTATCAGTTTATCCCATGCTTCATACAGCTGCCTGCTTTCCAGTAGAAACAAGAGCTTATATCGGCTCCATTCCCGATCAGGATATATCAGATTGCCATGCAGAAGATTTTCGCATTTGATTGCAGAAATATTTTTATCCTTCACCTCCAGCATAAGATCCATGTCAATTCCTTCCTGCTCCTGTACAAAGTCCAGAAAGGTATCCGTGTCAATATGCATAGCATGTGCACCAATGCGTTTTTTCTTGTCCTGCTGACAGAAATGGACCTTCATGATGCCATCCGCTGATGTCCAGGTTTTTGCGACAAGCTGCAGCCATTCACGCTGTGTATGTTTTGCTTCAGGAGGAAGAATAGCATGATGCAGATTATCAAATACAACCGGAATATGTAGCTGTCCGGATAACTGCAGTACATCCTCTATGGTATAATAGCGATCATCATTCTCGATAATCAAATGTTTTTTTATTATTGGATCCAGCGTCTGATAAACCTGCGCAAATCTTTGCATCGCCTGTGCCTTGTCGCCATATACGCCTCCGATATGCAATACCATTTTATGTGTCGCATCCAGCCCCATTGCCTCTAGTATGGAAGCATGATAAAAGAGCTCGTCAATACTGCGTGCCACAACGTCCTCCCGCAGCGAATTGATAACACAGTATTGTCCCGGATGCATGGAAACACGCAGACCGTTTTCCCTGATATATGCGCCGATTGTAGAAAATTCCTGCGCATATTCATCTAACCATGGCACAGTGTTTACCGGACTGCTGCCAAAGGGAATCATATCCGAGGACAGGCGGTACATGCGGATATTTTGCGATACGTTGTATGCAAGCAGCTGCTGCAGTGTTGTCAAATTAGCAGTAATAATGCTGCGCAGACGTTCCTTAGTAGCGAATTTCTGAATACATGTTTCAAAATGAAATCTTGGATCAAGACAGATACAGGCATAGCCGATGTTCATAAATTCAGCTCCTTCCACCTGCTTTTAGTGTAACCGGAATAAGCAGGAATATCATTATGGAAAGCGTATTTGATGATGATCATGAACAACAGGAAACGGTATCAATCTTTTTGCTCAGTAATTTTTATTGAGGATATTTCGTTTTTGAAGGCATTCTGAGTAAACAAAAAAAACTATGCCCCAAATAATAGGACATAGAATCATTACTGTATATGCATAGAGACCTGCTTTCCACGATGTGCCAATCCAATAAGAATGATAGTATCAATCCCTGCAGCATAGTGTTTCTCATACATTTGATTACATGCAGATTCTGCCAGCTGCTGTAGATCTACCTTCTGATCTTTTGTAAATTTCAATTCAAACATAAGAGATGGTTGATTAACATGTTTACTTTGCAGAAAGATATCGTAGCGACCTTCTCCCTGCTCTCTATTACTGACTATATCATAGTAATTTCGCAGCCACATACACATTCCAAGTAACAGCATGTGATAAGAATTTTCTCTCTGCAAGTCATGATAGCTTGTATTCGTTAATAAAACTTTTTGATATTCCTGCAGGAATACTACCCAATCATTTTTCTGTAATGCATGAAACATCGTAAACATCGTATTTTCACTGATCTGTAAATAAGCTGCAGTCAGAGATTGAAATTCACGTACAACCTCCTGATTGGGTATCCGTAGCCTGTAAACACCTTTAAGCAGATCGACTTCTTCTGCCACAGTCAGATATCCAGCATTTACAAACAATCCCCATAAACTACTCGTTTCCTTTAACTCATAAAATGAAGTTTCAAAATTCACCATAGCTGTAACTGTATCATTTTCTATAAGTTTCTCATAGCCTTCCTGAAAAACTTTATCGCATGATTTCATAGCATTTTTGATCATTGTATTGGAACTCGTATTCACCCAGTAAGGAATCAGTTGCCTTCTATCCAAATAATTTATGATTGACCATGGATTATAGATGTCTGTGCCTCCCATATTATATCCATCATACATCTGCTTTATCTCATCCGTAAACGGAATATCATAGGCCTGTAATGCAGCTTTAACTTCTTCCTCTGTAAAGCCGAAATATTGTGCATAGCGACTGTCATTTACGGTACAGACCAGCAAATTGTTTAAATCAGAGAATATATTTTCTTTCGCAACCCTCTGTATTCCTGTAAGCATGGCATATTGCAAATCATTACTTGTTTTTAATGAGGTATGCAGCATGGACGCTAGACTATTGCGAAGCTCCTCGTAAAAGTCAAGTGCATGCGCTTCAATAAATGGGGTATCGTACTCATCTATAAAAAGCATAACTCTTTTTCCATAAGATTGATGGCATTTTGTCATCAGAAAACTGATTGCATTAACAACAGTATGCAAAGAATTATCCTGTAAATCAGAAAGTCCGCTCATAATGATATCAAATTCCGGTTTTTCAAACATGTCAATATTGGCAAGAACATTCTTATTTTTCTTATATTCTTTTAAAAGCTGAAGCTTCATTTGCATTACTATATTGTTTTTATCCCCTTTTGCATCAGCGAAGGAAAGAAAAATTGTTGGATATGAATTGATGACATCCGCATATTCCGTCTGCATAATTGCAGTATTCTTAAATATGTCTCTGGAATCTTTTGTAATATCAAAAAAATCCGCAAGCATACTCATATTGATTGTCTTTCCAAATCTCCTTGGCCGTGTAATCAGCGTTACCGTGGTTTTCCGCTCCAGAAATTCGGCTATCATCATACTCTTGTCAACTGTATAATACTCCTCTTCCCGCAACTTCTGATAACTATTTACGCCAATCGGTATTGCTTTTTTCATACAAACACCTGCCTTCTTTCCACATTATATATGATTTTTACCAGTATGACCATATCCAATCAAAATTCTTCTAAATAAATACGATGGGAGCTGCTCTCATAAAATAAGATAACACGCATTGAAACACATCAGCCAGATAAATACAAGTCGAATAGTTTTTTTCATTCTTCCCCAACTATCCAGCCTATCCCTGTTTCCAACAATCAATACATGCATTTTACCCTTGTCATTTACCAGTGCAGACGGTATGATAATAGCAGATTAAGGAGGATAGCATCATGGAAAAAAAGTATCTGTTTTTTGATATTGACGGGACACTCACAGATAATGCGACAAAGCAAATCGTCCCCAGTGCGCAGGAGGCACTGAACCGCCTGCAGGATGCCGGTCATTTCGTTGCCATTGCGACAGGCAGGGCACACTATAAAGCAAGGGGCTTTATGGAAGCTGTCGGGTTACACAATATGGTCTGCTGCGGAGGTAATGGTCTTGTGATCAGGGATGAGCTGGTTATGAATACACCGCTGGAACGTGATAAGGCAATCGCTGTATACAAGGAGGCGCGCAGTCTTGGCTATGGGGTATTGGTCATGCTGGATGATTCCATTGATGTATATGATGTGGACGACCGTTTCCGTCAGCAATGTGGAGAGCGCAAGGAGCCAACCAATTATATCATCGATCCAGCCTTTGATATTGATAAGGTAAAAGACATTTACAAGCTGTATGTCTCTATTCCAAAAGAGGAAGAGCAGCGTCTGACAAAGAAGGATACACTAGGGAATCTTCGCTTTGTCGAAGCGTATCTGATGTTTCAGCACGACCGCAAAAAAGAGGGGATCCTGGATATGATGGAGCGCCTTGGCGGTTCTATAAAGGATGTTGTCGTATTTGGTGATGATTATAACGACCTGGTGATGTTCGATGATGCATGGTTCAGCATCGCTATGGGAAATGCATGTGATGCATTAAAAGATAAAGCAGATTATGTTACAGAGCGCAATGTGGAGGATGGAATCTACAAGGCCTGTGTAAAATTTGGATGGATCCAGCCATAAGCACTCGATTTCATACTTTACAGCATATCTTTTGTCAAACAAAAAGGAAGCTTCAAATTATGATGTATATATCAAAGTTTGAAGTCTCCTTTTTTTCGTTTGTTAATACTTTTTGTATGCAGCTGTTACCGCTCACTGCTCTACAAAAATGGAAGCATACTAGAAGTATCTGCTTTTACCACCGTTTATAAAGCATAGGATTTCAATCCTTTTAAGAAGCAAAGACCGTTTTCCCTTCTATTCTCACCAATTCCTCTATTCCAGCTTATCCAGCAGCTTCAGCATGGTATGCACAGCATCCGCAAATTCCTGTATTTCCTGAGCACTTAGCTTCTGCTGCATTTGCTCATACAGCGCACCGGCATCCAGTGCATTCTCCTGCAAAAACTGTTCACCACGCTTTGTTACGCCAATATAAACGCTTCTGCGGTCATTGGGATTCTCCTTGCGCTCCACTAAATCATATTGATACAGACTGTCAATGATATGGGTAGCCTGCTGCTTACTCAAACGAAGTGCCTTTGCCAGCTCTTTCATCCTTAACTGCCCGCAGCTTTTCAGCGTCATTAAACAAAAGTAGGTCTCATAGCTAATCTGTTTGGATTTCTGTTGTCTTCGAATGCTGCGTTCCACCTTATAATGCCAGTGCGGCAGAAGCCGGATCAGCTCCTGCATGAAATTTTGGTCATTCATATGTTATCCTCCTCATTTGGTATTGACTTATTTTCAAAAACAGATAAAATACAATTAGTACATAATTATGTACTATCTATATTTATTTACCTTATAAATCCATGATAGCTTACGGATAGCCAAAAAGCAAGAAAACATGAGAAAAAGGAGTGGTGTTATGCTGAAAATCAGAAAATCATTTATAAAAGAAGCACTCTATAATGCGTTCAGATTTGCAATTAACGTAGGCTTTGTTTTTATTTTTCAAATGATGTTTCATGTGGAGAATACGTTGACAGCGGTGGCTCTTGGCGTTGGATTTACCATGCTGCCAACATGTGAGCTCGGTATCCGACCGACTGCGATGAGTCTGATCGCTTTGCTTTTGTATATCGGTGGAGGAATTGCAGCTCAGAGTGCATTGCTGCATCCTGTCGCTGCCTTTCTTGTAAATTTCTGCTTTCTTGTTCTGCTCCTTGTCCTCATAAGTGAGCCGATGGAAATGAAAGCGAATATTTCCTTTCTGCTGTGCTTTGTATTTTCACAATCAACAGCTGTACCATGGTCAAAGCTGAGCGGGCGGATTGTCTGCGTCTGCTTTGGCGCTGTTCTTGTCAGTCTCTGCATTCTGATAAACTGGAAAAGGAAAGGAATCGGCAAAAATGGCTGTACCTTAAAACAGCAGTTCCAGCGCAGTAAACGGCACCGTAGCTATATTTTGCGCATGTCACTGGGAATCTCCATTGCCATGCTTACCGCCTCCGTGTTACACCTGTCCAAGCCGCTGTGGATCAGTATTGTCGTCATGTCGCTGACACAGCTGGAATTCTCTGAAACACTGGAGCGCATCCGGCACCGCTTCATCGGCACCCTGGCAGGTGTTGTTCTGTTTTTTATCTTCTTCCAGCTTCTGATTCCTCAGCAGTATGCCATGCTTGTCATCATGGTTCTGGGATATATCGGCTTCTTTTTGCCGGAGTATAAATACAAGCAGGTCATCAATGCGATATCTGCACTGAATGCCTCGCTGGTTATTCTGGACACCAAAACAGCCATTGAAAACAGAATATTCTGTTTGCTGCTCGGTATTGTAATCGTCATTTTAATTTATATGCTTGCATACATAGCAAGAGCAGCATTGCATATGCAGCGTTGGAGTGTGGAAACTGCAATGGCGGATGACCATCCACTGAACAGGGATACCGCAATATCGCATTACCATCTCACTACACTGCTGCATTCAGCAGCACCGAAATAAGATTCCAACGACAGAAAAACAGCCGTTCAAAGAATGTGTAATATTCCCTGAACAGCTGTTCTTTTTTGTACTACTATGTGATTCGCTGTATATATTAGTGCATATGGCACTGCTTTGTATCAACGGCGGATTTCATAAGACGATATGCTGCATATAGCAAACCTGCCGCAAGCAGGATACCTGCTGCACTGATGACAATATCCAAGGTACTCAACATATCCATCACCTTCCTTACACCTACAGTTTACCAGTGCTTCGGTTAAGGTGCTGTTAGCAGATTTTCTATAATATAAAGATGCTGCTAAGAGGCTTATTCAACCTTGTAGCCGTCTAGCTCCAGATTGACTAATAATACATTTACACGATTTTCTCCTAAGATGCCGAAGGTTTTTCCTGTTGTATATTTATCAATTAGCTTACGTACACTGCTTTCCGGTATTTTTCGAACACGGGCAATGCGTTCTACCTGAAATTCAGCAGCCTTTGGACTGATTTCCGGATCCACACCGCTGCCGGATGCTGTTAATAAATCCTCGGGAATATCCTTTCCCCTCGTTTCAGGATCAAATTCATTCCACCACTTCACATATTCGGCAACTGTCTGCTTCTGTTCCTCTGATACCGCACTCTGATTTGTCGGAGCTCCACTGTTAGGACGTCCGATCAGATACTTCGGCTCTGTCCAGGACTGTCCAATCAGAGCGGATCCCACCGTCTGTGTTTTTCCGTCCTTTGTTACCGTAAGCACACTGCCATTTGCCTGCTCTGGAAATATCAGTTGTGAGGCTGCTGTCATAATAAGTGGATAAACCAGACCGCAAAGCAGGGTAAGCACCAGAATACAGATAAGTGCCGCAAGCCATGTCTTTCTTTTTTTCATGTGTGTATGCTCCTTTCTATGCGATGCCGCAAGCTGTCAATACCATATCAATGAGCTTAATTACGATGAAGGGCAGAACAATACCACCGGCACCGTAAATCATTAAATTGTGCTTCAACTGCTTATCTGCCGGCATTTCCCGATATCGCACGCCACGCAAAGACAGTGGTATCAAAGCGATAATGATAAAAGCATTGTAAATCACCGCAGAAAGTATGGCCGTAGACGAGCTTGTAAGCTGCATGATATTCAATGCGGACAGGCTCGGAAAGATTCCCATAAACAGTACAGGGATAATTGCAAAATATTTTGCCACATCATTAGCAATGGAAAATGTTGTCAGAGCCCCACGCGTCATTAACAGCTGTTTTCCGATTCGCACTACCTCAATCAGCTTTGTTGGACTGGAATCCAGATCTACCATATTTCCAGCCTCCTTCGCTGCCTGTGTTCCGGAATTCATAGCCACCGCAACATCTGCCTGTGCCAGTGCCGGTGCATCATTGGTACCGTCTCCAGTCATCGCAACCAGATGTCCGCTTTTCTGATAATCACGAATCAGCTTTAGCTTGGTTTCCGGTGTAGCCTCTGCCACAAAATCATCCACACCGGCTTCAGCGGCAATAGCAGCTGCCGTCATCGGGTTATCACCTGTAATCATGATGGTTTTAATACCACCCTTACGCAGGGCTTCAAAGTTTTCCTGAATACCGTCCTTTACAATATCCTTCAGATAAATCACACCCAAAACGGTATGGTTTTTTGCGACTACAAGCGGTGTGCCTCCCCTTTCCGCAATCATTTTTACAAGCTCTTCACATTGTACAGGATATTTCTTTCCTGCTTGTTCCACATATCTGCGAATTGCATCCGCTGCACCCTTACGGATTTCCATATCACCGTCATAATTGACACCTGACATTCTGGTTTTCGCTGAAAATTCAATAAATTCCGCATGCAGCTGCTGCATATTGTGTTCCCGGATATTGAATTTTTCCTTAGCGAGTACAACAATGCTTCTTCCCTCCGCAGTTTCATCCGCAAGAGAGGAAAGCTGTGCGGCCTGTGCGAGTTCTGCTTCCGCAACACCGTGAATTGGCAGAAATTCGGTTGCCTGCCGGTTCCCCAGTGTAATCGTTCCGGTTTTATCCAAAAGCAATACATCAACATCTCCTGCCGCTTCGATGGCACGACCGCTCATCGCCAGTACATTTGCCTGATTTAAACGGGACATGCCGGCAATTCCGATGCTGGAAAGCAGAGCACCAATCGTGGTTGGCGCCAGACACACCAGCAATGCAATGATATTGGTCAGGGATACCGCATTCCCCTGTCCCACCATTTCCTTTACAAACTGTGAGGCTGGAAGCAGGGTGGCACAAACGATCAGAAAGATAATCGTCAGTGTTACCAGCAAAATCTGTAGTGCGATTTCATTCGGTGTTTTCTGACGTGCAGCCCCCTCCACCATGGCAATCATTTTATCCAGAAAGGACTCTCCGCTCGCAGCTGTTACACGCAGAACGATCCAGTCACTGACAACGGTGGTTCCTCCAGTTACCGCACTGCGGTCTCCGCCGGATTCCCGAATTACCGGTGCACTTTCTCCGGTAATTGCGGATTCATCCACAGATGCGATTCCTTCGATAACCTCTCCGTCCATCGGTATCATTTCCCCGCTGCGTACCAGACAAATATCATCAATATGCAGCTCACTGGATGCCACATCGGTAAAATGTTCCTTATCCTGCGGGTTCAACAGACGATGTGCAGTTACCTGCTTTCTCGATTTTTTCAGACTTTCTGCCTGTGCGCGTCCTCGCCCCTCTGCAATGGCTTCCGCAAAGTTCGCAAAAAGAACGGTAAACCACAAAATCAAGGCAATCGTAAAGACATACCAGGAGGGCTCATCCTGTATTCCGCCAAGCCCGATAAAGAATAATATCGTAGTAAAGATTGCGCCGATATAAACGATAAACATCACCGGATTGTGAATCTGGGTTTTCGGTGAAAGCTTCTTAACCGACTGCACAAGAGAGTCCCTGTAGACTGCCTGTTGATTTACTTGTTTCATATCAATCACCTTCCCTTTCAACCTAAGACATGCAGCTGCGTAAAGAATTCAGCAATCGGCCCTAAAGCAAGCACAGGCAGGAAGGTAAGCGCACCGACAATGAGTACGATGACGATCAGGAATCCGATAAACAGCGGCGATGTTGTTGCCAGTGTACCAGAGCTTGCCGGTATATATTTCTTACTGGCAAGACTCTGTGCCAGATAAATTACGGCAATCATCGGTACAAAGCGTACAATCAGCATTACCGTACCGCCCATAACGTTTGTCAGCACCGTATTGGCATTAAAGCCGGCGAAGGCACTGCCGTTGTTTCCTGCCATGGATGTATAGGCATATAATATTTCAGAGAAGCCATGACTGCCTGTATTGCTCAGCCATCCGCCATCTGCCTGCAGCAGCTGCGCCTGCGGGAAGAAGGTGGTAATCGCCGTTCCTAACAACAGACACAGCGGCGGAGTCAAAATAACAAGGCAGACCATTTTCATATCAAAGGCACCGATTTTCTTACCGATATATTCCGGTGTCCGTCCCACCATCAGTCCGGCCATAAAGACAGTTAGTAAAGCAAAGGCAATCATACCGTACAGACCACAGCCGACACCACCGAATACAACCTCCCCTAACTGCATCAAAAACATGGTAATCATGCCGCCAAGCGGTGTTAGTGAATCATGCATAGCATTGACAGAGCCATTACTTGCCGAAGTTGTTGCGGCCGCCCATAAAGAGCTGGCACCAACACCAAAGCGTGTCTCCTTACCCTCCATACTGCCGCCAAGACTGGCAACACTGTCCCAGCTTGGAGCACCGAAGATTTCCGCACAGGTCAAGCCGGCCAGTGCTGCAATGAAAATCACCGTCATGACAATGAGAATTGTCTTTCCCTGCTTTGTATCCTTTACTGCTTTTCCAAAGGTAAAGCACAGAGCTGCAGGAATCAAAAGCAGACTGAGTGCTTCAATAAAATTAGATAGCGGTGTTGCATTCTCATACGGAAATGCTGAATTCACACCGAAGAAGCCTCCGCCATTGGTTCCCAGCTGCTTAATCGCAATCTGACTTGCAGCCGGCCCCAGTGGCAGTACGCCTTCTGTTCCCTCCAGCGTTGTAAAGGATGCATACGGATCCAGGGTCTGTACAACTCCCTGGCTAACCAGCAGCAAACATACGACAATGGACAGCGGCAGCAGAATATACAGCGTAATTTTCACAAGATCACTCCAAAAGTTGCCCAGCTTCTTTGTTTCTCTACGCACGAAGCCGCGGCACAGAACAAACAAAACGGCGATTCCGGTTGCTGCAGAAACGAAATTCTGTACGGTAAGAGCGGCCATCTGCGTTAGATAGGACAGGGTTGTCTCTCCGGAATATGCCTGCCAGTTTGTATTAGAGACAAAGCTTGCTGCTGTATTGTAAGCCAGATGCACGCTGGTATTTCCCAAGTGCTCCGGATTCAGCGGCAGCCATGCCTGTACAAGATGCAGACCCATCACGATCAGCAGACCAAACAAAGAGAACCACAGAACACTTGCCGCATACTTTTTTGCATGCATTTCCTGTGTTTCATCGATTCCCATCACACGATAAATCAGCCGCTCCAGCGGTTTCAGGATCCTTGTCAAAAAAACAGGATCCCCCTTATAAATTTTGTAAATATAACAGCCCAGCGGATATCCGATGGCAATAAGCGCCATAACATATACGATATCCTGTAAGATCAATGCGCTGCTCATATACTTTCACCCTTGAAGAGCACGTAAAACAAATATGCTAACAGGACAATGGCAACGCCATAAAATACGATAACGATCATTTCCATATCCAATACCTTCCTTTCTTAACGAGTCTCATTATAGCGAATCCTGTATGAAGCAGGTGTGAAAGAAATACTGCTAATTGTTAAGAAATTATAAGTATTTTTTTGTAAGCGATTGTATAGAATTCTGTGGACGCATCGGCTATGCTGTTATCCCCCTTTCCGACGTTTTTCTTCCCTTTCACTTTCCTTTTTGAAACAGTAAAGCAGTCATATTATGATGGTAAAAGAAATCAGCTTTTAACCCCTGCATGATTTCTGCATACAAGGAAACAGCAACGTAAAAATTTGCTGTACCTGTAGCACGAAAAAAGCAGATATCCATAATTAGAATATCTGCATTTCCTATACAATATATACTATTCATCCACAAAACGATATCCAACACCGACCTCCGTCAGAATATAGCGGGGATGCGAACTGTCCTTTTCAATCTTTCTTCGAATATTGGCCATGAACACACGCAGAGACTGCGAGTCCTCACAGGAGCTGTAGCCCCATATATTGCGAATTATAAAGCTGTGTGTAAGCACCTTTCCGGCATTCTCAATCAGCAGTACAAGAAGTTTAAATTCAATCGGTGTCAAATGAATTTCCTTTTCATCGATAGATACCTTATATTTTTCAAAATCAACACGCAGACCATCCAGTATAAAAATCTTTTCTTTAACGACCTGTGGTGTTTTTTTACGTAAAGCCACACGCACCCTGGCTAGCAGTTCATTGATATGAAATGGTTTCGTTACATAGTCATCGGCACCAAGATCCAGCGCCTCAACCTTTTCCTTTTCTTGTCCGCGGGCGGATACAACCAGAATCGGCACCTCACTCTGTGTACGTATCTGTGACAGTACCTCACTGCCGTCAATATCCGGCAATCCAAGATCCAGCAAAATCAAATCCGGATTATCTGTCATAAACAAAGATATGCCCTCAATACCGTTGCGTGCCTCTATAACCTTATATCCGTTTTTTTCAAGCGACAGACTCAGAAAGCGAATTATGCTGGCATCATCCTCAATCAATAGTATTTTATCATTCATGTACATCGTTCCTTTCTTCTGCAAGCCTCAGCTTAAAACCAAACACAGCACCAGCTGCGTCTTTTCGATTATAGGCGAATATTTCACCATGATGTGCTTCTATTATACTTTTGCATATCGTCAGCCCCAGACCGATTCCCCTTTTGGAATCACTGCACTCACTCTTGGTTGTGACAAAGCTTTCAAACAGATGATCCTGTATGCTTTCATCAATTCCATCCCCCTGATCGATCACTTCGAATACAGCATTATTCTGTTCCCGGTAACAGCGTATATCGATAACAGAATCGTCCGGTGTATGCTTAATAGCATTGTCAATCAGATTGACAAGCACCTGTATCATCAGCCGTCCATCCATTTCCACAAGCAGAACATCCCTGGGAAGCCTCACCTTCAGCGTATGGCTTCCCTTTCTGCTTTCACAGCGGGATACCGCTTCACAGAGTATATCATCCACAACTTCCTTATTCTGCTTCAGCAGCAGCTTTCCGTCCTGAATCCTTGTCATATTCAACAGATTTTCCACAAGCTGATTCAGCCATAACGCATCACTGCTGATGGATTTAACAAGGTTATAAATCGTTTCATCGTCCAGCTCGGCATAATTTTCACAAATTAGTGTGCTGCTCCCGGCAATTCCGGTCAGCGGAGTGCGCAGATCATGAGAGATACTGCGTAATAAATTATTCCGCAGCTTTTCCTTCTCAATTTCAATCCTGCTTTGTTCCTGCTCCTTATACAGCTGTTCCCTTTCCACAGCCATAACCATCTGCGATATCAGTGTATGAATGAACAGCTGCTGCTCCTCATTCAGCCTTTCCTCTTCATAAAGCGCATATACGCCTAGAAGCTGATTGTTACAGTACATGGGATGATAGGTCCACGGCTGATCCTCATAAAAAGCGGTTCCCTGCCCACAGCTACATTCCTTTTCCATACACCATTTCGCCATGTTATCATCCGGCTCTATTTCCGGTTTTCGATCTTCTTTAATCCTTTGAAGACCTTTTTCTCCTTTATAATACGCTGTGCAGACCGTCTGCTGAACAGTATAGAGTGCATGCATGGTATAACTGAGAATCGTATCCGTACCATTCATGGTCAGATAGGCTTTTGTTATTTCATATAGGGCATTGGTCTGTTTGGCAATCCGTCTTGCCTGCTGGGCATGCTGCTGCAGCTTATTGACCAGAGAACCTGTCACAAAGGATACTATCAGAAATACAACGATGGTAATAATATAGTTAAAATCATCAATCTCTAAAGAATATGTTGGATTGGTGAACAGATAATTGAAGGTCAGAATACTCAGGATGCTGGAGGCGATCCCCCAGAGAAAGCTTTTGGTTTCTACAACAATCAGTAAGACTGCAATCAGATAAATCAGCATGATATTTTCCGTACGGATTTCTATATCATCAAATACAAAGGATACAAGCGTACAAAGAAACAGTATCACTGCTGTAATGCATAAGCTTTTCAATGTATGACTGGTTTTCATCAAACTCCTCTTTTCCTATCAGATTATAACAGATTCTATACTGTTTTTCTATGCTTCCAGCAGGATCGTATATCCCTGCCAATTCTTACACCGGCCAGCAATACGACATAAATTTCCAGCCGTCCGATAAACATACCGATCGTACCTGTCCATAAAACAAGAGAAGTCGCATCATAGGTCATAATACCGGCAGATAATCCAACCGTACCCAATGCACTGGAAAATTCAAACATACTGTATTCCAAAGAATGTCCGTAACAGCAAAGAATAAAGCTGCCTAATACAAAAATCGACAGATATAAAAGCACGTACAGAGCCGTTCTGGAAATTTCAGTGCTGCTGATGGCTTCCTTCCTATCCACCCGGCTTATTTTATGAGAACGGATCACATTTTTTGATAGCAGCAGACGTTCCATATTCCAATAGATACCTTTGCATAAAACATACACTCGATACTGCTTGATACCGCCGGCAGTAGAGCCCATTCCGCCACCGATCAGCTGCAGGACAATCATCATCAGCAGCACAGAGGATGTCAGTCTGATAAAGCTGTCCACAGTCTGAAAGCCGGTTGTTGTAAGTGCAGAAACCACTTGAAACAAAGCTGTACGAAGGGCCTCTGGCAATGTTAGATTAAGCGCGTAAGCTAACAGCACACCCACAACCGGTGTTATCAAAGCAATTATCACAAAGGAAAAGCGGATTTCACAATACTGAAAAAAATTATGAAGCTTTCCACGGATCAGAAACAAATGTGCCAGAAAATTGATATTCCCCAGAATCATCAGTACAATCGTTATCAGCTCTATCGGTACACTGTTATAGTACCCAATGCTTTGTGCGTGGGATGAAAAGCCGCCGGTTGATAAAGCACCAATGGAATGTATGATGGCATCAAAGGGTGACATACCAAACAAAACATATAAAACGACACCGGAAAGGATATAACACAAATAAATCGTTATGATGCTGCGCGCAGATTTCAGCAGATTGGGTAAAAGCCTGTCACTATGCCCCTCTGCCGCATACAGACGCATGCCGTATGTATCAGATAGAACAGACAGCATGATCAATACCAGTCCGATTCCGCCAAAGAACAGAACCGTGCTGCGGTGCATCAGAAACAGATGGGAGGTATGCTCCACATCAACGACACTCAGTCCTGTAGTACTCCATGCACTCGTCATCTCGAAAACTGCCTGTGTGAAATTGTACTTTCCACTGAGCATAAGAGGCAAGGCACAAATGACGATTGCCAGTATCCAGCAGCTCACAACAATCACAGCATCCTGATTACGCTTCAGCTGTCCCTTTTCCTTTCCTCGTATATTGTAGAAGAGAAGATACCCTGTCATAATACTTAAAATTCCAGGTAATATGAAATATCTGGCTTCCAATGCTTCTGCAGGATAAAACAGCAGCGTATACAGCGGAAGAAGTACAATTCCACCGATAATCATCAATAAAACGCCAATATATCCAATCATCAGCGGAAATCCAATAACCGCACTCGGTGCCAGAACGGATCCTGTTTTCATAATGCTGCCTTTTTTCTGGCAAACATATCCAGTACCTGATCCTGCATAGCAGGATGTGATAGCATCAAAAGCTTGTCATATTCCTGCAGGGTTGTTTCTCCATTCGGAACAATCATCTCCGCATTGCGTAAGATGCAGCATACAATCACATTTGACGGCATCGTAAGCTCCTTCAGCTTTTTATTCAGTACTGTGCATTCTTTTGTCAACAGCAGCTCTGTCATCACAATATTCTCATGCTCGATTGACAGAAAATTTACCAGATTTTCTATCGTGCTTGCCTGCTCAATGATTTTAGAAATCGTGTACGTTGCTGATATGGCTGTATTGACACCAAGCTTTTTGAAAATAGAAACATTTTTTGGATTTGCCACGGTCGCAACAACCTTTTTCACATGAAATATTTTTTTTGCAGTCTGACAGATTGCCAGGTTATCCGGATCGCTTGGTCGTAGAGCAATCAGAATATCGGCATTCTCAATTTCAGCTTCCTCCAGCATATATTGTTTACACGGGTTTTCTGCGATAACCGGAATATTATATTTTTCAGACAGATATCTGCAATACGCTTCTTCATCATTGATAACCGTCACCTCATGCTTTTTTTCCAGTAGAGATCCAATCAAAAAATCCGCCTTGTTCCGCCCGCCGGCTACAATGATTTTCATATAAGCTGTTCCTCCTTTAAGGCGATATGACTGATATGCTCAAATTCCCGGATAGACAGCCGTGCGGGATAAATAGCTTTAATGGAGGTCTGTTCCAGAAGCCGTTCTTTATTCGGATCATTCAAGCGGATATATACCTGATCGATATGATAAATCGTATTGGCAATTTGTGCAATCATACAGTTCACATTATCATTATCCGTAGCTACAAGAACAATATTACAGTGCCGGATATCACAGGTTTCCAGTACATTCAAATCAGAAGCATCCCCGGCAATTTCAAACCCTCCAAAGCTGTCACAAAGCCGTTGAAACGCAGATTCCTGTTTATCTATTACAATAACATCATATCCGGATTCACTTAATGCAGATGCTAAACAGGCACCAAATCTGCCACAGCCGGCTACAAGCACCTTCTGATCTCTCACATGATTCCTAATAAACATATTTATACACCTCTTACCTTGTCTTCCTCCCCCCTATATAGTAGCAGTTTACATATAAAGAAAGTGTAATCAAACACATCCGCATGTTAAGAAGGTATTAAGATAGCATAAAGAACATAGTGGATTGTATAAAGGATATAAAGATTGTGCAGTAATTATGTTAAGACCGCAAATCAGCTTCAGAATGCAGCTCTCCTTTATACAAAGCTTACAGATGATTCTTTGCACGCAATTTTATCCAAGTATTCATATCCTATGCCTTTTCAAAGCGATTCTCCATGAATTTCAGCAGGAGCATTTCCTGCATTCCAGCACAGATCGAGGAATTATAAACAATACGTAACAGGAAGTATTTCTGTAATACCGCACAATATTGCAATGCACAGGACGCAAAGACTGCGCTTGCACTGCTTATATGACCGCGAAAGGCTTGATGCGTATAGAATTAACAAACAAGTCAATTTAGTAGATGAAAACGGTAATCTCACTATAGCTAAAGATTACCGTTTCTTTTTATTTAAACCTCATTATAAGATGAACGTTCCTGAAGTTAGACAGGGGCTGCCCTTTAAACGATCATTCCTATGACCTTTTTAAGAAAAAAATGAACTGCCCTAGGATACTAGCCTTATTGCAGTCCATCTTATTTATAATGATTTTAATACATATAAATCACAGCAGCTCCTGTGGATCCACATACGGCAGCTGCAAGGCAGCGCTTACTCCCTTATACGTAACATGTCCCTTGCATGTATTCAAGCCGGCAAGGAAACCCTCATCCTCCTGCAGTGCAGCAACGCCCTTTTCCGCAAGCTTCAGGATATACGGCAGGGTCGCATTGGATAAGGCCATGGTAGAGGTACGCGGAACAGCTCCCGGCATGTTTGCCACGGAATAATGCATAACGCCATATCGTTCAAAATACGGATTATCATGTGTTGTGATATGGTCACTTGTTTCAATGCAGCCACCCTGATCGATTGCGACATCGACAATGGCACTTCCTGCCTTCATCGTTTTTACCATGTCCTCCGTCACGATTTTTGGAGCCTTTGCCCCCGGCACCAAAACAGCACCGATGACAAGATCGGCTGTGCGCAACGCTCTGCGCAGATTGTATTCGTTATTATAGGCTGTATGAATCGTTCCACCGGATATGTCATCAATGTAGCCCATGCGATCCGCACTGATATCAAAAATTGTAACGATGGCACCGAGTCCGCAGGCAATCTTAGCTGCATTTAATCCAACCGTGCCTCCGCCGATGATAACAACCTCAGCTGGGAATACACCTGGAACACCTCCCAGCAGAAGGCCGCGTCCGCCATTGTTTTTCTGCAGCATGGTCGCACCAACCTGTACCGCCATACGTCCGGCAACCTCACTCATCGGTGTTAACAGCGGCAGACCGCCTTTTCTATCTCTAACAGTTTCATATGCAATAGCTGTAGTCTTTGATTCTAACAATGCCTTTGCGAAGGCCTCATCATTTGCGATATGCAGATACGTAAATACCATCTGATCCTCACGCAAATAGTGATACTCCTTTGGCAGATATTCCTTTACCTTTACAATGAGATCCGCCTCAGCAAACACCTCATCAACGCCTCTTATCTGAGCCCCTGCAGCTTCGTATTCCTGATCTGAAAAGCCGCTGCCCGCTCCGGCATTCGTCTCCACATAAACCTCATGTCCCGCCTTGCATAAGGCAAATACTCCGGCAGGTGTACAGGATACACGGTTTTCATTGTTTTTTATTTCCTTAGGGATTCCAATCTTCATAATGCTTCACACTCCTTATGTGCTTCATTATACCACTTTTTGGAAACGGATTCCACGCTTTGAAATGGCACTTTCTGTCCATTCCGCTTCGATAAGTATAAAACAGCTGACCCGACTGCTGTTTCTTTTTTCCTATGATTCGTACGCATAACGCTCTGACATACCATCATTTTTCAGCTGAGCACCTTTATGATCAGGGAGAATAGCAGCAGCCAAAGCGCCAAAACAGGTAAAGCAAAATACCATCTCGTTTCCATCCTCTGTAGCTTCATTTCAGCGGCACGCAGGCGGTTTCGCTCCCAGATATCTTCAGGAATGAGCCGTATTGCCAGCAATATCAATGCCGGCAGTAAAATCACATCATCCAGCAATCCCAAAACAGGGATTACATCCGGCACCAAATCAATAGGAGAAAGAGCATACAGGATCGTACATCCTACAACTAGTCTCGCAGCCAGAGGCGTATCCTGATCCTTCCACACCAAATAGATAACCGGTATGTCCTGCTTTAGCTGCTGCGCTCTTTTTTTTAGACGAATTCCCAATGCTTCCTTCACCAAAGCAATCCTCCCATCGTTATGTAAGATGCAGTTTCATGAAACGCGTGTCTACACCTGCACTGTACGCTTGCAATCCCCACAAAGTCTATCCTTGTAGCCGTATGCTTTAAAAGTCCGGAAAATTAAACAGAATATCATTCGGCATCTTCACCTCATGCTTTTCACAAAACGTACGGATAAATTCGTTCGATGGCTTTTTATGCTTTTTGTAATCTGCTTCCAATTCTTTTTTTATTTCTTCCCGCTTGGCATATGCTTTATCCTCTTCCACATAGACAATACCGTACAGGATTCCATAGGATATAAAGATTTCATATGGTCCCTGTTGTGATGAAAACAGGCTCACTTCTACCACATTATCAAATACCTCATCAATTTCCAGATAGGTATTCGAGTAATGTCTTTGTTTTTCTGTAAAAGAATCTGTTACGTTTATCCATTCCATCATAGTAGCTGTACCTTCCTTTTTTATTTTCTTATATGTTTTTCTAGTAGCATGCTTCCTTGTAGGATGCAGCGACAGCGAACATCCAAAAAACGCTTCGGCACTATTTACCCGCCTGGTTCCTTTTTTCGCTGTTGCAGTATGCATTGACCTCGTCAATGAAGAGACGCACCTTTTCCGCACTCACGACCTCATAATCCGATGCATGCGGCTGCGATGCATAGGCAAAGCTGACATTCGCTTGCATTGTTGTAGGATCCTGCTTCCAATCCTTACAAGAGGAATGCAGCTGCCGGATGCCGGTTTCCTTTAGGAATTGCACTGCGTTTCCCGCATGCAGACCACTTCCTGCAAGCAGCTCAATCTGCTCTTTGTATTGCTGCTGCAGCTGTTTCAACAGGGCAGCACCCTCCATCGCCTTCGCACGCTGTCCGCTTGTAAGAATACGGTCAACGCCAAGTGAAATCAGTGCTTCGATTGCCGCATATGGATCCGGAGTACAGTCAAATGCCCTATGAAAGACAGCAAGCCTTCCTTTCTCATGAGCGAGCTCGACGAGCCGTCTTGTTTGCTCCACATCTATCGTAGCATCGCTTCGCAAGCAGCCGAATACGATACCATCAGCACCATGCGCAAGCAAATCGGATGCCTCCATGCACAAAGCTGTAAAATCCTCTGTTTCATAACAGAAACCGCCACCGCGCGGCCGTACCATCGTCATTACCTGCAAATCAGTATGCTGCTTCACCAGCCGCAGACAGCTGATGCTCGGTGTCAGTCCCCCCATATGCAGGGCACTGTTCAATTCTATACGGACAGCACCTCCCTTTGCGGCCTGCAACGCATCATAATAGCTGCCGCAACAGATTTCAGTTTCTATATTCATGTGCTTTTCCCTCCTGTTCTACATCAATTTTTTATTACGCTTCCATGGTCCCGTCCGGACAAAATGATAGGCAGTGTCATCGGATGCCTGGGCGTCAAAGCGATACCCCAGTCTGCAAAAGCCTTTCACCGCTTCAAAGGATTGGATATTTTCCTCCGCAAGCCAGCGTACCATTTCTCCTCTGGCCATTTTCACATACACACCCTTTTCCCGCCGTTTTCCATCTTCCTCCTCCAAAAAATACACCGTAACACAATGCACCTGCTCGTCCAGATGCTTTTTAATGAGCTTTCCATACTGCTTACTGGATAAATCCAGCAGCTCTTTGTCCTCACGAATCAGCTCATCATACGGCTGTTTCCCCCAAAACTCATAAAGACTTGTACAAAAATCCGTATGAACGGGACTGTCCAGCTCCAGGCGATAAGGGACAACCGCATCAAAGGGACGCAATATACCATATAGTCCAGATAGGATGCGCAGATGCTTTCTGGCATAGGCGAAATATTCATCTGAAAACAGATCCGGCGCCATATAGCTGTATTGAATGCCGTCAAAGCTGAGCAATGCCGGAACACCGGAGGATGTCAGCTCCATGTGCTGATAGCTGTCATAAGTCCACTGAGCAATGGCGGTATTGCAGCCCAGCATAGACTGTAGCTCCTTGCAGGTTTTTGTTTTCAAATACCCGATCAGCTGTCTGCTCTGATTCAAAAACACCGGCTCCTGCTCTGCATCCATAAAATCAATGCTTCCCCGCATACGCTTGGCAGGTGCGATTATAATCATCATTTGTATCACCAAGAACAAGATATCATATTCTGCAGGAAAAGACAAAGAAAACCTTACCAATCCCATATCTTTCTGCAGGATACAGACAATTCGTAATTACGCTGAAAAAGATACAGCCTTTCAAAGGCGATTCCCTATCCTGTTTTGTGCGCTGCCAATGGTTAGGCTGTATGTCCGTTTCCATCAGAAAGGTCGCTCTTTCATATTGAAAGCTGTACTGTTTCTTTTTCATTTATCGTATCCATTCCTCTCAGATTTTATTATTACAGAAAAAAGCCGGAAATACGCCCTTGCATACACTGTGTCTTTCTAGCTTTATATATTCAGTATCAGAAAAGCTTTTACCTCACGCTTTCGCTGTCTCTGCGTAAGCAAAGACATTGTCGCAGTTGAATGAAATTCACTATGCACAGATACAAGGTTGAGGCAAATTCCACTCCCTCCCACGATACGTTGAAGCCCCGATAAAAATAGATATCCAAAGGATGAGAACGGAAAAACTGCGTATACAAGAAACTGTATACGCAGCATGCTTACATATCCTGATGTGTGATCTGAACGATATAATCACCATCTTTTACATCCACAGTGAGAATATCATCCTTGCCGGCATTGCCTTCAATCATTCTGCGAGCAATGAGGGTTTCAATATTGCGCTGAATATAACGCTTCATCGGACGGGCACCATACAGTGGATCCACGCCCTGTGTGGCAATGGCTCTGTATACGGCATCACTGACCTGCAGCGTGATATCCTTGTGTGCAAGACGCTGTGTAAGCTCATCCATGAACTTATGTGCAATCTTGCCAAGCATATCATCATTCAACGCATTAAAGACGACGATTTCATCAATACGATTAATAAACTCCGGTTTAAAATATTTTTTTACCTCATTCATATAATTGGCATCCCGATCCACGCCGTCAAAAGCAAACTGACTGCCCAGATTGCTGGTCATAATCAGCAGGGTGTTCTTAAAGTCCACTGTTACACCCTTGGAATCGGTGATGCGTCCATCATCCAAAATCTGCAAAAGTACATTGAACACATCCGGATGTGCCTTTTCTACCTCATCGAACAGAATAATGGAATACGGATTGCGGCGTACAGCCTCGCTCAACTGGCCGCCCTCATCATAGCCGACATATCCTGGAGGCGCTCCAATCAAACGGGAAACGCTGTGCTTCTCCATATACTCACTCATATCGATGCGGACAATATGGCTTTCACTATCGAACAGCTGCTCTGCCAGTGCTTTGGCAACCTCTGTTTTACCAACACCGGTCGGCCCAAGGAACAGGAAGCTGCCAATCGGACGATGCTCATCCTGTATCTGTGCCTTACTGCGCAGAATAGCATCACTGACAAGCTCCAGTGCGGTATCCTGTCCGATGACACGCTTCTGCAATGCATCCTTCAGATGCAAAAGCTTCTGCCGTTCGCTTTCAACCAGACGGCTGACCTCTACCCCTGTCCAGCGGGATACGATCTTCGCAATCAGCTCCTCGTTGACGGTTTCCTGAATCAGAGCATCCTCCTTTTGCTTATCGGACTGTTCCCGAATCAGCTTTTCCAGATGCGGTATGGTTGCATATTGCAGCTTGGCAGCATCCTCATAGCGCGCTTCATTCTGTGCCTGTTCTAAATCCAGCTTTGCCTTTTCCAGACGTACCTTGGCATCCTTGCTTTCCTCCAGCTCCGCCTTCTCGTCCTCCCATTTAGTATACAGGGAATCCTTTTCCGTTTGCAGCTCAGAGAGCTCCTTGCGGATATCCTCCAGACGCTCCTTTGCCTTACGGTCCTCCTCTTTCTTCAAAGCGGTTTCCTCAATCTGCAGCTGCATGATTTTTCGCTGCAGCTCATCCAGCTCCTGCGGCATGGATTCCATTTCCACCCGTAGTGTTGCACAGGCTTCATCTATTAGATCAATCGCCTTGTCCGGCAGAAACCGGTCGGTAATATAACGATTGGACATCGTAGCGGCCGCAAGAATTGCCTCATCCAGAATCTTGACACCATGGTAGGATTCATAGCGGTCTTTTAATCCACGCAAAATGGAAATCGTATCCTCAACGCTTGGCTCCTGTACCATGACACGCTGGAAACGGCGTTCCAATGCAGCATCCTTTTCAATATACTGGCGGTATTCGTTAAAGGTGGTTGCCCCGATACAGCGCAGCTCACCACGGGCAAGCATCGGCTTCAGCATATTTCCGGCATCCATGCTGCCCTCGGTTTTCCCGGCACCGACCAGATTGTGAATCTCATCGATAAACAGAATAATATTGCCCTCTGCCTGCTTGACCTCCTCTAAAATGGATTTTAAGCGTTCTTCAAACTCACCGCGGTATTTTGCGCCGGCAATCAGAGAGCCCATATCCAGCTCGATCAGTTTCTTTTCCTTCAAGGACTGCGGCACATCACCCTTCATAATTCGCCATGCAATTCCTTCCACGACTGCGGTTTTACCAACACCAGGCTCACCGATCAGTACCGGATTGTTTTTTGTTTTACGGGATAATATCTGAATAACACGGCGGATTTCATCATCACGTCCGATAATCGGGTCGATTTTTCCGTTTTTCACATCCTCAACCAGATCCCGTCCGTATTTGCTCAACGCCTCGAGATTGGATTCCGCATTCGCAGAATCCATTTTCTTACCGCCTCTTCGCTTCAGCTCCTCATCCTTGCAGGTCTTTTCATCCAGATGAAACTCCTTGACCAGCTGTTTGGAAATATAGGATTTATTAAACATCAAAGCAATCCAGACACTGGCTACACTCAGATAGGTTTCCTGGACACTGGCACTCCACTGCTCGGCCTTAGAGAAGGCCTGTGCCACCTCATTGGATAGCTGTGGATTGACATTGCTGCTGGTAGCCACTCTGTTCATTTCCTGGTCAATGATGGATAAAGCTCTTGTTTTATCTATATTCAGGCGTTTGAATAAGCCATCCAGAACATCATGCTCAAAAATGGCTTTCAGCATCTGAATGGTATCCACCGTTGTATGCTGATACGACTTGCAGATTTCCACTGCCTGCATGATGATCTCCTGCAGCTTTTCACTCATTTTATCAAAGTTCATACGATCACGCTCCTTTTTAGCACTCTCACTCTTTGATTGCTAATGATATTATAGCACAGTTTTTAGCACTGTCAACACTTGAGTGCTAAATAATCAAAAAAAGTATAGCGATTTGCTAGGATATAAAAGTGCAGATCAAATATACACGCTGCCTGTTGCATTTTATGTGCAGTGCTGTATACAGAAAGAAGAAGCTCTACAGTCTCATACCTCCGATTTCATCCGTATTACATATTCTCTTTTTAAAGCTGTCATTAGCAATGGATACAGGAAGAACATACGTAGCGCGCTGAGAGCAGGAGCATAACCGAACAGAGTACGACAAGCAAGACACAGCTCTATTCAAAAGCATGCAAACTAAATACCGTTTTCTATCCAGGCATATAAAAAACGAATTTCTCCGGCTGTCTCTGCACCGTCAAAATCCGTTGTCCCTTGTCATCGATAACCTGTGAGCATATTATTCAGGAATATGCAGCATATTCGCTGCCAGATAATCGAGAATTTCTTTCATATTTAAAACATATATGCTTTTGTCCTCCTGCTGACACAGCATTTCAATTTTCAGATATTCGCTTCCGCCATCATACGGGATGCTTTTTGTCAGCTTTGCCTCATACACAAAAAACGGTACATCGTTCATACGCAGAATCAGCTGATATTTATCCACATGAAGCAGCAGCATACATGCCCTTTTTAATGGCATCCTTTTGTTACAGAGACGGGAAAAGGACAAAACAGGATAAACGATTCCCTTATAATTGCAGAGTCCAGCAAATGCAGGATGCATACACGGTACCGGCGTAACCCTTTGTTCATCAAAGGTTTCCTGTATGATATGGACAGGAATGCCGTATATATTCTCAAAGGCATGAAAGCATAACAGATCACTCATGACATACACCTCTCATATAACAGACAATCCAATAAATATTCCGTATTCAGGGTCAGACAGATGCTGCCATCTCCCAGCAGACTGCAGCCGGATATCCCACTGCCCTTTTTAAACTGTGTATGCAGAAGCATAGGAAGCGGCTTATCCACGATATGCTGATAACCGATGATCCTGTCAACCAAAAGACAGGCCTCCCGTGTAGAGGAGCGCACATACATAAGGATATTCCCTGGTGCAGAAGATGGCTCCATATGAAAGAACCTCGATAAGGGAAGAATCGGCAATACCTTATCCTCATAAACATAGACACTATGACCGTTCTCTGTTTTTAAATGCGTATCATCCTCTTGATAAGGAAAGAAATGAAGGACATGATGTGCCGGGATGGAAAAGGTATTTGCGCTGCAGCGAAACAGCATGCTTTCAATCACGGTTAGCGTCAATGGAAAATGCAGAGAGAATACGGTTCCGCTATGCAGCGTACTCTGTATGCTTACATGTCCCTTAAAATGATCAACCATAGTTTTCACAACATCCATACCGACTCCCCTGCCGGAAAATTCATTGGCTGTTTGGTTGGTAGAGAAGCCCGGTAAAAGAATCAGGTTCAGCAGCTCCTCCCGTGTATAGCTGTGACCTTCCTTCAGCAGCTTCTTTTCCTGTGCCTTTTTCCGAATTTGTTCCACATCGATTCCCTGCCCGTCATCACGTACATGAATAACGATTTCTCCGTTGACATTTTCCACTGTCATGGTAATGCTTCCCGTTTTCGGCTTATGTGCCGCAATACGCTGTGCTTCAGCTTCGATACCATGATCAACTGCATTTCGCAACAGATGCATCAGCGGCTCAAACAGGTTATCGACAATTTCCTTATCCAGCTCGATGTCCTCTCCGAAAATCTGAAAGGATACATCCTTATGCTCCTTATGAGCGATATCACGCACAACACGATGCAGCTTAGCAACGATTTGTGAAATCGGGACAAGTCTTGCGGCCATGACAATTTCTTCCATATCGAGCAGCACCTTGTGAAAGCTGTTCTCAAACAGGGACAGCAATTCCTTTTGCCCCAGCTCCTCCAGCCTGCTCACCATGGCAGATTCCGCAATCATCAGCTCTCCCGTCAGGTTTTGCAGCTGGTTGAGCTTTTCCACCTGGACAGAAATAATCGAGGTACTCTCTGCCGTATGCGGATTCACAGCCCCTGCTTCCTTCCTTTGCGGCTGTCCGCAATTCAAGTCGTATTCCTCTTTTTCTATGATTTCGCAGGATTCCACAAACAGCGCTCTGTGCAGCAGCTTTAAAACACTCTGCAGCTCTGCAGCCTCTATATGAAGATAAAAGCCTTTTTCCTTTATGAACTTCGCAGTGCCTGCATCCTGTTCCAGCTCCTGGGGATAATAGGAAAGACTGCGGCATTTTCCACGAATCTGTGAAGCTATCATATAGGCCCGGATATTTTCCATTCTGGAATCCTTCTCAAAACGCAGCCGGATATACGCCTGCGTTATAGCCTCCTCGTTTTGATTAGAATCAGATGCTGACAATTCTTTCAATGAAGCAGCTGTATGCATGGGTTCCTCTGCAATTTCTGCAATAGCCGGTTTCGCATTCTGTATGGTACTGATGAGCTGCTTAGTCTGTTGCACATAGGAGGATGTATCGCCCGGCTGATAGTCTTCCTCCTGCATTACTCTGAGCTGCTCATGCATATAATCAGAAACGGCGTAAAGAAGTGCAAAGGTCTGCTGCTCGTGGCCAGCCATAAGCGCTGCATCCTCACGAAATAAGGAAAACAAATCCTCAACCGCATGCATCAGGTCTGCAATCGCCTGCAGATTCATCATAGAGGAGGAGCTTTTTGTCGTATGCATGATACGGAAAACAGAGTGAATATCCTCTGAGGTAAAAACAGCCCTGCTTTCTGTCCGCATTAAAATCGTATCCAGCTGGTCAAACAGCGAATTGCTTTCATACAGATATACCTCCAGCATCGCTCTTTGATCTTCATCAAATATACGCATGATATTCACCTGCCCTGTATGCCATCGTACCAAAGACAGCAGTTTTTCCCGCTCCGCTTTCCTTTATACAGCGCTGCATCCGCATGCTCTACATTCTGCACAAAGCTCAGCTGCGGATCATATCGCTGCAAACCTATGGAAATCGTGCAGTGAAATGCTTTCTGCTTGGAATAAAACGGGAAATTTTCTATATCTTTGCGAATGCGTTCATTCAGCTGATAGCCCTCCTCACAGCCGGTCTGAAAAAGGACAAGCAGAAATTCCTCCCCGCCCCAGCGGATTGCCGTCATTCGGGAGGAAGAGCTCTCCATGATATTAGCGATTCCAATCAGTACCATATCGCCAATCTCATGTCCGTATACATCATTGATCTGTTTAAAATTATCCACATCACACATGGACAAAACGATATCGTAAGGCTCTCTTAGAAACCTTGGCTTCAGCTGTTCCTCGATATACCGGCGGTTATACAGCCCCGTTAGCGGATCGCGATAGGCCAGGGTATTCAGCTTCCGCATACTGTCTGCCATTTCCTCATTCATCCGCCGCAAATCATCCTTCATCCGCTTTTCCTGTAAATGCACCTGTATACGTGATTTTAAAATTTCATTGTGAAAGGGCTTTTTGATATAATCGCAGGCCCCAAGGGAAAAGCCCTTGACCACATCGGCATCCTGATCTCTGGAGGTCAGAAAAATTATAGAGGCATTGTTTTTATCAATTTCCTTGATTTTATGATAAAGCTCATAGCCCTCGGTATCCGGCAGTACCACATCCAGTAAAATCAGATCCGGTGCAAAGGCTGTGACCGCCTGCAGTGCATGTGCTCCGTCATTCGCCTTACGCAGCTCTATATTCTCACTGCTGAAGATTTGTTCGATCATATGGCAGATATAGGCACTGTCATCAATAATCAGCAGTCTAGGTATCGTATCCATTCATCAGCTCTCCCTTACTATATAACTTGTATTCCATTGTTTACTGTCCTGACTTTCAGACTTCCATCCTGACACGACAGCCAGATCGTGCGTCCGAAGTTGCTTCCGGTATGCTCCGCAGCAAGCGGTATCCGCAGCTCCCGCAATACCGCTTTTACGGCTGCGACATTGCGCTTTCCAATCTGACTGTTCAACGTTTCCTGCTGAAACATTTCTGCTCCCCCTGCAATTTTCGCAATGATGCTCTGACGCTCCGCTCCCCTGCAAAGCATACCGTCCAACAGCTTTTTCACACCGCTGTCCGCAAATTTAAAGGCATTGTCCTGATTGACTGCCGCCGCTCTGCTGGGCAGCAGAATATGCACCATACCGCCGATCCTGCGCTTTTTCTCATACAGGCACACGCCCACACAGGAGCCCAGTGCATAGGTGACGAGAATACAGGGCTGCCTTGCGATGGCAGCATCCGCAATACCTATCGTGATAACCTCATTCATAGGACAGTCCCAATGTATCCAGCATGTTCTTCAAGGAATCCAGCTCCGGCAAAAACAGGACATGGCATACAAAGGACGCATCATCAAAGCAGAACCGGTTTTCGATGAACATCAGCTCATCGCCCAGATTGGCAAAACGAATCATCGGAACACTGAGTAACGCGCCTGCCATATCACAGCAAACCGAGGGTACAGATACATGGATTTGCATATCCAGCATCTGGGATAATGCATTGATATAGGAGCAGCACATGATGTTTCCTGTTTCACAGATTGCGGATTTGCTCATTTCATCCGGCCTTCTGACATCCACAATCTCACAGCCGAGCAATTTTTGCAGCATGCGGGCTGTAAAATCCTCATTCAGCAAAAACATGAAAATGCCCTTTAAACCGTGACTGACCTCCAGAAGGATTCCGGTCTCCACGATTTCCGCACCGCCCAGCAAGCCGGGAGCATCCTGATACGGAACGATTCTGATAACCGGAATTTCCAAATCAATCTCCTGATTGGTCATCGCAGATAACGCTGTGGCAGCATTTCCGGTTCCGATATTCCCAAGCTCCCGCAACGCATCCTTTGCCATTTCATTCAAATCCGAATATTTACGCAGCATACTCTGACCTCCTAAAGATGCAGTATGTTCTTAACTACCTTACGAAGCTGCTCATCGGCAAACGGCTTGATTATAAACTCTCTGGCACCGCACTGTACCGCCTTAACGATTTGCGATTCCTGTCCGATAGCGGAGCACATAACAACCGGTACCTCATTGTTGATCCGCATCATTTCCTTTAAAGCCTCCAATCCGTTCATAACTGGCATGGATATATCCAGAATGACCAGATCCACCGGCTGTGAAGTGAATTGCATACAGCCCTCCTGTCCGTTGGAGGCCTCCAGAAGCTCACAATCCAGCGGCTCCAGCACCCGTTTTATTTTCATACGCATAAAGGCCGCATCGTCAACGATCAATACCTTCTTTTTCATAGCACCTTCCCGTCTCTTTCCAGCAATTCAAATCGGGATACCAGCTCCCGCAAAATCTGTGCCTGCGCTGCGAGCTCCTCACTTGCGGCCGCACTTTCCTCCGAGGTCGCAGAATTTCCCTGTACGATATCAGAAATCTGTTCAATGCTCTGACGAATCTGGATAATGAAATTTGCCTGCTGTATATTGGATTGCGAAATCTGTTCGATTTTAGAAGCAACATCCCGCGCTCCGTCAACGATGTGCTTTAAGGACTGCTCACTGGCATCGATAAGAGCGCTTCCCTCTTCAACTGATTTTGTTGATTTCTGAATCAGCTGGGCTGTTATTTTACTGGCATCGGTTGTTTTCGTCGCAAGCTTACGGATTTCTTCGGCAACCACCGAGAAACCGCGCCCGGCATCCCCTGCCCGTGCAGCCTCCACCGCTGCATTTAAAGAAAGCAGATTTGTCTGAAATGCGATATCCTCGATTTCCTTAACAATACCGGTGATATCCTTAGAGGTCTGACGAATCTGGGCAATCGCCATCGTGACTGCTTCCATCTGTGTACTGTTATCCATGATTTCCTGTTCCACGGCATCTGCCAGATCACTGGCTGTCACGGTATCATCCGCATTGCGCTTCACCGTTTCCGAAATCTCATTGATATTTGCCGCCAGCTCTTCAATAGAGCCCGTCTGTTCACTGGCTCCCTGAGACAGCATCTGCGCACCGTTGGATATCTGCTGAGCCCCGCCGGATACCTGTTCCGCACTGTTGCTGATTTTCATCATAGACTCACTCAGCATAACGGAAATATGATCCAGAGAACGCTTCAGTGCTATAAAATCCCCTTTGAATTCCACCTCTGTCTGATAGTTCAGTTTTCCCTTTCCAATCAGCATCATACTCTTTTCTATTTCCGACATATACTCACGCAGCGCCTGAATAGTCATCCGCATGCTTTCCGCAAGTGAGCCCAATTCATTTTCTGCCGTATAGCTTATTTCCGTATGCAGATTTCCAGCCGCAAGCTCTTCAGCGGAACGCTTCAGCTCCTGAATCGGACGCGTGATGCTTTTTGAAATCAGATACCAGATAGCGCTGGAAAACAGAACCGTGATACCTGCAAGCGCGATAAGAACAAGCAGCATGGTATCCGAGCTTTCCTCACTCGCCTGATAATATGCATCCGCTTCCTCCTTCGTCGTCGTTTCCATCTGACGCAAAAACGTCCTTGTTTCCATCGCCTGGGGATTATATTCCTTTTCATAGATTTTCATCGCTTCATCAAACTTCTCTGTTTTCAGAAGATTTAAAACCTTTTCTCTCGGTGTAACCAGCTTTTCATAGCGTGTTTTCAGCTCACTCAGCATCTCCTTATCCTTATATAGACGCTCCAGATTTTTCATGGAATCATCGACAACCTCCATACTGGCCTCGGTTTCACTGAGTGTTTCCGCTGAAACTGCAAGATCACGATCCGATATGATCTGTAATACATTGCGGGCAACGATGTACTGGTTCAATCGAAAATTCATGGATTCCTTCACGATCTGATAAGAATTGTTATAAAATTCGTTAAAGCTGCCGGTAATGCTGTGTACGCCGACTAGCGTAGCGGATATGCTGATGACATACAGAAGAATTACAGTTAGAAAGCTGAGCAGCAGCTTTCTGGTAACCTTCATATTTTTAAATGCTTTCATTACGATTTTCCTTTCCCTTTTCTTCAGATATGATACACATATCTGTTTCCTGTTTCGATATAGACAATTCCGGTTTCTATATGAAAATGCAGTGTTCTGCCGTACATATCTCCGACATCCTCTCCCTCAATCGGGATATGCAGCCTTGTCAGGGCCGCATAGGCCGCCTGGATATTCGCTCTGCCAACCTCTTTGCTGCGATCCTCATCCGGCAGTAGAAACAGCTTTGCCCCTCCGATGATTTTGGCATACAGCTGGTGGTCATGAACGGCATAGCGCTGCATGGCATGATACAGCATCATAACCGCATCGCCGACATATTTTGCATTTTGCTGTGCTCCGGGATTTTCCGGAAGAATGCTGTTGACATAGCCTCCAACCCTTTTTTCTTTATCATAGAGGCAGATGCCCAGACTGGAGCCGAGCGCATACGATGTGATGATTCCATCCTGCTGTGCAATAACAAGCTCTCCTGGCCGTGCCACGACCTCCTTCATATCGCCACCTCCAGCCTTGCCATCAGATTTTGAATGCTGTCGATATTCATGATAAACAGCAGATGACTTGGTTTTGCGGAAGCAGAAAGCTTCAGCTCATGATCCAGCCAGAAGGCCTCCTTTTCCTGCCGCAGAATAAAGGAAAGACCATCATTGATAATCGAACCCTTCATGTCCATGGACACTGCAGGCAGCTGTACACGAATATTGATATCCGCAAAGGATGCCAAAGCGGATAGATAGGAGGAAATCATAATACTGCAGATTTCCTGCAAAACCGCCATACATTCCTTATTCAGATCCGCAAACCTCACCGTTTTGTGAAGATAGCTGTTCGAGATAGCACAGGCGAATTCCTCCTCCAGAATAAAGAGTCCATATCCCTGTATATCCTTATCATATGGAAACAGGATCCCTGCGACCTGATCCTCCAGCAGCTTCTGATTTAATAAAAAAGCATCGTCAATGACTCCAAGCCTTGAGGTATTGGTAAGCACCCGCTGCTGCAGGAGCGCAGATAGTGCGGTTGCGGCTGCCCCGATTCCAATATTTCCCAGCTCCTGAATCGTATCCTGTACCTGCAGCTGCTTTGTAACTGTATCCATCATTGATCCCCCAGTGCCGTAAGAACCTGAAGAAGCTGTGCTTCTGTAAACGGCTTAACGATGAAATCCCTCGCTCCCTTACGCAAGGCGTCCGCAATCAGCTCCTCCTGACCAAGTGCAGAGCACATGATGACATATGCATCGGCATTTTCATTCAGCAGCTCGTCCAGTACCTCCAGTCCGTTTTTCTGTGGCATCGTGATATCCAGCAAAATGATATCCGGTTGAACTTGTCTGTACAAAGCCAGACATTCCTCCGCATTCGCAGCCTGTACGATGTCCTCATATCCATTACCTCGCAACATTTTTTCTATAAGCTTGCGCATAAACATGGCATCATCCACAATCATGATTTTTTTTCTCATGTTCCATTACCTCTTTTTCTCCCCTTGACTTCATAATGCCTCCACAGCGTATCCGCAATCCTGTCCAGTGGCAGCTCCACGCATTGGGCCTGCAGGGATTTGGCCTCCCTGGGCATCCCATACAGCTCACAGGATGGTTCATCCTGTATGATTGTAAAGGCACCCGCCTGCTTCATTTCCAGCAATCCCCGTGCCCCATCCGTTCCCATACCGGTAAGCAGCACCCCCGCTGCCTGTGCTTTGACCTGATTGGCAAGTGAGGAAAACAGGATGTCGATGGATGGACGGACAAAATTCACCTTTGGCCCTTGCTTTAGATGCAGATAAAAGCCATCTGTTTCTTTTATCACCTGCAAATGTCTGTCCTCTGCCGCAATATATACCATTCCGTTTCGTATCAGCAAATGCTCGCTGGCAAGCACAACCGCAGGTTCACACAGGGCATCCAGATAGCGGATAAAGCTGTGCAGCTGTTTTATTGCCATATGCTGTACTACCACAATACCGCAGATATCCTCTGGCACATGCCGCAGTATTTCACAAAGAGCATGCGGCCCTCCTGCAGAAGCACCAATACCGATGACTGCACGGCTCGCTGTTCCCTGCTGTCCTGCCTTCGCTTTGCTTGTTGCCTTCTGCAAAACGAGTACATGTACGAGCATCTGTCGCGCAAAGGCCGGAGTAACTGATTCTGGCTTGATCAGCACCGTAAGCGGACAGTGCTTTGCACTTACGCGATGGCAGACGAGTAAAACCGGCATAGAAAGCAGTCTGACATTTTCCCCCTCCTGCAGTATTCGTTCATCTGCCGTATCACATTCCATTATCACCGCGGTGATACTATAGCGCGTTCCGTATGCCTGCACCTCATCAGATGTACGGGCATAATGAAGAATCAGCTCCTGCTCCGTCATGAGAATGGAAGCCGCCATTGCTTCCTGCTTTTGATCGATATGATATATAACGATGTGCTGCTTATCCATACGGCTGTCTTTCCTTTAAACGGTAAACAGAGGATTTCAGATATTCATACGACGGATATCCCTGCGTAATCATTTCCGCATGTCCCAGAATCAGATAGCCTCTGTTCTTCAGACTGGATGCGAAATTCTCATATATCCGTAAGCGGGATACCTCATCAAAATAAATTAGTACATTTCTGCATAAAATCAACTGAAAGTAGTTGCGATGATAGGGCTCCATAAGATTGTGATGGACAAATTTCACCTGCTTTTTCACAAACGGACGGATCGTAAAGGTTTTACGTTCCTCATGCACCTGACAGTATGCGTGCTTCCAGTGTCTGGGCAGTACATCCAGTGCCTCAACAGGATATTCCCCCTGCTGTGCCTCCTGCAATGCTTTTGTGCTGATATCCGTCGCTGTTATGGTAATTTCAGGAAGCTTTACACCCCGTTTTCTTTGATCCTCCAGACGCATGATAAGCGTATAGCATTCCTGTCCACTGGAGCAGCCCGCAATCCAGATATGATAGGGTGCATGCATATCAGCTTCTGGCAGGATGTGTTCTTCAATGAATTGAAAATGCGACGGCTCCCGCATAAAGAAGGTATAATTCGTTGTCAGCCGGTTGACGAGCTCCTCCTCCAGCTTCCCGCCAGTATCCTTTTTCAATAGCCGCAAATACTGGGAATAGCTGGAAATATGCTCGTTGTTCAATGTATTCATCAGGCGGTATTCTATCAAAATACGCTTTTTTGACAGATTGATTCCGTATTTGGTTTTCATAAAATCACAGAGCTGTATAAATTCATCATCCTTCAGCCTGATCATAGCCATCACCTCCCTCAAGACCATCCAGCTGCAGATGGTACAGCTCCCTGTCTCCATCCTTTATGGAATAGGGCAGCTTTTTACAGGTAGAGGGCTGCCAGCGTTCTTCGTCCAGCTCCTGTATCCCCGCAATGTTTGCAGCACAAACACCTACATATTCTCCCTGATGCTTTAGCACGATGATATAGCGCTCCTGCAAGGGCTCACGATGAAAGAGGAAGGCTTCCACATCTACGACGGCAGCCAGCTGCTCATCTACCTGCAGGAGTCCTCTCACCATCGTTTCCTTTATCGGCAGCTTATAGATATGCCCCGCCGTAAGAATACGGACAACCCTGCTGTTTTCAATGGCATACCCATGCGTTCCCTGATAAAAAACAAGATATGCTTCATGTGACATGCGAATCGCCCCCTTCAAAGACTGTCCACAGCCGTTTTTGCAGCTGCTCCATCGGACACGGTCGTGAATAATAATACCCCTGTGCTATATCACAGCCGATTTCCTTTAAGAAATCCACCTGCTGCGCAGTTTCAATACCCTCGGATATGACATGCATATTCAGCTCCTCTGCCATGTGTACGATATTGCTTAAAATTATTTTCTCCCGCTGATTGCTTTCCTTTAAAAAGAATGTACGATCCAGCTTGAGACTGTCCACCGGAAGCTCACTGAGCAGATTGAGAGAGGAAAAGCCGGTACCAAAATCATCCATGGACAGAAGAAAGCCTGCCTGCTTTAATTCCTTGGCCCGTTGTATGACAACTGTTTCATTTTCCAGAAATGCCGTTTCTGTAATTTCCAGCTCTATGAGCTGACGCTGAATATGATACCGGTTGCATATATTTACGATATGGTAAACGATATCCGCATCCTCCTCAAGATGGATTCGTGATAGATTAACTGCAATCGGGAATGATACGGCATTGCGTTCCTGCCATTCCTGCAGCTGATGGCATA
The DNA here is from genome assembly GCA_017161075.1 of Erysipelotrichaceae bacterium 66202529. Taxonomy (NCBI): domain Bacteria; kingdom Bacillati; phylum Bacillota; class Erysipelotrichia; order Erysipelotrichales; family Erysipelotrichaceae; species Erysipelotrichaceae bacterium 66202529. Next base: position 1,780,107 of record CP046174.1, on the reverse strand, counting down.
CCATTTCCAGCACATACATGTCCAGCTCCCCGATAAATTTATTTTTTTCAAACAAGGGAATAAAATCATTGGGCTGAATCAGCTCACCGTCTGCGCGCTTCCAGCGTACTAATGCCTCAAGACCAACGCATTTCTGTGTCCTGATATTCACCTTTGGCTGATAATAGACGATAAATTCCGCATCCTGCAGGGCCTGCTTCATGATGCGTGTAAGGGAATGCTCGCGCATATGCTGAGCTTCTATCTCCTTATTGAAGAATGCACAGGCGCTCTTGTGAGAATTCTTTACGGATTTTCTTGCCATATTGGCACAGTCCAGCATTTCAGATACGCTTCTTCCTGAATGTCTGCTTATATAGATTCCCATCATGCAGACAACGGTAACCGGCGGATTACTATGTACGCCACAGCGTTCTATTTTCTGAATCAGCGATGTGATGCGCAGCTTTAACTGCTCCATATCCTGATATTGCAGCATGACGACAAAATTATCACCGTCCCCACGCGCATAATATTCCTGTGCATCCAGATATAGCTTCAATATCTGAGAGATGGAGATGAGAATTGCATTCCCATACGGATACCCGTATTCGGCGTTGATGAATTTAAAATTTTTGATATCCAGTGTGATGACAGCCGTACATGCTGATGGATGCTCCTGCAGATACTGCTCCACCGTTTGTGTAAAGGTCTTCAGATTCCATGCGCCGGTCAGCATATCGTGACGGACGATCTGTTCACTGATTCGCTGGGAACGAAGCTGCATAATGGCAGTTCCAATGATTTTCACCAGGGTGGAAAACGTCGCCGTTTCTGTGGAAGTCCATACCCTCTCACTTTGACAATCCAGCATACTGAGATATCCGATATAGCGGCCATTATCATAAAGGGCACATTGCAGCAGGGCCTGTGCTCCGCGGACACGTTCCCGCAACGCTGTCATAACATCGTATTTAAACATATCCGACAGCTGTGAGCATACCAAAAGATGATGCTCATCGAACAGCTTCTGATGGCGGTCACCTACGGTAAGCGGCAGCCTTCTGAAATTGGCATTTTCCACCTGCTGATCGTGACACAGCCATTCGTGTGTGATGGCATAGCCCTCATCGCTGCTGTCACGCTCCATCACATAAATCTGCTGGGTATCAAAGTATTCACACATGCAGGATAACACCATTTCCAGGCCGAAATGCAGATCGTTGCAGCCAAACAGAAAATTCGTCATATCTATGATAAAGCGAACATCTATATCCTGATAATCCCAAGCATGCACCGGTATTTCCTGCGGATAGGCGTAAGAAAGCGGCTTCTGTGCATCCTTTACTTGGCAGTCAGCGACAAACAGCAAATCCTGTTCAACAGCCTGTGCAAGGGCGTATTGCGTTAACGTTAAAAGCTCCTGAAAGCTGCATTCCTTCTGTACATGACTGACACCGACATGCAGCCGGCATTCCTTCAAACAGCGTGCCAGAGAAGCTGTTGTTTTCATATGCGTATACAGCAGCTGCAATCTTCTTTGAATATCCGCAGATTCCATGTAGCCATAGCTGTATACAAAAAAAGCAGCAGGAGCGATTCTGACGAAGATATCCGTTTTATGAAATAGTTTCGTTAGTAAAAAGGAGAGCTTGGCCAGCGAAAAATCTGCCGCCTTATCCCCTGCAAGCTCACAAAAGCCTTCCCAATTATCCACCTGAAACAGCAGGGCCGTATCATGGCCGCCCCCGCGCTGCAGCACCTCATCGATTTTTTTACTGCCGTATGCATATCCGAAAAAATTCGTAAGTGCATCAATATGTCCGCTTTCCTGTTTCATATGTGGCTCCTTTTTCGTTATCATATCCATGCTGCTCCAGCAATACTCTGATGTTTAACAAATATGCCAGGCGTTCCTGATCCAGCAGATGGCATTCCTGTATATAGGTGAGCCGTGCCTGCAGGTATGCAGGAAGCTTACCGCACTGCTCCTGTAATTCCTGTATGCCGCAAACCTTTTGGACAAAGAGAAATGCCTCGATATCCTCATTCTGAAGCAAAACAGCATAAAAGACGTTCTGTTTGCGGGTTTGAGACATCACCTGCTCCAGATAAAAGCAGGGCAGCCTTCGTTCCTGATATACTACCGTATGTGCATCAGTGAATACCATATCGCTATAAGGCAGAATACTTCCGATATAGGACAGGGGAAGCAGAACAGTCATATCATCATTGTACAGTTCCAGCGCATACCGCTTTCCTGCAGACATTTCACTCATATATTCTCCCTTCCGCTGTACAGCAATTTATATAAAAGGCATGTCACGCCTTCAAAAAAAGCTGAGCATGCCGGTAATGTAGAATAAGCCTTATAGAATTGTGCATTCCCAGTGTCTTTGTTCCTGTAACAAATATTACAATATGAAAAATATTGCGTATTTTTCAGAAATACAAAGCAACGACTCATGTTATACATATTATACCTTTTGTGGAAGTTATAGTCAAAAATAAATGCTATATTTCCTGTAATTTTACAATCTTTTCTATTTTATTAAAGAATACAATATGAAATATATAAGAAAATCGCTCAATTTTCTGAGATAGGAATAAAAAAAAGAGATACCTTTGATCTCTTTTTGTAAGCAAGCAGCTGGTACGCAGACTTCTTTCATCTCAGCCATGTGTACAGTCACTCAGCCTTATTGCTTGTCTGTGATTTAATTTTTCAGATACTGTTTCAGCTCCCCCATGTGATGAATTCTTGCATATGCCTTGCTCTGATCCACTCCATAGCGGTCATCCGCATAGGCAAGCACCCGCATACCGGCAGCATTCCCTGCCGCGATTCCATACATGCTGTCCTCTACTGCAATACATTCCTCTGGCTCCACCTGCAGCTTTTTAGCCGCTGTCAAATAAATTTCAGGATTCGGCTTGCTCTCGTGAAACATCTCTCCGCTCAGCAGCTCATCAAAGCAGCCAACCAGATCACATACATTTTCCATAGTCTGAATCTGATGCATGCTGGAGCTGGATGCCACTGCTGTTTTATATCCATGCTCACGCAGCCAGATTAGCGTTTCCTTGACTCCCGGATTCAGCACCTCGTCATACCCGAAGGCATGATGCTTACAATATTCATCCAGCTTCTCCTTGAATTTTTCAATAGGCCAGTCCATATGCATAACCCGCATACTTTCTGTATAGGTATACGTGTAGGAGCTCCCTACCAGTGAATGCAGAAAAGCATCCTCCACGTCCGTTCCATAGCTCTTATAAAACCCTCTCAGCTGTTCCAGATTTTTCGGCTCACTGTCCACCAGCACTCCGTCCATATCAAAAATTACGGCTTTGATCATTGCTTACCTTCTCCTTTTTCCTTTTCTATCACAAGTATACAGGGACAATCCCGCTTATTGTGCATCGTGATTTTGCATACGCTGAAGCATCTGCTTTCCAGCTTTTCACACCATGTTAAAAGAGCAGTGCTTTCTTCTCTGTTATGCGCCTGTCCCCAATACAAGACCAGAATCAGAATACCATGCTTTCTCAGCAGATGCAATGCTTTTGTGATTGCGCTCACAGAGGAAGCATAGCGTGTTGTAATGGCAGGATCACCATGCGGCAGATACCCGAAATTAAATACCCCCAGATCCAGCGGCTCCTTGATATAGGAATCACAGTATTCATGGGAAGCCAACAGGAGGGAGGTCTTTTCCTCCAGATGCTCCGCCTGCAGCTTTTGCAAGGTCATATCGTATGCAGAGGGCTGTATATCAAAGGCATATACCTTTCGGCACTCCTTCTGCTGCGCCAGAAATACTGTATCGTTTCCCTGTCCCATTGTAAAATCCGCACATACGCTGCCCTCTATCACATGCTGTCTTATGATATCATGCACAATCTCAACAATCTTTTTCATGAAATCTCCTTTTTTCCCTGCTGTATTCATTATATAATAGCAGAAAGGAGAATGCTATGAAAACAATCACTGATCCAAAAATTATGCAGCTTTTGCAGCGATTCTCAACCATTCAGGAGGAGGCATGGCTGGTTGGAGGCTGTGTGCGTGATATGCTGATGGAGCGTGAGCTGCATGATTATGATATTACCACCAGTGCACCGCCGGATGTCGTCATAAAGCTGTTTCAATCGGCGGGCTATCGGGTTGTACCAACGGGATTAAAGCATGGTACTGTTACGGTGCTGGCAGACAAGGAGCCCGTGGAAATTACAACCTATCGTACAGAGAGCGGATACATCCATCATCGCAAGCCGCAGGAGGTCAGCTTTACCCGCAGTCTCGACGAGGATTTGAAACGCCGTGATTTTACCATGAATGCCATCGCCTGGCATCCTGTCCATGGATTTCATGATCCCTTTCATGGCAGAGAGGATATAGAAAAGAAATGCATTCGCTGCGTAGGTGATGCGTCCTTGAGAATGAAGGAGGATGCCTTGCGCATTCTGCGCGCACTGCGCTTTCACTGCACCCTGCAGTTTTCTCTGGAAGAAGCCACAATACAGGCAATCCGCACGCATGCACAGCTTCTATCCTGCATTTCAAAGGAGCGTATCCGGGAAGAATTCAACCGCATACTGCTGCAGGATTATCCAAACACCTTACTGCTGTTAAAGGATATGCATGTACTAGATGAAATCCTGAAGGGCTATACAAAGCTGATGTGCAGAAGCCAAAACAATCAATGGCATATTTATGATCTGCTTCAGCATACGGATATCGCATTAAACCACACAGCAGGCTACCCGCTGGAAAGCAAGCTGGCGGTTATATTTCACGATACCGGTAAGCCGCAGTGTGAGCAAATCGATGCAGATGGTATATCGCATTATTACGGTCATGCAAAGCAATCGGTTATACTTGGGGAGCAATGGATGAAGGAGCTGCGCTATGATAAGAAAACCATACGCACTGTTTTGCAAAGAATCGCTTTTCATGATTACCAGCTGACACCGCGGCGAGCAGTCCTGCGCCGATATCTTTCAAAATTTGATAATGATGTATCCCAGGCATTGCTGGCGATGGATGTTCAGCTTGCCGATCAGCAGGCTAAAAATCCCTTCTATGCAGAGGACGGTATCAAAACATTAGCGGCGTGCAGGGCGTTGCTGCTGAGTATGCGGGAGGAAGAACAGCTGCTATCCCTGCGTACCCTGGCTGTCAACGGGACAGACCTGCTTGCCTGCGGCTTTCAGGGAGCTCAGATTGGCAGCATGCTGAAAAAGCTTCTGGAATATGCAATAGAGGATCCATCCAGAAATACAAGAGATCAGCTGCTCGCAAAAGCCAAGGAGGAAAAAGATGCTTAAAGATAAAGAGCACCGGAAGCAGTCTGCCATGAAAACAGCTCGTGTCTGCCTGTAAAGGAGCTGAAAATCTGTATATGGATGAAGCAATTTCATGATTCCATTCGGACAACGCGCCTAGGCAATCCCAGAATATAAGGGATATTACAGAATCATAAAAAAGGAGGATGGAGATTTCCTTATCAAAGCAGAAATCCTATCCTCCTTTTCGATATCGTGAACAATCGCAGTATTTCTTGTGTTTACTCACTCAAACGCTTTAAATCATCCACCAGATTCTCACATATCTGTTCATCGAGCTGTGACAAAATATATCCCTGATAGGTACAGTATTTTGTCTTGATATCCTGTATCGTTTTCAGCTCTGTTTCATTACGTACCTTATCCTGCAGCTCACTGAGGATGTCCGCTGTCAGACGAATCGGCTGATCGTATACCATGGTGATATCCGCAAGAGAACAATTCCTCTGTCCCCGTATCCTGCTGACTGCCTGATTGAGATAATACTCTATCATAACCGCCTGTCTGTGAATCTGTAATCCGTAACTCATATAGCATCATCCTTTCTGACAATGCTATCGTACTGCTTATTGTTACATTATACATGTAATAAATACTAAAATGTTAAAGCTCCGCTTATAAGACCGTAACCAACTGCCAGAACACCACATAGCAGCATGACCGTAATCGGACTCTTTTTATATTTTCTTAACAGAAAGAGGCCCAGAGCAAACAGGCATATGCTTTCCACGTTCAAATCTGCCATGGAAATCGCCTTTCCTCCCCAGAAGGCATTGATGCCAAGAGATACACCCGCAGATGCAATCAATGCCACAACAGCCGGGCGAAGTCCCTTTAATACAGCCTGAATTGCATCCAGCTGCCGGTACTTATAGTATAGAAAAGACAACGTTAATACGATGATAAAGCTTGGCAGCACAACGCCGAGCGACGCAATCAATGCTCCAGGTAGTCCTGCGATCTTTGTTCCGACAAAGCTTGCGGCATTGATTGCAATCGGCCCAGGTGTCATTTGCGATATCGTTAAAATATCCGCAAACTCCCGCATGCTCAGCCAGCTGTGCATTGACACCACCTGATCCTGTATGATCGGCAATGCCGCATAACCGCCGCCAATACTCAACAGACCAATCTGCAGGAAGCTAAGCAACAACTGAAGTAAAATCACTGCAGACCACCTTCCTTTTTCATGGCACGCTCAATCATATAGCCGAGTGCACCGCACACAACTATGATGATCAGCAGATTCACATCGAATAGCACATTGCATACAAAAGCCACAAGCATAATGAGTACATATACCTTTTGCGGCTGACTCCAAACCTCTTTTCCCATCGTCCAAACGACATCGCAGATTGTAGCAACCACACCTGCCTGCATACCAAACAGCATGATTTGAATCCACTGGATTTTGATGAAAGCCTCATAACAATAGGATATAACCGTCAAAATAACAAGCGGCGGCAGCACCGTACCGATAACAGCGACAACAGCGCCTAAAATACCTGCACAGCGATACCCGATACTGATTGATGCATTGACCGCGATTGCTCCGGGAGAGGATTGCGCAATGGCGACCAGATCCATCATCTCCCCCTCCTCAATCCAGTGCAGCTCCTCTACAAATTTCTTTCTCATCAGCGGTACGATAACATAGCCTCCACCAAAGGTACAGGCACTTAACATAAATACGGAAGAGAATAGCTTCCAGTACATATTTGCATTTTTCTCCATTTTTATCACCTTCCCTATTATTATATTCCTTGTTATTTCATAATGAAAATAGTATTATTATATATATTTTATAATATTTTCTTATGAAAGGAGAATTGTATGACCCTACGACATTTGCGTATTTTTGTAGCGGTATGCACCTGGGGAAGCATTACCAGAGCCGCTGAAAAGCTGCACATGGCACAGCCCTCTGTTTCCCTTGCCATCCGTGAGCTGGAGGAAACCTATCAGCTGCAGCTGTTTGACAGAATTTCACGCAGACTGTATCTGACTAGTGACGGAGAAAAATTTCTCAAATATGCCGGACATATCACAGCACTGTTTGAGGAAATGGAAAACAGTATGGAGCACTGGAGCGATATGGAGCGTATGAGCATCGGCTCCAGCATCACGATTGCCAACAGTCTTCTCTGTGAATGTCTGATAAGCTACAAGCAGCATTATCCAAAACGACGCACACAGATTCTTATTGAAAATTCCAGCATTCTGGAGGAAGCAATCGCATCCAACCAGCTGGATCTCGCTCTGATTGAGGGCATACCGACACATGAGCATATACAAAAAATATCCTTTTTCAAGGATGAGCTTGCCGTCATATGTGCATTGGATCATCCGCTGGCAGAAAAAGAGAAGCTGTGCCTGCAGGATATCGCACAGGAAGCCTTTTTACTGAGAGAAAAAGGAAGCGGTACAAGAGAAATATTGGATTCCATCATGAAGGTACACGATATTCAACTGCATCCCATCTGGGAAAGCGCCAGTACAAGGGCACTTGTTAAAGGAGTACAATATGGCTTCGGCATTTCCATTCTCCCCTATCAGATGGTAAAGGCTGAACTGGAAGCAGGTATTGTCACCCGGTTGTATTTATCGGATGTATCCTTTCAACGCGATTATTATATTATTTTTCATTCCAATAAGCATCTCCATGCAGGATTACAGGACTTTATCACTACCTGTCAACGCGTCTGTGCCAGCATTCAGGCAAAAGAATAATCAAATAGGAAGGATGAATTGCATAGAAATTCTAAGGGAAAGAAATCTCTCTGCGATACACTTCTTACTTGAAAACAGGCAGCATCATCGCATAAACATAAAGGATGCAATATCATCCTCACACCAGATGATATTGCATCCTTTTACATACCGTTTTTTAGATAATCACCAGCATGGAATCCATTCCATGAAACGCTTCGACATTATCAGCTGGATGTGATTCCTAATAAAATTCAGTAAGCTGTCATAGAACTATGCTGTGCCTATTTCCGCTGCCATTTCTGCAGTGCCTTCTTCACATCGCTAACTGCAGAAAATTCAATATCCTCTCCCGTCAAATACTGGTATACATAATTCCATTCCTGAACAGAGAACTGATGATCATCGATGCGGAAAATTATATCCGCATATTCCTGAAATATCAGCTTCTGCCGAAGGTCAGAAATATAAGCGATATCGCTATTTTCAAATATATAATCCAGCAGTGCATCCTTCATGACTTCGCCCCATTTCCTTGTGTATATCTATAAAATTATACGTAAATAGACAGTGTGTTTTTTACCGGTTTTACCGCTTTTTTTATAGGAAAACGTCTGTTTCCTTCTAAAATATGCCTATTTCATAAAGTATGCTTTTTTATATACATCCATTGATATTATAAAAGAATTGCCATCTTTTTACAATATTTCACACATAAAATCCGAAAAAAATGAAATCACCATGTGTTTTACGGTAATAGATATGCGTTTCACTGATTTTTGACGGTGTTTTCCTTATGAAAGATGTATATTTGATCATAACCAGCATCTTTTAAAAGGGGAATCGGATTTCCATAAGAAAAAGAAGAACAATTCGTCCTTCTTTTTTCATTATGCATTCTGATAAGCGATTTCCCCGTTAATGATCGTATAACGTATAATATTCTGAGTATCCAACAGGGAGCTGTCACAGATTATGATATCCGCATCCTTCCCCTCCTCGATGCTTCCAATGCGTTTATCCAGTCCCAGAATCTTTGCCGGGTTAATGGTAATCGCCTTCAGGGCTTCTTCCTGCGGCAGACCGTCCTTCATAGCCAGTGCTGCACAAAGTGGCAGATACTCCTGTGGTACAACAGGGGAATCCGTCGTAATAGCGATCAGAATACCCTCCTTACACAGCACACCCGGTGTTGTAAAGGATTTGTTTGCCAGCTCGAATTTTGATTTATGTGTCAGGGATGGCCCGACGATTGCCGGATAACCGCTCGCCTTCACCTGGGCTTTAATGATTTCACCATCTGTGCAATGATCCAGTGTCACACGGACATCAAATTCCTTTGCGATACGAATCACCGTCAGAATATCATCTGCACGATGCGCATGGCATTTCAACGGCAGCTCCTTTTTGATAACCGGAATCATTGCCTCCAGCTTCATATCGTAAACCGGCATTTTTAGTGGATCATTGTTTGCGGCTTCCTTTTTTGCGATGTATTCCTTTGTTTTTGCCAGCGTTTCCCGCAGCAGCGCCGCGATGTTCATTCTGGTTTTGATCCGGCTGTCCTGATAAACACGCTTTGGATTTTCTCCAAAGGCACATTTCATTGCCACCGGATTTTGGATGACCATCTCATCGATGCTGACGCCATACGTCTTATAGGCCATGAAGGTACCGCCGATGACATTGGCACTTCCCGGGCCTGCGGCTACTGTGGTGATTCCGGCATTGCGGGCATTGACAATCGTTTCATCCAGCGGGTTACAGCCGTCAATAGCACGTACCTGCGGTGTAATCGGATCACTCATTTCATTCACGTCGTCGCCTTCTCCGCGAATGGCGCTTTCTTCCATTCCCAGATGGCAGTGTGCTTCCACCATGCCTGGGAAAACCTGCTTACCGGAAGCGTCAATAATCAGCTCTCCGGCCTCCTCCTTCAGATTTTCACCTACTGCCGCAATCCTTCCATCTTGTACACGGATATCCGCTTTGATGATACCGCTTGCCGCCATCGTATTGATTGTTCCATTCTTAATTAACATGCTGTCTGCTCTCCTTTGCACTTCCTATGCGTTTGTAATCAGTTCCGCAATCGTATCTCCCATCTGGGAACATGTCTGATATGTTTTTCCTTCTTCCATGATATCCTTTGTTCGGTATCCTCTGCGCAATGCTTCTTCCACAGCAGCCTCTATCGCTGCATATTCCTCATCCATATCGAAAGCATATTTCAACATCATGCCGGCGGCAAGTATTGTACCGATCGGATTGGCGATGTTCTGCCCTGCGATATCCGGTGCAGAGCCGTGAATCGGCTCATACATACCGCGCTTTGTTTCGCCTAATGATGCACTTGGAATCAGACCGATGGAGCCGGTAATCATGCTGGCCTCATCACTCAATATATCCCCGAACATATTTTCTGTCACGACCACATCAAACTGGGATGGATCCTTCACAATCTGCATGGCGGCATTATCCACCAGCATATGAGAAAGCGTCACATCCGGATACTCATTTGCGACTTCACTTACGATTTTACGCCATAAACGGGAAGTGTCAAGCACATTTGCCTTATCGACGGAAATAACACGGCCTCCCCTTTTCCGTGCCGTCTGGAAGGCTGTATGTGCAATTCTGCGGATTTCATGCTCGTAATAACACATATTGTCACTGGCATACAGTTCACCGTTCTTTTCAACCGTACTTTTTTCACCGAAATACACACCGCCGATCAATTCACGAACGACCATAAAATCAATGCCGTTTGCCACGATATCCTTACGCAGCGGAGAGGCATCGGACAGCTCTGCGAAAATTTTTGCAGGACGCAGGTTCGCATACAGACCAAGCTCCTTACGGATGCTCAGCAGTGCCTTTTCCGGGCGTATGGATGGATCAACAGCATCCCATTTCGGCCCGCCGACTGCCCCCAGCAGCACGCTGTCACTTGCCAGGCAGGCATCCAGACTTTCCTGAGGAAGAGAGGTTCCGTATGCATCAATGGCACATCCTCCGGCAGCTACCTGCGTATATACAAAGCGGTGTCCATATTTCTTCGCAATGACATCCAGTACCTTCACCGCCTCTTTGACAATTTCCGGGCCAATCCCGTCTCCCGGTATGACCGCAATCTGCTTCTCCATCCTATTTTCCTCCCTCTTTAATGGCATTCAGTAATCCGTTATGCTGCATAATATTCTGAATAAATGCAGGAAACGGCTGTGCCTGATAGGTTTCATTTTTTGTTTTATTTATGATTTCTCCGGTATCAAAATTGATTTCCACTTCATCCTTATCATCAATGCGTTCACTCGCCTCCACACATTCCAGGATCGGCAGACCGATGTTAATGGCATTGCGGTAGAAGATACGCGCAAAGCTTTTGGCAATTACACAGGAGATGCCGCTTGCCTTAATGGCGATCGGTGCATGCTCGCGACTACTTCCGCAACCGAAGTTAAAGCCTGCCACCATGATATCGTCCGGTTTGATTTTCTTCACAAAGTCCGCATCGATATCACACATGCATTTTTCTGCCAGCTCTTTAGGATCACTGGTATTCAGATATCTTGCAGGAATGATAACATCGGTATCGACATTATCTCCGTATTTATGTGCTGTTCCATTTGCATTCATACTTACGCTACCTCCTTTGGTGCTGCTATTCTGCCCATAATGGCACTGGCTGCCGCTACAGCTGGGCTTGCCAGATAAACCTCGGAATCCACATGCCCCATACGGCCGACAAAGTTCCGGTTCGTTGTCGCAACACAGCGTTCATTCTCTGCCAGGATTCCCATATAGCCACCCAGGCAAGGCCCGCAGGTCGGTGTTGATACAACGCAGCCTGCATCGATGAAGATTTCCGTATAGCCCAGTTGGATACACTGCTTGTAGATTTCCTGGGTTGCCGGAATGATGATGGCACGCACGCCCTTGGCAACGTGTTTTCCCTTCAGAATTTCAGCAGCCTCCTTCATATCGGACAGCCGGCCATTGGTACAGGAGCCAATGACAACCTGGTCAATGACAACCGATTCCTTTATTTCATCTATCGTCTTTGTATTTTCCGGAAGATGCGGGAAGGCTACTGTATGTGTGATTTGGCTTAAATCCAAATGGTACACATTGCTGTATTCCGCATCTGCATCCGCTTCATAGGTTTTATACGGGCGCTGTACACGCTCCTTGACATAAGCCTCTGTAATCTCATCAAATGCGAAGATTCCGTTTTTAGCACCGGCCTCGATTGCCATATTTGCCATACACAGACGATCATCCATGCTCAGGCTCTGTAACCCGATGCCACTGAATTCCATGGATTTATATAAGGCACCGTCCACACCGATCATACCGATGATGTGTAAAATAACATCCTTCCCGCTGACATGCGGCGCAAGCTTTCCGCGCAGATCGAATTTAATAGCTTCCGGAATTTTGAACCAGCATTTGCCGGTTGCCATTCCTGCGGCCATATCCGTACTGCCCACACCTGTTGAGAATGCGTTCAGCGCACCGTACGTACAGGTATGGGAATCTGCACCGATGATGCATTCCCCCGGCCCTACGATTCCCTTTTCCGGAAGCAGAGCATGCTCGATTCCCATTTCCCCGACATCGTAAAAGTGTTCAATGTTCTTAGCATAGGCAAAGGTACGGCAGGCCTTGCACTGCTGAGCCGCCTTGATATCCTTATTCGGTGCAAAGTGATCCATTACCATGCTGATTTTGCCTGGATCAAATACCTGTGTAAAGCCGTATTTTTCAAATTCCTTAATAGCAACCGGGGATGTGATATCATTTCCCAGTACCATATCCAGATTCACCTCAATCAGCTGTCCTGCCTCTACGTGATCCAGACCGGCATGTGCTGCCAGAATTTTCTGTGTCATTGTCATTCCCATTATGGTTTTCCTCCTGCTTTTATTGTTTAAGCTTTTGCTTCTTGTTCTGCCTCACGGCGCTGTGCCACTGCCCGGTTGATGGCAGAGAATAATGCCTGTACACTGGATGCGATGATATCGTCATGCACTCCCACACCCCATTGATTCATTTTGCGGCAGTCGATGATTTCCACATAGGACACCGCTCTGGATGAGGAGCCCTTACTCAATGCATGCTCCTTGTAGTCCAGGATATCGAAGGTCAGATTCATATTGTCGCGAAGGGCGTTGCTGACGGCATCCAGACGGCCGTTTCCTGTGGCGGTGATGAATTGCGTTTTTCCTGCATAGGTGATATTCATCGTTACGGTTACAATATCTCCCTGACGGACAAAGTGATAATCGTTAAGTGCATAGGGTGCATTGACATTCATGTATTCCTTCTGGAACAGATCATTGATTTCATTCGGCAGCAGCTCTTTATGCTCGTGGTCGGATACATCCTTCATATAATAGCCGACCTGCTCGCGCATATCGGATGGCAAATCATAGCCGTAGTATTCCTCCAGCATATAGCCGATACCGCCCTTACCAGATTGAGAATTGATACGGATAACATCGGTTTCATATACTCGGCCGACATCTCTTGGATCGATTGGCAGATATGGTACTGTCCAGTGATTGGGATCCTTCTCGTCACGATAATGCATGCCCTTCGCAATGGCATCCTGATGGGAGCCGGAGAAGGCTGCAAATACCAGCTGCCCTGCATACGGCTGTCGCATGTGTACCTGCATACGGGTACAGCGCTCGTATATTTCCACGATACGCGGCATGTTGGTGAAGTCCAGCTGCGGATCAACCCCCATGGCATACATGTTCATTGCCAGGGTGATGATATCCACATTTCCGGTACGCTCCCCATTGCCGAACAGCGTCCCCTCGATGCGGTCTGCACCTGCCAGAATGCCCATTTCCGTATCTGCAACACCACAACCGCGGTCATTATGCGGATGCAGGGATACGATGACATTCTCACGATATTTCATATGCTTGCACATATATTCAATCTGCTGTGCGTAAATATGCGGCATGCTCATTTCCACGGTTACCGGAAGATTGATAATGACCTTATGCTCTGGGGTTGGCTCCCAGATATCCAATACGGCATTGCAGACCTCCAGCGCATAGTCCACCTCTGTTCCGGTAAAGCTTTCCGGAGAGTATTCAAAGCGGTAATTCCCGCCGTCCTCCTCTGTCAGCTTCTTTAACAGCTTGGCACCCTCCACGGCGATATTCAGGATTTCTTCCTTTGATTTTTTAAATACCTGCTCGCGCTGTGCCAGTGATGTGGAGTTATATAAATGAATCACCGCATTTTTGGCGCCCTTGACTGCCTCAAAGGTTCTGCGGATAATATGCTCTCTGGCCTGTGTCAGCACCTGAACCGTTACATCATCCGGAATCAGATTTTCATCAATCAGCTTTCGCAGAAATTCAAACTCTGTCTGACTTGCTGCCGGAAAGCCGATTTCAATTTCCTTGAAGCCAACCTCGACAAGCAGCTGGAAAAACTCGATTTTTTCATCCAGACTCATCGGTATGATCAATGCCTGATTGCCATCCCGCAAATCCACACTGCACCACTGCGGTGCTTTTTCTATATACTCTTTTTCTGCCCAGTCCATACAAGGCTTTGGTGGTAAAAAATACTGTCTTTTGTACTTCTGATATCCTTCCATCATCCTGTCCTCCTTATTGTAACAAAAAAACTCCCATCTCTAAGCTAAGAGACGGAAGTTTATCACCAATTCCGCGGTACCACTCTTTTTGAATGATAAAAAATATCATTCCCCTCACATATCCAGACTTCGAATATGTTCTCACGGTAACGTGTGAGCAGACGGTAACGTTTACTGACATTTCAAAATGTGTTCAGGTTACAGCTTACGGGTGAGTGGATAAGATTTCTGCGCCGCTTTTCACCAGCCAGCGGTTCTCTACAGCAGAAGGTTCCTATGCTTGTCCCGATCCTTGCCTTTGGTTTTGTAGTCACTATCAAAAGGATAAAGCATTTTCTGTAAATTGTCAATGCATTTCTGTAATTCCGTTACATTATTTTGTGAAAATATTTTCATTTTTCTATTCTACGCAATCCTGTCTCTTATTTACAGACATCTGTTTTTGCATTATGGTATCAGCTGCTCGCTTATGCCGTATGCAGCAGCTCTATAATTTTGAATACGTTTCAGTGTGGAGCCGTTACAGTCATTGTCTAATATTCTTCCGGTATTGCAATATAACCGCTGTGTTTAAAGGCTTCTGTCTGCAGCTCCCTGATGATGGACACCCCGGCGCTTGTTCCGATACGCAAAGCTCCGCAGGCAATCATTTTCTTGAATGTAAGAGCATCCCGTATTCCGCCGGATGCCTTTACCTTGACTGCGTTACCGACACACCTGCGCATCAGCTGCACATCCTCTGCAGTGGCTCCCCCGCTTCCAAAGCCGGTGGAGGTTTTCACAAAGTCCGGTTTCACATCAACCGCAATTTTACAAATCTGTATGATTTCGTCCTGCGTCAGATAACAGGTTTCCAAAATGACCTTGCACAGCCTCTTACTGCTTCTGCATACGGTGACGATTTGCTGCATTTCTTCCTTCACATAGTCCCAGTTCCCCGCCTTAACCTCGGTAAGATTGATCATATAATCAATTTCATCCGCCCCGTTGTGTATGGCATCCTGTGCTTCAAATACCTTGGCGGCAATGGTTGTCTGCCCCAGCGGAAAGCCGATGGCGGCTCCTACATGAACATCACTCCCCTGCAGAAATTCTGCACACAGAGCGGTTTGTGACGAGTTGATAGCTGCCATTGCGAAATGATATTCTCTGGCTTCACTGCACAGCTGTTCCATCTGTTTGCGTGTTGCATCTGCTTTGACGTAGGTATGATCAATCATCCCTGCCAGCTCTTCTACTGTCCATCGTTTCATAAGTATCTCCTATCCAGAAAAGTCCTGCCTTTTCTTATTGATATATCATACCCCAGTTGTTACACAGAGGAAAGGGGTATCTTGTAGACGATTTGATAATCACTAAGCATACCAACCAGCACTCTATTAAAATTTTCAATCCAATCGGTATATGCTTCACAGCTTTCAGCTTTTGTATTTATATTATATCACGACAGCTGTAACAGATGAAAGAGAATTAAGCTCTTTATGTTGGTAACCACTGTATTCTGATAGTGAGATATGCTACAATCACAGTAGATATGGAAAAGTCAGGAGGTTAATGTTATGTATATTGTACGTCCCATTACGATGGAAACCCTCTGGGGAGATACGCGTCTGCATTCCTATCAGGGTGATCGTGCTGCGCAGACAATTGGCTGTGTTTATACGCTGAGTGGAATTGATGGAATTGACTGTGAAATTTATAATGCAAAGGAACGGACAACGCTTCACAGGGCGGTACAAAAGAATCCTTCTGCCTTCGGTCTTCAAGAGGGTGAGGATTTTCCTGTGATCATAGCTTTTGATTCCTGTGCACAGGATGTCAGCTTTCAGATTCATCCGACCGATACCTATGCAAAAGAGCAGCTGCACTTGCCCTATGGAAAAAGCGAGGCCTGGTACTTTATTGAAAAGCCAAGTGAAGGCTGGGTATATGCTGAGAACAAGGCAGGTCATCGAACAGCTGTTGAGACTGCGCTGCAAAGGAAGGATTTTCATGGTGTGATCGATCATATTCCAGTTTCGAAGCATGACCTTGTGTATATCCGAAGCGGTACGATGCATGCCCTTACCGCAGGATCCTTAATCTATGAGATTCAACAGTCCACCAACATCACCTACCGCTTATATGATTATGAACGAACGGATAAGCATGGCAATACAAGACCACTTCATGTAAAGGAAGCACTTGCGAATCTGGATTCCTCCCTGCATGTACAAAAACAGAGCTTCCCAAAGGGAACCAGCTTTGACCAACGGGAATTCTCTTTACAGCACCTCACCTTATCCGGCAGCTATACGAATACGTATTCCATCGCATCCGTGATTTCCGTGGTTTCCGGTAGTCTTTTCGTAGGTACATTTCCCGTGTCACAGGGCGTAAGTATCCTTGTTATGCCAGAGGAATGCATTCAGCTTACAGGAAGCGCGGAATGCATCATCGCGGCAGCCCATCCGTATTGGAGAGTATAGGAATAGAAGAAAGAGCTGCTATAAAAAACGCGTATGCTGAAATTCCGATTCCAATATACGTGTTTTTTTCAATTTAGCCTTCCTGTAGCTTTCGCATATAATAATCTTGATACAGCGTACCATCCCATCCAATCAACGGCTCCTTGGATGGACAAAATCCTAGATCCAGCAATACAGCCCTGCGGTTTTCTGCTTCCTGCACACATTTGGTTATAACGTGTGTACACTGGAACAGTCCTTTGATATGCGGTAGAATCATCATAAGGATTTCTCGAAGACAGGACTGCTTTTCATATTTGTGCAAAAGATCAAGTCGCAGTACCGCCATGTTATCATAGGCATCATCCGCTGATTGTTTAAAAAGCTCCATCGTACCAATCACAGTTGAGGAAGTGCAATCGAGAATACTCCAGCGAACGAACCCTTCTCTATGGTATTCCATGATCCAGTAATTGATAGCCTCTTCCATCCGGGCTTTCCTCGTATAATAAAAATTATCTTCACAATTATCACAATTGCAAAGAGCGACTGTTTTTGCTTCACTATACACCTTTAACAAATCATTCGCATCCTCCTGTTTTACGAATCGCATACGGTAATTTTCATTTTGATATGTGGGACATTCTCTATATGGATTCATTGTATTCTCCTTTCTGCCACAAAACTGAAGGGAATTGCTTGTGACAGCTTCATCATAACTTAAAAACTGCGACAGCGTTATGTCACAGTTTTCATAAACTACAGATCATCCATATATTGCATGTCAAATAACATTATGGAAGTGCTACGATCAGGCATGATTTTTTATAAAATGCTATTCCATACCCTACAATATCTGTATATCCCTTCTTCTTCAGCCCCTCCAGATACTGTTTTTCCTTTATCTGCTCACATGCCTGAACTGCTGCATGTTCCACCTCTTCCTCTTTTGAGGCAACTTTTAATTCCAGTAAGAACCCCCGTTTTTTCTTATAGAATGGAAGCACTGCAAGATCGAATCTGCCCAATCCGGATTCCTGATTCGAAAGAACCTGATAGTTACTAAACAATCCAACCAGCATACCATGATAAAATTTTTCATCGTAATCAAAATAGCTGATGGATTCAAATAAGATGCTATTTAATAGCTCATTTGCCAGATTCACATCTTCCTTTCGCAATGCTTCTGCAAAATCACTACGTATTTCCTTTACCTGTTCCTGAAACCATTCTTCAAAAATCGTAGTATAAATTCTTTTAATCTCTTTATTTGGAATCATGAGGCGATACACGCTGTTCTCCTCATCAACGCAGTTTATTGCCTTCAAATACCCTGTATATAATAAAAAGCTATATACATTATTGATTTGATCCATCTCTCTATATGTCAGACTTTCCTTCAGTGGTTTCTCAATATAACCGCCAGAAGACAATATCTCAAACTCCTGTCGCATGGTAGCGTCAGCTTCTTTTATATAGCGGTAAATAATATCATTCCCACTCGTATTTGCCCAAAAGGATACCGGCGTCTTCCGGCTTGTGTTCAGTAACTGATCCATATACATCAATACACTCCATGGATTGTAAATATCCTGTTTCCCAAACCGGTATCCATCATACCAGTCTTTTATGTCCTTTTGATATTCACTGAAATGATAATCCTGTAACAATGTACTGATTTCCATAGGGGAAAAGCCAAATTGTTGACTGGATACCTCATCAAAGATAGAATTAACTTTAAAATTATTAAGACCTGTAAAAATGGATTCTTTCGCGATTCGCAGGCAGCCGGTTAGAATTCCTTTTTCCAGAACTTCATTTGTTTTCAATGCTGCACTGAAGATACCACCAAGAAAATCTGTCATTTCTTCATAATAAGCATTTAAATACGCATTTTGCAAAGGTACATCGTATTCATCAATCAGAAGAATCACTTTCTTCTGATAATGTTTATATAGACACTGACTTAAAAAGCGCAATCCATTTTTTAAGTCAGCAATGTTCACATTACCTTCCTGATAGCATATGAGAAGCTTTTTATCAATATCATCCAGTCTTTCGCTAGTGAATAAATCCTTATATTTACCAATCAGTTCCCGTATGATCACTTTAAAAATATCAATCTGATTTTGAAACCTGATATCCTTCATATCCTTAAGTGTTATCAGAATAACCGGATACTGATTTTGATACTGTGCTGCACCCTTGTTTTTGGTGATGTTGAGTCCGTCAAATAGGTACGCATTTTCTTTTTGTTTGATTGAGAAAAAATAATAGAGCATGCTCATGTTCAATGTTTTCCCGAATCTTCGCGGTCTGGTATACAGAACAACTTTTTCTTTCAATACATCCTGAATAAACATGGTTTTATCGATGTAATAATATTGATGATCGATCAATTCTTTAAAGTCTTCTACACCAATCGGTAAACGCTTCATATCATCAGCTCCTTAGTGGTATTATACCACGTGATTGGAAAATCTCAATCCTGTTGCTGACCTATAATGTACCAAGTACAAGATGAAAGCTTACACTTCCCTCTTCCTGTGTCATAAAAATATCACCATCCATTTTCTGCATCAGCTGCTTACAGATGTACAGACCCAGGCCGTTTCCTGAATGCTTTGTTGCGTTACTTCCCCGATAAAAGCTTTGAAAGATTGCATTCACATCCAATTTATCTATATTCATCCCCGAATTTTCAATTTGCAAAATACTGTGATGATCCTCCTCATAAAAGGATACATGAATCCATTTTCCATCTCCGTATTTCAATGCGTTGTCTACGACATTACTAATAACCTCCCGCAGCCGGATGAGATCAGTATAAATCAAATGCTCTTTACAGGGCTTCTGCTCATAGGAAACAAGTGCCAATTCAACACGCTCCTGCTCATGCTTTAACAGGTTTTCCACTTCATGCAGATACACCTCCTCCATATGAACGTGAAAATCAAACAGGTCTTCTTTACTGGCGTGCATGATTTCCTTGACATACTGATCGATTTTATCACAGTTTTCATACAGTCGCTCACAAATCAGCTCTTCCGGATACAGGTGCTCCCTCATAGCATCCGTATACAGGCGGATGTTGGAAAGCGGTGTTTTGATATCATGTGAAAGAGAAGCAATCATTGTCTGCTTATCCTTCATCAGCTTGTTCTCCCTGTCCTCATGATGCCGCAGCTCCTCCTTCATCACATCGATTGCCCAGACGAATTTTCCGAAAAAGCGCTGTTTCTGCTGTGGCAGCTCATAGGTGAAATCTCTGTTTTTCAAAGCAGTTGCCATTGTCTCCATATTATGAAAGGGCTGTATAATCTGCCTGCGGATATAGAATAGAAGATAAATAACAAACAGGATGACACCAAGCAGGGTGGTATTTATAATCCAGAAGATTGCGGATGGTATGCGCTGTACCTGATAGGTAAAGCGGTAGAAGCTGCCCTCCTTGCTCGCTGGAAGAAGCACAGCTCTGGTTCTGGAACGATCCATGTAGGTCTCTATGGAGGTCTTTTTCATATCAATCAGCGCAACCTGGATATCCGTTTGATCTAGCTCATGCATCGGCGTTCCATTCTCCAGCTCTCTTGCCATGCGATTGATATCAACCAGAGCCTCATCCGGTATCGTTTCATCCCGCAGCTGCAGAAGCACTACATTCAAGACCAGCAGAACAAGCAGAAGCACTGCCGGAATAAGCCAGGTCAGTCTACTCCATGCCTTCATAGCGATACCCTACTCCCCACACAGTAATCAGCCGTTTTGGATGACGCGGATCAGTTTCTATTTTTTCACGGAGCGTATTGACATGTGTTGTCAGCGTAGACAGCTCACTGTCTGAGGCATCCGTCCAGATTACGGAAAATATATAGTCCTTACGCAGCGTTGTATGCTTTTTTCTCAGCAGCAGAACAAGCAGCTCAAATTCTTTTACCGAAAGAGCCAGCGGTTCTCCCCTCAATGTCACAATATGTCGTTCGATATCTATGGTAAGGTCGTCATCCTTTAGAATGCTGCGTTCCTCCTTCATTTCATAGCTTCTTCTCAGCTGGGCTTTAATTTTTGCCAGCATTACAGCCATGGCGAAGGGCTTTTCTACATAGTCATCCGCCCCCAGCTCATAGCCCAGCAGCTGATCGCTTGTCTGCGTTCTTGCACTCATGATGATGATGGGAAGATTGCTGCATTGTCTGGCCTGAGTACAAATGCGAAAGCCATCCATATCCGGCAGCATAATATCAACGAGAAGAAGACGCACCTTCTCCTGTTGTAAAAGAGCAAGTGCGTCATTTCCCCGGTTTACACAGCGTGTCTGATATCCCTCATGCAGCAGAAACCGCTCTAATACATCCCGCAGCTCATTATTATCTTCAACAACAAGAATATCAATCATACACACGCATCCCTTCTACCAGCCCTTTTCCATCAGCCAGTTATATACCTTCTTTTCCCGTTCCTTCAGCTCATCCGTATGCTTCAGCACACCAATATCAAGATTGCTTTCAATTTTCCCATCATTGATATAGCAGATGCGCTGTGCATAGGAAGCCACCTTTACATCATGGGTTACCATCAGGATGGTCGTTCCCTGCTCGTGTACCTTTGAAAACATATCCATGACTTCTCTCGCACTGGAGCTGTTCAATGCCCCGGTCGGCTCATCCGCAAACAGAATCTGCGGCTGATTGATCATTGCTCTGGCGATACAGGCACGCTGCAGCTCTCCGCCGCTTACTTCCTGAATGCTATGTCCTGCAATTGAGGTGATTTGAAACTTTTGCAGCAGCTCCTCCGCATAGGCATTGATTTCTTTGTGCTTCCTTTTCTTTGCCATATAGCCTGGAAGAATCACATTGTCATAGATGTTCAGATTATTTAGAAAATGCATCTGCTGGAAGATAAAGCCCATTTCATGCAGGCGCAGCTTCGCCATTTCGGTTTCATTATACCTGCTGATTTCCTTATGGTCAAATTCCACAATTCCGGAGTTGATATGATCCATACCGCTGATCGTATACAGCAGAGTGGATTTGCCACTGCCGCTTGGGCCCATAACGGCGATGAATTCTCCTTTTTGAATGGTGAGATCCACATTACGCAGGACGTGATTCTGTTTTTTATTTACAACAAAGCTTTTGCATAGCTGTCTGACTTCTATCATTGTTTCCATACGGTTTCCTCCTTATGAATTACGCTCATGTATTTCAACTTCTTTTTTGGATATAGTATCGGAAGCTTTTATTCCTCGCTTAAATCTTTGATATTCCATGCCGGTATGGTACGGTTGACAAGCCATTGCGCCGCCATGGCAGATAGAAGGAACAGCAGTGGATACAAAACATACATATTAAAGGGAGCACTTCTCAGCTCTACACTTCCCATTCCCATGGATTCCAGATAAGCCTCCAGCAGTCCGTTTGTACAGAAGGTGTGTACCAGAATTCCCAATAGAAGACCGCTCAGCACCTGAATCATACAGCGGGCAAACAGCCATCTGCGGATATTGCGTTTCGCATACCCCATGCTGCGCATAAGTGCAATCGCTTTTTTGGCTCGCAGCATGTGCAGCTTGGAGAACAGAATTGTCAGTGCAAAGATGATGATCAGAATGATTGAGATAATCAGATTGGACATCATGGTAATCTGCTGCGGCATATCTCCGCTGAAGGATTTCGTCATCTGCTTGCTGTCAATCAGCTTGAGGTCTGTATACTCCTTTTTTATAGCTTCTGCGATCTGTTGATTTGCTTGTTCGTCCTGTGACAGGTGGATAACCAGATAGCCGGTATATGCGTATTCATAGTCAATATCGCCTGCAAGGATGTTATTTCCCAGATTCATCATACTGCTGTAGATACCGCTGATGAGGTAGGTGTGTTTCTTTCCTTCATATTCCATACTGATGGAATCACCGACCGTTTTTCCATAACGCTTTGCCAGTGTAGTGGAAAGTGCAAGCTCATTGGACAGCTTGGGGGCCTTGCCGTGATCAAAGGTGATTGTATTCCCATCGGCGCGT
This sequence comes from Erysipelotrichaceae bacterium 66202529, assembly GCA_017161075.1. Classification (NCBI taxonomy): domain Bacteria; kingdom Bacillati; phylum Bacillota; class Erysipelotrichia; order Erysipelotrichales; family Erysipelotrichaceae; species Erysipelotrichaceae bacterium 66202529. The sequence goes on along the minus strand of CP046174.1, from coordinate 1,756,973 downwards.
TTCATGAGGTATACCGAGGTGTTCAGACCGTTATCGCTAAGAGAGGCACTGGTCATAGTTTCCATATCAACACGGACATTCTCATCATAGGCTTTCAAATCACGGCGCACCTTGGCACGTTTTTCTTTTAAATCCTTTATACTGATTCCTCCGTTTTGCTGGGAGTATAGATCACCGGTTGATATTTTGAGTATCTGCAGGAAGGTATCCTTTTGAAAGGCATCCTTGAGGGTTAGAGGAACGAGTATCAATATCATGCAGAAGGCATAAATGATGACCATCATGAGAAAGTGCTTCCTGTGTGCCATTAAATCGTTGAAGGCCAGAAAGTTGTGAAGCTTATGAAGGCGGGTTTTTGCGAGGGTGAAGTGGGTGTGTTCTTTATAGGTCTCTCCTTCATTTCCTTGACGAATGGCATCCATTGTACTCTGTTTTTTCAGCTTTCGCAGAACAAGGGTTGTTACGGTATAGACAAGTGACGGGATCAGGATGACAATAATCAGGGACAGATAGGTTCCTGTGTTCCCCGGCATAAGAGGGACGATACCAGCCTGCATGCTTTCCAGCAGTTTAGCAAACGGGATGGAGGCGAAGAATCCAATGATAACTCCAATCAATGTGACCCCCATGTATTTCATCAGATAGAGCGGTTTGATTTGAGAGTGCTGAAAGCCGATTGCTTTCATGATACCGATTTCCGCATAGTTGCTTTCAATCTGAAAGAGGATGGTGAAGCGGATAATCAGAAAGGACATGCAGAGCAGGATAATACCACTCATGAGCAACATGGCACTGGTTCCGAGGCTGACTCCCATAAAGGAAAGCTCAGCGGTTTCTTTGTCTACGAGAATTGCATTGGGCAATCCGGCCTTCTGCATATCATATTCCAGCTGTTTTGTGTTTGGCCCGTCATTTACCGAGAGTACCACAGCATGATCAATGTCCTGTGTGATATCGTATTGAATTTGATAATCTGCAGGATGCAGGATAATGCGTTTTTGTCCCATCATATCGGAGCCATATACAGAATCACGTACGAAGCTGGTGATGTTATAGGTGTAGGTCCTCGTCCCGCGCAGAATCTGGAAGGTGTCATTAAGCTGTAGGTTTAGCTGATGCTTCATGGATAGCGGAATGCCTACTTCACCCGGTTGAATATCCGGGGTTTTGTTGTTTTCATCAAATAGAAAATTATAGGTCTTGGGCAAGGTTGTCGCAAAGCAGCCGGAGCTTTCCAGGTCATTACGGCCGTTGAAGCACATAACACTCAGTGGCAGGGTGATATCGTGTTCGATTTGATACTCATCGATGCCTTTTGCTTTCATAAAGGCTGTGATTTTCTGTTCGTCTTTTTTGGTAACATTCATCATGGAGAAGTTATAGTCTGCCACCTTTCCCATATCGTCCATGAAGTAGGATATCTGGTTTTGTGATGAATAGATCAGGGATATACTGGCACAGGACAGCATGGTGGATACGGCAAGGAAGATCATTATCATGAAGTTGGTCAGCTTGCCATGCAGCAGGTCGTTTTTTAGTAGTCGCAGCAACATTTTGATTACCTCTCATTTCTGTATGTTCAGTATATCGCAGGAATTCTAAAGAAATCCTAAAGTGGAAGAAAATATGTAATGTTAACATTATTATTCTAATCCTTTTATAACTGCCTGTTCCGCTTTTCTTCCTGGATGAAATACGTAACTAGCATTTGAGAATTCCTTTTCAAATATTGGTGTCAATACTTGGCTTACTGCTTGTTCTATCCACCTATCCTTTACGCTTGGTACACCCAAATTTCATTTACTTCCGTCGTCCTTTGGTAAATGCACTCGTCTGACTGGCAATGGCCTATATCTTCTTTTTCTTGTGGTTTCACATAGCTCATCACCTTGTTCCTCAATATACTTTGGATGTTGGAACACTGTCATTTTGTTTACTACCGCAGAGCCTTTATTACTCATTACCTTACGCTTTGCTTCTTCCAAATTTTCTTCCGAAAGAATCTTTTCCAATATCTTTATTGTCATGTCTGCTTCTTCTTTTCCGTCGCTTGTTATTTTCCAACCCTCACGACCACTTGGTTCGATCACAGATTGTTTTGAGAAAATAACGTACATCCATGAACCTCGAAAACCGGTTCTTGGTTCTGCCCTTCGCTCCATTCCCATTACGTATTGATTGCCATATAATATGCGTCTAAAGTAGCCGAAAATAATCAAATAAAATGAACTACCTCGCTGCAAGCAACGAGGTATCTTGAATGGGCATAGCCCATTCATTACTAGCACACACAAACATCCAAGTTTAATTGCTCCTGCTGGAGCAATTGCTTATATTCTTTTTCATTTCCTTGATTTTTCACATACTCACGTATCACTGCTTCACTACCACTTGCTCCTGCCGCATTAACGAAATAGCCACTCGTCCAAAAGATCCCTCCTCATAATTACTTTTTTACTTCTGGGTTTCTGTTGGATATTTCTCTTGCTGTTATACTTTTCACCTTCTTGATGATTTCTGCAGGACTCATTGTGGGTACTGCTTGAATCAAAAAGTGCACATGATCTTTATCGGCGCCTATTTCAATGAACTCTATCTCATATCTCATACTTATTTCTTGACATATTATCCACCTCTTCGCTTATCACTAGTCTTCTATATTTAGTTGGATACACAAAATGGTATAGAAGCACAGATACATTATATGCCTTATGTTTATATTCGCTCATCCTGTTTCCTCTTTTCTCCTATACCTAGTATATATCTTATTTCTAGCTTAAACAATATGGACACGATGCAAGCATCGAGGTATTTAATCCTTTTCTAGAATAAATTTTCAAATACTATTATGATCAATAATGCGATGATACGATGTTTGAAAAAAGAAGATTAAGCTAATATTCATATTCTTGTTTTTAGTGCGCAATTTTTGCAGAGAAAGAACTTTGTTTGATTATGAAAGTTCTTTCTCTTTTGATCTTTGATGCATTGAAATTCTTAGAATATAAAAATAACCGTGTGAACTCCTGGAGTTCAGCCCACACGGCTTTTGCTAACGAATATCTGAGCCATTTTTATCCCCTATGACATCGAATATTTGAGCCATCACAATCAGAATCCGTTCTTCAGTTCCTCGATTTCCTCGTATGGAAAGCACTCAGCAGTTCACCGATGAAAGTCGGAATCAGATACTCTGCTTTCAGTGGGTTCTTCTCCACTTCTTTTTCAAAGAACTCCTTGAATCCTTCTTCCAGAACATCTAAGAAATCCAGTGTCAGTCCCCACATATTCATGGAAACCAGAGAATCTATGTCAATAGCCACACCGTCTGCCTCTGCACAGTTCACAGTTTTTACGATTTTCTTGGTTTCTACAACCTTGGTCAGATTATTTTCTGCATCCATCTTGCAGATACCACGAGTCACATTACCATTATCAGACAGCGTATTCTTCAGCACAAAGCCTGCTTTTCCATAATAATCATCTGTGTTAATCACAATGAATGGAGTGTTGATTACGCTCTTTGTCGCAAGCACCGCCTGACCATTTCCCCACGGTTTTGTTCTGCTTTCTGGCAAGCTACCCGAAATATCGTTGATATCCTGGAAAGCGTAGTCCACGGTCACATTATGAGCTTTGCAAATTGCCGCAATTCGTCACCGATAATTTCTTTGAATTCTCTTTCGATATCCTTCCGGATAATAAATACCACATGGTTGAAGACTGCTTCAATTGCATCATGGATCAAGTAGTCCATAATGATATGATTAGAAGTGTCCACCGGTGCCAACTGCTTGAATCCTGTTCCAAACCGGCTGCCGATTCCAGTCGCCATAAAAAGTAATGTTGTTTTCATCTCTTTCTCTTTTCTTTCTTATAGAATATATTTTTTAAGAATTGGTATTTGATACATAATCCAAGCTCCTGCAAAAGAGCTTGCCACAAAAAACATCCAAAACACAAATGTCGCAACCGAATAAAAACCGCCGAACGTTACCGGTGTGAGTTTCAAAAATTTATATGTAATATTGATAAATACTGGATGAATCAAATAAACTCCAAAGCACAATCTATCTATCCGCCAAAGGAGTTCCGTTTTTTCTGATTTAGCACCCATAAAAAGACAAAACACAACAATCGAAAGAAATGCAATCATTGGAGAATTATAGCCGAGCAGCTCCTTACTTTTGGGGAAATAGCATATACTTCCAATCACGACTATAACTATTGTAAAAACGAGCACACCGATGCCAATGCTCTTTTTGTCTAAAAAGCGAGATTTTATAATCGTAATATATCTTCCTGCCAATACATAGAAGATGGTAAATCCAGTAATAGGAATCGCAAAAGCAATTGTTGTGCCTGAAACTTTATCAATCGACTTTATAACAAAGCTGAAGATAAATATCACACCTATTAAATAAAGAAGCGTCTCTTCATCAGAATTGTTTACGAAAGCTTTTAACATTGGAAGTATAAAATACAATCCTATCAACGCATATAAATACCACAAATGACTCCAGCTGTTTCCATTTATCACATTTATTGTCGCCTCAAAAAAACTATTTACAGTTATTGACTTTGTGTTAAGCAGAATCTCCAACATCGAAAATGGAATTCCAAACACAAACAGTGCCAATAAAATTCTCCTCGCATACTTTTTTATGCAATCGCTATATGGAATCTGTCGATTGGGGTCAAGCAGTAACACACCCGTTATCATCAAAAAAACTGGAACAGCCCAGTTCATCAAAAGATTGTTCGTTGTAAAAAACACCATTTGATTCTTCGTCAAAAAGAACTGCTCACTATTGTTTGAAAGTGTATTATTAGTATGTAAAAAAACAACTGCTAGTGTTGCCGCAATCCTCAAAAGCGAAATATCTGCTTGCTGGTCAAATTATCCATGTCATCCTCCATTCTGTCAAACATAATTCTGACAATATATTTGTTAAGTTTTTGCTGCCTTTATCGGACACACCTTGATGCATTGATAGCAACACACACATTTGTTTTCATCAACCTGCGGATATTCAAAACCCTCCTCATCCTCTACCATGGAAATGGCTTCCTTTGGACAGATTGCATAGCAGGCTGTGCATCCACAACATTCTTCTTTTCTTTTATATAATACCGGTACTTCTCTTTCCACAATTAACCACCAACTTTTTGATTTTTCTCCTTATCTTTCTCAGGAATATTTTAACATCATTCTTTAGCCCAATGCCACCGTATCTCTTGGCAACATATTCAAACGATTCATTCTGGTACTCACTCCAAAATTGTTCCCGATTTTCTGGCTTTGGAAATGGCGCTTTCAACGGAGGTTGCATGCTATCTTTTAGTTCTGTTTGTCTCCAAACCAGTTTGTCTTTCACCCGTTCTAATGCTTTTTCGCCCGCTTCGTTATTCACCATAATCAATGATACGCCCTTATTGTCATCCAACTCTGGGGCAGCTTTCTCGATACCCCAGTAATCTGCAATTGTAATATCACCCGGATGCATTACAGACTTATAAAGACACTCATAACAACTTGGACGAAGAATCATGTGACCATAAAATAAATTTCTGAACACCCGGCTATTTGTTGACTTTCCATTCTCAAATCCGATGGTTTCCACATGATCGTGCCAGCCAAAATCCTTTTTATTTCTGAAGTCCACTTTGACTGCTTTGCCATGATTCTTTTGCTCCTGCCAATGCAAGTAGCTTTTCCACACAGCAGTGCTTGGTACACCGTGACATACAATATCCACACAAAAAAGGTTGCCGTACTCTTTTCCCAAAAATTGCTTTAATCCAGATACTTGACAAGATGTTCCAGAAAACAGTACACTCTTTCCAGCATCAAGGTCTTTATATACATTCTTAAATGTATTACCCAATTTGCTTTGGATATACTTAGAGCCTCTCATTTGATCTCTCTCGGCTACATTTTCGGCTCGAATATGTACTGCCGTAAATTCTTCTGTCAGAACACATCCATAAACAATACCACCATCTTCCAAAGCCAAGTCCGACAAAGCCGTGAAAATACCACCGGATCTGGATTCTGCTCTGATTTCCTCGTCCTTATGCTTTACTGCATATACTTTAGGTTTTTCCCAATTCATTATGCTGCCCTCCTCTCGGAGTAGTCAGCATAATAAGTCCAATCAGGAGTTAAGGCTTGCCCTCCCGCGATTGATATAATTAGCTTAACAATTTTATTCATAATCCTTGTCTTTAATGGAGTTGTTCCATATTTTTTCATAATGAAATCTACTCCTTTCTTATGGTAATCGTTCCAAAACTCATCTCTCTGCACCAACTTTTTGGTTGGAGATTCCAAGTTTGCCTGCCAGCATTGCTTTGTATCACTTAGTCTATATTCTAATTTTTCTTTGACTGATTCAAAGAGTTCTCCTTGATCCGTGTGAATTAAGAAGAGTGAATTGCCATTTTTATCATAGAAATCCGGAATAGTTTCTTCAATATGCCAAAAATCTCCGATTGTAATATCCGTTTTCCTCCCGGTAGTTGCATACGGACACTCATAGCAGGACGGGCGTAATGCACAACAATTGTAGAAAACTTTTACATAATCCTTAATCAAATGTTCTTGTCCGACAACTGTTACATATGCTGTCGTAGATTGCTAACCATTCCGTTTATCTTTAAATATCAGATATGTAGTCTTTCCGTGTATTTTTTCAATAGACTCTGCATATTCTTTCCTTGGACTTGGTGATCCGTGCCAGATAATATCAATTATCCATACCCTTTCGCGGAATCCCTTTATCTCTGCAAACTTACGAAAATCATCAGCCGGACACCCCATGCCGACAAAAAGCAAATTCTTCTGCGTATGCGCTTTCAGCCATTCTTCTGCGGCTTTATAAATTTACCCTGGCTTACTCTGCATATACTTTGATCCTTTTGCTTTGTTTCTCTATTCTTGCTCCAGAATCATCTGAAATTCTGTAAAATGATTCTCATAATTGTAAACTGCCGCTATTACTAGATTTCCATTCTTTAGAAAGATATCAGAAAAGGCAATAAATGCTCCACCAGAAGAACTGCTCATTAAGGCAGAGTTGTCTTTTAACCTTCCCGCGCATACTATTGTATCTATCAATTTTGCCATAACCTGTTCCTCTACACTCATAATCCAAATAAATCCTTTAATTTAGAAACAATTATTTTTTTACAGATACACTATATTTAGCCTTTCCCCCCCTATAAAATTTTAGCAGTATAAGTATTTTCTTGATTTCTTGCTTTACACTTTTCACAAAACAAGTTTTCCAGATCATAGAGTCAAAACTCTTGTTCATGTGAATTCCTTCTAAAAATTTATTTCGTTGCTTTGGAATAACAGATGGAGACACAAGCTGATGATTATGCTGCTGTGCCAAATTCAAGTCGACTGTGTGCAGTTCAACATTTGACATTTTTAGAAGCTGTTCACCTTTTTTTGTTTGGCATAGGGAAAGCGAGATACCTTTTTTCTGTTCTACAATCGACAAATTGCTTCCCCACGAATCCCCAATCGTGATATCGGAAGCCCGATTCAACTGTGCATACTTACATTCGTAACAGTTTTCCGTGTAAAACACCCCTCCTAGGAAACCAATCATATACGAGTCCAATACTCCTTTGGCTCCAACATTTTTAAAATTGTTTTCTTCTTTCTGCTCAACTTGAAAATGATCTTTCTGACGAAATCGAATTGCAGAAATCGAATGCAATTCGATTTGGTGTTCTTTCAGAAAAAGTTTCAACAATTGTGGTGCTGGAGAGCCATGGCATATTAAATCAATCGTATACAAATTATCCTTCAATTTATCTGTCAAAAAGTTCTGTATACCACCAACATGGCACGGCAATCCAATAAACAATACTTTCTCTCCGGACAGCAGCTTTTTTCGTATATCCCTATATATACCAATTGGATTACTTTTTATATATTTGGAACCAGCCATCCTTGTCAAGTCTTCTAATGTTTCAAAAGCAGAATATTTGAAACTTCCTTTTTCAAATACACAGGTAAATACAATTCCTCCCTGGCTTATAAATGCTCTTGATATTTCCGTTGCAAATCCGCCTGAAGCACAATTTTCTCTAGTTGTTTTATCTTTTGACCAACCTTGATACCAACTTATAGGCTTCTTCAATATCACAGGATTATTTACTTGGCATACTCTATTACAAGCCCCACAGTCAATGCACTTTGAATCATCTATTTCTGCATTGCATGCTTCTATGTCAATGTGTACATTTATCGCCCTTTTTTTACACATATCTGCACACGCCATACAACCTGTGCATTTATTCAACTCACATACAGTTTTCATAATTCGTTATCCCCCCTGTCAAAAGGTTTAAATACTGAATTGACCGGATACGATAAATATTGATGTTTTCGTTTATAGCATTAAAATCTATTTGAGGTATTTCTACTTGCTCTTTCACAGTCTTATCCTTTACCGTGTATGCACCCAACACATCAATCAGGTCATTCATTCTTGAATTTCCCTTATCATCCTTTTCAAAAAGAATTACTGGCCTATTAAAAATCATAGAAAAAGAAAGACCGTGGAAAGAATTTGTGACAACACACTCCGCATGACTAACCAGATAAAGAAATTCCTCCGGCATACAATTCCAAAAATAATGATTCGTCTTATTTAAAATATCCTCCCAAAAAGTATTTATCGATAAAACCTTGAATCCATATTTTTGAGCCAATTTTTTACCAAAGTCAAATATTTCTTTTTGTCTATTGAACGCATAAATTAAAATATATTTCTCACTTGGCATATTGTCAGGTTTTTTTGAAATACTATTCCATTCATCTCGGCTTAAAAGATATACTGGATCAGAAACAACTTGAATGTCTCTCAAACCTGCTGCTTCAAGAACTTCTTTCGCTGATTTTTCTCGTAGCGACACATGATCAAAATGCTTCAGCTTATCTTTTAAGGTTTCCAATTGTTCAATCGTCAAGGAATCCATTCCAAGACTAGCAGCATAAGAGGATTTTTTCCCTTTTTTGACGAATTTCAAGTAAAAGACATCGTCTTTTCCATTTGGCAACTTAAAATTCCAGATTTGGTCGCTGCCGGCGATAAACAGGTCCGCCTCACTTTCAAATCTTTCAATTTCTTCATAGTTTTTGTATTCCTCAGTCATTGGTACATATTTATTGAGGAATCCATAAAACACTTTCTCAGACTTATAGTTATCTGGAATCCTAATTACTTTTCTCAGCAACAATTTTAGTTTGTTTTTTGTTTTGGTCGACCCTTTATAGTACCATGGCCGGTAATTTATCACCTTTGCATTATTTCCGCAATTATTAAGAAACTTGCAGAGTGCATATGTCTGAAGGACAGCACCATAATTATATGCATAGTGACAAGTCAAAATTTTTATATTCATAATTAATTCCTCGTATAGACAACATCATCTATCATTTCCTTAAAAAAAATCATGCGCCATTTTAAGAGCTGCATTAATAATTCCAACATTCATAACAATAACATACACTACAATCACCACTAGCATTCCAAGATTTATAGGAGGCAAGTTGATATAATATGTAATTGCTAAAGCACTGCCTACAATAATTGAAGAAATCAAAACGCTACGTTTGATTTTCATCTTCAGGATTTTATTTATATCAAAATACCTGACAACTGCCATTGCTCCAAACGCCACAAGAGTTGATATTGATGCCGCGTATAAACCCATTTTCTTGATTAAAAGCAAATCAATCGTAATATTGATCAAAGCTGAAATACCCGATGTTGTCGCCACCTTCTTTGATTCCTTCATAGCTATATATACACAGCTATAAAGGCCCACAACAACTCTGAGAAGCATTGCATACATTAAGATGATAATCTGCGGGTAGGCCTCAGCATAATTTGAATGTACCATAATTGGGAAAATATATGGCATCAAAGCAACAGTTCCAAAACAGGCACATGAGAACATCTTATATAAAGTTGTCATAGTATCACTTAAGAAAGCATCTCTATCCTCATCCTGATAGTGCAAGGATACCGTTTCCGTCCATGTCAAATTAAAAATATTATAAAAATTAATAAAAACATTCGAAAACTTATTCGCAACAGTATAAATACCGTTTGTTGCAACTCCCAAAACATAAGAAACGATTGTTCTGTCCGAAACATTCACAACCCACCACGCCAAATTATTAGGAATTAGCGGGAGAGAGTATTTTCTTACTTCTCTGTACATACCACCATTAATCGAACTAAATCTAAAATAACTGTACACTCGTGATGCGGCAAGCAGATAAACAAGTGTAGCAATTTGCGCCGCAATTGTCGCCAGAAATAATCCGTTCAAACCCAATTTAAATACAACAAGCGTCAACGCATTTAACGCTACCGTTGTAACGGCCGAAATAAAGCTTGCAACCGCGTAAATAGTACTTTTTCCAAGTCCTCGCACAAACTGTAAAAGCAGCGTCACAAAAACGTGAAGCACAATGTATGTCGTCAAGAAAACACTGTACTTAAAGTTTGAAACCGCTGAAACTAACGCCATGATCAAAATAAATGCCACGGATTGCACTATATTCGCGGCAAAAACCGAAGAAAATATTTCCGTCTGTTTTTCTTTATTGCCACGAACATCAATCAAAAATCTAAATAATCCCTGATCAAACTGCCAATTAACAATAGGAATCAATAATGTTCCGTATGTTATCATTAGGTCAAACAGACCATATTCAGAAGTATCCAAAACCGCCGTATATAATGGCAGTAAAAAGAAACTAATGCATTGTGTGCATATTTTCCCAAAAGTCAATATAGCTGTATTTTTAGCCAGTTCTTTTTGCCTTCCCATAGTTTTTCCCTTTCTTTACTTGATTTCCAATAAACGCCTTAGACATCTCAATATTTTTCAAAATTTCTTGTTCGTTGTATTCTATATCATCATGGGGGTGTCGCTGTTTAAATTCCTCATAAGAAGAATATACACGATTTTCAATTCCTGCCATTTGTGCAAGAGTTCTGACTCTCGCTCCTGTCACACGCGGCAAATGCAGATAAACATTTTTTCTATAAATAGTCGAAAATGCCGTCCCATGAAACGAAGATGTCACAATAGTTTTTGCATCACGAATCAGCTTGACAAACTCCAAGGGTCCGACATCACCCTTATAAATTGCCTCCTTATCCAAACGAAGATGTTCATCAAAATATACTATTCTATATCGCTGTTCTTCTGCCAAAGTCTCAGCAATTCTAATAAGCTCCTGATTCTCTTGCACATAATACAAAACCAAATAATCCTGATCTATGCCAGTCTGCACATCACAAATGACATCATCCCACATATCTTTTGTTAGTAAGAATGTCGGATCTACTACTTTTATGCACTTGATGCCCCTACTAGTTACATACTCGCTGATATCCTTTTCTCGAAAAGACAGCTCATCAAACTTTTGTATCCTGTTAAAGAATTCTTCGCTCTGTATCATTGAATCTTGAGCATTTCCAACACTTCCGGCATACACGATTTTCTTAAAATTTCCAGGTGCATTTAAATAATAAGCATCATCAAAGCCATCTGTTATATGAGGATTTAATACCTGGTCGCTTCCTGAAAATACCAAATCGTATTCTTCCATGGTTTTAAAGACTTCTTCTTTGTTTTTGGACTCTGAAAAAGAAATCAGCTTTCTCAACTGATCAAAGCCATTCCTTTTCTTTGTATAATTTTTTGAATGTACTAGTGCATTCAAATTATCTGCCAAACACTTTATTATATGTCTGTTAAATGTTTTGTATTTTTTATATCTATCTGCAATTACAGGGTTTCTGTAATCTATAACTTCCGTATCAGAGTTTATCCCTTTAACATATTTGTAAAGGGCATAACACTGCAGCAGCGCACCATAGTTATCTGCTCTTTGAAACGTAATAATTCCTATTTTCACGACCTTCACCTTTTCTTGTTTTGTCCAGATAGAAAATACTTTGCTTTTAGGACAAAATAAAATCCCGAACAATTCCCATGCATTGTCATAAATTTCAATGTGTTATAATACCCATTTGGGTTGCTGTCAAAGAACTGCAGGATGTCTTTCATCAGCTCGTCATTCATTACCGACTTAATATACTCTTGCGGTTCTACATCACAATCTTCACGAAATACCGAATACAGATGCTTGAACAGCAATTCACCATTCAATATTTCAATTTCCTTATCCTTATCGTTGATTCCAAGATTATGATAGAGGGCTTTTTGTTCTTTTTCCATACGCCTTCTACGTTCAAGTTCACCCTTATGGAACTGGTTCAAGGCACTTTTTGTGCTCCGATGAAAATACGAATAAAAAGCTCTCGATATAACAGTGCAACTGTTTAATCCTGTAAATACGGCACAGTTAAAAACAAAATCTTCGCCAACTTTCAAAGATGTATCAAACTTTGCTTTTGCATCAAGAAGAAAACTTCTCTTGTACCATTTATTCCAGATAACGTTCATCAGCCAGATTTTTTTATCTGGTGTCATATTCCGAATGCAATTGCATACCGATTTTTTATTACTCAGGCTACAAGTTTCACTCGGATTCTGAAGAAGATGCCGATTTTCTGACTCATAATAATTATCAATGCCAGAAACGATCAGATCAGGATGATTTTTCAGCGCAACGCTTTTGTAAGTAGCATACATTTCTGCAAGAAGTTTGTCATCCGAATCAATAAAATGAATATAATACCCTTGTGCTTGCTGCATTCCTAAATTTCGTGCATTGCTTACACCAGGGGTATCAGTATGGATCAGCATAACATTAGAGTGCGTCTCCTTCAGTTTCCTGCATACATTCAGAGAATTATCTGTCGAAGCATTATTGACCAGGATCACTTCAAACTCATTCAAAGGCAGCCCCTGTTCATACACGCTCTCGATGCAGGACGCTAAATACTTTTCCGTATTATGAACTGGTATGATAATTGAAAGTAGCATCTTCTCCCTCCTTCCATTACTTTTTCAAAAATTTTGCTGAATAATACCGCACTGCATTCGCAATACGCACCCAAATCCTCTTCTTTGCGTATTTGTTGAGGACATATTCAAACCCCTTCCGCTGATAATCGACCCAGAATGCTTCTCGATCTATACCTGGAGCAGTCGGCCTTTGCATATTGGGTTGCATAAAGTCCTCAATTTTAGCAGGTTTCCAAACACTTTCCACTTTGATATGCTCCAGCAAGCGTATCCCTTTTTCTGTATCTGCAATGCAAAGCGATACGCCTTTCTTGTAATCAAATTCCGGGTATACTTTCTGTATGTTCCAGGCATCCGCAACGGTCAAATCCGCAACTCGATCCAATGATGTATAGCGGCAATTATGGCAGCTAGGTCTCAGCACAATCTCTTCGTAGAATAATTTACGATATAGCGTAGATTTTCTTTCGTTATCCCCAAAGCAATATGTTTCAATATAGTTGTCCCACCCGAATTTCTTATCTCTGAAATTAAATGCCGTGACTTTCTTTTTCTCTCTCTTTTCCAGATACGTAATATATTCAGAAAACATCATTGGAGAAGGAGCGCCGTGACAGATAATATCCAACGTGTAAAGATTTTCTATTTTACCATGCTTTATCTTAAAATACGCATTTACCGCATCCACCTGACACGCTGTCCCGGAAAAAAGAACGGGATTTTCTTCTGCATCCTGTAAGATATCCGCAAAAAGTCCTTCTATGTTACTCTGTGCATATTTGGAACCACGCATCAGATCTCGATCCACCTGATTTGTTGCCCGCATATGGACTACTTCCATCTGTGGAGTCAGCACCGCGCCATACACTGCACCACCTTCGCTTAAAATCCAATCCGAGCAGATTGCAAAGGCAGCACCTGAGCGGCTTTTCATCAATTCTCCAGTATCGCTGTGTTGAGATACAATGCACTCTTTAACCGTGATGCGTGTGTTCTTCTTAGTTACAAAAGAGCATATTTTAGAGCATTTTTCGCAATGAATACAAGCCGCATCATCTATCTTCGGATACCGAAATCCTTCCGCATCGTTTGTCATAGAAATGCAGTGAACGGGACAAACCTCCACGCAAAGAGAACAGCCACAGCATTCTTTTTTATCGATTGGCACTGGCATTTTCCTAGTTCACCCCCTCAATCGCTTTTCTTAGAAATTCTTTTGACTTAGCTCGTTGCTCATCCAATTTTGCGTTTACGGCATTCCAGTCAATGCTTGCATTCCCATTTAACTGGCACAAAATGTTACGGTTCTGCAAGCCCAGAAGATACATTAATGCTTCGATTCTTCTATTTGCTGTCAGATTCTTTCTATCAAGTGCGTAATAAAATTCTTTTTTCAAATTTACAGATAGCGCAGTCCCGTGAAAAGAAGAGGTCACTACGCATTCTGCATAATACAAATAATTCAAGAATTCTTCCGGACTCGCCGTAAAGATATTTTTCATCCCGGCTTCTCTTCTCGCCGAATGCGTAAGGTAAATGATTGGAAGTCCTTTTTCTTTTCCAAGTTTTCGTGCAAAATCGAACAAGCCTTCCGCATCCATCATTTTATAGACAAGGATATACTTTCCTTTCACGATTGCTTCTTTGATGAATACTTTTTTCCATTCTTCCTGATTCAATAAAAACGTCGGATCTAAGACCTGCTGAATCTTATATATTTCCGAATGATCCAGATATTTTACTACATCCATTTCACGCAAGGATACTGCTGCAAAATCGGAAATATCCTTTTCAAAATAATATTGGATCTTTTCCTTATCATCGAAGCTTCCAAAACTTGCAGCGTAGGCTATTTTTTTACAGGGAATATCAAATGGAAGAAAATAGTTCTCATCACCGCCAGTCAATTTAGGATTCCAGATTTGATCGCTGCCAACTACAATAGCATCATAATCCCTAGTCTTTTCCAAAAGCTCTTTCGGTGTTGTAGGGGCAGATAGATTGCAATATTTCCTTGCAAACACCGAAAAATTTCTTTTCAGTTGAGTATTGGGAATCGCACACAAAAATGCTTTGATTGCATCTTTTGTTGTTTCATATTTTCTAAGTATTTTATACCGTTGTTCAACTGCTTCACACCTATAATCAATTATTTCACAGTCGACCTCTTTTAAATTATTAATTGTATCCATCAGGGCATATGCCTGCAGTACTGCCCCATAATTTGTTGTTTTATGAAAAGTTAATATTCCACACTTCATATTGTGTCTTTCTCCATTTTTTCTTTTATAAGCATCTTTTCACCATATACGCCCATTATCACCATACAAATATATGTAAAGAAGATTGAATAATCAAAAAGCGGATTTCCAAACAAGCCATAAAACAGGAAATAGATTTGAAAATAAAAACTAATCAACAAATAGTTTTTTGTTTTTTCTTCTTTCGCACTTCTATAATTCAGGACCGTCTTCACAAATGTATATATAGAAAATATGATAAACGAAATACATCCTAAAATTCCATTCTCATAAAATAGTTGTATATAGATATTGTGACCATAGTTGCCATCAAGAATTAGTGCTGCTGATAGATTCCCCTTTCCTATAAGCCAGTCATTTTTGACATTACTCAGTAGCTGCTGATATATATCAAATCGTCCTGTGGAAATGTCCTCTTGTGTCTGAAAGCGTGTGAAAATTCTAATTGCCTGTGGAAAGTACTGTGATAGAAAACCGTAACCGATTACTGCAACAATTCCCAAAATCAGCAGATACTGAATTTTCTTAGAGATTTTTTTATCCAAGAGAAGCGGAATTGCTAACAATGCTGCAACATTAGCAAGCATAGCGCCTCTCTTTGATGTGTAAAGAAGTGCAATAAATGCCAATATATATATCACTAGTACAAATTTTCTCTTTTTGTCCGTTTTCTCTGCATTAAAATATTTCGCACAAACCACTGCCAAAAATGTTGTAACATAAAAGGCCGCAAGACTTTGTAAACCCGTAATCCCACAATCTATATGATACCTATTCCATTGAAAAGCATTTGTCGCATAGGATTTTGGGGAAAGAACGACTTTAGCGACGGACTGCACAAATGACGGAATAAATGGATATAATAAAACAAACAGTGCTTGTATGCCAGTCAAAAACATTAAGTGCTTCGGTAAATACTCAATCCACGAACATTCAACATTGCTACGAAGTAGCATTATCAATAAAAACCATGTTGTTATCATATAAACTCGACCAGAATTTCCCGCAGGGGTAAGCAAGCTACCTATTGTAATACATATAACAAAAGGCATCATTAGCAAGGACTGCGTTGTAAAATTCATTCGTCCCGGTTTTATCCCATACAGCAAAAGGATCACGGCAATTAAGTAAATTGCCGGATTAACAATATGGTACATATAGTTTGTTGTAATAAATACAGCAACCACAAAAGCTATTATACTTTTCTTTCTGATACACAGACCTCTATTTATCATTCTTCCATCTCTTTTCATTTAATCCACATTTATTATAGAATCAATATATTCTTTAAATGTTTCGCAATATTTCTTTGAGTCAAACTTTTTTGCCTGATCAACGGCTTTAATTGCCATATTTTTTCTCTCGATTGGATTTTCAAGCATTAAATACATTGCTTTTTCCAAATTATCAACATATTCATCGTTTTGTTCGACCAGAATCGCACAATCTTTATTTGTAATTTCAACAATTCCTCCACACTTGCTTGCAATGACCGGAAGACCACTCATCATCTCCTCAATCACAGTAAGTGCAAATGGTTCATCCCATTGAGATGGGACAATGCCAACATCTCCAAGTTGATACCATTTATACAATTCTTCGTGCTTTATAAAACCCGTAAAAATGATTTTATCTTTAATGGGTCCTGCCAACTTTTTTAGCTCTGACACATACTCCGTATCCTTTGCGCCATCAAAAAAGCTACTTCCAATAATCATTAATTTTGTATTCGCTTTTTTCTGCACCAACTGTTTAAACGCAACAATGAGTTCTCTCACACCTTTTTCTTTAGTTAACCTTCCTGCAAAAACATATACCGTATCATTGTATTTAAAATGCAAACTTTCTCTTTTTGACTGCCGCTCTGTTTTCGTTATACGTCTTCCAAAGATAGAGTAATCCACCCCATTATAAAGTATCTTTACTTTTTCACTCTCACAGATTGAGCAAACATAATTTCGTACTGTACCACTAATAGTATATATTTCATCATATAAATCGAAAATTTTTCTTGCACATTTGCTGTTCTTATTAAATCCATTGTTGTGCATATGCAATATATATTTTTTTGCATTGCATTTTTTCAGAACAAGTCCATATTCTGGAACATTCTGAACAACAATAAAATCAAACAAACACTTTTCATTATGAATTCGATTTGCTACATTATCAATATAATTGTTTCCCACATATATATTTTTGCTCAAAGCATTAATGATTCCTCTAGTTTTTCTTGCGATTTGATTTGAAAATCCGTGGTTTTTAATATAATGATACTTCACGCCACTAATTATTTTATCTTCATCATTTTCGCCAATAGAGTAAACATGCACATCATACTTATCATACCGTTCTACTAATGACTCAACTAGCAAATCAATTAAACCTTCTACCGCGCCACCCTTCACTGCAGGCTGGGGCAGTTTTCCGGGTGAAACAAATGCTATTTTAATCATAATTTATCACTTTCTATTTAAGGAGTCCTTATAAAAATCATCCAACTTCTTAGCTTCAGTTACAATATCAAATCCTGCTTCTATTAAATTTACCTGATCAATGTTGCGTGTTTCCATGAAAGCATCTTTTATACTTTCTACCCACTTTTTCGTATCAAACTGTTCCACAAAGGCGACATTACTATTAACTTTAGTTCTGCCATCAACTGTTCCTGAAAATCTGCATGGAATCCCCGTAGCTTGAGCTTCAATAGCAGCAAGGCATAGTCCTTCAAACTTTGAAGGCAACGCAAATACATCACTTGCTTGAAGCTTTCTACTCACATCATCAATCAATCCCATAAAAAGAACATTGCTCGACAATCCTCGTTCTTTTACGTCTTCTTTAACCCCATCAAGTAATTCTCCATCACCAATCAGCATTAATTTGTAGCTGTCATCTTCACAATAAAGATCATCAAATAAATCAATCAAGAAAGCATGATTCTTTTGCTTAGTAAATCGACCAACATGACAAATCACTTTATTGTTTTCCAATCCCAATGCTTTTCGTTCAGCTTCTCGTACACTCCTATTGTACTTATATTTCTTAAAATCAATCGCATTCTTTATTATAGTAGATGAGCTTTTTCCAAATATAGCTTCCCCGGCTTCATGTCCGCAGGCAAATCTATCCGTTGCTATAAATTTTGCCAACAAGCACAATACTCTCTCTAAAATGTTCTTTTTCTCTGCCAAATGCGAATGGCTAATTCTCACCTTAACTCCAGCCAATTTTGCAGCCAAAAGTGGAAAGAAATTTGTTGCTGTCATATGACAGTGTACTATCTCAATTTTCTCATCTTTAAAGATTTGATACATGGTTTTTATATTTTTACACACGCTATTTTTCTTTGACGGCACAACATGAATGTGATATCCCCTACTTTCATACATTTTAAGATACTCATCCGATTTTGTTGCCTGCGTGACAATATGAACTTCATATTCATTTGGGGGCATGTTATCAAAATAGTTCATTACAACTTTTCCAACGCCACCAGCAAGGGAAGTCATACAATGTGCTATTTTTATCATTCTTGTATCCTCATCACATTATTGAATCTTGATATTTCTTGGACAGATACTTTGCAGTTTCTTCCATATCAAATCCAGCAGTTACAACTTTACTGTTTCTTTCTATGCGCTCTTGAGTTGTACTCTGTTCATCGCATATTATTTCAGCAATTGTTTTATTATCATCTTCCAGTGAAAACCATTTGACATTATTTGTTACGTCTGTTTCATCAGAAATTGTATTTGATAAATAAAGTGGCAATCCCGCGCTTTGAGCTTCAATTGCCACAATTGGTAATCCTTCATATAATGATGGCATTATGAATGTATTCATTGCCATCATCAAATCTGGAATATCTTTACGAACTCCAAGAAACATCACATATTCTGTCAGCTTTCTTTCTTTGCAATAATTCTCAACTATATTTTTTTGTTCTCCATCTCCCACCAGCAAAAGCATACTGTTGCCATTCTTATGAAGAAATTCTTCATATATTTGTACTAATCGTTTTTGGTTTTTTTGTTCAGTAAATCTACCCACATTACCAATAACAAATACATTATCCGATATTCCCAGCTCTTTTCTCTTTGCCAAGTGCCTTTTCAAATCATATTTGTAAGCATTAGTATTAATTCCGTTCTTTAAAACAGTAAAAGCCTTGTTTTTTCCGTATAGCCACTCGCCCGCAACCTGTGAACATGCAAAATGTTCATCAGAACACTTCCATAAAATATTTCTGTTCAACATATGTAATAATCGCGTTGCTCCACCTATGCTTGGACTTGTATTGTGCGAATGTGCAAAAACTCTTACATTAGTATGCCTATGAGCAATCAAAAATGGAAGAAATATTGCTGCAGAATTTTTATGAATGTGTACTATATCATAGCCTTCATCGATAATAGCGTTTAGAGTTCTCATATATTTGATTGGCTTTCGATATGAAGGCACTTTATAAATCTTAGCACCCAACTTTTTTAGTTCTAATGCCATTGCCGGATTATCTGATCTTGTCACGAAACCAAATTGTACCGTATCTCTGTCGATTCGGCTGTATAAATTAAAGAGAAAAGATTCGATGCCTCCAAGATGACAATCAAGTTCCAAATGAAGCACTTTTACTTTTTTCACAGCGACTTATAACCTCCTCTTACACCATCATTTCTTTGTCAAGCTTAAAGCAAGTATCCCATGCTCCTCAGAAACCCTCCGAGCATTGAATCTGTTATGTACATCAACCAATCCCTGCGCCACCAATTTATCTTTCAATCCCTTATCCCGATAAATCTGCAGTACAGCTTCATCTGCTTCAATAGCATCATCCGCTTTAACAAGTAAACCATTTTCACTATCTTGAATGATATTGGGAATCGCATCCACTTTGGTCGCAACAATTGGCTTGCCAGCCATCATGTACTCCGGCAGAGCTAATCCAAATCCTTCCCAGCGGCTTAACAGACATGCGACATCAAAGAGTTCCACATAACTCATCGGATCATCAACCCAACCAGTAATATGTAAATTTTCCGAAAATCCGTTGTCTTCAGCGTACTTTCTGATTTTCGCTTCTTGATTTCCGCTTCCGACAATGATGAAATGTACATCTGGAATTTTATCTTTAACCCGTTTTGCCATCTTCACAAATACATCTGGTGCTTTTTGGGGACTGATACGGCCAACCATACCAACTACAAAGGCATTTCCTGGTATGTTTAGATCTGCTCTTTTAGCTTTTCCGTGTTCTCCACTTTCGTATGCTTCTATGTCCACACCGTTAAAAATGACTTGTAGCTTATCTTCTTTGCAAATATTCTTCTCCAAAGCGGACTGTTTTTCCGCATCTGAAATACAAATAATTTTATCACAGAATAGTGCTGCTACTTTTTCAATAGCTGTGTACATCATTCTTTTCTTTTCTGAACAGCGCATATTGAATGCCCAGCCGTGCGGATTATAGATGCACTTATTCTTCAATCCAATGTCAGCCACACGGGCGATTGCACCAGCTTTACTGGAATGCGCATATACAATATCTGGATTATATTTCTTTATGAGTTTTCTGACCTCTGCAATCGACTTTAAGTCATTTACCCAAATTGCTCTTGTCATCTCAATTTGCTCAAAGGAATCCACCAAGCCTTCATAATCTTCCTCTTGGAAATCCTGTGAGCAAACCAAAATATTTTCAAATTTGTCTTTATCCAAATACTTAAGGAGCATTCGGATGTAGCGATCCACGCCACCAGCGGCTTGTGCCACATGCAGTATTCTGATTTTATTCTTCCTCATCCCTCAAATACTCCTCATCTTTTTCCCGCAATGTCTATGTACTCATCCTATGGATGGCAATTAACTGTCTGAAATTTCGATATGATTAACACATCGTCTAAGTGCTTTTCCTTGCTGTCGTACCATTTCGTGCAGCAATGATATCCCTACTTCTCTGCACCTTATCGAGTACACCTGTCATGCTGCAGCAATAATCGAAGTGTTGCTTTATAGTGTCATGCTAATTTACAAAGCAATAATCTAATTCATCATCTTCGCAGGTCTATTTAATACATCAGCGCTTAGGTAAGTTTCATCGTAATATCGCTGTTTTTGCATGATATTAACATCACAACCACCTTTACTCAAAAGCAGAAAACTTAGCTTTTCTATATGCACCCTCGTTTTGCTTTCTGTACTGTCAATAGTGGAATTTTTGCACGTTATTGAGAAAAGCAGCATTTTAGCATGAGACATTTATCCATTTTACCATGTACTCTTCACCATCCATACGACTATCAGAGCTCGACTGATTTTGTTGAGTAGACATTTATAAGTGTAGCTATTACAACATAGTCTAAATCAAATTACTGTCTTTGTCCGAATCTTGGCCATTTCAACCAGATTATCAATGTTGTATCATTTACTCTGTTATATCAAGAAAGTAATCAGCTATTCTACAGCCCCAGTTACCGCAATAATAAAATTTTAATGAAATAGTAATTCTTCATATCTTTAAAACACCCCTTTGAAGGAGCTTTTTATATCTATGTATACTTTCCAAATTAAGGTTGTATAGATTTATAAGCAAATACATTTTAATAAAATATAGTATGTATTATTTTTTATCATCACATCATATATAAGACTCTATCTAAACTCTAACTTATACTCAATGATGTAACTCCTATATAATATACTTGATTTTTTAGGGTTTTATTCTAATAGATTTTTCAATTTTATAATCTTTTCGTCATCTGGATGCATCACATACAACGGCTGACTACCGAACGAATACGTAGGCAACATATCTCCAGTACCATCCGCACTGACGCTTGTAACCTTCCACGTAGCCATATCCTTGATCTGCATCTGAATAAGAGCTGTAATTTCATCCGTTGTCATATTCGTCTGAAACATTCCCTGTACGGCATTCATGATGCTTTCATAATTCTTGATAACATTAGACTTTGTAAACTTCTTCAGCATTGCTTCAATTACCTGTTGCTGGTTCTCTCCACGATGACGATCTCCACTTTCATAAGCATATCGTTCTCTCGCAAACGCTAATGCACAAGCACCATTTACGTGCTGATTGCCTTTGATATAGTTACAATTCTTATTCGTATATGCAGTTAATTCTTTATCAGAATAAATTTCGATTCCACCTAATGCATCCACCATGGTCGTCAGCGTATCAAAATTCAGACGTATATTATAATTTATCTTTATATCTAACAGCTTACTGATCGTTGCCTGTGATGTCTCCACACCATACAATCCTGCATGTGTCAGCTTGTCCATAGCACCTGTCTCACAACTGCCATTCGGACACTGTAACGGTACATAATAATCTCTCGGTATAAATACCAGCAGCAGCTCTTTTTTTTGCGGATTTACCGCCGCCAGCATGTTGACATCACTTCGGCTTGTTTTTGATATCGAGCCATTCGTATCAATCCCTGATATATACACGATGAAAGGATCCTTTGTGATATTGTTCGCTTTTAAGTTCTTCAAAACTTCCTTACGGTCCAGCGTATAGATAACTCTTGTTTCCTGTTCAAAGCTGCCATCAATAATGTTGAATGCATCCCGCATCCCCTCATTCATAATGATGGCATCGGTTCTGCCTTCCTGTAAGCCCTGTATTTCATCCTTGAATTCCTTGTACTCAATTTTGGATATCTCATTCGCAAACTGTGAGCTTAAGCGGTTCAACATGAAATCCGTGTTCTCACGATCAATCGTTTTCAAAATGCCAAACTGCTTTCCATCCAGGTCTTTGATATCCTTATAACTGCTATCCCTTTTCACAAGCACAGAAATCTCAGTTGTCTTGATATCGCCGTTACTGACTGCTTTCACTGTTTCCTGTGCCTTGTTTATGACCTTGATATTCATAAACAGCATACATATACAAAGGACTACCGATAGAATACATCCCAGAATTTTTGTAATCCTATTCGCCTTTTTCCCAAGGATACAATAAATAACTGCACCGATAATCAATACGATGACGACAAGAATGGGTATATAATATTTCAACGGCAGAATATGGAACCGGTACAGACTCCATAACAAATATGCCGCTGCCAGAACCATTACGATCCAGCAACCATGCTTCCCAAACTTTTTAATGCTTTCCATCTTTTCCCAGACTCCTCTCCAGCTCTTCCTGCTTCCAGGAATCCTTCAGATCCTTAACAAATTTAAAATAAGTGGAGCGTTTGAACCCTAACTTTTCACGATAATCCTCATGCTTCATTTCTTTTCGCATGATTTTTTTGATATTGACTTCAAAATCAGCGGGCAGCGTTATTTTTGGACGGCCGTAATCACCTTCCCCTTTTCGCTTTTTCTCCAGGGCTCTCTGGATTCCTTCCATTTGCTTATCATAGATCTGCTTTCGTTGTGTCTTTCTAACAAAATCGATCAGATTCAATATCTGTTCTAAATTCAAATCTGAATCATCCAAAAGCCTTATCGTTATATCCCTATCCTTTAGATGTGTGAGATGGACAAAGAGTGTATTTCCATCTGCCGCGATCGCTGAAAGCCTGTAAACATAAAGCTCATCCTTCATTTCCAAAGTAGCCATCAGCTGTTCCCACGCATCATACCTGTTATTATCTATGTAAATAAAAGCTTCCTGTATATTCAAATCTGAGTGTAATACGATGGTGTGTATGGCTTCGCATTCAGCGTCCGTTGTAGCATATGCATAGAAATACTTCATCAACTCACCTCATCCCAATAACATAATCTTTTCTTAACTTAGTTATAATTCCCGTAATAGCTGTAATATGACTTCGATGTAATATCGACCTTTGTCAACACACATCCCAATACATTTGCACCATTTCTCTGCAGCATCGTCAACGCATTTTTTGCTTCCCGCTTATCCGTATCCATCGCCGATACAACAAACAATGTTCCATCAACAATACTCGATACCGGAATCGCATCCGCTACTGCATTCAACGGCGGACAGTCAATGATGATGTAATCAAACATCTCACGGAATTTCTCAATCAGCTCCTTAAAGCGCTCGCTTGCCAGCATCTCCTGCGGATTTGGAACTGATTTTCCACTTGTCAACACATACAGCTTTCCATCCGTACTGTTATCCTTAAACTTCTGAAAATAACCTCCGATTTCCAAATCAACCTCAGACTTATCCTTCATCAGATTACTGATACCCAGCTTATTCGAAACCTTGAAGATCTTATGCTGAACAGGCTTACGCAGATCACAATCGATCAACAGGACCCTTTCATACTTCGCAATCGCCACCGTAGCCAGATTGCTTGCGACCGAGCTTTTCCCCTCTGCAGGATTTGAGCTGGTTACACAAATCACCTGTATATCCTTATTGAAAGACGAATATTCTATATTCGTTCGCAGCTGACGATATACCTCCATATTGTCAAACTGACTCTTCTTTGTATGCTTCTTCGGATCACTCCGCTTTGGTGCTATCTTTCGTTCCATCTCATCATCTCCTCCTCATGCGTTGTATCCAGGATTTTTTCTTTACTGCAATCTGTTCCACATCCTCATCCTGAAGGATATGCTGTGGATTGATCATACAGAGCAGCTCTGCGCTCGCCGTATCAGATACCTTTACGATTTCCTGATACACATCACGCAGCTTACAGATACGATTTCCACTGGCACGATGAGCATCACTCGCAACGATATGCACCAGTCCTTCCTGCAACAGTCGTCTGGCATTCTTTTGGATCTGACTGCCATGCATCCCCAAAAGACTCGTCCGATTCATCTGAATCACATAGCCGCTGTTCATCCATTCCTTTACTCTATGTACGTCGATATCCTTATGAAAATACCGCTCCGCATGTGCGATCATCGGAACCAGCCCTCTGATCGACAATTCATACAGCTGCTCATCGGCATAGCTATTCTTTTCAATATCCTTAAGGACATCAAACTCGCACAACAGATAGCGGCTTTCATTGATCGTGTTATAATATCCTCCATCGATCATATCCAGATAATTATCATTCAGAAACATCTCACAACCGCTATAAACGGTGATACCATATTCCTTACCAAGCTCTCTCAGCTCCCGGATCCGATGATTCATTTCTCTTACATCCGCTTCCTTTTGAGCTCCCGGTATGAAATGCGGTGTTGCCGCAAGCTTTACGATTCCATCTGCCTTGGCCTGCTGTAACGCCTTTTGTGCTTCTTCCCGACTATCGATACCATCATCGATATCCCATGCCATATGGCAATGCAGATCAATGAAGCTCATATCCTAATCCTCCAGAAACGGAATCTCTGCCAGTACCGGTATCTCCAAATAAGATTCCGCATCTTCCTTCGTATGCAGCCGCTTATCCAGCAGAAACTGTACCGTGACAAAGCCACAGGATACCATGATTCCAAGCAGCGCCCCAATCAGCAGGTTCATCTTTAAGCTCGGAGATACTGGCGTCTCATTCACCTGAGGAGCATCCAGAATCGTCATATTCTTGATGTCCAGCTTATCCTTCATACTTACAAAAAACAGATTCACAGTCATATTCACGATGTCCTTCGACATCTTCGCATCCTCTGTCCGGGCACTTACCGTGATAATCTCACTATCCGCTTCATTGCTTACACTTAGTGATTTCTTGACCAGTGTCTCATCCTCCAGCTTCAGCTTCTCCGTGACATCCTCCAGCAGGCTGTTTCCCTGCAGCATGAGGACATAGTTGTTCACCATCTTGGAATTGGCAGTCAATGTATTGTAATCGATCGTTCCACTCTCCGTGATATTCGGCTTCAGATAGATCCTTGCCATGCTTTCATATTTCTTCGGGATCAGAAACTTTGTCACCAATAAGGAAATGATGATCGCAATCACCGTCACTGCGATGATAAAGGACAGCTTTTTCCTTAACTGCCGCAACAGTCTTCCCAGATCTATTTCTATCTCTTCATTCTGTTCTATGCTCTTCTGTAAATCTTCCACTAATTTCTCTCCTTTGCTTTCTTCTATTGAGGCGAGAATCTTACTACAAAAAAAGATACACTCTCCCCTTCCCCCACCTGCAGTGTTGAATGGTTGATTGTATCCTGAACCTCTCCATAAAGTGCCTCAACAACTATTACTTCTGAGATTCGATCTTTTTCACTATCTCCAGAGAAACGTCCACCTGCAGCTTTCGTTCATTCATTTGAACATTCAGGATTGCACGACGCTTATGTCTGTCAATTCGTATAATATTACTTTCATATCCTTTTAACGGGCCTTCTGTGATGATGACCTCTCCATCCAGGATCTCACCCTTTGATAACCGGACATTGTGTTCCCTGTCCATGAGCCCTTCCAGATAAGCTCTTTCTTCTGCGCTCAATGCACTGATATCATTCTCGTACTTCAGCTCTTTCAAAATACCACTGATCTGTGAACGGTACTGAATCAGTGCTTGTTGAAATCCGTTCGGATTCAGCTCTGTTTCTACGAACACATACGAAGGGAACAACGGCTTCTTCACAATTACCCGCTTGCCCTGTATACGGTGCACCACTTCCTTCAAAGGAGTAAATGCCTTTACATCTTCCTTTTGATTTAAAAGCTCTAAGATCTTCTTCTCTCTGCCACCCATCACATACAGTACGTACCATGGCTTCATCATCTTGCCCCGTCCCCGTGAAATACGGTCTTGATCGTCTTGACGAGGATCGTCATATCCAGCTTCAAGCTCCAGTTTTTATAATAATATTCATCCATCTTCAACCGATCCTGGAAACTGATGTCACTTCGTCCATGCGTCTGCCACATTCCGGTAAGTCCAGGCTTGCAGCCAATCACATAGTCATAATAAATTCCCATATCTTTTCGTTCCCTTGGCAGATACGGCCTTGGCCCGGTCAGGCTCATATTCCCCTTCAGTACATTCAAGAACTGTGGGAATTCATCCAGACTCTTCCGTCGCAGAAACCCTCCTGCCTTTGTAATCCTGGGATCCTTCTTCAGCTTTTTGTTCGTTTCATATTCCTCTCTGATAACCGGATCCTTTTCCATAAGCTCATGCAGTATACGCTCTGCGTCCGGGATCATTGTCCGGTATTTATACAATACGAATTTCTTTCCACCCTTACCGATCCGCACCTGTTTAAAGAATATGGGATCATGATCATGATTCTTCCTGTTCGTTCTCCACACATAGATCGTCAAGGGGATCAGAAGGATACATCCGGCAATACCACCTAAGATATCAATGGCCCGCTTGACTGCTTTGTTGAAGGTCGAAATCCTTCCCTTTGCTGTAGATACAAGCAGCTGACCGTCAAAATCCTCTATCCTGGTATCAAAGGTCAAAATCTTAACAGACGGCATATAGCGTATCTTACTGACTGTCCGCAGCTTCAACAGGATGTCATCGAATTGTGCATTTGTAAGACTTGTTGATGCAATGACTGCGGAGTTTATCTGCAGCCTCTGAACGGTCTGTTCCAGCTCAGCTAGTGCAAAGACCTCTTGTTTTACTTCAGCAGCCACATCACCATCCTGTGTATCGATGTAACCTTTTACCTTCATAAGCGCAAACCGATTCGTCTTACACACCTCAGCAAATGTAACAGCCTGTTTGCCTGTACCGATAATCAGCACATTATCTGCACAGCTGTTTCGAAACCAGATGCGTAGATATCTCTGTAATAGGATACTAAAGCAAAGCATGATACAGGAAATCACTGCATTCAGCAAAATACAAGGAACGTTGAAATCCTGCATAGGATCGAGCAGGATACTGACGATAAAAAAACAGATATGACTTTTTACAAGCAACTCGATTTCTTCCCAGATCAGGAGCGTCTTCGTCCGATAATGGCCAAATAGATACTGAATGACGAAATACAGGACACAGATGCGAACTGTATAGTCACCTGGAAATTCAAAAAGATAAGAAAGACTGCAAACAACGATTTCTTCCAGCAGACATGCTGTTATTCCTATTTTTTTCCTCATGTACTTACATTCATTAATGAATTCACTACCCTCCCTTTTTATAAAATGGAATTTTAAATCTCAAAACGTATACCTTTTAAGATATTTTTAAAAGACAGGATTTGTAGACTTCTATGTATGATTTCTTACGTAAAAACGAAAAAAAACAGATGATTTTCATTGAAAACCACCTGTTTCGTTAATTATAAGTAAATAGACAGAAAGGTATACCTTTATAATCATAAAGGGTATGTAAATGTTTAACTCATTCCATTCTACACGTAGCTATTCTACTACAATAGACCTTTACAATCAATAAAATTATACAAAAAAGTCTATTTTTTTAAATTACTAAACTTTATAAAATATCATGCAAGTCACATTTATGAGCGTGATATCAGTCATATCTATAAAAGTAACAAAAAGGTGGCATTAGCTTTCTATGCCTCTGCCACCTTAATATTTTGAACTGTTATTTTCCAAGACCTCTATTATACAAGACTTCTTATAAAACCCTATTCCATAACCTACAATATCCATATAACCTTTTTTATTCAAGCCCTCTATATATTTCATAGCTTTGATCTGTTCACACGCCGCTCTTGCTGCTTTTTCTACTTCCTCCTCTTTGCCTGCGACCTTTAACTCCAGAACCAACCCTCTTTTTTTCTTGTAAGAAGGAAGTATAGCAATATCATACCTTCCCAAACCAGATTCCTGATTTGAACGGATGCTACTATTTGTAACTCCCTGTAACATTCCATTCACAAATCCATGATAAAATTTTTCATCATAATCAAAATAGCTCATAGATTCAAATAATACACTATTCAAAATTTCATTTGCTGTATCTATATCTTCCTTTAACAATGCATTTATGAAAGCTGCATTTTTGATTTCTATTTGCTGACGGAACCATTCCTCAAATATTGTCGTATAGATATAGCGTATTTCTTTATTGGGGATTTCAAGCTGATAAATATTGACATCTATTTTTTTGATTGTCTTTAAATAGCCGGTGAATAATAGAAAGCTATATATATTATCTATATTATCCATTTCTCGATACGTCAGTTCTGATTTGATTACTTTTTCTGTCTTACCACCAGTTGATAGTATATCAAACTCTTGCTTCATTTCTGCAGTGCTCTGCCGTATATAACGGTAAATGATATCATTTCCACTTGTATTTGCCCAAAATGATTCAGGTGTATTGTCTTCCTGCCTGATTTTCTGTATATACTTCAAAACACTCCATGGATTATATATTTCCTGATTACCAAACAGATATCCATCACGCCATGGGTGGGCACCGCCTACCATTCTTGAACTACATGCTCATAAGCAGAAAGTTCATACTCTTTTAATAAATGTGTAGTTTCCTCAGGCGTAAAGCCAAAGTATAAACTGGATTGTCGATCAGAAATAGAATATACATTAAAATTATTTAGTCCAGTGAAAAGGCTAAAGCCCGCCTGCGGTGTTGATTCTTTTGCTATTCTCAGACATCCAGTAAGAATACCTTTCTCTAACGCATCATTTGTTTTTAAGGCAGCACTAAACACATTGCTAAAAAAATCCACCATCTCATTATAATATCCATTCAAATAGGCACTCTGGAGAGGGACATCATATTCATCAATCAAAATAATGACATTTTTTTGATAATGCTGCCGCAAGCATCCAGAGATAAATTTCAATGCATTTTGTAAATCAACGTCACTTTGCGTTCGCCGATAAAGATTTATAAGCTGTTCTTTATCAAATTCATTTATTAAATCACTTGTAAGTAATTCCTGGTTATTACGTATAATTTCCTGTACTAAAAGGGAAAACATATCCCGCTGCTTTTCAAAGGAATTGTTTTTCAAGTCTTTTAACGTAAGGAAGATAACCGGATACTGATTTTGATGCTGTACTACTTCCTTTTCTTTCAAAACATTTAAGGAATTAAATATATATGAATATTCTTTTTCTTTTATAGAATAAAAGTAGTAAAGCACGCCTGAGCGGGCACCGCCTACTCATATTTAATGATTTTCCCGCTACTAGTGCGCTTCTTGTCGGATACCAAAGGTATCGACACTATTTCGGTGAAATCGACACGGCCTTGTATATAATACGACTTTTTCATTGCATACATCTTTGATGAGTAATGTTTTGTCCACATAGTAATAATCGTTCGTAATCAGCTCTTTGAAGTTTTCTATACCAATTGGCAAACGTTTCATAAAATCAGCTCCTTTAAAAGTATTATACCACGTTAGCATTTTTTCAAAAAGTGAAATTATGTTATGCGGGCATAACATAAAAGATTGAGAACCAGGATGATAGGAGTATTCACACTGCGAATATATCCTCATTCCGGGCAATACTCTCTGTTTGAAGCTTCTTATATACACTTGCATACGCATATTATACCTCGATTATAATTGTTTGCTTTAAAACTGCTACTCAGAAAATTGATAAAATTTAGCATCAAAAAATATCATCGAAATTCTTCAATAGCTTTCCTTCCCATCGTTCGTACCCAATCTTGTAGCTTATTATATCGCTTATAGATATCAGAAAATTAAGCATTTCGGTGATATTCTCATACATTTGCTAAACAATTCATGTATCAGGTTGAAGATAGCGATAGGTATTATATTTTGAAGCTTGGAAGATCTTATCGAAGAAACTGTATCCCTAAATAGGCTCTTTCTCGCTTCAAGGCATAAGGCAGGAAAGAAATACAAAGAGTTTGATAAATATTGATGATTTTGTATTTCCCGATTCTCATATGCTAAGTGTCGAGAAAGAACCTTTAGATAATATGAGCCTACCTTAATAAATGATCATTAACGATGCCGCTAATAATGATTGTGATAAATATTTTGAACGCATTTAAAAAAGCTAATTTATCAGAATACTGTTTTTATGTCTCCTATATATCAAAATCCTATCAATGATAGAAAACCAGGTATTATTTCACAATTCAAAGCGTTTTTTTCCAAAACTACTCACTCGTTTACATTACAATAAAATATAAAAAAACGACAGCATTACGGATATCCGTACTTACTGCCGCAGGATTTTTATTTAAAAGCCTTTTTAAACTTATCGAATGGAGACTCATGAGATTTCTTATTGCGGATTTTCTCATACAGCTCCTTTTCATCGCGTGTAATTTTGGTAGGCACTTCCACCTTGACCTCGACATACTGATCACCCTGACCGCCACGTGAGGAGGCAGACTTGACACCCTTACCCTTCAAACGGAACTGCTGGCCATACTGCGTACCTGCCGGAATCGTCAGCTCCACATCACCGTAAACGGTTGGCACATCTACCTTACATCCCAAAATCGCATCCACAGCGCTGATTGGCACCGTGATACGGATATCATTGCCATCACGGACAAACTGTTTGTGACGGCTCACCAGGATTTCGATATACAAATCCCCATTCGGCCCGCCATTTACACCGCGCTCTCCCTTATTCGGTACACGCACCTGCTGGCCGGACTGAATACCTGCCGGAATCTTGATATCCAGCTTCACACGCTTATGCTCATAGCCCTTGCCATGGCACTTCGGACACTTGTTCACAATCGTCTTTCCTGTTCCGTTACAATCCGGACATACAGACTGACTCTGGAACACACCAAACGGCGTTCTCTGCTGCGTCGTTACTGTACCGGTTCCATTACAATGCGGACAGGATTTGATATCGGACTTGCTTTTCGCACCGCTTCCCATACACTCATCACACTGCTCATCCACCTCGATCGTAACGGTTTCCGTTTTACCGAAAATAGCATCCATGAAATCAATGCGCATCTGCATGAAGCGATCATTTCCCTTACGCGGCCCGTTATTGGAACGCCGGCCACCACCGCCGCCGAAGCCACCGCCAAAAAACGAACCGAAAATGTCACCGAAATCCTCAAATCCGCCAAAGCCTCCGGCACCACCGCCAAAATTGGCACCATCCATACCGGCATGACCGAACTGGTCATAGGTTGCCTTCTTCTGCGGATCACTCAGCACCTCATAGGCTTCATTTACTTCCTTGAATGACTCCTCAGCCCCCGGATCCTTATTGACATCCGGGTGATACTTTTTCGCCATCTTCCGATAGGCTTTTTTTATTTCATCATCGCTGGCACCCTTGCTGAGTCCCAGGACTTCATAATAATCTCGTTTGCTCATGTGGATCACCCTCCTAACTTTCCAGACTGTATATGAACTGCTGGATACCCGCGTCACCGAAAATACGCACTCTTGGCAGCTGCAGCTTATCCATGCCGGGTTCTATTTTACCATAATTTGTCGTAAAAGCCATATGCACACCTGCATCTTTCATAATTTGCAAGGCACTTTCCGTCACATCGCCATATGGATAACAATACACATTGCCTCCGCCGATGATGGAAAACGACTTTTTCGTATCTGCGACACCTTCCTCATGTCCCACACAGCGCAGAGCTCCGCCATGACCGCCTTCGCACCCGCCGGTATGCATACCATAGGAATGCGACTGCAGCTCCATACCGTTTTTTTGCATTTCCTGGAAGCTTTTTGGCAGCGTATCGTTTTTCAGATGGTCACCAATCAGAAAGAACGTCGCCGTATCCCCATATTTTTTCAGCAGCGGATATGCATACTTATAGATAGAAGCTGTGCCATCGTCGATTGTGATGGAAACACTGTTCTTCGGCAGCTGTACCTTTCCATCCATGAAATTCTCCACATCCTGCATCCGCAGCGTCACATAATCGTGATCCTTAAGATACTTCAGCTGTGCTTCAAAATCCTTGACCTCCAGCCAGTTTCCATTTTTCGATACTTCTCCGTTTTCCTTGGAATAGAAATAGTGATACATGAAAACCGGAAGCTGCTTAGCGGTTGGCTCACTGTTATTGTCCGATTTCTGTGTTTCAGCTACTGCAGATTTAGGAATATACACGAGCTTATTCTGAATCAGCACGCCATAACGATCTTCATCCTTCACGTAAATCGGATAGGAAGCCTTATGAGTTACTTCCGCAAGCTTGTTTCCTGTTTCATCCTCGATGGCATAGCTGTCCTTTGTCACGATATTTTCATTAAACGGCAGATATACACTGGACTTTTTGACACTGTTTTCTTCTGTTTGTTCGGGTACCACATGATCAGCCAGGATGTAGCAGTCATCCGTTTGCAGCCTGAAATAATTTTCTTTCATGTTCTGTGCGTCACGCTGATCCAGGTGCAGCACAGTCCCCTTAAAGATACGGCCGGTTTCCTTGTATTCTCCATCCTTTTTCTCATACAGCGGCGTTTCCTTATCAACACGCACCATTTGTGCATAATGTGAGGTTACGTCAATAGCAGACTTCTGCTTCTGCATCGGATATGTCCAATAGACGGCCAGCATCACACAACATACAAAACCTAGCGCAAGCACTAGGAATTGTAGTCGTTTCGTTTTCTTACTTCTTTTCTTCAAATTCAGCGTCTACAACGTTATCATCGTTGTTTGCGTTGTTTGCACCTGCTCCTGCATTCGGGTCAGCACTCTGCTGCTGATACATCTGAGCACTTGCCGCCTGAGCAGCCTTCTCCAGTGCTTCCAGTTTTTCTTTTACAGCATCCATGTCGTTTTCATCCAGAGATTTCTGCAGATCGTCACGCAGCTTCTGTGTTTCTTCCTTCTGCTTAGCATCGATCTTATCTCCGTTGTCAGCCAGCATGGAGTCAATCTGAGCAATGAAGCCCTCTGCACGATTGCGCAGGTCGATTTCTTCCTTACGTTTTTCGTCCTCAGCCTTGTGTTCCTCAGCCTCACGAACCATACGGTCGATTTCTTCATCGCTTAATCCGCTTGTATTCTGAATCGTAATGGACTGTTCCTTACCGGTACCCTTATCCTTTGCAGATACATGAACAATACCATTTACGTCAATATCGAAGGTAACTTCAATCTGTGGCACACCGCGGCGAGCTGGAGCAATACCGTCCAGCTTGAACATACCAAGCTCCTTGTTATCATTTGCCATTGGACGCTCACCCTGCAGAACACGGATGTCTACAGCAGGCTGGTTGTCGGCAGCAGTTGAGAACACCTGGGATTTGCTTGTTGGAATAGTAGTGTTTCGAGGAATCAGCACGGTCATAACACCGCCCATCGTCTCGATACCAAGGCTTAACGGTGTAACATCCAGCAGCAGTACGTCCTTTACATCACCGGCGATAACACCACCCTGAATAGCAGCACCCATAGCAACAACCTCATCCGGGTTTACAGATTTATTTGGTTCCTTACCAAGTACGCTCTTAACCGCTTCCTGTACAGCAGGGATACGGGTAGATCCACCTACTAACAGTACCTGGTGAATATCGTTCTTTGTTAAACCAGCATCACGCAGGGCATTTCTTACCGGCTCCATGGTACGGTCAACTAAGGATTTTGTCATTTCATCGAATTTTGCACGAGTCAGTGTAGCTTCAAAGTGCAGAGGTCCATCAGCTCCAGCAGAGATAAATGGCAGGGAAATCTGTGTCTGAACCATACCACTCAGATCCTTCTTCGCTTTTTCTCCAGCTTCCTTCAAACGCTGCATAGCCATCGTATCCTTACGCAGGTCTACACCGTTTTCCTTCTTGAAGGTATCCACCATCCAGTCAACGACGATGTTATCGAAATCATCACCACCCAGACGGGTATCACCGTTTGTAGACAGTACCTCAAATGTTCCATCAGCCAACTCCAGGATAGAAACGTCGAATGTACCTCCACCTAAGTCATATACCAGAACCTTCTGTTCCTTTTCTGTTTTATCAATACCGTAAGCAAGTGCAGCTGCAGTCGGCTCGTTGATGATACGCTCTACCTCCAGACCGGCAATCTTTCCTGCGTCCTTAGTAGCCTGACGCTGTGCATCATTGAAATATGCAGGTACTGTGATAACTGCTTTTTCCACCTTTTCTCCAAGGTAATCCTCTGCATAGGATTTCAGATACTGCAGGATCATTGCACTGACCTCCTGCGGTGTATACTGCTTGCCCTCCAATTCAACCTTTTCATTGGTACCCATCAGACGCTTGATAGAGCTAACTGTATTTTTGTTTGTAACGACCTGACGCTTTGCAGCATCACCGACGATACGTTCTCCGTTTTTGTATGCGACAACAGATGGTGTTGTACGGTTTCCTTCCGGATTTGTGATGACCTTGCATTCACCACCGTCCATAACGGACACACAGCTGTTTGTTGTTCCTAAGTCAATACCAATAATTTTACTCATAATCGTTATCCTCCTTTTATCTATTCGCTAACCTTTACAAGTGTTGCACGTAATACGCGATCCTTCAGCATATATCCCTTTTGCAGGACTTCAATGACCATGCCGCTTTCCACGCCTTCCTTTGCCTCCTGCATCAGAGCCTGGTGGTAATTCGGATCAAACGGCTTATCCAGCGCCTCAATTTCCTTTACACCCTCTTTATCAAGAATGTGTACCAGCTGCTGGTAAATCATTTCAAAGCCCTTGGCGTAATTTTTGATGTTTTGATCATCGACCTTAACATCCAGCGCACGCTCCAGATTATCCAGCACCGGCAGGATTTCCATCGCAAAGCTTTGAATGCGGTACTTGCGAACATTGTCACTTTCCGCCTGCAGACGCTTTTTCAGATTTTCCGTATCCGCATATGCCTTGAAATAGGCATTTTTATTAGCCGCTGCTTCTTCCTTCAGCTTTACGATTTCTTCTTCCAGCTCTTCAATTTTTTTCTTCTTACCGAATTTAGCGGATTTTTTATCTTCCTTTTCCGCTTCCTTCTTTTCTTCCTTTGTTTCCTTCTGCACTGCCTGTTCAGCAGTCTCAGCCGTCTTCACATCCTCGCTTTGTACGGCATCCTTTGTTTCTTCACTCACATGTTCTTTTTCTTCCTGCATGATGACCTCCTTATCGATTTTCATTTTTGTATAAATCCTCGATTACTTTGCTCATATATTCCATTAGGGCAACGACTCGGCTGTACTGCATGCGGGTAGGCCCCACGATCATCAGTTCCCCTTCTTCATCCTCGTTCAGCTTGAACTTGCTGGATACCACGGCAACATTATTGACCTGAATCAACTCATTGTCACCGCCAATTTCAATGGCAACATCACCCTCGTGATTCGCCAGCTGGCGAAACAGGCTGCTGTCCTCCAGCATTTTCATGAGCTCTCTCAGCTTTTCTATATCTGCGAACTCTGGCTGATACAGCATATTGCTCTGTCCGCTGCAATAAACATGGTCGGTTGCAAACCGCATGAATGCATTTACGAAGGCTTCAAACAGTACCTCGTGACGGGCAATATGGCTTGCCAATAAAGGCTCAATCTGCTGCATACGCTCAACAACCTCATTGATTGGCGTACCACTCAGCTTGTCATTCAACAGATTACAGCAGGTTTTGATATCCTCAACACTCACGGCTGTGTTGAAGTGAAATGTCTTGTTCTCCGTATGTCCGTGATCGGTGATGAAGACTGCAACCGCACTGGTCTCACTAAGAGGAAACAGCTGTATGTGCTGCAATGTCTGGTAGCGGCTTTCCGGTCCCAGCACCACAGAGGTCAGCGAGGTCATCTGGGATAGAATATCGCAGCTTTTCTTTACGATTTCATCCATGGAATAATGACGCTCCTGAAATACGGCCTGCAGGGAATTTTTGACACCGTCATCCAGCTCCCTCTCCATCAGGTTTTCAACATAGAACCGATATCCCTGACTGCTTGGAATACGTCCGCTGGAGGTATGTGTTTTTTCCAGCAGGCCCAACTCCTCAAGCGCAGCCATTTCATTGCGTATGGTCGCACTGGAACAGTTGAAGTCCAACAGATCCATCAGCTTCTTGGAACCGACAGGCTCGGCTGTCCGAGTGAACTCATCTACAATCGTTTTAAAGATCGCCGTCTGGCGCTTTGTCAGCATATGGTTCACTCCTTTCTAGCACTCAACCTCTATGTCTGCTAATAGTATATTCCAATATTTTAGCACTGTCAACACTTTAGTGCTAAAATCATAAATTATTTTAGGTAAAATCAACATGTCTAGGACACATACAGAATAATCCGCTGTCCTTTTCCTGCTTTGATTGCACTTCTTCATCACAGGCATAGCATAGCGCCTATATCATAATCAGTTTTTCTTCTCCATGCCACAAAGAAAACGAACATGTTGTACGCAAATGGATTGCCAAAAGCGTATCCTATACTATATACTTTTCACAGGGCAAACCATCTTATTTGCACATATACTATAAATATATAGGAAAGAAGGAAGAATCATATGAACAATATACAATGGAAATACGAAGATGAAATACTGGCAGGCACAACGCTGCGCGATCCATCCCTGCCGGAAAACAACAATATGGCACTGCATGCGTGTCAGGATCAAGAAACTGTCTTAAACAACCGTGCCGCTTTATCCGAGGTACTGGGCATCCAACCATCACAATGGACATTTGCGATGCAGACCCATTCAGATCACATACAGGAGGTAACAAAAGTGGATGCCGGTAGAGGAAGCATCCGGTTTGAGGATGGCATCCCGAATTGTGATGCTCTTTATACCAAGGAAAAAAATCTTGCGATCGGTATTTTTCATGCTGATTGTGTTCCTGTTCTGCTATACGATCCATTTACCGGAATCATCGCAGCCATTCATAGCGGCTGGCAGGGTACCGTACAGGAAATTACACGCAAATGCGTAGAGCTGCTGATACAAAAGGAACAGGTCAACCCCAATCACCTGATGGCCTATATTGGCCCTGCTATTGCTCATCGCAGCTTTGAAATCGGTGAGGATGTGATAGCCCGTATACAGGCAATGAGCTTTGATACAGCGCCTTATCTGACACTGCTTCCAAATGGCAAGGCACTTGCGGACAATAAGGGCTTGAATCTGCAGATGCTGCTTGACCTTGGTGTAGAGCGTGATCATATCATTGTCAATCCAAACGATACCTATCAGAAAAACGATGCATTTTTCAGCTACCGCAGAGATCATGCATGCGGAAGACATCTCAGCTTCATCATGCGTAAATAAGCAATACAAAAAAGACGGCGTGTCAGATATGCTTCTAAGAACAGCTCTGACAGATGTCCGTCTTTTTTTATTTCCGGATGCCTGCTGTGTAATCAGCCATGAGTTTCCTCCATATGGATTTTGTCTGACAGCATTGCAATAAATTCCGAATTGGTAGGTTTGCTGCGTTCCATGGAAATCGTA
The DNA here is from genome assembly GCA_017161075.1 of Erysipelotrichaceae bacterium 66202529. Lineage (NCBI taxonomy): Bacteria > Bacillati > Bacillota > Erysipelotrichia > Erysipelotrichales > Erysipelotrichaceae > Erysipelotrichaceae bacterium 66202529. Next base: position 1,718,515 of record CP046174.1, on the reverse strand, counting down.
TAGCCGAAAATCTTATGTATGACATGGGCATTGCCACGATTCCAGGCAACTTCGATTGCATGACGGATTCCCCGCTCCACACGGGATGGAGTTGTTTGAAATTCCATTGCAATCTTTGGATATAATGTTTTGGTTACCTTGCCGAGCAAATCCATATCACGGTATGTCTGCATAATTGCACAGCGCAGATACTGGTAACCCTTTAGGTTCGCAGGAACGCCAAGCTCATGCAGCAGCTGTGTAATCGTTCCCTCCAAATGCTGATTCTGACTGCGCCCCAGCGTTTTCTGCAGCTGATCATTCAGTGAATAATCCGGCTGATAGTTCCTGATAAAATGAATCTTGCGAATCAAATCAGGGATTTCATAGGGCTTCATCATAATGTAGTCGACACAATAGCGGTTGAACTCAGAAAGAATCATTTCACTCAGATACGAAGAAATACAGATGATGTGATCTACTTCCATTCGTCTGCTCCGTATTTCCTCCAAAACATAAAATCCATCTTTCTTAGGCAGGATCATGTCCAACACCAGAACATGTATATGCTTCCCCTCCAGTTGTCGGATACAATCCTCACCATCGCTTGTCATTCCGGCCAATTCAAATTCCTCAACGGAAGAAATGGCCCTTTCTAAAGCAGACAATTGACTTTTATTCTCATCTACTAAAAAAATCAAGCTCTTCATCTTTCATTCCTCCAACTACCTAGGCAGGAGTTATCATAAACCCTAAAGTATTTTTAGAGTCAATAGTTTATTAAATATTTTTAAGAAAAACATTAAATAATTTTATACTACTTGCAGATACGGTATCCAGACCATATGCCGCATCTGGTAATGATGGTCTGCACAGGCACTATAAAGCACCTGCGAAAGAATATCCCCGTTTAGCCTGAGACCATTCTCTGCCATGAAATGTATCAGCTTATCCTTTTCCTGCAGAATAGAATGCTGTGCATCTGCTTCAAAGCAATACGCAAGTGCGGGACATTCCTCATAGTACTCTACAACCTCATTTTCCTGAATCCCGATAAAATTACCGATATCCCGATACATACAAAAGCCGTAATCAAAGCGCTCCCTGCTATTTAGGAAATCCTCATCACATATACGGGCACTCAAAAACTGCAGCTCGCTGCTTTTTGACCATTGCTTCAGTTCACTGTTCAATGCCGCATCATCTGACAATATCACATCATCCTGCATATAGGAGATGCGATACAGGGCAGGCCGCTTTACAAACTGAATCGTCTGCTGAGCCTGTGCAGCCAAAGCTATGCATTCCATAGACAGATGAATGCTGTGAAGCCGCAGACTCATAGCTACGCTTTCCTGCAGCAGCTCCTTTTCCTTTTGTTCCATAAGCTCCAGAAATACGGCGTTTTCACTGTTTTCAAACAGATCCATCAGCTCATACAGCGTGAAGCCCATCTTCTGATATTTCTGCATATTCAGAAGATGATTGATTTGTGAAGCATCGAAATAGCGGTAATTGGATATGCTGTCCTTATGCGGCACAATCAGCCCCTTACGTTCGTAATAGCGCAGGGCTTCCGTACTGAGACCCAGCAGTCTGGCAGCCTCACCGATCTTATACATAAAAAAATCTCCTCCCTTTTCTCTGGTCTTCACAAACAATTCTCTTTCCCATCCGAATCTGCATACGTATGCATATAGGTAGTTTCTATTTTAGTATACTTTTGTGTTGTATGCAACCCAATTTGTAATTTCTCTTTAGAATGATTGCCTGCCGTTTATTTTCCATGCTATACTTAGGATATATTTTGCATTCGCTTGGGGAGGTTCCATCTTGAAAGGACAAACATACTACAGCAGTCTGTATGCTTCGCTCACATCACTGATCATTACAAGGCGGCTTCCCTACGGAAGTCGTCTTCCATCCGCAAAGCAGCTATGCAGTACGCATCAGGTTGGTATCCGGACTGTACGCAGTGTATTGCGTACCATGCGAGATGAGGGCTACATCCGTCTGCAGGAGCGAAAGCGGGCACAGGTGATATGGGAGCCATCAAGGGCAAAGGATGAACAAACCGATCAGTATATTCTGCAGGCCAACAGACAAATGCTTGATGTATTAGAAAGCATGCGCCTCTGTCTGCCGCCACTATGCAGCGGTCTATGTGATTTGCTTGAGGAGGAGCATCTGCTTCAGCTGCATGCTATGCTGGATAAGCTGGATGATAAAAATCCGGATAAGCGCAGAATGCTCATTCGCGATTTTAACGTATATCTGTTACAGCGCTATCACAATGATATGATTCTTGACTTGTACCTCTCCACCTTTTCCTATATCGAATACCCCCTCCTCTATCATACTGATCTATTTTCTACCTATCGCGGTGTCTTAAAACACGATTACAAGCTTCTGCTTACCGCTTTTTCTAAGAAAGACAGGCAGTTTGTCTATGATTTTTACTATCATACGATCTGCTATACCATGCAGCGCATTCAGGAGTATACCTTACAGCTTGCCGCAGACACACACAAGGAGCACCTGGAGGCCGAGCCCTTCGCCTGGCGTCCAAAGCATGCGCATGATTATGTTTATACGATTGTTTTCCGTGATATAATCCGCGGTATCGCAAGCAGGGCATATTGCGATCAGCAGCTTCTCCCGCCGATTGAACAGCTCTCAAAAACCTATCATGTATCCTATGCAACGATACGAAAGGTATTGAAGCAGCTAAATGATATCGGACTGGCAAAGACGTATAACGGTCTGGGAACACGTATCCAGCTACATAATGGAACAGCGCAGGCATGTGTAAAGGACAGTACCATGATCCGTGATGCCCTGCAGTTTATGGGGGCCATTCAGTTTATCACGATGACGATTGCACGCTGCAGCTTGGAATACTTCGAACAGCTGCTCGTACTCGCTCCTATTATGGAGGAGCGGTTACGACAGCGGCATTATGACGGTGTCGGATTTCTGAATGCTTTGTTAAACGTATTGCCTAACGGGAATCTGAAGCAGGTTCTCTATGAGTTTCGCAGCGTCTTATCCTGGGGCTATTATTTCACGCTGTTGCATCTGGATGAAGCCTGTGTCGATGAATTTTACGGGTATTGTGAAGCCGCAGTGTCCATGCTTCTTGCACATGATGCACTTGGGTACTGCAAAGCTGTTCAGCATGTATACGAACGCTTGTTTAGCATCATGAAATCCTGTGCAAAACGCATCGGTATTACACAGTGCAGTGCAATATGTCTGCCCCCTCTTGAACTACTGCCGCTGCGGGAGACAAAAAAGCCTGTGCAAAATGCGGCATCATGCAAATTGCCGGATAGAAAACAAAAATGCTGAATGCGCATACTCAACAAAAAAGCAAAACGCAGGACTGCTGAATATGATGATATATAGATTGCTTATCCCATAAGAGCAATTACTTTTAAGGAAAGTGAAAAAGACCAGCTTGTTTTTCGGTTCTTTCTCACTTTAAGGTACAAGGAAGGAATATGAGATACAAAAGGATTGATGAACATTGATTATTTTGTATTTCATGATTCTCATATACCCAGAGCAGAGAAAGAACCTGTTTTTCCAACAGCTTTTTCTAATAGAATCAAAAAAAGACGATACTGGAAATCGTCTTTTTTTCAGCAGCCGCCTAAAACAGGCTCTGCTTTTTTATGCATCTTTGTAACACAAACACTGATAGGGAACATTCTGCAAGTGATTATTGGTTTGCTTTTGAAAACATAAATACAGCGGCTTCCCTAATACCGTTTGCTACGCTGCTTCCTCCTTGTGATGTGTCGTATAAGCACGATCAAAGGTCACGACGAGATAATAATGATCTCCCTTGCGCTCTTCAATCAGCTGTGCAAGCTTATCTAGTATCTGCTGATTACTCATCTTAATATGGAAGGGAACCACTACATCAAATATCATATTGGTATGTGTTTCTCCTGGGACGATACGGAAATCATGCATACTCAGATCCTCGTCAATTTCCCTGACAACCTCTGCCGTTAACGTTCGAAGCTCATTGGTCAGCGGATCATCGATATCGATAGGGTCCATATGAATCACCATCTCCAGTCCCATATTCTCCTGAAAATCACGTTCGATATTATCAATCATATCATGTGATTTCAGAATATCCTCCCTGCAGTCAACCTCAACATGCACGGAAGCAAACGTACGATGTGCGCCATAATCGTGAATCACAAGATCATGCATTCCAAGCACGCCGTCGTAGCTGTTGATTTTTTCCTGAATCTGTTTGACAAGAGACTCATCCGGTGCCTGCCCCAGCAGCTCGTCAAGTGCAGATTTGATAATACCGCCTCCTGTCATCAGAATAAAGAAAGCGACAACAACCCCCATATATCCATCTAAATTGAAATGTAAAAGTGGAGAGAGCAGTGTTGACAACAGCACGGCACCGGTTGCCATGACATCACTGATGGAATCTGCGGCCGTAGCCTCCATGATGCTGGATTTCAACAGCCTGCCATACTTTTTATTATAGCTGTACATCCAGAGCTTTACCGAAATGGAAAACAGCAGGATTACAACACTGAGCCAGCTAAACGCAATCGCTTCCGGATGCAGGATTTTAGAGAAGCTTGTACGAATCAGCTCAAATCCCAGCAGGAGGATTGCCACCGCCACAATCATAGAGGCGATACATTCATACCGTGCATGACCGAACGGATGCTTTTCATCCGCAGGCTTGCTGGACAGCTTGAAGCTGAGCAAAGAAATCACAGAGCTTCCCGCATCGGAAAGGTTATTGACCGCATCTGCTGTAATAGAAACACTGTGCGCCAGTGTCCCGGCCACAAATTTAAACACAAACAAAAGTATGTTATTTGCAATTCCAACCGTGCTTGTAAGATTTCCATACGCCTTGCGCACAGCAGGCTTTTCTGTATCCTGATAGTCCTGTATCATTTTTTTCGCAAGATAATTTATCATTCTATCACCCAATTCTTTTCTAAATATTTAGTTTATCATATTTTGCCAAAATGGGAAAGTTTTACATGAAAGTTTTCGTTTCATCATATAGTATAGCGGTGATACCATGAAAAAATTCACAAGTCTTCTTCTTTTCGCTGTATTTCTTCTAACCCTCTGTTTTGGTACACTGACGCTGCAAAGTGCACAGAATGCTCTTTCTATCTGGTTTGAAAAGCTGGTACCCTCAATGCTTATCTCCATGGTGCTGGTACGTCTGTTATATAAGGAACAGGCTTTTGATCATCTGCCTTCCTTTGGCCTAGCCGCACTGCTTGGGCTTGACCATGGTGCATGGGGGCTTGTTTTATGTTCCATGTTTCTCGGTTTTCCCACCGGTTCTGTTTTTGTGGATGAAGCGGTGGCGGATGGTGTCCTGCAGGAACAGGATGCACGCAGACTGATCTATTGCTGCTGCTTTCCAACACCGGGCTTTGTCATCCTGTCATGCGGTATCGTTTTTTTTCAATCACTGATGATTGGAATTCTGCTGTTTGCACTGCAGCTGCTCAGCGGGCTGCTGTTGCTGCTGTTTACGCGCCGGCATAGGATTCACACCCGGATTCAGACTGTATCCTCATCCTCCTCCTTTATGCATAACCTCAGCAGCGCCATTACTGAGAGTGGCATTTCACTGTATATGATTGGCGGTTATCTGATGCTGTTTATGACTATTACAACGGTTTTATTTTCTTTCCTGCCGCCTTCCTTCTCCTTCATCGTTTCCAGTCTTGCGGAATTTTCCAGCGGCATCGTTCTCATTCACGGCGCAGAGCTCATTCCCCTGCAAAAGCTGCTTCTCACCTGCTTTCTGCTGGGCTTCGCCGGATTCTGTGTACATATGCAGATCATGAGCATGGTAGAGCATGTGCGATTGCGCTATTCCGTTTTTCTCCTGTTTCGCATCGCGCAGGGACTTTTGTCTGTGGCTTTGCTTATCGTATGCGTGCAGTTTCTGTAAACTTCCTGTATAATAAGGATAAAAGGAAGGTGACATTATGAAGATTGCTTGGATTGGATGCGGTGTTATGGGAAAGAGTATGCTGCTGAATCTGCATAAGGGCGGACATACGGTAAGCGCCTATAATCGGACATATGAAAAGGCGGAACCGCTAAAGGAACAGGGAATTCTAATTACACGGACAATTCGGGAATGCGTGAAGGATGCGGAGCTTGTCTGTACCATGGTCGGATATCCCAGTGATGTGAAGGAGGTATATGAGGGAGAGGATGGTATCTTTGCACATGCTCAGCACAATGCTGTTCTCATTGATTTCACCACGTCTTCCCCTGCACTTGCCAAAACACTTGCAGCTGTAGCTAAAGAACGCGGCTTCGCGATGCTGGATGCCCCCGTATCCGGTGGGGACAGCGGTGCCCGGGATGCCACTTTATCCATTATGGCAGGCGGGGATGCGGATGTATTTAAACGCATGCTTCCGGTGTTCTCTTTGCTGGGTAAAGGAATCCACTATATGGGTCCTGCGGGAAGCGGTCAGCATACCAAGGCTTGTAACCAGATTGCCGTAGCCGGTGCTGTTGCGGCGATGAGTGAAGCGCTGGTCTATGCAAGAGCTGTTGGTCTCGATGAGAAAAAAATGCTCGCTGCCATATCCGGCGGAGCGGCAGGAAGCTGGCAGATTACCAATACTGCTCCCCGTGTACTGAATCAGGATTTTGCCCCCGGCTTTTATATTAAGCATTTCATTAAGGATATGCACATCGTACAGCAGGAGATGGAGGAACAGGGTGTCCATCTGGACATGCTGGAGGCAGTCTGCAATATGTATGAGGCTCTGGCAAATGCTGGAGAGGAGAATAACGGCACACAGGCACTTGTGCATTATTATGAATAAATATACGAAAAAGGCTTTCGCTTCAGTTTATGCGAAAACCTTTTCTTTTCTATTCTTTTGTATTTTTAGATAGTCAGCATCGTATTTCCTTGTCCGCACAGCTCCTCAAAATCCTTTGTGAACGCATCCACTGCCAGAACGGCAGCATCCACTTTGATCAGCCCTTCAATCACATCCGGCGCAATCGTGCTTGCCCCAAGACCGTATTTGGCAAGCTCCAGAACCTGCTGGGAATTTTTAAAGCTCGCAGCGACAACCTCTGTTTTCAAGCCTGCATGCTTCAGCATATCATGAATATCCTTGGCAACCTGTACACCGTTATAGCCGAGATTGTCGATACGGTTTACATACGGTGCCACATAGGCAGCTCCGGCCATCCCTGCCAGATAGCCCTGCATCTGATTGTAAATCGCAGTTCCGGTAATATTTGCCCCTTCTGCATGTAACAGCTTCATTGCCTTCAATCCTTCCTTGACAACCGGAATTTTGATAAAGGTATTCTTACCCAGAACCTCCTGAATCTTATGCGCTTCCTCTACCATATCCTCAGCCTTTGCACTGACGACCTGTACATGCAAATCTGCATCCGCACCGATAAAGGCACGGATTTCCTTTAACACCTCAAACGGATTTCTGCCCGTTTTCTTCAGTATCGTCGGATTGCAGGTAACCCCTGTAATCGGAAAATACTCATAAGCCTTCTGAATTTCCTGAATGTCTGCGTTGTCAATTAAAATTTTCATCTCTCTATGTCCTCCCGTTTTTTTATTCTATAATCAGATTTTGGATACCCTGATCCCTGGCAATCTGATAGAATGTCTCCATTTCTTCTTTCGTATACAATTTCGGATTCTCAGCAAAGCAATACTCCATATCCAGATAGTCGTATTTTGCCTTTGCCAGCGGATTGTAATTGAGAAGCTCATACCGCACACCGGCATAGCAGTCGGATAGAAACCGTGCAATGGCAGCGATGTTTTCTCTGCGGGCTGTCATTTCCGGAATCAGCGGCGTACGTATCGTCACACGCTTTCGCATGCTCTCATCCTGCAGCAGATAGCGGATATTTTCCAGAATTACTGCATTCTCTACTCCAGTATAGGCTTTATGCACTGCACTGTCAAACACTTTTAAATCTGCATAAATATGATCCAGATAAGGGAGCACACGCTGCAGCTTTGGTAAGGAAACATACAGGGATGTTTCCATCGTCGTATGAATTCCTTCCGCCTTACAGGCCTGTAACAGCCTGCAGGCAAAGTCGTCCTGCAGCAGCGGTTCTCCTCCGGATAGGGTCACTCCGCCGCCATAGCGGAAAAAGGGTGCATCCTTTTGAATTTCTTTGAGCAGCTCCTCTACGGTATACTCCTTTGCATCATAACGCAGTGCCCCAGTGGGACACAGCTCCAGAATATGCTGCCAATCCTCAGAAGCACTACGCTGTAGCCGGATATTGTCATGCTTCATGCTTACCCCGCCATGCTTTGCGGCAATAACACAGCTTCCGCACCGCATACACTTGCTTTTCATATACAGCAGCTGCGGCTTCGGGCTCAACCCCTCCGGATTCTGACACCAGGCACAGCGAAGCGGGCAGCCCTTCAGAAAGATCGTCGTACGGATTCCCTCTCCATCATGCGTCGCAAAGCGCTTGATATCAAATACGCAGCCGCTAGATGCCTTCATAGCTTGTTCTGGCGATGATTTCATTCTGCAGCTCTCTTGCCAGCTCCACAAAATATGCTGTATAGCCTGCCACACGCACGGTTAAGGAGCTGTACTGCTCCGGATGCTTCTGCGCCGCAAGCAGATCCTTTTTGCGTACGACATTAAACTGAATATGTGGTATCTTCAAATCGACAAAGGTACGCAGGAAGCCCGCAAATTTATCGATCCCCTGTTCATTTTGAAAAAACTCAGGCAGAAATTTCATATTCAGTAGACCACCGTTTGTCGTACAGTCACAGGACAAACGGGATACCGATTTCAATACCGCCGTAGGACCGTGCAAATCCCTGCCATAAACCGCGGACATTCCTCCATCCGCAAGCGGTGTCATAGACAGACGTCCATCTGCGCTCGCCCCAACATGCTCCCCCATTGGAACATGCGCACTGACCGTATACATGCCGGTATGATACGGCCCGCCGCGATAATTCGTATAGGCGCGCAGCTTATCACGGAATGCACTCGCCCATTTGACGCCCAAGGCATCCACCCATTCCACATCATTACCGTATTTGTCCACCTTGTTCAATAACCGCTGCCGCAGGATTTCACTTCCCTCAAAGTTGTGCTCCAGTGCAGCTTGCAGTTCTTTTGGCGCTATGAACTTCTTATCATATACCATACATTTGATAGCCGCCAGGGAATCTGCTAAGTTTGCGACCTGGATCATTTGAATACCGCTCAGATTATAATGAGCGCCCCCCTGCGTTACATCCAACCCGCGCTCCATACAGTCATCTATAACACTGGATAGAAACGGAGAAGGAAGGATATCGATATGCGCCTTTTCCACCTGCTCACAGGCAGGAATCATACGCTGTATAAAATGATCGATCATCTCGTCAAAGGCTGCTTCCAGCTCCTCATAGCTGCGGTAGGTATCCAGACCACCCAGATCCGGACCGAGCTGCTTTCCGCTGAGCAGGCATTTCCCGTGATGCAGTGTCAGCTCCAGCACCTTATTCAAATTAAACATTGCTGCATCGCTCCAGCCCAGATTATTTCCCTGCGTTGTCAGCTCGACACAGCCAACAATGGCATAATCCATAGCATCCTTATGCGAAATGCCCAGCTTTTCCATTTCGGAAATAATCGCCTCATCGTTAAAGAACTGCGGCATACCGCTTCCCTTTGCCACAACGCGCACCGCCTGCTTTAAAAGCGCATCACCGCTATGACGGTGTAAGCGTACAGATAAATTCGGCTGTGGCAATCCGATATGCTCCTGCGCCTTCAAAAACAGAAAGCTCAGCTCATTGCACAAATCGTTTCCGTTTTCATCCTGTCCACCCACAGCGATATTAAAGCCGATGGGAAAGCCGGCAAAATATTTGGCGCTGTTTTTATTGCGCAGATAGACGATCTGATTAAATTTCAGCCACAGGCATTCAATGATATCCAGCGCCCGCTGTTCATCAATACGTCCCTCTTGCAGGTCGTTCTTATAATAAGGATACAGGGTTTCATCCAGACGTCCTGGTGAGAAGCTAGAGGCATTGCTTTCCATATGCAGTACTACAAACAAAATCCATAAAGACTGCACTGCCTCATGAAAGGTCTTGGCAGGCTGCATCGAAAGCCTTTTACAAATCCGGGCAACCTCTTCCATATCCTGCTTCCATTCCGCATGCTTTTTTGCTTCCCTGTACAGCTCATCGTGATAGCGCATCAGGAATTTGCATACCCCATCCATAACAAGGACAATGCTTTCATAAAAAGGACGCTGTTCTTTTGTACACGCTGCCAGGTGATGCTGTGCTTCTTCCTTTAAACCGGCAGGTCCTTTTTCCAGCCATTCCTTTACATTGGGACAAATATGCCCCTGCGCATGGTCCTTCTGATTGATTTTCACAACAGTTGCAATCGCACTGATTTCCTCACCATAACGCTGCTTCAGCACATCCTCCAGGGACTTTCCCTTCCAGTATGGCTTGATAACCTCACGAAAGGTTTGGATATCCTGTGGACGTACAAGGAATTTATCCTGTGGGCGTGTTGGCAGTGTCTCCAGTTCCTCATCCACCCAGGAGATACCGCTTTCCGGGAAAACAACCCCATAGCGGACACCCTTTGTCCGGTTACCGACAATCAGCTCCTGCGGCTCAATGCCGATTTCCAGCTCACATAAGGCATTGTGCAGAGCATGGGCCCGCTTTAAAATGACAAGCTCCTGTTCATGCTCCTGATAGGTTCTTGTGATAATCATTGCCTGCTCCATACTGACATAGCGTGGCTGGGACAGCATACTGTCCTTCAGCAAATCAATTCGCGCAGCTTTTTTTAATTCCATGACAGCTACCTCCGTTTACAGTTTCATTATAATATGCTTTTTCCTGTTGTCAACACTTTTATTATTATTTGTTATTATTTTTTATTGTTTTAAAGAAAAGAATAAAAAAGTCAGGCATCTTTATCCTGACGATTTGGCAATCTGTACCTTGAGCTGCAGGTTTCGCAACAGCTTTTCATTCTCTTTATCCAGCTTTTCATCTGTTATGATTCCGGTAAACTCATCCACTCCTGCATAGCGATAATTTCCAATCTGCATAAATTTATCCGACTCGCATACCATAAATACCTGCTTGCTGCTGGACAGAATAGCACGCTTGGTGGCGCCATCATTTGCCATATATGTATAGACGCTGTTATCGTGCACATCAATACCGACAACGCCGAGAAAGGAGATATCAAAGCGAAATTTCATGATCTGCTCCATCGCCAGACTCCCGACAAACCCGTCCCGTCCGTAATCGAATTCGCCACCGATAAAAATGACAGGAAGCGCACTGTCTGCCAAAATGGAAACAACCTCCAGCATATTGGTAACGATGGTTGCCTGCTTCCCGCTTTCCACCAGCTCCCTCGCTATGCGGATATTGACCGTTGAAATGTCCAGAAACACCACATCACCCTCCTGCAGCTGTCCCACAGCCGCTTTTGCGATATGTAGCTTCTCCTCCTGGTTTACATCCTTGCGTTGTGCCGCGATCTTTCGATGTATATTCTCACGAATCAATACAGCGCCGCCATATGCCTTCCTCAGCAAGCCCTTTGCCTCCAGAGCGCTGAGATCCTTACGGATCAGATCCTCGCTGACGGAAAAACGTTCACTGAGATCCTTTACCCTCACCTTACCATTGGCATGCAGCTCCTCCATGATTGTGTTCTGCCGTTCTTCTACAAACATGTAATCGACCTCCTGTTTTCAACAGTATATCATATTTCTTATGATTTCTTCACATTTCATAAAAGATTTATAAAAATCAATAAAGACTGCATTAGGAAAGTGAGCGCTTGCCTCTAAAATTCTGCATACGTCATTCTACCTTACAAAATAAAAAAATATTCATTTCATCGTATCAAAAAGCAAAGAATCTCTCTATCCTTTGCTTTTTTACTTTTATAGCGATTAGTTTAATTCATCCTTATATTTCTCCTGAATCTGCTTATGCAATGTCTTTTCATCTTCCGCTATATCCCCTGTAGATCTCTTATTTATTTCTGATTTTGTAAGAGCAACCTTATCTTGTGAAAAAGAATATGAAAATATCTGCCGTTGAAGCTAAACTTAAAATATATAAGGTCACAGACAAGGATAGCTAAAAAAAGAAGCACAGCTGTGCCTCTCTTATCGCAATTCACTATGCCTCAATGTCCGTTTTCCATAAGCCGTGCAGATTGCAGTATTCGTAAACATGCACTTTCCCTTTGAAATCACCCAGCGGGAAGATTCCTTCCGGTTTTTCTCCAGGCTTGAGATTTTTGCGGTAAACCATATCACCGGCCTCTACCAGAATCATTGTGATATAATGCTCTGCCAGCATCGGGTGTTCCATGGAACCAACCTTTACGTGCAGGCTTCCGTCTACGATTTCAGCAACCGGAACATGCTTTTCCAATGCTCCATCTGTTGTATTTGCCTGTAATTCATTCATCGGCTTTCCACAGCACATTACAGGAACTCCTTTGTCCTCGATCATTTCGACGATGTTGCCGCATACTGCGCATTTTAATAATTTCATGTTTATTTCCTCCTTATTTTATGTTATCTTCATAGTAGCAATTGCTGCTATGGATCATCCTTTACAACCAGTTTCCCCTGGCTCGATGCCAGTATAGCATGACCCACATTGTTAATTCTATTCATTTGACCGAAAATTTATGAGGTATCGTTATGAAACTTGAGCTAAAAAACAATCAGCTGTATATTCGTGATATTCCGTGTGCGGATACAGATGCGCTATTCACACACTTCCATATCGCCAAAAAGAAGCGCTATGCTTATTATCAGGAACGCCGTGTGTTTCTGAACAATCGTCATATTTCCCGCAACCACACACTGCATGAGAAAGATACCATACGCATTAGCCTGCAAGCGGAAGAGGATACGGTGAAGCCCTGGTATAAGCATGTGGAAATCCTATATGAGGATGACTTGTTCTGTATCGTAAACAAGCCGGCAAATCTGTTGGTTCACAGTGACGGTGTAGAAAGTGAGCATACCGTATGCAATATGGTAAAGGCGCATTATCTCACGGAAGGAAGCAATGCTTGTGTCCGTCCGCTGCACCGCCTCGACTATGAAACCAGCGGTGTGCTCATCTTCTGTAAGCTTCCCTTTTTTCAACCCATGCTTGATGAAATGCTGAAAAGCAAGCAGATTTACCGGGAATACGAAGCATTCGCCGTCGGTCGCTTCACACAGAAGCACTACACCATCACCCGGGGAATCGCCAGAGATCGACACGATGCGCGCAGGATGCGTGTGAGTGACAATGGCAAGGAAGCCAGAACCGATGTTTTCGTAAAACAGAGCTTTTCAGATTTCACCTGGATTCGCTGCCGCCTGCATACCGGGCGTACCCATCAGATTCGTGTGCATCTCGCATCCCTTCAGCACCCCCTGCTGAGTGATTCCTTATATGGGAAACGCGATCCGCGCTGTGCGCGCCTTGCTTTGCATGCCGCACGCGTTCACATACCGCATCCCCTTTCCCACACGACTTTAAACATTGAATGCCCGCTGCCGGAAGATATGAAAAGGCTTCTCGAGTAGCTATTTCAAAATACAAACCTTATTGCGTCCGGCCAGCTTTGCCTTATATACACTGCGGTCGGCTCTTTTTAATGCGTCCTGATAATCATGATCGCTCTTATAATAGTACGCTGCACCAATCGACAGCGTTACATGTGCCTTATTTCCATCGAAGATAAAATCTGTTTTTTCAATAAGACGCCGCAGACGCTCGATATACGCATAGATGTTCTCCTTGGAAATACCGCTGCAGATCAGCAGAAATTCATCACCGCCCCAGCGAAACAGCATATCGCTGCTGCGGATTTCCTTTTCAATCTGCTCGCATACATGCCGTAGTACATAATCTCCCATATCGTGTCCATAACGGTCATTCACCTTTTTGAAATCATCCACATCGAAAAATATAATCGTATAGAACTCCTCTTCCTTCTGAAATTTCTGAAAGGTGGTTACCAGCGTCATATCCCCGCTGCGACGGTTAAAGCAGCCAATGAGCGGATCCCTGCTGGCACTAGTCTTCAACAGCTCTTTTTCCGTTATATCATTCATGGTACCCAGAACCACATTGATATTGCCCTTATTATCCAGCAGCCCCTTGAAATTCGTTTCAAATATCAGATCAAAATTTGTCTGAATATTTTTCAGATGGATCACCGCATGCTCTGACAATGACTTTCGCTCAATGCGTTCCAGCAATACCGGCATCTGGTGTATCTGCAATAGCTCATTCAGCTGCTCCACCGTATACGGACGCATTTGTAGTCCCAGCTTGTCGCATAAGGACTGGTTTGCCGAAAACTCCTTTTTGACAACATCGTATTCCCATATATACATATTGGCCATACTCATTAAAAGACTAAACTTCTGCTGCTCATGCAGAACCCGCTCTATACGCTCATCCATAGCACGGATCGATTGGGTAACTCCAATGATATGCAGATTCCCGCTGATACAGCACACGTGTGCTCCTACCTCATAATGACGCACACCGCCATGCCGGCTTACACGTTCATAGGAAAAGTATTCTTCCTCACTGATTCCCTGCAATATGCGATGCACCGCCTCCTTGATCTGCTTCTGCTCGATTGCACTCACTCCCTGCATAAGCATCCGAAAGGAATTCACAATCACACTGCCGTCAGGACAGGTAATCGTCACCATCTGTGTCAACGGATCAAAATCCCATATATTTTTGCAGGACAGCTTCAGCAAAATCTGAAATCTGTCATCACTTTTTTCACCGCTTTGATCATATCCAGGCGTTTCCTGCCGTTCCTCCAGCTGTTTTATCAGAATCCGAATTTGATGGAGAAGAAATCGTTCATGTTCGTCAAGCATCAGCCCCACCGACCTTTCCTCTTACGATTGTTTCGCTCACTCTAGTATATCACACTGACATCACAAAAGAACACCCTTTTTCGATAAACAATTTTGAAATTTTTCTTTGTATTTTCTTTTTATTTATAAAAGAACACAGGTAGCTTTTCCTGTATTACTTTTTGTCCTTTTATATAATTATATAAGATTATTTGTATTTTTGTGCAAATCTTTTATACAAACTAGCATTCCGTTTCACTTCCGTTTACTTTCCATCATTTCGTGCTATAATTTGGATAGATATAAGGAGGGTTTTGAAATGCCACAAGCAAATCCATTGAAACAGATTGTTGTGAAACAGAAAGAAGGAAAGCCGGTTGGAATTTATTCCTGCTGCAGTGCAAACGATTATGTAATCGAGGCAGCTCTGGAGTGTGTCAAACGCGATGATTCCTGCGTATTGATTGAAGCAACTGCCAACCAGGTTGACCAGAACGGCGGTTATACCGGTATGACACCGAAGGACTTCCGTAATTTTGTATTAGAGAAAGCAAAGGCGATCGGCGTTGATGAAAGCCGTATCTTCCTTGGAGGCGATCATTTAGGGCCTCTTACATTCGCTTCGCTGCCGGAAAAGGAAGCGATGGAAAAAGCCGAAGAGCTTGTCCGCTGCTATGTCGCTGCCGGCTTTACAAAAATTCATATCGACACCAGCATGAAGGTAGCAGACGATGATCCAAATGAACGGTTAAGTGATGCGGTGATTGCCAAGCGTGGTGCTCACCTGGCACGAATTTGTGAGGAAACCTACCAGGAGCTGTTAAAGAGCAATCCGGATGCCGTACGTCCGGTATACATCGTCGGCAGCGAGGTTCCGATTCCAGGAGGCGCTCAGGAAGAGGGTGCCGGCATGCAGGTTACACGTGTCGAGGATTTCAAGGCTACTGTCAAAACCTTTGAGGAAGCATTCCTGGCAGAAGGTCTAAAGGATACATGGAAGGATGTCATGGGGGTTGTCGTTCAGCCGGGTGTAGAGGAAAAGGATGATGGCTGTACGGAGTACGATCGCAGCAAGGCTGCTGATTTGATGACTTCTATCAAGGAATATCCAAATCTTATTTTTGAAGGTCACTCTACCGATTATCAGACAAAATTCAAGCTGCGTGAGCTGATTGAAGACGGTGTCGGCATTTTAAAGGTCGGCCCGGGACTGACCTATGGTATGCGCGAGGCTCTGTTTGCACTTGCTAACATCGAAGCAGCTGTTTATCACGGCAGAGAGGATGAGCTGAGTGATTTCATCAACGTGCTGGAAGCAGCCATGATGGAAGATCCGAAGAACTGGAAAAAGCACTATCACGGTGATGATAACGCCCTGTGGTTTAAGCGTAAATACAGCTTCTCCGATCGCAGCCGCTACTATATGCCAAACCCTAAGGTGGCAGCTGCCAAGGATAAAATGATTGCCAATCTGCGCAAGAGCGGTATTCCGTTGAGTGTGTTATCCCAATTCATGCCGATTCAGTATACAAAGGTACGCGAGGGACAGCTGGAAAATGATCCAGAAGCACTCATTAAAGACCGTATCGTAAATACTATTGACGAATACCTGTACGCAACACATCAGGAAACATTATTCTAAAAAACAAAGGACTTTCAGCTCAGTGAAAGTCCTTTTTTCTGCCAGGATAGCTGTGACATGGCAAACAGCAGATACGCCATCACAAAGGAATCGTTCATAACCACTGCTATTGCTTCCAGCTCCCTGCGGCTTGCGGCATCTGCTTTGCGCATATAATAAAAAATAGAACAGATAATCTCCTTACTGCTTTGTTCCTTCAGTGAGGTCACCGCATCCTTTATATGCAAAGCATCACGGTCTGCACGCTCCGCAATGCTCACATAAAAATTTGCACAATCCATCACCAGCATGGCAAATTCTGAAAATTTCCAGATACCGCTATCCTCGATCTGAAAAGCCTGTGCAATCATCTCCAGCATCCGCAAAAACGGCCAGTCATACTCCTGAAACTGAGAAAAGCTCGCAATCATCTGGTGATGAAACACCTTTTTTACCAGTCTGCTCATGAACCGGCGATCCACTAAATCATCAATCTGTTCCAGCTGTCTGTGAATCTGATCCTCAAAATCAATAATCTGTGCTTTATCCTGCAGCGAAAAGGTATAGATACTGCCCAGACAACGGCTGAATTTTTTCAGCGTATCCTGATAGCCAAGCGTCATATTGCGATGGATACGAGCCTGATCAAACAGCAGAAAGCTTCCAAGAGATACCTGCGGTTCGATATAAATCAAATCCTTCTGCGGATGATGCAGCTTCTTTTTACCAACAGCCTTGAGATCCACTGCGACAATTTCCTGTGCACCCATGCTTCTCGCAAGCTCTACAGGGACATTATCATAATATCCCCCATCCACAAATTTCTCCCCATTGATTTCCTTCATGGGAAATGCCGGAAAGCAGGAAGCAGAGGCGATGATATACTCCAGCGCTGTATCCGGTGTCATATCCTTACGAAAAACAGGCTGCGGCTGTTTTCTGGTTACATTCACACACATACAGGCATATTCGATATCGGAAGAAAAAAACCGCTCTGCATCGTAATAAGTCCGCAGCTTCTTCACAAAAGGAGTGATATCTGCGCCCTTGTTTTTCACATAGCTTTTCAACAGAGTCTTATACTTTCCCTTCTGTGACATCAGCAGCTCGATATCCATATCCAGATTGACGCCGTTTGCTATGATATCCTCCACGGAAAGCTGCTCCCACAGCTCCAGACAGCGATCATACTGCTTTTGTACATACATAGCCCCAATCATGGCACCAATACTCGTACCTGTAACAATATCAAATGACAGTCCCAGCTCATCCAATGCCTTCCATACCCCCAGCTCATAGGCGCCCTTACTGCCACCTCCGCCAAAAACAAGTGCCCGCTTCATAACCTGCACTCCCTTCTTCCTTTTTTTCTGTTCCTATTATAGCACGTTCAGCCTGTGTCCATACAGAAAAAAACCTGTTCATATGAACAGGTCAATAGTTTCCTTTAAAGAATTCCATCAGATTGCGCAGTGACTGAATCAGTTCCACTTCCTTGTCAAGCTCCAGTTCATTCAACAGACGCTCAATCATCTCCTCATGGAAACGATTATGTATCTCCAGGATATTCTCAGCCCTTTCGGTAAGCTTCAGACGCACGATTCTCTTATCCCGCTCATCCCTGACACGCTCTACATATCCTTTTTTTACAAGCTTGGAAGTTGAAACTGTCAGTGTCCCCTGGGTTACCATCAAACGCTTGGCAATCGCGGACATCATATTGGATTCACTCTTTTCGATTGCTTCCAGAATATGTACTTCCGTCATGGACAGCTTTACACCCTGATCGCGGAGATTCTTCTCCTCAATCAACAGGATGTAGTTGAACAGATCTACCAGAAGTTCATTCAAAGTATGACGTGTGTCATCCATAAAGCTTCCTCAATTAAGCTTTTTCTAATGCTGCTTTTGCAGTATCTACGATTTTTGTAAATCCCTTAGGATCGTGAATAGCGATCTCACTCAGCATTTTACGATTGATCGTAACATTTGCCAGCTTCAGACCGTGCATCAGTCTGGAATAAGAAATCTCATTCATTCTTGCAGCTGCATTGATACGTGCAATCCACAGCTTACGCATATTGCGTTTTAAATCCTTACGGTCATTGTAAGCATATTTGAAAGAGTGCATTACCTGCTCGTGAGCAGTCTTATACAGAATGTGTTTAGCACCATAGTATCCTTTTGCTAATTTTAAAACCTTTTTTCTTCTCTGACGTGTTGTATATCCACCTTTTACTCTTGCCATCTCATATTCCTCCTATATTATTTCACTAACATCTGCTTGATACGCTTGAAGTCTGTACTGTGTACCGTACCGGATTTTCTTAAATGACGTTTCTGTTTCTGTGTTTTACCATGGAAACGGTGAGAAGTATAAGCATGACTTCTTTTCAGCTTTCCAGATCCAGTTTCTTTTACTCGTTTTGCTAATCCTCTATGTGATTTCATCTTTGGCATAAGTAGTACCTCCTATAATTTATCTCTATTTCTTTTTCGGTGCCAAAACGCATGACATCGTGTTACCTTCCAGAATAGGTCTCTTTTCAATAATCGCGATATCTGAGATTTCCTCTGTGAAGCTATTCATAATCTTTTTTCCAACTTCCAGTCTCGTAATCAGTCTTCCTCTGAAGCGCATGTCCACCTTGACCTTCATACCATCCTCGATCCATTTACGTGCATGACGCATTTTTGTATCAAAATCATGCTTGTCGATAACCGGGGACAGACGAATCGGCTTGATTTCTGTAACATGCTGTTTCTTTTTGGCTTCCTTCGCTTTTTTCTGCTGTTCAAAACGATAACGGCCATAATCCAGCACCTTACATACCGGCGGTTGCCCTTTCGGAGCTACACACAACAGATCCAATTCCTGTCTGTATGCAATTTCCAGAGCCTCACGACGCATCTTGATTCCAAGCTTGTCTCCATTGGCATCAATCACCATGACTTCCTTGAAACGGATTTTTTCATTTACCAGATCGTCGTTTACGTTGTTAGGAATAACTTTCTTGTTTATAATAGACACCTCCAATGTTGCCATAAGAAAAGCGGGTACTCATATGCACCCGCTCAAATATCTCATCAACTGTTTCGTCTTTTCGATATGCTGTAGCTTTTACCTATGCCTTCAGACATCAGGTGAGAAGGGGTGCTTCTAACTTTCCACTAACTTTTCTGCTTGGTTATCATATCATGAATTCAGGCACGCGTCAAGGATAATTAACGCATAATATAATCATCTCTTGCGTAGTAGCCGATTCCCGGTATGAGAAGCTCATCCACAGCATCTCCGTTTTCTATCGCCTTTTGAATAGCACGGGCATTCGCACTGAAGCTGATCACACGTTCCAGGATGCTGCGGTTCACATTGTCTTTTTTTAAATGGTTCATCACGGTTTCTTCTATATAGGAAAACGACTGCAGCTGACTCTGATACAGCTCCCGCGTTTTCTGATCCTTTTGAATCAGAAATAGACGCGTTCCGTATTCCACCTTCGGATACGCATATTTACAATAAATCTCCGGCACAAAGGAGAAAATCTCATATGCTAAAGAATCATCCTTGCACAAACGGATCAGCTGCTCGCGCAGTTTGCGGTGATCCTCCTTGCTATCACATTTTTCATACCATTTTATTGCCTTTTTCGTATACTGGCAGATTTCCTCCCTGCTAAAATCTGATGGCTCATAGCTGCGCTCCTCCTGTATGAGCAGAAAATTTTGTTTTTCTGTATGATAGCTGCCAATACAATCCCAGCTTTCCGCATACGGCAGCAGCAACTCACTCAATTCACTGTCTTCTACGCCGTTGATCCGTACCTCACACAGCACATTACTGCGATTTTTTGAGGTAAATACCTTAACCCAGTATGCTTTTTTATTTCCCAGACGAAGCAGCAGCTTCTGCTTCAGCATATCCCAAAAATCCTGTTCCATCAGGCCTTCCCGTTTTCCAATACCGTGGATTTCGTTTTTATAGACCTGAAAATAATGACGGAGCTGTGTGAAGCCAAACACGGATTCCTCTCCTGTTCCACGCAGAGCCCGCTGATACAGCCGCAGTGTATGACGGTAAAAATCCTCACACGCCAGCGTAATCGCCTCCTGAATGCATGTGCCGCTTGCCGCTACGGATTCCAGTATGGCATCATCCAGCCATTCATGGTGTAGCTGAAAAATAATCTGCGCAACATTATGCTCAACAGAGATCACATCGGCATAAATATAAATATCCTCTGCTTCCAGCACAAAGGCATCATCCAGTATCTGTCCATCCTCACACAGATGCTCCAGCTGTTCCAGTACCAGTGCATGGAAATCCACAGCTTCCTCTGCTGTATTTTTCTGTTTCTTCCTTCGAAATACCATAGACACCATCTTCCTTTTATCATTGCCATTTTGTAAACATTATATAACAAATTCCAGTTACTTTCCACCTTCCCAATTAAGATACCGTCAGTTTCACATAATTGTTTTTTTATTGTTCACCTTTGTGAGTATCCACACCGATATAAGCAGTCATTTATGAGCCCTTTATAAAAAAAGGCCACTCTTTAGTGACCATGCCGCAGAATACTGCCTAGGTATTTTTCTATGTTATAAGGGCGGCAACGGCTCCATTATAATCACACATCAATCACACGCACCTCGTTTTTTGTCGAATACTGCCAAAACATTTTGTAAATATCCTTTTAGCTTTACACATACAAAATGAAAAAATCATATTCTCGGCACATTACCTTTGCATTTTTTAAATTTCGACATAAATAGACTCGCTCCTATGAATTTAACATGTACTATAGCTGCAGGAGGAATAATTTTATGAATGGGAATGCCAATATAGATAAGGACATATCAGCTCTGCTTGACACACTGGAGATTCCGCATCATACAGGCTACAGCTATCTGCACACTGCATTACTGATTGCACATGATCAGCCAAGACTGCTCGCTGCCTGCATGGAAAACTTCTACGCGGCAATCGCAGAGCAATATAAGACGTCGATATATCATGTGGAGGAAGAATTGAAGCATACACTTACAACCATGTTCCTTGCTGGTAACTTCAAAAAGCAGCAGCTTATCCTACATACGCTGCATTATAAACAGCCGTCTCTGCGTGACTTCGTAAAAATGTCACTGAATTATATACAGATAAAGAGCAGAGAGTAAGAGAACGCTTTGTGAAATCTCATCACTTCTGTCGGTATATACAGGAAAACACCCGCTTTTTCAGCTTTTTTTACATAAGAAGCACTTTTTTAAAAAAAATATCATATTTTTTTAATTTAGGTATTGCAATTATGCGATTCATTTGTTATTATAATTGAGCAAGTTGCAAATGACTCCTTAGCTCAGCTGGCAGAGCAACTGACTCTTAATCAGTGGGTCCAGGGTTCGATTCCCTGAGGGGTCACCATGTAAAGAAACAGAGGCTGTAACGCATTAGTTTGATCATTATGATCAAGTCTATTGCAATACAGCCTTTTTTATACACTTATAATAGTGTACACTCTCATCTGGACAAAATACATGTTCCTATGCTATTGTAGAGAGCTTTTGAGTACAAAAAAAACTCATCCCCACCTATTAACGAAAATTTTATGCCTTACATTTTTGCGTAAGCCGATGTCTGTGATACTTCATCAAGTTATATCCTATATATACTTTGAATATCTCCATCTCGACATTTTCTAAGCCTCTTCGTTTTATCCGTGTATACAGGCGATCCTGCTTTATCACTCCGAATACTCCTTCTGCCTGAATACTTCTTTGCTTTTTCATTTCTTTTCCCATTTCTGTCCCTAGATTCTCATCTACTTTTTTCTGAAACTCTTCATTGATTGGATTCTCTGTTATAGTTCTTCTGCTTGATTTTGTACAGTCACCCCGCCTTTTGCATTCATCGCATCCTGCTCAGCCATATATCTGGCTTATTTTCAAGTATCTTCCTCTTTCATCATATTTCTCATTTAGCAGTATGTTAAATGTATTTCCTGCCGGACATATCTTATATCCATCCTCATTCTTTTCCCAGTTCATCGCATTATACTGCCTTTTCTTGAATTCGCTGTCGTTCTTTTTTGCATAGTAATTATATTTCATCCCCAGTTCTATTCCATTTTCCAGATTGAAAAAGTAATTATCATAGCTTCCATATCCTGCGTCTGTTATTGCCCATTTTGGATAATATCCATGATATTCTTTGTTTTGTTCAAGAAACGGAATATATGTCTTTATATCTCCCGGTGTCTGAAATACTCCTACATTCATTACGATTCCACTACTTACTGCGTGTTGAACGTTATAACATGGCTTGCATACACCTGTTTGGTTGTAATAATCATATTTGGTGTTCATCATTGTTGCATCATGATCGCTTTTCGAATAACTGTTTCTCTCCCCACAGATGTATAGATTTTCCTCATATTCTTTCAGTTTCAATGCATATTTGAGTATTTTATCATAATATTTCTGAAACGTGGACTTTCTTTTTCCTTTTCCATAGGCAATCTCCACTTCTTTCCTTACCATCAGTTCCATAAGATACTGCAAGATATAACCAATCTCCTGGCTGCAGTATTTGTGTTGATAGGAAAAGCAGAAGCCAAATTCCTGATTTAAGAGAACTATTGTTTCAGTAATATCTTCCCATAATCGCTCTCTGGCATTTACAACTCTTGTCTTATAAACAAATGAATTTTTGTATGCATTCGCTTCAAATTTTGACCCATCGATATACTGTATTGATTTATCTACTCCCATAAGATCTGCGATATGTGCTGAAATTTCAAAGAAAATCCCCTTGATTGATTTCTTCAGGTATCTCTGTTCGAAGCGCTGGAATGCCATATGCGATGGCGTCTGTTCATTTGATAGCCACATATAGCGGATATCTGTTTTACATAATTTTTCAATCTCGCGGAGGTCACTGTGCTTGCCTTCCATTTCCGCAAACAGCATGATATTAAGCATCATATAGGGATCATAGCCCTGATTGCCTCTGTGCACCTCTTTTTTCACATAAGAACGTAGGTTCATTCCTTTCATAGCCTCGGCAAACGATACTACTGGATCATTTTCATTGATTTTCTTTGAAATATCCATTGGCAACATCAACTGAACTGCGGTATAATAATTACCGTAATTAGGTTCTGAAAATGTGGTGTTTTCCATAGCCTAATTATACTAAAAAACCAGAGCTTATTCATTACGAATTTCTCTGGTTTTTATTTATGGGCTGCTTTCTTATGCGTTACAGCCCCTTTTTTTAATTCCCTGATGTGAATATGGTGTACATAGTATGTACAGGCTTTATACAGCTAGAAAATAGAAGGCTTTCTTCGATACGGAGGAAAGCCTTTATGTATATTCTCTTTTTCAAATATCAAAGGTTCTATACTATCCGTTTGTGTTTTTGAATACAGAGATAACGATATTATGACCATTACACAATGCTGCAGGGATCTCATTTGTTTGGACACAGCCGGATAGCCAAATTGACCCTATCTGAATCAAAAGAAATGAAAGCTTAATCCTTTAAAAACGCAGCTTCCGATATAAGAAAATCAACACTGTGATACAGCTTTACAGCTTTTTCTGATTATGTTCTCCCCGCAATCTATTTTTTGCTTCTTCGATGGTTTCCCCATCTTTGGTGAGATAACGGTCAATAAAAACATTCTCTATTTTTGCATACCTGTCAACAACCGTATTCTCGATTTTACCAAATGCACCAACTACCTTTCTGGCAATTATTTCATTTGCCTGTATGATTTTTGATTTTGCCATAGTTTAACACCGCTCCTTTTTATTCCCTTAATCGTCATGAATACACCAAGCATAAATACATAAAAACAGATAACAGCCCCGGTTAACATATTCATCCTATGCGCATTGGAATCACTCATACTTCCAAAAGAAGCAAGCATCGACCGTTGCAAAATCAAAACAGACACGGCTGCATCTGCATAACCTATACTACGAATCGTCGCAAGAAGCGGAGAAGGATTTTTCCGCTGCCTGACTGCGCGTAGAATGGCCATTATTAGTTTATAAAACGTATACGTGGCGATGGTAATCATCGTAACAGTATCATGTACTGCTACAATATTCCCCGCCAGGCTGAGATAAATAACACCTGTCAGAATAAAGCTCAATACAGCAAGCAATATACCGGACAGCTTCATCACAAAATATTCTGTGGCAAAAGAAGCCGCAGAGCCTGTTTTCCGTTCACATAAAACGGCAGAAAAGCGCATAATACTTAAAATGGTATAATATGCACACATCGTAATAAACCATAGTGAACGGTTAACAATACCAAGTGTTCCGTGATAGAAAGCATACAGCAAATTGACAGAAAGCCCCAGAGCTGCGGCAGCTACTATCCTGTAGCGCTCGTCGCTCACAATTCGCTTTCCCATCTTTGTAGCTCTGATTTTAAATTTGATTTGCTTAACCATCATACATCAAAATCGATGATGACATTTAAAGAATGAAATGGATCAGCTGCCGTTTGTATTGCCTTTTCTATCTCACATAGAGGAAATTCATGTGTGATGATGGATGCTATCTCCCATTTACCGCTTTTCATAATTGACATTACATCGAACACATCCTGGGGCATATATCCACCAGAACCGATGATACTTTTCTGTGCAAGGGTCAAATGGAGCAAATCCAATTTGCGGATGGCATCGTTTACCGCAACAGATACAAAACGGCTTCCGATTTTTCCCACTTCCATATAGAGATCAAGAATAGATTCACTTCCTGCCGCATCAATAAAAATATCGATATTCGCGCTTTTGCTTGATCGCTTTGATACTGCTCCAAAGTAAACAGTGGTCTTTTTGACGAAATCCTCATGTTCCATATTGCATACTGCAAACCCCATCTGCGCTATCAGCTTCAGACGGAAATCGGATAGATCGCAAACCATAACATGTTCGATTCCAAACCATTTCAGAGCTATTGCAGCAGCAATTCCAATCGTACCACCGCCAAAGACAACGGCGGTATCCCCTTTTTGCGGTCTACTGCGCCGTGCTGCGCGGCAGCCAACGGTAAACGGTTCAATCAGGCAGGCTGTTTTATCTTCAATCTCATTCGGTACGAAATAAAGAGAATGGTTTAATTTTGCGTTGGGAATCAGAATATATTCTGAAAATCCTCCAATTGTTCCCGCCCTGCTGGTATCGTCCTTTGCAAAGCGCGGATAGGGATAAACACGCTGTCCGATTTGAACATCCGATACCTGACTTCCAACGGCCGCAACACGGGAAATTGTTTCATGCCCGAACTCTTTACCAATGGCAATACGATGACCTGTATCTGGGCCCCTCATATATACCGCAACATCTGTTCCACATATACTCGAATACATATTTTGAATGAGAACATCATGCTCTGATACATGAGGAATAGGTGTATTCTTCACCTTTATTTGTCTTTGCCCCATATAGATGGCTGAACGCATATCACCACTCATTCTTTAATGCCCTTTGTAAAAGGAAGCAATAGGAGCAGGACAACAATACCGAGCAGACCTATACCAATGCCCAAAACCATTTTACCCCATACCATACTAAGGCACATTCCAACACCCAATACCAAAGCACCTCCAGCAGCGATGA
Source organism: Erysipelotrichaceae bacterium 66202529 (assembly GCA_017161075.1). Taxonomy (NCBI): domain Bacteria; kingdom Bacillati; phylum Bacillota; class Erysipelotrichia; order Erysipelotrichales; family Erysipelotrichaceae; species Erysipelotrichaceae bacterium 66202529. Next base: position 1,692,322 of record CP046174.1, on the reverse strand, counting down.
GTATTGCAAGAACTGTTTTACCAGAACAATGAAGGAAAGCTTTATGCTCCATTTTGCGCCATATAAGAAGTGTGACAAGTCCTAGAAGAAGTCCTGCAAGCCCGCATATAATTCCCGGCTGCAGTGCATCCCACTCGGCAATCAGAGCCATACACATACCCAGAGCAAACAAAACAGTGCTGACTGTTCCAAATACCATCGCGATAAAATTACTTTTTTTCATAAAAAACACCTCCGTAAATTACAAAAGCAACCGTTGTTGCTTCTTTGTAAGTTTAGTATAATGGAAGCAGATAGCAGAAACAATCATCAATCTGCATACATGTGTTGGAATAATAAAAGGGGGATCCCATGAACACAAAAAATAACCGGCGCCGTCGAGAATCCATCGAACGCATAGAAAAGATCTTTATCGAATTACTGCAAACAAAGGAGCTACACGAGATCACCGTTTCAGAAATCTGTAAGCGATGTGAATTAAACCGCAGCACATTCTATGCGAATTATACAGATATTTACGAGCTGGCAGACAAAATAAGAGAATCTCTGGAAAAAGAGGTAAATTTGCTTTATGAAGCAGAAAGAACACAAAGCTTTAATAGCAATGATTACCTGAAGCTGTTTCGCCATATCAGGGAGCATCAGCTATTTTACCGCACATACTTTAAGCTTGGCTATGATAATCAATTCAAGCTCAAAAGCTATGACATTCATCAAGCAAAGCAGGATTTTAATGATCAGCATATCGAATACCATATTGAATTTTTCAGAAGTGGATTTAATGCGATTGTGAAAAAATGGCTTGCAGGCGGATGTAAAGAAACGCCAGAGGAAATGGATGAGATTATCCGCAGTGAATACCGAGGACGCATATCAATATAATGTAAAGCAGGTTGATGCAGCCAGTATCCGTTATTCTGATGCAGCAGCTTTCCCTCAAACAGAAACAGCCAAAAACCTGTACGTATTCCTATAGTTTACATAATTTATACGTGAAAAGCAGAGAAGAATTTCGCTTGAAAAAGATCCTATTGCACGGTAAGACATTGTGCCAAGAGTACTAAGCATTCATGAGTCAAATAGGAAGAAGTGGATATGTAATTACGACGGGATTTAAGTATATCGTTTCTTATATCAGCCAACGATGATACTCAGCGAAGTGCCTTATAGTCATATCATGACTGCTGGAAAACAGGAAAAGTCTATAACGTTATACGTTTATGAGACTAACACAGGAAAGGCATATCTACGGATATGCCCTTTATCATAAATCATTTCATCATCCTTATTACACCAGAATATTGTAACATTTCATAAGGCCGGTGTTTAGCACTGTGTATAGGTAAGCCAATTCATAAGGTCTGGCTTCCTTTTTTTCTTTCAGCTTTTACATATGAATCAGTACCCGCTTGGCCGTGTTGGTTCATCATCAATTGCCTTATCATTCGTCCATCCGGTGCCATGGTTGATCAGATACGGATGCTCTGCACCCTTTAAAACCTTGGTAATGACACCTTCCTTTACCGCCAGAAGTCTTCTCGGATACCAGTTTCCTCCGTTTGCCTGTGTCCATAAGCCGGTATAGGTAACCGGTGTTCCCACCTTATACTTCGGATTGTTCGATGGCGTTGGCTTTGGATCCGGTTTCGGCTTGCTGCTCTCTTTTCCAAAACCGTTTAATCCCTTTTTCTTCATGATGGCAGGATAGTCCTTATAAGCATAGTCCAGATCCATTCTGCCACGATAACCGGAAATAGAGCCATCACTGGTAAACTGCCACATACCATACGGCTTGTTGTAGGTATTCACACTTGCCCATTGTGCAACCCATTTATCAAAGCGATCCAGTCGTGATGAATTTATATGATGTGTCAGCCAATCCAGATTTGCATAGATGCCGGCATAAAAGCCTGCCTTTTCCAATTCTCTGCAGGTGTAATAGCAGGTCTCCACATTCATTGCATCACTGACACCATTGCGCCGTTTCCAGCCGTCTGCATCCTCCATATCAATATAGCATGGATAGCTTGGCTTACAGGATTTACATAATCGGATAAAGCCGGATGCTTCTTCCTTCATTTGCGTATCATTGGCAACATAGGAATAATGATATAAGCCATACGGCAGCTTCACACGGTCGCATTCCCGCACATTTCTTCGAAACTGCTTATCTTCCACAAAATGACCCCAGCTGGAACGGATAATAGCAAATTCGATACCGCCTTTTTTTATTGCATCCCAATCCAGCACGCCATTGTGTTCTGATACATCAATGCCCAGTCTGCGCATACACACACCTCCTTTCCTTACATACTACGCATCCATTTTCCTTCTGTACAGGCGTTCGCCAAAAAGAAAGGATGTCATACCTCTGACATCCTGATATCGTGATCACACTGCCCCAGAATCATGCGTGCACGTTCCTGCGGTAAGGGAGGAGCATAATAGTATCCCTGTATATACCGGCAGCCGCATGCTTTCACAAACGCAACCTGCTCTTCATTTTCCACACCCTCAACCAGCAGCTGCTGGTGAACCTCATGAAAAGCCTCGCACATTTTGTGCAGAACGATTGCCCCCTCCTGAGATACCATCGCTTGCCACAGCAGACTTTTATCAATTTTAATCGTCTGTACCGGCAGACTCAGCACATTGGATATATTGGAATACCCAGTACCAAAATCATCCAGGAGAAACTCAATTCCCTCTTGCTTCATACGCTGCATGAAGGCGGTAATCATATGGGGATCTCTTGCGAGCATACTCTCGGTCAGCTCAATTTGCAGCAGCTTTGCAGGAATACCGTATTCCGCAATGATGCTGAGAATCGTATTTGCCAAATCCTGCTGTAAAAACATGACTGCTGAAAAATTCACGCTGATGCCCTTCATCGGTATACCACTTTGCTGCAGCTGTTGCAGAAACAGACAGGTCTTGTGAAGCACCTGATAGGTAATCTCTGTAATCAGACCGTTTTCCTCAGCCAAGGGAATAAATTCATCCGGACGCAGCTGACCGAGCTCATGCGGCGGCAAACGCAGCAATGCCTCTGCCTTCGTATAAGCCTGTTCTTCCATATCATAGATCGGCTGATAATAAACAACAAAGCTGTCCTCACGGATACAGCGGCGCAATAGCTCTAAAATCTGCTCATTGCGGTAAAGCCGCTCCATCATTGCCGTAGTACAAAAGCATGTCGTATTCTCCTCAGCGCGTTTTGCCTGTCTGAGCGCATATTCCAGCCCCTTGATAATTTCATCCTTACCGCGGTTATGCTCCTTAACATGCAGGATTCCGATTCCATACCGTATCTGAAAATCAAAATTCTCTACAGACCAGGAGTGCTGCATACGTTCCATCAGCTGCTTGTGATAATGCAGGCATATCTGCTCATCCCTGCATACAATAGCAAATTCATCCCCGCTAAAGCGGAATATCCGGGCCGCCGGCATCTGCTTTTCAAGATATTCACAAATACGAATTAACAGCATATCCCCTGCCCTTTGTGAAAAATGATCATTGATAAACCGAAATCCTTTCAGAGATAAAACGATAATGGAATACGGATCGCTGTCTTTCATACGGATTTCCAGCAGATGATTAAATTCCTGACGGTTTAAAATACCGGTTAATGGGTCTGTGAACAACTGCTTGTTTTGCAAATACAGATAAATGATAAGCAAGGCGCTGGTAGCTGCTGTTCCGGTGAGAATATAGCTGGGATAAAGGAGCTGAAACAAAATTACCACAGCGGAAAGAACAGGAAAAAAGTTCAGAATGATGAAGACTGCTGAATCAATATTACGACGCTTGGATATTGTGAAAAACACAGAAAACAGAACATAAATATAAAAGACTGCGTATGTAAGAATGACCCATGCTCCGCGTTGATAGCCGAATACCGGATCAAGGGAAAACAACAGATGTGTTAACGGATTGGAAAACAGACAGGCCAGGTAAAGCAGCGCTGGAATGCTGGCGAGCAATACATGCTTTTTCAGACTTTTCGCATCCTGTTCAAACACGATAGTCAGTGTATAAATATAGTACACCATTCCCATGAGCGGTGTGAAGATATAGTTGAGATGCAGCAGCAGCTGATTGATCAGATAGGTTGTAGCTGAAAGCCGCGTAAGCAGCAATGTCGATAAAATATTCGTCAGTATTGAAAGATAGGTTATTAAAAGACAGGCACGAAAGGCCTGGTTTTTTCTGGAGGGAAGCAGATTTCCCTTCCATGAATATACCATGATGATGTTTAACATGATGATTGATACGCACTCTGCCGAGATATCCCATTCCATAAATTATCACCTATGGAGATATTGTATCACATATCTGTCACAATGGTATATCAATTCAGGAAAAAGATAAAAGATTCCTTACTGTCTGTAATAATTTCCTGACATATAGAAAAATCAGCTCTGAAAACACATACAATACCGTCATACTAGCTGTTTTTTATCCCTTTCATCAGGGGAATGCTGATTAGGGATAATGATGCTCTTAATAGTATTGCCCTATCCCATGGAATGACGGTTTATGGAATGATACGCAGCGGGCCGGATATGCAGTCATGCTAAAAAAGCTTTATATAGAAAGGTAAACAATGCGATATGGTAACAGGTATCCATACTTATCCTGCATCTGCTTTTATTTCTTTCATATCAAAAACAGATGAATAAAGACACTATATCAAGATGTCCCCTCTGTTATCCGGCTACCGGTTCTCTTTCTCCCATTTAGAAGCGGCTTTGTATAGTGACTGTATATGTAACGTATCAATCATATAAACAAGACCTTCAATAATAAAAAAACCGAAGGCCTCGGCTTTTTCTATGTTTCATCATGCAGATCCAGCTGCAGTATATAATCGTCCATGATGAAGCCATGTCCGATATCCGTCTGGACAGAATCGATATCCCGAAACCCCTTTGCACGGTACACATCCAGACTGTGCTGGTTAAACTTATTACAGGTCAAATACACTGCCTGTTTGCCCTGCTCCTTCGCAAAGGTAATCGCCTGCTTCAACAGGATGCTGGACAGTCCCTTCCCTCTTGCATTCTTATGCAAATACAGCTTGCTCAGAAATAAGCGGTCCTTTTCCGGCTTTACACCACAGAATCCAATCAGCACTCCCTCGCTATATGCCAGAAAATACGTATAGTGCTCCTCCTCGATTGCTTTTTTCAATGCAGGATAGCTTTGAAATTTCTCAACCATATAATCAATCTGTTCTTCAGTGATAATAGATACAAAATATTCATGCCATATTTCCGATGCCAGTGTAGCAAGTGCACGGATGTCCTCATCACTGCTGCAAATACGCAGGTCCATATACATTCCTCCCTTGTTTTTTTATCATTATAGAGCAAGGCAGAGGCTTTGTAAATGATTTTTCCAAACAGAAAGACAGGGCCAGCCCCCCTGCAAATCGCAAATTACCGGGTCTTGCTATACGCTTTTACAGCTGAGGCTGATGATTTCCACAGTATCCTTGATTCACTGCGATATGTGAAAGATACCTGCTTCTTTGCCATCCCCTGTATATCAAAGCCCCTGCAGCTCCTGCCTCCATTGTTCAAATAAAGCATCCTCGCGAAGACTGCGGTTCGCATTGCTCGTGCTTGGCAGATATACACAGGGAAGCGTGATATCCGCAAAATGCTTACAATACAACGCATGTGCCTTTCGGCCGTTACAGATCACTTTGCGTAATGTCGGATAGGTATGTATTAGCTGTGTCAGGTCATTGACCTTTTCCTTACGGATTGCACTATCAAGACTGCCTTCCCGTTCACATTCCCCGATCACATCCCACAGCAAAATCTGATGCTTGTACAAAATTTCCTTTTTCTGCTCATAGCTGTTGATTGGCATATCAAAAACAGTATGCATGATTTTCCAAAACCGGTTATGTGCAAAGCCATAATATTCCTGCTTTTCAAGGGATGCGACACTTGGCATAGACCCTAGAATCATAACCTTAGGTGCGGAGGGAATTATCGGATCAAATCCCTTTAGCACACTTCCACTCCCTTGAAATCATGCGGAAGTGCTTCCGTGATACGCACCTTAACGAAGCTTCCAAACTCGATAAACCGATCACTCTTAAACATAACGATACCGTCCACCTCATCCGGTGCCGAGCTGATGCCACGGCCGCGGTAAATGCCGCTGAGACCTTCCTGATCCTCTACCAGAACCTCGATGACCTCACCAACCATTTTTTTCTGATTTTCCAGTGATATTTCCTCCTGGCGCTTCATCAGACGGGCAAGGCGTGCCTCCTTGACTTCCTCATCGACAGCCCCATCCATCGTATATGCAGGTGTATCTTCTTCAGGGGAATACGTAAAGGCTCCCATGCGATCCCAGTGTATATCCTCCACAAACTGCATAAGCTCTTCAAAATCCGCATCCTGCTCCGTTGGAAAGCCCACAATAAAGGTAGTACGAAGCGTTGGATACGCGAAGGTTGCACGAATCTTCTGTACCAGAGTCAAGACCTCTTCCTTACTGCCTCTGCGATTCATCAGCTGCAGCATCCGGTTGGATGCATGCTGCATCGGAATATCAAAATACGGTAACACCTTTGGCAGCTGCGCCATCCCCTCAATTAGCTCTGTATCGATTTCATCCGGATACATGTACAGAATCCGGATCCAGTGAAAGTCCTCGATCGCATGCAGCTCCTTCAGCAGATCCAGCAGTGCACGTCTGCCATATAAATCCACACCGTACTTTGTTGTATCCTGTGCAATCACGACCAGCTCCTTTACACCGCGCTGTGCCAGCTTTGTGGCTTCCTTCACCAGCTGTTCGATTGGAAAGGAAACATTATCCCCTCGAATCAAGGGTATCGCACAATAGGTACAGTGATTGCTGCAGCCCTCGGCGATTTTCAAATAAGCCGTCCACGGCTTGCTGGACACCTTGCGTTCGCATTTATCATAGCTGACCAAATCATGACCATCCAGCAGCTGCTGTAAAATCTCATGAAGCTGCGGATATTCCCGAATACTGATAACCGCATCGATTTCCGGTATATCCTGTTCCAGCTGCTCCTTATAACGCTGTGCAAGACAGCCGACAACGATCAGCCTTCTGCACCTGTGTTTTTTATACTCCGCCATCTGAAAAATCGTCTGGATGGCTTCCTCCTTTGCGGAATTGATAAAACCGCACGTATTGATAATAATAGCTTCAGCCTCAGCCGCATTTTGAACGAGCTCATGCCCGCCGCTTTTGATCATACCCATCATTTTTTCACTGTCTACCAGATTCTTACTGCAGCCCAGTGATATAAACCCAATTTTCATATAAAACACCTCAATTATTACTATACCATGAAGATAACATTCATGAAAGCCGCAAATTATGTAAAATTTTGTTATAGTCATGCAGGAATCATATAAATTCTTCGCGTTCTCTGCTATAATTATGTTCAGAATATCACAGGGAGGTAACGTATGTACGGACGAGTTGAAATCGATGATGAAACAAAGAGAAAGCTGTCTCTTTTATTAAAATATTATCGCAAGAAGGCAAATCTGAATCAGCGCGACTTCATCACCTATAATGGAGCGACCATCTGTTCTGCCGATACCTATAGTAAAATAGAAAATTGCAAAATTATCAAAAGCAATTCCATCTATCATTATCTGCTGGTACAGATTCATGCGGAGCTCACCCTTCCCGCCTCCTGGTGGCAGCCGTGCAGGCGTACCTTCCAACAGCTGCTGGAGCTGGTAACGCGCTATGAGCTGCAGGCACTGGCAAAGCAGTGTGAAGCACTTTTACAGCTTCTGTCAGAGAAAACAGATATATTTGCGAGGGAATACCGGGAGCTGCTGCAGCTCATGATCTCCTATTATGAGAATTGCAGTGACATGAGCGAGGAGCAGTATCAAAAATATATGGAGCTGTATGCCGTCTTTGATCCCTCCATACAGGAAATCATCAAGGATATGCTGTATACCTATACCGTACACCGGTATCGTGACACTAAAAAATGCAGCAGTGTATTTCACCGTCTGCAGATGGGTGACAGTACCTCCTTGCTGAATATCCTTAACCGGAGCTATCAGGCTTATTATGAAAAGCGGTTCTTGGACTGCTTTAGGGATTCCCTGTATCTGGAGCAGCAATTTCTGAAGCAAGGCAACTACAACCGTCTGCTGGATGTCTATGACGCCATAGTTCTGCTGTATGTGGATGTACAGAAGGAAGCATACGATAATGAATATGTGGAAAAGCTGTTTGCCGTTGTCCGCCAGCATCGTGAGCAGCTGCATCCCAACAAGTATCTGCAAAGTCTTTATCAGTGCGGTATGCTGTATTATGAAATAGGACAATATGAAAAAGCTTGTGATTATTTCTGTGAGCTCGCCACGAGGGATGATTACCATTACCTGCCTGCGGCACTGATGGCCTGCATCCTGTGCGAAAAGCTGAACCGGCCATATCCACCTGAAATATTAAGAAAGCCGCGTTATCCAAAGCGCTTCCCCCAGCACGTTCTCACCTATCATGAATACTACCGGTATAAGGTGACACAGGAGGATGTATTTAAACAGGAGGAATATTTTTTAAAGCACGTACTGCCGGTAATCAGCAATGAAGACCGTCTGCTTTGGGAACCAGCCCAGCAGCAGATGGAACAGCTCATTCGGCAGACAAAGCATTATCACCTGAAAAAACGCCTTCATATGAACTGAAATCAGAAATTAACGTTTTCACATACGGATATCTGACAAATTTCACATATTTTTTCCAAATTTCAATATTTGTTATTTTTTCTCCTTTATTTCATGATATAATTTCTACATACAGGAGGCAAACATCCTGTGCAATCAATTCATAAAAAGGGAGGACAATATGAAAAAATTACTATGTGCTGCATTTGCCGTACTTGTACTGGCAGGCTGCTCCGGCGGAGCAAAAACAGAAACAAAAACATGTTCTATGGAACAGAGCGGATTCAAGATGGACGCAACCTTTACTGCTGAGGATGATTCCATTACCAAAACCTCTGTAAAGGTTACAATGGATCTTTCATCCGCAGGTCTTGGAGACGATACAAAGCTGACAGATGATCAGAAAAAGCAGTTAGAAACTGCTGTATTCAATCAGCTGGGAATCGAAGAAGGAAAGGGTGTTAATGTCAGTGCGGAATTCAAGGACAAAAACATCATCGCAACGGTTGACGTTGACATGAAAGAGGGAGATGCTTCCACACTGAAGAAGCTTGGCTTCGGAGGAGAGGCTAGCCTGAAGAAAACGCTGGAAGAAGCAAAAGAAAGCGGAGCTACCTGTAAATAATCCTGAAACTCAGAATTCTGCTCTGAGTTTTTCCTAATTAGAAGTAGAAAGGACACCAATGATGAAGAAAGTATTATGTGCCGCATTTGCAGCTGTCATTCTGGCAGGCTGCTCCAGCGGAAAAGAAGAAACCAAAACAATGACCTGTACAGCTGAACAGAAGTCCAATGGTTCCACGATTACACAGACGATTAAATTTGATTACCAGGGTGACAATATCACGAAGCAGGATCAGAAAACAGTAATCGTTGCACCGGATAAGAAAACCTATGAGGCAATGCTGCCAACCCTGCGCGCTGCTTCTCTGGAAAGCAAGGCTAAGGGCGTAGAGGGAATGAGCTACAGTTTAAAAGAGGATAAGGATAAATTCTCAATCACCGAAAATATCGTATTCGATATTACAGAAATCAATCCAAAGGATTACGGTACCTTTACCAACCAGACACTGAGCGGTAAGAAAATGGTAATGGATCTGGAAAAGACAAAGGAAAACATCGAAAAAAGCGGATTGACCTGTAAAAAGTAATCATTAACACTATACACAAGAACGATGCAAGCAGAAAAGCTCCCTTTTACGCAAGTAAGAAGCGGGCTTTTTTTCTGCCTGTATAGCTTTGCGGGCAGAAAACTTCTACACAGTAAAATACTCACTGAAATCTGATAAGTCCTATAAAAATCGACATTTTACCTTTATTTTGTTGTATAACTCCTCCTTTTTGCATATAAATTTTACATAGATAGTGATATAATTACAGATATGAAACAAAGAATATCAGGAGGCTACCTATGCAGTCAAACATCGCGGAGTTATCAAAGGATCTTGAATACCAGTACCTGATGGAATCTCTCAATGCCAGTGTCAGTAAGCATCTGCTGGATGAGCATTTCACACTCGTTGCCGCAAACAACAGATATTATGATATGTTCGGGTATGAAAAAGCAGAATACGAACAGAAATTTCAAAACCGGCCCGATCTGTATTATAAGGATGATCCCGGGGATTGGGAGGCACTGAATGAAATCGTTGTAAAAACCCTGCAGGAGGGGAAAAACCGCTATGAATGTATCTGCCGCATGCGCCATAAAAGCGGAAGAAGGCTGTGGATCAAGCTCATAGGCACCTTTATTGACGAATACATAAACGGTTATCAGATTTCCTATTCCGTTATGATGGATATCACTGACCTCATGCAGGCTAAAATCGAAAAGAACGCCACACAGAATAACTTCCCGGGACTGATTGCCAAGTATCGGGCAACCGCTGACAGTCTTATTTTTATGGAAGGAAATGACAGCTTCCATCAGTATTTTAAAACCAGGCTTTCCTTTTCCATTGAAGATTTGAACGCAGACAACGGGCTGCTTGAGGTAAAAAAACAATATGCCGCCATACGCAGAGGAGAGTCTGTCCGCTGTATGATCTCCCCTGTTTCCAATACCGGAGGCAAGCGTTTTTTCAATGTGAATGCACAATGTGTAGACTGGATCAATGGCGATCCTGTCTATCTGCTCATATATACCGATATCACCGAGCTGACGCGGCAGAAGGAACAGCTGGAGGAATATAACCATTCCCTGCATAAGCTTGCATATTCCGACGAGGTGACAAAGGGCTTCAACCGCAGAAAATTTGATATGGTTGCTCAGGAATCCATCCGCCAGGCAGAAAGCGATACCTATCAAATGATCTGGATGAATATGCAGAAATTCAAGCTTGTGAACGATATCGGTGGTGTTGATTTGGGGGATCGCACACTGGAATATGTTCATGATAAGATTACAAAGCATTTAAACAGGGATGAATATGCGGCCCGTATGTTCGCTGATAATTTCGTCATCCTTATGAAATGCAACACGAAAGAGGAAACCGAGCAGCGCCTGAAGCATATGGTGGCGGATATCAATTCCTTTAATACAGAAGCCTCACATAAATATTATCTGACCTTTTCTGCCGGAATTTATACGGTGCATGAGCCCTGCCTGCCGATTATCTATATGGAGGATCGTGCACATGCCGCTATTAAGGCCAAGCATAGTAAAAATACAGATCTTTGCGTATGCAGCTATTACTCAGATGAAATACGCGATCGCATGTTCATTGAAAAAAATATGGAAAACCGGATGCGGGAGGCCTTGAAGCATGAGGAATTTGAGGTCTATTTACAGCCGAAGGTCAGTGTACAGACAAAGAAAATTGCAGGTGCGGAAGCACTGATCCGCTGGAACGACCCTCATTACGGACTCATTCCGCCAAATGATTTTATTCCGCTGTTTGAAACAAACGGATTCATACTGCAGCTGGATCTTTATGTGTTTGAAAAGGCCTGCTCTCTTTTAAGCAAATGGCTGAAGGAAGGAAAAACACCGCTTCCGATTTCTGTTAATATGTCCCGTGTGCATTTTCAGAGCATGGATTTTTTAACACCGTATATCCGTCTTCGTGAGCAATATGCGGTTCCCTTTGAATATTTGGAAATCGAGCTTACAGAAACGATGGTCTTCGAAGATCCTGACACGTTTACCAGAATCATTAAGAAAATCCACGACGCAGGCTTTCGCTGTTCCATGGATGACTTCGGATGCGGCTACTCTACCCTGAATTCTCTGAAGGATCTGGACGTAGATGCCATTAAGCTGGACAAGGCCTTCTTCTCATCCTTATCCATGGCAAATGAAAAGGAAAACATCATCATACGCAGTGTGCTGCGCATGGCGAAGGAGCTGGATATGACGACAGTGGCAGAAGGAATTGAAACAGTGCCGCAGGTTGAATTTTTGAAGCATACCACCTGTGATCTGATTCAGGGCTATGTATATTCCAAGCCGGTTCCTGTCCATGAATTTGAGAAGCTGCTGGATGGACAGTTGGATGGATAAGCAAAAAAGGTTTATTTACACAGGCAGGAGGGTCTGGCTATGCTGATAAAGCCGCAAAATAATGAAACTAACTATATCCACTTCGTATACCGCAATCTGACAGGTCTTGGTATCGTCCTGCATACTGTATACGCGGTGATGATGGGAATGCTGCAATTCGCAATTCCCTGCTTTTATAATATATGCAGCGTGCTGTTTTATATCGGCATGCTGCTGCTCGTAACAAAAAGGAAAAAATATGCAGCTGCGGTATCGCTGATCCACCTTGAAACGATCTGCTTTGTAAGCACGCATACGATACTGTTCGGATGGAATTCTGCTTTTTTCCTGTTCCTTGTAGGAATGGCTTCGCTTGTATATTTTTGTCCCTACCGCAAAACCTACATTCCCTACGTATTCTCCCTACTGCATATTCTGGCTTTTTTCCTTCTGCATCTCAATGTACAGGATCCCATATTGCCGGCAGATGGGGCTGTTTTATTAAACATTTTGTTTATCTGTAACAGTATAGGAGCCTTTGTGATCATTCTGTACGTGGCCTATGTATCACGGGCAAGCGCCATTATCGGAAAGGAAGCCTTAATCAAGCAAAATGAGGATTTACTGCAAATTGCTGATTATGATCAGCTGACCGGGCTGTATAACCGCAGCTGCATGAAAAAACGGATATCGCAATGCGACAGCACACATAGCTTTCTCGCCATGGGAGACATTGATGATTTTAAGCTGATCAACGACACCTATGGACATATTTGCGGAGATCACATTTTACGTGAGCTCGCTGAGCTTATGCGCAGTAAGCTGGATCCGAATATCTTTATCTGCCGCTGGGGTGGCGAGGAATTTGTTTTTCATTTTCACAATGCCAGTGATGAGGAAGCCATACAGCAGCTAACAGAATTTTGCCAATGGCTGAAAAGCTATACATTCATGTATGAGCACCACAGCATATGTGTAACGATGACCTTTGGAATCTGTCAGGGAAGGCCCGGGCTTTCTCTGGATCATTGGATCAATCAGGCAGATCAGCTGTTATATCAGGGAAAACGGAATGGGAAGCAGATGGTTGTCTTTCATACCGCTATTTAGCTTTCCGGCTGCATGAGGAATGATACGAAACCCATACTAAACTATAGGAGTGATAGGATGAAGAAACGAATTCTCGGTGTGCTTCTGTTAATGATTGTCAGCGGCTGTACACAGAAAGAAAAGCAGGTAATCGAGCAGATTACCTGCAAAGGTACCTTACAGGATACCAGCATCACAACAACATTGAAGGCAGAAAATAACCAAATCCAGGAACAGAGCATACTCCTACAGAGTGATTATGCCGCATATGGCTACAGCGATAAGCAAATGGCAGCGTGTATCAAGGAGCGCCAAAAGGAATATTCCAAAATCAAAGGACTGCAGTATGAGGCTTCCGTGTCTGGAAAAAAATTCATGCAGAAGCTGCATTTCGATCTGCGCAATGTCAATGCACAGGAGCTGAAGGATATGGATTTTCTAACTGCCGCAAATACATCCGATTTCGTTTTGGATAAAGCAGTTGCGGTCTATGAAAGTCAGGGTCTTGTCTGTACGACAGATTAAGGCAGCAGGCAAGCTTTATATGCTCTGTAAGCCAGCGAATATTGGGAACCGCAAAAGGAGCATATAATAAAAGTGCTGGTATAGAAGGAGTAGCTTGCATTCCTTACGCGGCTTTGATTATGACAGCATCATTCAGGATAAAAAGCAGGAAACCTTGCTGAGGTTCTTCCTCTTTTCATTCCATGGATAAGAAATACCAAAAGAAGAAGGAATATTCCTATAAATACTAGGAGCTTTCCTTCTTTTTTAATGTATTCTTACCTGCACTTGCATAGGATGCGTTGTGGAAGCTGTATTCTCTTACAGTTGTATTCCAATACAATCTGAAAGTGATAAGCTCAACACGTTTTTTATATTATTTTCTTATATCGTTGATCTTCTTTTCTCTTTCATCGTCTGTTATTTATGTGAATCCCACTGTGTCCAGGTATCTCCGATACGGCGCAGTGCTTCCTGCAAAATGGATTTCTGCGTACCGATGTTCAGACGTACCCAACCATAGCCGTCCTTCACAAAATAGCTGCCGACAACCATAGAAACATTGGCTTTGATAAAGAAGCTCTGCATTTCCTCTTCATTCTTGAATATATCGCGCATATCAATCCATGCCAGGAAGCTGGAATCACTTTTCATCACCTTCGCCTTAGGCATATGTGTTTCAAACCAGTCATACACAATGGTGAAATTTTCACCAATATAAGTAGCCAGCTGATCCAGCCATTCTTCCGAATCGTTATAAGCCGCAACGATGGCAGGAACGGCGAACACATGAGGACTGGTCACATAGACCTTTTGCAGGTATGCCAGCAGCCGCTCCCGGATTTCCTTATTCTTAACAATGATATAGGAGGATTTCAAGCCACCCAAATTAAAGCCCTTATTCGGAGATACACACATAATGGATGCATCCGCAATTTTATCATGGGCATTCCACAGCGTAGTAAAGCCTTCACGCTCGAAGATCACATCCCGGTGGATTTCATCACATACAAGCAGAACCTTATGCTTTAAGCATAGCTCGCTGAGCTGATGAAGCTCCTTTTTTGTCCATACCCGGCCGCTTGGATTTTGCGGAGAACAGAAGATAAACAGCTTGACATCCTCCTCAACCATCTGGCGCTCCATGGTTTCAAAATCCAGATAATACCGCATATTCTCCAGCTTCAGGGAATTACAGACCAGACGACAGCCGCCGCGCTCTACCGCTTCTGCGAACGGATCATAGGCCGGGGTGTTGATCATAACGGCATCCCCTTCCTTACAGAAGCACTGCACGATATAATGCAGGGTACCGCAGGTTCCAAAGGTCAGCTTGATCCATTCCTTTTCAATATCCACATGAAAACGGCGCTTATTCCAGCTGATCAGGGCATCATAATAAGCATCATACGTATACGTATAGCCATAATCCCCCAAAGCCGCACGCTCGATCATCGCCTGTTTGATTGCCGGAGCACATTCAAAATCCAAATCTGCCAAATCCATGGGAATCGCTTTCTCATTCAAACCGAATTTCTCTTTCAGAATCGTATTATCCCACTTGCGGCATTTGCCGAGCTTGCGGTTGATTACGTGATCAAAATCGTACTTCATATTATTTTTCCTCCAGTATGATAAGCTCTTTAGTTGTAGTATTCAGGGGTACACCGACGCCGTTTTCAATCAGAACATCGTCCTCAATGCGCACACCGCCGACACCTGGCACATAAATACCAGGCTCACAGGACATAATCATTCCTTCCTCAAGAACTGTTTCACTGCGCTGGTTCAATACCGGCAGCTCACCATCCCCCATTCCCATGCCATGACCGAGTCCGTGCGTGAAATATTCCCCATAGCCATAGCCGGCAATTATGCTGCGTACATGGGCATCCACATCCTTCCCCTTTACACCGCTGCGGATAAAGGCGACTCCGGCGCACTGTGCTTCCAGAACAATATCATATATCTTCTTCATTTCCGGCTTGGGTTCCCCGATACAAATCGTTCTGGTCATATCGGACTGATAGCCCTGATAGGTGATACCAAAATCAATCGTGATACATTCATGAGCCGCAAAGGTTTTCTCACTCGGACGGCCATGCGGCATACTTCCGCGTACCCCACTGGCAACGATCGTATCAAATGCCATTCCACTGGCACCGTTTTTGATTGCCAGATATTGCAGCAGCGCACTGACCTCCGTTTCCTTCATGCCAATACGAATCGTAGTGATCGTTTCCTGAAAAATAGCATCCGTGATTGCACAGGCCTTGCGTACTAGTGCGATTTCCTGGGCATCCTTACAACGGCGCGCTGCCTCCAGCTCCTGTTCCAGCAGTACGGTTTCAAAGCCAAATGATTGCATGGAAAGATATTCCTTTACCAGCACCTGATTGGCCTCGATGCCAAGACGTGCACCGTTTCCAACAATACGCTGTACCTCTGTTAAATAGCTTGTTCCCTGGTCGTGTACAATAAGGGTAAAGCCGCTGGTTGTTTCCCTTGCCTCATTACTATAGCGGCCATCCATAATCTGATACAGCGCATCCCTTGTGACGAGCACCTTGACACCGCTGCCTGTAAGTGCTCCCAGGTAGCGTTTATTGGAACGGCTTTTGATTAAAATGGCGTCGATTTGTTTTTCATCCAGAATTGAGCGGATTTTCTGTATTCTTTGCATACTGCTTCCTCCTTTATGGAAAGCGGCACCCGTAAGGATGCCGCTGTGCTTGTTTTTTAGAAATCAAGATCCAAATCGTTCAGTAAAGCCTCCTCATCCTCAGAGAAGATGTTTTTTGCTTCCTCAGCTTTCTTGGCTCTTGCTTCCTCCTCGCGCAGCTCCTGACGCTCCATAATTTTGAAGAACGGCAGATAGAGCAGAATAGCAAGGATCAGCTGTGCACCACATGCCAGAATGACTCTCCAGTCTCCGTTGGTCAGGAAGCCCTCCAGGAATACTCCAACATAAGGAGGATCGAAGAACGGCTTATCCAGCAGACCATAGTGCATCAAAAACATTGGCATCGTACCGATGATGGCACCACCGAATACGAATGGGATAAACATGATCGGATTCAGAATAATTGGTGCACCAAAGAGAATCGGCTCATTGATACCAAACAGGGACGGGAACAAGGCAACCTGCCCGATTTTGCGGTAACGCTTGGATTTGGATAGCATACACGCCACAACACAGCCGATGGTAATACCGGCACCGGTGAATCCGAAGAAGGCACTGGAGGTACCCGCTGTATAGAAGTGCGGCAGCGGATTGCCCTGCTGCATAGCTCTGATATTTTCTGCAATAAAGGTAGCCATGATCGGACGTGTGATCGGGCCGAATACAGAGGAATGAATACCAAAGAAGAAAATCAGACAGATCATGAAATGCAGGAACAATACTGCCCATGGATTATCCATAGAACCAACCAGCGGTGCTAAAAATTGTGTCAGAATCTGTGGAGGCAGTGCTCCGAAAATCTGCTGAGAGAAGAAACGTACAGCGATGAAGGTTCCGGCAACGATAATCGTCGTAGGAATCAGCTCAAAGGATTTGGATACGAAGTCCGGTACCCCCTCCGGCATGCGGACAGTCAAATTTCTTTCCTTACAGAAACGATACAGCTCCGTGGCAGCCATACCAACCAGCATGGCACAGAACAGACCCTTGGCTCCGAAGTTCGTAATGCTGATACCGCCCTCAACGTTTTCAGCAGCTACAAACAGGAAAGCAAAGGTGGACAGAGTGATACAGCCGGGAATATACAGCTTGTAATGATTTCCCAGGTTGTATGCGATACACATGGTTACATATACACTCATCATACCGATGGATAAGGTAACCGGCAGGTCAAGCAGCTCCGCATTGTTCAGAATGAACTGACTGAATGCGTTATTCTCTCCAATCATATTTGGTAAAGCAGGGATAATGGCGAAGAAGCTCCCCAGAATCGTGAATGGTGTCATTGCGACCATGGATGCCTTAATGGCACTCAGATGGCGCTGTTTATCTACTTTTTGAGCAATCGGCATCAGCCATTTGTTCATAAAGGCCTCAAATTTATTAAACATACTAGGTTCCTTTCTTTTCTTATATACTATACAATCGTGAATTATTTTCCCATCTGATGCTTTTTGTGTGTCACCAGTGCCAGCTTTAATACCGTGGCTCCGTCCATCTGTCCGTATACATCCTTGTCGATTACGGCAAACGGTACGTTTTTCGGTTTGCATACAGCCTCGATAAAATCAATTTTATGAGATACCTGCGGCCCGACCAGAACCACATCCCAGTTATCGATTTCCTCCTCCAGAGAGTCTGCAGGAATCGCTGTAAACTTAAAATCCTCTTCGTTCAGCTTTGCGCTTTCCTTTACGACCTTTTTCATGTTCTGCATCAGCATATTGGTGGAAAAACCACCTGCGCAGCATAATAAAATTCTCATGTTAGTTTCCTCCCTCTTTTGCTTCAAAAACATCAACCAGTGCTTCAATCACATCTCTTGCCAGCTGGCTGGTCATATAGTGATCCTGTGCATGGACCATAAGCAGTGACAGCTCCGGCTTGTCGGCTTCCGGATCCATTTCCGACTGGATCAGCTTCGTCTGGATTTTGTGTGCCTCCAAATCGATTTTTCTGCTTTCCTCAAGCAGGGCGCGGGCTTGCGCATAGTCGCTTTCCTTTACCTTGCGAAGGGCTTCAAAGGCCTTCCCCTTACTGTCACCGGCTGCGGAAATAATGCCGATGATCTGTTGTTCTAATTCTGTCATGCTAGACTCCTTTCAAAAAATTTGTAGATGTACGATAGGCTTCCTCGTCAAAATTAACGATCAGCTCTGTAAAGATGTCGATGGCATCCGCAATATCGCGAAGATGCGCAATCGAATAGGCGCAGTGTCCATAGCGGACAGGCAGGCAGCTGACAGCGGTTGGTTTCCCATCCCGGCTCTTGTGAGCCTCTCCGCCATCGGTTCCTCCTCCATTGAACATATCCAGCTGCAATGGCTTATGCAATGTATGTGCCGTGTCCTTGATACGGCGTATCAGGGCACGATTGGGAGCAAGTGTGCGATCGAAATTTGTCAGCATCATCCCCTTACCAATTTGGCGCTGATTGGTATGATTGCGTACAAATTCATCATTGAAGCAGGCTACATCAATCGGGAATACCACATCGGGATTCACCTTGTATACTGCGGTTTTCGCACCGCGTATTCCCACCTCCTCACTGGAGGTTCCCACCATGTAAACGGTATTGGGGTGATCCATGCTCTGCAGGCGTTTTAATACCTCACCCATGATGAAGCAGCCCAAACGGTCATCAAACGCCTTTCCTGCCACTACATCCTGTATAGAGAAATGTTCAAATTCTGTCGTATAGGTCACCATGTCACCAACCTGAATCCCCAGGTCGTAGACCTCCTGTGCTGTTTCTGCGCCAAGATCCACATAAACCTTAGTGGCTGCATTGTTCTCATAGGCTGCCTGAATAATGCCGTGGATTTTTTTGCCGTCCTCTGTCGTAATGCGTACCCTCTGCATGAACTGGGCCAGCGGCTTTACACCGCCCACGCTCATCAGCATGACCTGTCCCTGTTCGGATACGCTGCGAACGATAAAGCCGACCTCATCGATATGAGCGCAGAGCATGATCTTCGGGCCGCGGTTTCCCTTTTTGAAGATGATGCTTCCTAGATTGTCTGTGGAAATTTCATCCGCATACTCCTTCAGCTCCGTAACCAGAACATCCCGTACCTCCTGCTCATTGGATGCGATGCCATCCGCATTGGACAGCCTTTCTAAAAACTGTATATTCATAAAACCCCTCCTTTAAAATCTCAGGTGTGCGATGCATTTCATGAAATCCTCATAGGACTCCGCACGCCGCAGCTGTGCAATCAGTGCAGAATCACTCATGACCTCAAACAGCACCCTGGTTATATTCTGATGCAGCTTTAAATCTCCCTTTTCCAGATCGACCAGGAAAATGACCTGTACCGGCTTATCCTGTACAGCTACCTCCTGCTTTACAATACCGACAGAAAGGATATTCCCCCGTCCGCACATTTCCAGCGGATGCGGAATAGCGATTCCATTGTTATAGACGGTGGACAAGACCTCCTCACGCTGTTTCACCGAGGCCGCATAGCCATCCTCGCAATAGCCCTCCTGCTCCAGCCTGTTAGCCATAATTTGAACCATACTCTCATAGTCTCCTGTATGAAAGATATGGAAGGCATTTTTGCGAAACAAAGAGGTAAATGTTCGCTCCTGCAGCGTAAGGGAGGCATCGGTTTCCAGCAGATTTTTGATTTTTTGAATATCCGCATCATCCAGCAGCTCCTTAATGAGCACAATGGGAACATCAAATGCCTCATCCAGCGACTTAATGGTGAAGATAATATCCGGTTCATATGCTCTTACCTCCTCCATTTCCAGAAGTGAGAAGGTCTGAATATCGCTGGAGGAGAAAATCGTCTCCAGCTTCAGCTTGATCAGGAAGGCACTGCCTCCCCCGCTGGAGCATATGATGGCAATACGGTGATACAGGTTCAGCTTGTGATGCAGCTCCTTTTCCATATGCGCCGCAAAATGTGTGGCGATAAATCCGATTTCATCCTGCGTGGTCTTTACATGGTATTTCTCCTCCAGCATACCGGCAAAACGGATACAGATATTAAAGATTACCGGATATTTTACGCTGATTTCATGGACGAGCGGGTTAGAGAAGGATATACTCTGATGCAGACGGTCAAGCAAGAGAGAGACATGCGCAAGCAGACTCTTTTTAAATTCCGCATCGGTATTGAACTGTGTATGATACTGTTCATCCGCCTCCTGCAGGAATGTCTCGATATCAACAATCAGTCCCTCATCATACAAAAATACATCGCTCGGCTTTGTTTTCTGCTTGAGATAATTGGCGATATCATACTTGTCATATTCACTCAGCTGTACCTGACAGATCGACTGCATTCCCTCTGCGAGCGCATTCGCCATATGTCTGTGAACAGAGCTGTCTGGAATGGTACCCTTTGTTGAGGTGATTCCCTTTTCTGCCAGCAGCACCGTTACCTTTATAAACAGGTCAATTTTCTTTAACTCAACATAATTCGTATTGAGACGGTGCTGCTTTAACAGGGTAATCAGCTGCTTCTCCAGATGCTGTATATGCTGCTGGGAAAGCTGCTGCTCCATGATTTTTTTCACATAGGGATTATCCTTTTCCTGCAGCTCCAGCAGATACAGCTTGCGCAGCATCCCCTCACACTCTAATGTGATTCCATAATGCGCCTTTTTAATAAGGGAAATGCTATGTTCAAACAACGCCCGTTCCACCTTTGCCATATCCACCTTAATGATGGATTTGCTGACCTGCAGCATGTCCGCCATCGTTTCCTGCGTAATGAAATCCTTTTGCAGCAGAAGCAGGGCGATGATGGTATCAACGCGCTCCTTGCTGCTAAGTGCCACGCTGTCCTGATCCGTATGCATGTACTGCTTGAACGCCTCATGATCGATGATTTCCAGATAGTAGCCTGAACGCCGTTTGAGATGGATACGAAAGCCATACCGCTCACCGTCCTGCATGAGATATTTGATATCGTTGCTGATGGTTCTTGTTGACACCTGCAGCTGCTTGGAGAAGTATTCCAGACTGCAGTACTGCTTGCTGTTCATCAATTCTTCCAGTATTCGTTTTTCTCTCATATGCCTCCTCCTTTCTTTTCTATTTGTATTGCTGACAACCAGGTGAAAGCGTTATCAGCTTGCATGGTTAGTATATCGAAAGTTTTAAAAAATAAAAAGATTAACAATTTCACAGGAAACATGAAAAATTTATCCATAAACTGGAAACTGCCGAAAAAAAGCGGTAAATAAGCGCTTTTGCGTCTATTTACCGTCTGAATTTTTGTATCTGCTTTTGTAAAAGGAACGATTTTCCAATGCAAATACCCGCTGTGTGAACCCTCCATCCCGCACCGGCTCCAAAGCCTTGGACAGGGTATTCATGCGTGCATCAATATTGTCAATCATATGCAGCATCTCTGCTTCCGGCACCATCGGCAATACGGGAGACCCGTATTCGTATACCCCGTGATGCGACAGGATCATATGGCGAAGCAGCATCGTCTCCTCGCTGTCCTCAACACCCAGCTCCTTCGCTTTTGCCAGAACCTCAGCCTGCATGATGGAAATATGTCCCAGCAGCTTCCCCTGTGTCGTGTATTCACTGACAATGGCACCGCTCAGCTCCACGGTTTTCCCAACGTCATGCAGAATCACACCGCTGTACAGCAAATCCTTATCCAGCAGCGGATATAAATGACACAGCTGCTCTGCCAGCTGCAGCATTCCCAGCACATGCGTCGCAAGTCCGGAAAAGAAATCATGGTGATTTCGGGTTGCGGCCGGATATTCAAAGAAATCCTTCTCATGATCCTGCAGGATACCGCATACCAGCTGCTTCATTACCGTGTTGGTAATATCATCGATATACAGCTGGATATTTTCACGCAGCTCCTGCTGGGAAACAGGGCCTTCCTTGACATAATCAGCCACATCGGCAGTCTCATCCAGCTCCTTCATTTGCTGTACGCGAAACTGCAGCTGCTTTTGGTGGCACAGCACATCTCCGCTCATCACCACCAGCATCCCCGGCTCAAATCTGTGCAGCAGCTCCTCGCTCACATTCCAATATTTCGCATCGATACTGCCGCTTTTATCCTGAAATACAAAGGAAAGATACGGTGCACCCTTGGCTGTTACGCCACGGTTCACGCTGATGATCATCGCCTTCAGCTCCCCCTTGTATCCGTCGTATAGTTCTTTTATTTTACTGCTCATCACGCCACTCCATTTCGTTTAGACGGTTCATGATATCCTCATGCAGAAAGCCCTTCTGCATACAATAGACCAGAACCTTATTTTTCAGCGGCTGTCCGCTCAGCTTGCGGCTGTTGCTGCGAATTGCCTTCGCAATCGTCTTATTCAGCGCCTCGCTGTCATCCTCTTCTTCAAAATTCAAGCGCTCTGATGTACTTCTTGCTATATCACTGTCAAAGCCCAGGGATATCAGCTTCTGTACAATCGTCTGCTTTTTCATTTTCCTAGATTTATCCTTGATCGTCGCCATCAGCTTTTCCGCCATTTTCAGGGCGCGCAGACGCTCCTCCTCATCATCCAGCATGGACAATGCCTGATCGACATCCTCCGCAGGCAGTCCCTTATTGATCAGGGTCCGCCGAATATTGCCCTTTCCACTTAGGGAAAACTGCATTTTTTCAATTTTCTGCTGCATATACAAAGCATCGTTGATATAGCCCTTTTCCTCCAGCTCGGAAAGAATGCTTTCCACATCCTCCACGGATAAGCCCGGCTGACGATGCAGCCATGTCCCCATTTCCTTGCGGGTATAATCACGCATCCGCAGCTTGCGAATCGCTCCGCGATAAGCCTCGAGTACGATTTCCTTCTTCTGAAAATGGGCAACTGTATAGCGATCCAGCATCGTATGCAGCCGTATTTTATACGTAAAATAATCGTCCAGATCAATAAGCAGCTTTTGCGGCTGATCCTCTTTATCATTCTGCACATAGATACGCACATAATCATCCAGCGTTTTGATTTTGATAACCTCATAGGCGTCCTCAAAATCATTGATTGCCTGATAATACACACTGAGTACCTTGGAATAGAATACCTTGGAATCATATTTCACAATTTTCTCCAATGCCCGCTTGGAAAAGGCCTTGCGTTCCTCATCACTTCGGTGCATAAAATCCGTCAGCTTATCCGCAAACTCCTGCCCTGTTTCAAACAGAAAGCCGCTGTCCTCTTCAATCACGAGATCCTTTAATACATCATCATAACGGGCAAACACCGGCAGACCGCAGGCAAGCGCCTCGATATAGGTCATCCCCTGCGTTTCTGTCAGGGATGCGGATACAAAGCAGTCTGCACATGCATAATAGGCAGGAACCTCCTCCGGCAGCTTCTTGTCAGTGAAAATGACCTGCTGCTCCAGGTGATAGCGTTTCACCATCTCCTGCAGCTCCTCCAGCTGCGGACCGCCGCCAACGATCATCAGCTTGATTTTCGGATCTTTTACATAACGAAAGCCCTCAATGGGAATCTCGATGCTTTTTTCCTGTGCGATGCGCCCGACAAACACGATCAGCCGTTCATCCTCATGGATACCATACTGCTCGCGGATTGCCTGTACCTGCTGTGGATCAATATTATCCGGATGGAATTTATCAAAATTCAAGCCGGTCGGAATGACATAGATCGGTGTTTTCACACCGTATTTTAACAGTGTTTCCTTTGTCTTTTCACTGGGAGAAATCACCGCCTGCGCACTGTCGGAAATAGAGCGGGAAAACGTGGAAACCACCTTTTTCGTCACCTTGTCCACCTCGTCGATTTCAAAGCGGTTGACATAATGGGTATAGTCCTCATACATCGTATGATACGTGGTCACCACCGGTATATTCAGATATTTCGCTACAATGCGGCCAAACATCCCTACTCCGAATTCGGTGTGTACGTGAATCACATCCAGATGCATGTTTTTGATTTCATCCCTGGCACTGAAATGATACGGAGTTGACAGCTTATAGCCGTACAGCCATTTCAGCTCCAGCCCAGGCAGACGTAAAACGTTGCCTTCCTTTTTCATTGTCATCGCCTTATGATTGGTAATGACATAAACGTCATGTCCGTTTTTCTCCAGCTCCCTTTGCAGTGTTACAATACTGGAGACAACACCGTTGATATCCGGTGTATACGTATCGGTAAACAGCCCAATTCTCATGAATCCACCTCCCTGATATTCTTCGGTTTCTTCCTTCTGTATTTTTCATCATCATATTTCCGTTTCAGATGCAGGAATACGAATGCTCCCACAAGAATGACGATATGATAGGTGGAGAATCTCCACAAGATCATAATACCGCTTGCCTTCAGGCCACCGACCAGAAACCGGAACAGCTGAACAAATACCAGCTCGGTACCGCCACTTGCGCCAGGAATCGGAATAAAGGCATTGGTCATCAGCACAAAGCTTGCCAGTGCCAGACAGTCCACAAACTTATCCGGCCCAAGCTGTATCCCTAGGGCACGAGCGATGAAGAATGGAAGTGAAAACTGCACGGTCATACGAACCACATTCCACAGCACGGTCTTAACGATGATTTTCTTTTCATGCTTCATTTCATTGATTTCTTTGGTAAAGCCCTCCACCTGAATCGTCCAGGCGGCAAGTGTTTTTTCCTTATTTTTCACGATATGCAGCTTAGCCAAAAGGGTCACCGCATGCCCGCTTAATTTCACATAAACACGCGGAAACAACGCCATTGTCCACAGAATACTGATAACGCAGACATTTACGATATAACCAATCAGAATAGCCAGAAACCAGGTGCCGATAATGGACATATAATGGGTATAACGCAAAAAGAACAGAATCGTAACATACACCATCATGGTTGTCTGATATACGATAAAATCCGCCCACAAAATGCTTGCCCCGTCACTGTACTTGATTCCCTGCTTTTTAAACACATACGCCTGTCCAAACTGACCACCGGTGGCACTTGGTGTAATACCGCTGAAAAACGTTCCGACAAGTGCGTTGCTCAATCCCTGCCGGTAGGTGTAATTTTTTTGATACCGCCGGGCAAAAATCGTGATGATCTGCCCCAGCACCATGACATACATCATCCCCCACAGGAAAATGATAACCAGCCAGTACCAGGAGATACTGCTGATGAGATGCATGATTTCGTGATAGTTATCCTTCAGCGCAAACCACAGGGAAACAGCGGTCAGTCCGATGATGACTACAAAATTTAAAATATAATTCCGCAATGAATTTTTCATGAACCCTCAACTGCCTTCCTGCTCAAGCGCGGATTCTACGCACGTCCCTCTTTTTGCTTACGTTCCTGCAGCTCCTCGTACACCCGTGTATAAAATTCCTTCCAGATGCTCAGCACATTTTCCTTGGAATAATATTCACTGATATAGGCACTGTCTTCTGCACAGCGCTCATAATAGGCCCGATCCTCATGCAGCTTGCGAATCAGCCCGGCAAAGCTGTCATTGTCATCTGCCATCTGATATTTTTTAAACAGAATATCCTCGTACAGCTCCAAGGAACGAAGCACCATCGGTCTATGCAGATTCACAGCCTCTAGAATCGCCATCGGAAACAGCTCATTGTAGGATGGCATAAACAGTACATCCGCCATGTTATATACATCGTTCATATCACTGCGTGGAATGATTCCCGGAAACTGCACATTTTCCGGCGGATTTTCCACAACCTTTTTCAATTCCTCATAGCCGTCTGTAATTTTTCCAAACGAAAAGCCTCCGCACCAGACAAAGCGCACCTCTGGCAGCTTTTTCGCAACATCGACAAAATCCAGCACGCCCTTGCGTGTCTGTACCTGTCCCACGCCAATCACAACGAATTCATCCTCTTTGATTCCATAGCGTTCCCGTATGGCCTTACGTTCACTATCCGGCTTTACATAAAACTGTTCCTTGGATACATAGTTTGGAATATAGATCATTTTTTCTCTTGCTATTCCGTATTTCTCCAGCTCCTTCATAAAAATCGGATTTACAACAATCAAATAATCCGCTGTTTTATAAAAGCTGATTACATATTTTTTAAATACCGAAAACAGTGCCTTGGGAAGCTGAATACTTCCGTTCAGTGTATCCGGCAGAAAATGCACATAGCATACATTGGCATTTTTATTGTTCTTCATTTTCAGATAATTCTGCGGATCAATGGTATGAGAATGAATGATATCGGCTTTTTTACTGCTGTTGATTTCAACGGTAAACAAATCATCCGCTCCCTCCTTCACAAGATTCACCTGTTCCAGATAGGCACTCCCCACACCCTGTCCTTCCACCTTGTCGGCACTGGACAGCATATTGATTACGATTTTCTTATCCAAATCCATTCCTCCGCTTCCTGTTCACATGGTTTTCATAACCACCTTAAAATATTATACCATAAACCCAGGGGTGTTGTAACTCATATTGCAAGTATTACAAGTTTGTAACTAAGTGTGTGTAAGCAATACTTCCTGATGCAAAAGCACCGCCAGATGCAAACAGGCACGTCGCAGGCGTCTGTTTAATGTGCTTTCCACGATGTCTCCCTGATGGCGCAGCACCAGGCTTCGCTCCAGCCCGCGCACATACAAATCCAGTAAAAGCTCCTTTTCCAAATCCTTTAATTGCAGGATTCCCTGTAACAGCACATAGGCTTTCTGATCCTGCTTCTGCACCCTTTCCCTGGCCCTTCGCTGACGCTCCATCGCTTCCAGCACCGGATCCTTATGTACATAGCTGCTGTTTTTTGAAGTCTGTACAATGCTGCGTGTATAGTTCAGATAATCACTGAGCTCATCCTCGACCTGTAGCTGGACACTTTCCTCTCCATACAGCGCACTGTGCAGACGCAGGGAAGCCGTATACTGCTTTAAGAACAGCAGCTGTCTTTTCATATTATGAACCGTCTGATTCTCATCCACACACGGCTCATAAAAAAATTCAGTCTCCTTCATCCATTTACCTCCTATATACACTTATATACGAATGAAAAGTACCGAATTCCTAAATTTTTTTAAAATATTTTATTTTTTTCAAACAAACTGAAGACAATTTCCTTCTGTCGGCCATGTGATGCCCAGCCTGTCTCATTCCCACAATAGTCATAAGCATGCCCGTGTTCCATCTTGGACAGCACTGCTCCCAGCAGTATATCACGGATATTTCGGGTATCGGAGAAGTAAGCGAGGGCTTCCCCTTTCATACATGCCAGAATCGCATCAGGACAGCCCAGCTCCTTTGTACTGTCATCTATAACCTCAAAGCCGCGTGACTGCAGCTGCTGCACGAGATCCGCTGACAAGCGGCTGTTTTTGTATATGACTGAGGGAGCCTTTTCATAGCGGTTGTTCAGAATTTCACCATCCTCAACCTTGCTTAGCTTCAGCTGATGATATACTCTGCTTTCCTTCCCCTCCACATACGTATACATAATATCCCGTTTCGGAAAATATACGATTGCCAGGCGCACATCATGTTCATGAATGATGGCACTGCAGATTGACCAGGTATCCTTTTGGTGCAGATAATCCAGTGTGCCGTCAATCGGATCCAGAACCAGCGTATAGGCATAATCCTGTTTTGAAAAGCAGGTACGGCTTCCTGTTTCCTCTTCTACATCCAGACTCAGCACATCCTGATATTCGGGAAGCAGCGCCTGTAATAAAATTTCCTGAACGATTTCGTCCGCCCTGGTTTTTGCCTCACGCATGCGCTTATGACGTTCATCCTCACCATCCACCGTTTCCACCTGCTTGCCCTCATTGATAATCGTTGCCTGCATCATATCCGCAACGATTCCCGCTGTTTTGCTTGCGATAAACAGGCGTTCGTATATCTCCTGATAATCCATGCCACTGTTCCCTCCTAACAATTTTGTATTCCTGCAGCTATCTTTGTTTCATCATGCAGCTGTTATATTTTTAATCATTTCATGGTTTCTTTCCATACCATTTCCACATCCTTACCGCTGTGTGCAAGTGCGATATAGATTACATTCCCGCTAATCGCAATATCGTATCGATTCGCTTCTATCTGTTCAACAGCCTCTTTGCATTTTTCCTGTAGTAGCTCCGGTCGCTTTTCATATTCCTCTTTCTTCAGATATTTCAGCTCTATGATATACGATGGATATTTGTTCGTTTTACATTGCAGGATGATATCATATCTTCCTTTTCCCGCCTCCTGATTGCTTTTTACCTCATAATCTGCGTACAGACATGCACACATCCCCAATAACAGGGTGTGATAGCTGTTCTCATTGATCAGGTCATGGTAGCTTGTGGTTTTTAAGAGGAATTTTCTATAATTTTCCAAAAACATTTGCGGATTCTTACGTGTCAATCCCCGCATCATTTTTGTGAATCCGTCTGGGTCCTTTTTCATATAGTCAAGGGTCAGCGTTTTAAATGCCTCCATCACTTCCTCATTTGGTACAACCAAGGAGTACAAGCCATCATCCACACCTGTAATCGTCAAGTATCCGGCATTCACAAAAAGCCCCCACAGGCTGGCATTGCTGGAATACTCATAAAAGGATGTCTGCAGATCAACGACCGTTTCTAATTTTCTCGTCCTGATCAGTGTCTCATATTGTGCATGAAATTCCGCATCCGCTTCCTCCATTGCCTTTTTTATCATTCCCGATGAGCTGACATTCACCCAATAGGGAGCCAGTTGTTTCTCACTAACATAGTTAATAACTGACCATGGATTATAGATATCCTCATCACCGATATGATAACCGTCATACATCGCCTTTACTGCATCGCTATAAGGTAAGCCATAGTATTCCAGCATAGCTTTTACTTCTTCTTCCACAAAGCCAAAATAGCTAGCGTAATTACTACTGGCTACCGTATGCACTTTCAGATTATTTAATCCTAAAAATAGGCTAAAGTCCGCCTGTGGTGTATTTTCCTTCGCAACACGCTGAATCCCTGTCAGCATCGCATACTGCAAATAAGGGTTATCCTTCAATGCACTGCTCAGCATCCCTGCCAAAGCTCCATGCAATTCATCATAACAGTTATTTACATGTGCTTCGATAAACGGCGTGTCGTATTCATCTATAAACAGCATAATGCGCCTACCAGAAATCTTATATAATAACTCACACATTAGCATAATGCTAAATTGTACACGTGCAAAATCTTCCTCTTTTGCCAAGGAATCGTAAATCATCTGATAACGATTTACAAAGTCCTTATCAAGCTTTACATTATCTAGTAATGCCAAATATTCTCCCATTTTTTTTCGTAATACATAATAAATATTTATTTTTATATTTTCTTCATTACCCTTGCAATTCGCAAAGCTCAAAAAGATAGTAGGGTACTGATTTATCTCATTTGCATATGCTGTCTGCGTAATAGCTGTATCTTCAAATATCATTCTGGAATCCTTAGTATAATCGAAAAATTCTGCCAGCATACTCATATTTAATGTTTTTCCAAAACGGCGCGGACGTGTGATCAGTGTTACCTTCGCACCGCTATCCAAAAATTCTTTAATCATCAAGGATTTATCTACCACATAATACTTCTCTGTCTTCATTTCCTGATAATTGGATAAACCAACTGGTATTTTTTTCTTCTTTTGTTCCATGGCTTTCTCCTTTCCAAGAGTTTTATTATTATTATTTATTTTCATTCCATACCATTTCCACATCTTTCCCGCTGTGTGCCAGTGCGATATAGATTACATTCCCGCTAATCGCAATATCATATTGATTCGCTTCTATCTGTCTGACAGCCTCTTTGCATTTTTCCTGTAATAGCTCCGGTCGCTTTTCATATACCTCTTTCTTCAGATATTTCAGCTCTATGATATACGATGGATATTTGTTCGTTTTACATTGCAGGATGATATCATATCTTCCTTTTCCCGCCTCCTGATTGCTTTTTACCTCATAATCTGCATACAGACATGCACACATCCCCAACAACAGGGTGTGATAGCTGTTCTCATTGATCAGGTCATGATAGCTTGTGGTTTTTAAGAGAAATTTTCTATAGTTCTCCAAAAACATTTGCGGATTCTTACGTGTCAGTCCCCGCATCATTTTTGTGAATCCGTCTGGATCCTTTTTCATATAGTCAAGGGTCAGCGTTTTAAATGCCTCCATCACTTCCTCATTTGGTACAACCAAGGAGTACAAGCCATCATCCACACCTGTAATCGTCAAGTATCCGGCATTCACAAAAAGCCCCCACAGGCTGGCATTGCTGGAATACTCATAAAAGGATGTCTGTAGATCAACGACCGTTTCTAATTTTCTCGTCCTGATCAGTGTCTCATATTGTGCATGAAATTCCGCATCCGCTTCCTCCATCGCCTTTTTTATCATTCCCGATGAGCTGACATTCACCCAATAGGGAGCCAGTTGTTTCTCACTTACATAGTTAATAACTGACCATGGATTATAGATATCCTCATCACCGATATGATAACCGTCATACATCGCCTTTACTGCATCGCTATAAGGTAAGCCATAGTATTCCAGCATAGCTTTTACTTCTTCTTCCACAAAGCCAAAATAGCTAGCATAATTACTACTGGCTACCGTATGCACTTTCAGATTATTTAATCCTGAGAAAATGTTCTCTTTCGCAACACGCTGAATCCCTGTCAGCATCGCATACTGCAAATAAGGGTTATCCTTCAATGCACTGCTCAGCATCCCTGCCAAAGCTCCATGCAATTCATCATAACAGTTATTTACATGTGCTTCGATAAACGGCGTGTCGCACCAAAGGCGGGCTTTAGCCTATTCATCTATAAACAGCATAACGCGTTTTCCATAATACCGATAGCTTTTCTCGGTTAAGAAACTGATTGCATTCACTACCATATTCAATGATCCATCCTGCAGATTATTAAGTCCCTTCATAATCATATCAAAGCTCGGCTTTTCAAACATATCAATTTCATCGAAAATCTGTTTGAATTTTCTATATTCTTTCAATAATTGCATTTTTATCTGCATAACGATGTTTGTTTTATTTCCTTTTGCATTTGCAAAGCTCAGAAAAACAGTAGGATACTTATTTATTTCACTGGCATTTTCTGTTTTCATAATTTTCGTATCTTCAAAAATCGTCCTGGAATCCTTTGATAGGTCGAAAAATTCAGCCAGCATACTCATATTCAGTGTTTTTCCCGCTACTAGCGCGCCTCTTGTCGGATACCAAAGGTATCGACACTATTTCGGTGAAAACGGCGCGGACGTGTAATCAGTGTTACCTTCGCACCGCTATCCAGAAATTCTTTAATCATCAAGGATTTATCTACCACATAGTACTTCTCTGTCTTCATTTCCTGATAATTGGATAAACCAACTGGTATTTTTTTCTTCTTTTGCTCCATGTTATTCTCCTTTCCCATAGATATGTATCCTCCTTAATCTATTATTCCTTTATATTTTCATGATAAAACCTGTTTATATGCTTATTGAGCGGGAAACCTGATATTTATTTTTGAACTTCTCTTAATTATCCCAATATTCATATATTTCATCATGTTAATCACCTCTACCCTTATTTGCGTGTGGTATTGGCAACTAATGACACATTGTTTGTTTCATTATACCATACCGCGGCATGAGACTACATACAAATTAAAACAGATATTATAAGAATTCTTTCATTCACAAATGACCTTCCTTTGATGAAAAATAGCAGATGAACCAATCATATGCATACTTAGTAAAAAGCCTATAACTGATAAATACTTTCCTATTAAATCGCTGAAAACAGATACATAAATAAAATGCAGGATAAGCTTTCGAAGTCTCTAAAAAAAGCAAGGAATTGCAACCTTGCTTTGACTTCGTATATATAGGCAATATAATAGATCTATTTAATCTTTTATCAATCTGTCAGCACCTGTTTCATTTGTAATACTCATTGGCAAGCGCATGCTCCGCATCCAGATGCCGCAAAATATATATACTAACTGCAATTACAACGAAAAAGGAAATAATATCCGCAAGCGGCGCAGAATATAAGGTTCCTTCAACACCAAACATATTTGGCAGCAGTAACACAAAGGGAACACTTAACACAAAATCACGTAAAAGCGACAGGCCGATGGACAATACCGGCTTTCCCAGCGATTGCAGAAAGATACTGGTTGCCTTCTGTACGCAGCATAAAACAATCGTTCCCAGATATAACCGGAATGCCAGCACGGCAAATTCATTATACAAATCGTTCTCACTGCCGAAAATCTGGATAATCTGTAATGGGAAAAATTCAAAACAGACCATAGCGACAAGACCTACTGCTACCTCGGCAAGAAGCATCGTACGAAACAGCTTTTTCACGCGCTGCATCTGCTGTGCGCCATAGTTGTATCCAACAATAGGCTGTGCCCCTGCCGCAATTCCAACCACAAAGGAAATGACGATTTGAAAGACCTTCATAACGATGCCAACCACAGTCAACGGGATATCCGCACCATATTTTGACTGCGCACCGAAAATGACCAATACATTGTTCATAACCCCCATAATGACAACGATGGATATCTGTGTCAGAAAGCTGCTGATGCCCAGTGGCAGGATTTGCTTCAGCAATGAAAAGCGTAAGTGAAAGCTGCTTTTTGTAAGGGTGACGGATTTTAAATGCTTCACATAATACAATGCCAGTATAGCGGTGACAATCTGTCCGATGATCGTCGCAAGTGCGGCTCCCATCATACCCCAGCCTAATACAAAGATTGCAAGGGGGTCCAATATGACATTGATTAAGCAGCCTGCCAGTGTTGACAGCATTGCGAACTGCGGGCTTCCATCCGCACGAATTATGGAATTCATCATATTCGCAAACATAAAGAATGGGATACCGATCACAATATATGTGAAATATTCATCCGCATAGGCCAGGGTGTTCTCTGTTGCGCCAAAGCCCAGTAATACTTGATTCTTCATGAGGATGAAAAAGATTGTCAATACAATAGATACAAGTATTGTAAATAGAATGGCATTCCCCACACTGCGGTGTGCATTTTCATCATCCTTTTTTCCCTGACAGATGCTTAAAAAAGCAGCACAGCCATCTCCGATCAGTAGTGCCAGGGATAATGCAATGATCGTGATTGGAAACACAACATTGGTTGCCCCGTTTCCTAAATATCCTACACCTCTGCCGATAAATATCTGATCGACGATATTGTATAAAGCAGATACAAGCAGTGACATAATGCAGGGAATGGAAAATTTCAGCATCAGCCTTCCAATCGGCTCCTCCGCCAGATAACGATTAACATTTTGTTTCATAATAGCCTCCATTTCTGTTTTCGCATAATAAAAAGACCATAGCTGTAGCTTGCCACGCGATTGACCTTCACGTGTAAGCTACAGTCACAGTCTTTTACGTCCGTAAGTATAGCACAATAAAAAAATTCATGTAAGTGAAAATTTCAATTTATTTCAATCTCGTATATTTTTCCCTTACCCTCTGTACAGCCTTATAAAAGGTTGAGTTTTTCATTCCGATAAGCTCTTTATACGGACGTAGTGCCTCATGATTCTGCAATCGTTTTACGACCTCTGTTTCAAAATCAGGTGGTAGTGTGATGCGGGGTCTTCCATAGGCGCCCTCTCCTCTTTGCTTTCGTTCAAGAGCCTTCGCTATTCCCTGCTTCTGCCCCTTTTTCACCTGAAGCTGTCTTTTTTTCAATATCAGCTTATGTACTTCCAGCATCCACTGTGTATCCACAACTTTCCCTAAAACCTTTACCTGGATATTTCGCTTCTGACACAGGGTCAGTACCTGGTGAAAATCCATCTCCGTATAATCCAGATAACAGGATAACTCTATTTCATTTCCCTGCATGGCAGCGTCCCTAAGAATTGCTGCTTCCTCTACCTCAACATCATTTTTCATACCTGTCTCCTCGTATGTAACAAATTCAATAAAAGAGCAGGAGGAAACGTGCTGTACCTCCTTCCCTCCTGCTTTCTTTCATGAAATTCTCTGGATTCTCCTTTCCCCTATCATTCTTTTGTAGTCAATTGCTGAGATACTGTGTTGTTTTCCTTATCCATTTGTACCATCTGATCTATGGTATTGTCTGCGGCAGTATCCCTCTGCTTATTTTCATCATCCTCCTCAATGTCTTTTTTTATTTCAACATCGCTTTCTTTTGGAAGTGTCTGATCCTCCTTCGTATTGCTTACAGGCTGCTTTTGGGCAGTATCCTCTGGATCCGTTACCTTTACCTGTACATGCACACTGCTCTCTACAAGCTGCTTGGATGCATTGATTTTTGCATTCAGCAGATTCGTGCTTGTTGCCGCAGGTTTTGGAACCGGTGTAACTTTTCCATCAGGATTTTTTATTGCATCATAGAAATTATATTCTACAGGATTCTTTAACGCTTCCTGGATCACAGAATTGCTAGGATCATAATACATGACAATTGGTGTATAATACCCTGGCTGGTTCGTCGTAGCCTCGCTCCCTGCTAATCTGAATATTCCTCGCATTTCAGTTATTGTAGATGGCAGAGAAACAGTACCAGATAAGCTTGAACATTCCGCAAACATAGACTCTATATCAGTTACACCCTCGGGAATAATCAAATTGATATTTTTTAAAGAGCTGCAACCACTAAAGAAATATCTAGCGCCTAATTCCCCCTTCGGGTTACCGAAAAGATCTGTAGGAATAGTTTCTAATGAAATACACCCTAAAAACAATGAGCCTGCATCTGTAATATTCTCTGATAGCTGAAAGCCTTCCTCTATCATTGTAAGCTTTTCACATTGTGAAAATGAAGACAGTACAGTAGTCGCATTTTCAGGAAATCTATAGCTTGCAGGTATTTTTTCAATACCTGATCTAGTGAAAAGATAGGAAGCATTTACTATTTGTTCTCTAACCTTATCCGGTATGATGGCATCTTCAGGGGATTTAAGATTTTTTAAATCACTGAATGCATCCTCAAAGCTCGTCCAGTTATTACCATCTGTATCAGGACCTTCCTCATCAAACAATAACGTTTCAACTGTTGTTTTATCTAATTCAAAAAATTCATCAGTCATACGCTTTTCTCGGGAAATATATACATTTTTATAGCCATTTACCCTGGACATATTATTCTGCGTAATATACACATAAGGCGTTATGTTTTCATTCGTAAAGGTGATATCTGCCGGATCGCTGCTGCTCTCATAATCCTTGAATATAAGATTAACAGCCTGAGAAGTATTATCGAATATCGTCGCTTCAATACTATCTGCGGAGATTTCCTTTGGTATAAGTAATTGTCGGATGGATTGAACTCCCTCAAACATCTTATAGGTGCTCGTTATATCCTGACCAAGCAATTTCTTGTCCGGAGTTAAATGCTTCTCAAGATCTAAATCTGTTTCATCCCCGATATAATGTATATAATACGCACCCTTTCCACCATCGTAAGGTGCCCCTGTTTCATATACTTTTTTAAATTTCGAATTACATGCTGTAACTTTTCCATTTTCATTGGACATACTGTTATAAATATTAAAAAATTCCGGATCTTTTAATGCATCTTGAACAGCATTATTATCGATATCATATTCCATTACGATCGGTGTTGCGTAATCCTCATAGCATTCAGAAGCTGTTTCTCCAGTATTAGAAAAAGCATTGTGCATACTGATTAGAGAAGCAGGCATTCTTATTCTTCCCACCGCATCACTACAATCACTTAAAAATGAATTCATATTATCCACACTATCCGGAATCCTCATATCAATAGTTTTGATTCCTGAACTCATAAACATACCACCGATATCAGTTAAATGCCCCGTCTTTGGTAAGGTAAAGGTTGCTGTAGAAAAAGAGGAGCTGGAAAATGCATATGCTAGTGTTTCAACATTGTCTGCATATTCAAAAATATCTGTTGGTACATTTGTAAGCGTTGATGTTACTTCAAACAAGGCACTGCCGTCTTTTACACTTGCAGGTATAACGAAGCCATCTTCTATTGTTGTTAGTTCGCCGCATTCTGAAAACAAACCACTAATATCTTCAACATTTTCCGGCAGATAAAAATCACCATTTATTTTTTCAATCGATGAACCTGAAAAAGCACCAAACAAATTAAGAATATTATTTGATTTTTCAAATAAGTCTGCTGGTATATTCTTCAAGCCTGTATAGCTAAATATATAAGAGGCATTTACAACCGCTGGTGGTATTTGAAAGCCTTCCTCGATAGTTTCAAGACTATTACAGTCATAAAATATATTATCTATCGCTGTCACATTTTCCGGTAATGAAAATGATGCAGGTATACTCGTAATCCCGGTACCGGCAAAGGTAGAATCCATAGATGTGATATGCTCTGAGATTTCTGCGGGGATAATGATATCATCAAGGGATGTAATTCCCTGACAATAAGCAAAAGTACCGTCAAAAATCGCCCACTCCTCTCCGTTTTTTTCATATCCCGTTTCATCCACATACACCTTTTTTAAATTACTGAAATCACTACATCCATAAGCAGGTGCAGAATATTCGTTGGAAATAAATACATGCTTACACTCCCTTACATCATCTCGATTATCATCACTCAGATAGGCATACGGCACAACATCTCCAGCTAGTTCAAACTGCTTGTCTGAAATATCGTTTTTTACATCCTTGAATATCAGCTGTATATTCTGTGAGGTATTGATAAAGGTATTTAATTCAATCTTGGAAGTAGGTATGCTTTCCGGTACGACAACCCGTTTGATTTGTGATGCACTATCAAACATTTTGTATGTATTTGTAATCTCTGTCCCGTAAGTAACCATCTGGTTTTTCATTTCTTCCTCCAAATCTAACGTGTCATAGGAAGCAACATAATGCAGATAGTAATTTTCACCTTCTTCATTTACATAAGGAGCGTCTTCTTCATACACCTTGCTAAACTTCAGTTCCACTGGTGTTACACGTCCATCCGGATATTTCTCTGTATGTAAGTTGTTAAATGCATTAGCATACTCTATTTCCCTTTTGACCGTATCACTGTAATAGTACGTCATAACAAGAGGAGTACCATAGCCTTCATAAGCTTCATCAGTATCCGTACCGGCAAATTCAAATGTAGTATCCATCGAAGTGATACTCGAAGGAATTTCCAGTTTACCTCTTGCCTGATTACAGTATCGAAACATATTACTGATATTCTGGATGCCTTCTGGTAAAGTCATATCAATTAGTTTTAGAGAATCACAATATTCAAACATCCTTGATAAATTCACAAGATTTTTGGAAACAGGAAATTTAAATGTAGCTTCTTCTATACCTGAGTATTGGAAAGCTTCATTTAAATCTGTCAGACTGACAGCGTTATCAAACATTGTATTTGGAGCTGTGGCTAAAGAACTACAGCCATAAAAAATTTCACTTGCATCTGTAACTGATGCAGGTACTTTAAAATCAGCCGGTATGCTTTCAAGATCCTCACAATCTCCGAATATATTTTGAATCGTTGTTACGTTTTCAGGAAATTGAAAGGTTGAAGGAATTTCCTTGATTCCCGTACCAGAAAATGTATTTTTCATATTTGTTATAGTCTTATACATATTCGGTGAGAATATGATATTATCGAGACTTGTAATCGTCTTACATCCATAGAAAGCACTCTGTAAATTTGTCCATGTGCCTTTCTCATCAAACAAAACCTTTTCAACACTGTAATTTTCCATAAACAAATCATCTATCGTTTCCATAGATGAGGAAACAAATATATTTTTAAAGCCGTCGTAACTATCATATCCATAATCTATCATATTTACATAGGGTGTCACATGCGCATTGGTGAACACGCGATCAGATATATCGGTACTACCCTCATCCCCGTAAATAAGCTGTATCTCACTTGAAGGCTTTGCATTTTTGGCGTTTTGAAACGTATTTGTCTGAATTACATCAGAATTGATTTCAGACGGCATCAGAACACGTTCCAGCGTCTGATTTCCTTCGAATAATTTATATGTAGTTGTGAGCTTCGTTTTGGTTGTACCGATGACACCCTTTGCATCAAGGTCATTCGTCATATCCAGATATGTTCTGCTTTCCCCGCTTTTTTCTCCAATATAATGCACATAATAGTTTCCAAAACCGTCAGATTCCTCATAGGGAGCTGCTGTATCTCCATACACTCTTTCATAATCTGATACAGCTACCACCACTCTAGGCCCAGACTGATTCCTGCTCAATACATATTTTCCAAGCGTAAAGGCGCCTGCTGCTATAGCAACAAAGAATACCAATGCTCCCAATATGAAATACAGCTTCTGTTTGTTTATATTCTTCCATTCCATCTGCATTCCTCCTGTACTAATCCTTCTGCTCCGCTGTCACCTTTACCTGAAATCCGAATTCCCCGCTCTTGCTTGGATAAAATTTCAATAGATAATAATCAGTCTGTTCCTCTGTATGCTTTAATTCCATTCTGTTATCACTGATATTTGTAATTCCCGGTGTTTGATTCACTGCAACTTGTGCCTTTGTTTCATCCGTTGTAACCATACCGTCTGCGGCAATGTATTTTCCATCCTTATCACAGTGATACAAACTATACCGAACGGTCCCGGTATATCCGCTGTCTGT
Organism: Erysipelotrichaceae bacterium 66202529; assembly: GCA_017161075.1. Lineage (NCBI taxonomy): Bacteria > Bacillati > Bacillota > Erysipelotrichia > Erysipelotrichales > Erysipelotrichaceae > Erysipelotrichaceae bacterium 66202529. Next base: position 1,653,313 of record CP046174.1, on the reverse strand, counting down.
AAGTACTGTAATCCTGTACTTCATTGTGACATTGGATATGTCATCCCCTTCCTTATTCGTAACAGCAAACTGATAACTGCCAACCTGCCCATGATCGATTTCAATCTTTGAGCCTCCGGTAACAAGTGCTGTTTTAGGCTCGGCAATCTGTGCATAGGCAGTCCCTCCAAGTGTTGTACTATACTTTCCAAAGGTCACAAACAGCACGACAATGATCAGTGTCATTGCCGCCAATATGATTTTTGTTTTTCTTTCCATTGTTAATCCCTTATTCATCACTTTCATCCTCCTTCTTATCCGGCCACAGCGCAATCAGCATGGCTCCACCTGCCACACATGCCATCCCTGCAGGACTTTTCAGCTTCTGAATCAGTGTCCCTGCATAAGGGATTACAAACATGATTTTTCCTTCAATCATTTCCTGTGTGATCGGTTCATCCATACGGTTATTCGCATCTCCCTTCACAAGGATAACTTCTGCTTTTTTCTCTACGATGCGATGCGTAATCAGTGAGTTGTTTTTTCGATAGGTGATAATGTCCCCAACCTTGTAGGTTTTCTGCTCCTGTAAAAACGCCATACTTCCAGTTTCTATTGCCGGACTCATGCTTCCGGATAGAAAGATTACCTCCCCCCATCCGAAAAGCTTTGGTAACCGGGTGGACTTTGTTGTCTGTACTGCGAGATACAGCTGTGAAAAATACAGAATCAGCAAAATCCCCGGTATTACAAGCTTCAGAGGTTTTCTGATTCGCTTATTCATGCTTTTCTTTCTTCCTGCTTGCAGCTACAAGCATCAGAATTCCGATACTGAACAGGAACAGCGCCCCGTATAACAGGATATCGGAAGCATCCCCGGTATTTACAAAATCGGTATCTGCAGCATCCTCTGTGGGAATGACATAAGCTTCCTGTTTGCCAATTTGTCCGTTCTTATCGTTATTTTCAGATGCTGGAGGATCGGATGGCGCTGCAGGCTCGTTTTTATCGTTCTGTGAAGGGGTTTCTTCACTTCCAGGCGGTTGCGTAGCTCCGTTATCCTCAGGCTTTTCATGATCCGAAGGCTTCTGTATATCGTCATCCCCCTCGTCTTTTGGATCATCTGGATTCTCTGGCTTCTCAGGTGCTTCATCTATTTGTTCACCATCAATGCGCAGGTGCATGGTATAGGCTGCGCCGTCAGGAATATCCGCATAGCTTTTTCCTTCAGGAGACCATCGCCATTTTAAATGCAATTCCTCCTGTTCCTCTACCCCCAGTAATGCTCTGGTATATTGCAGCGGTGTTTCTGCTGTTTTCCATTCCCTTGTATCACCAATCAGATACTCTCCTTTGCTGTTCAGCAACTGATATTCCATTGGAATACCCTCCGCATTCGTTTCACTCAGGGTGAACAGATATGTCGATGTAAAATCCGCAGAATTATAAACAGTAAAGACATATTCGCCTTCTGCATCTGCCATAATCCGTTTTCTTCCATTCAGCAGTGTAAAGATATCCAGCGTACTGTTCTGCTTCCATTCTGTTTTTTCATCATATACCCTGATACTGGATTCCTTTTTCTGTGCATTCACCTTTAAAGGAAGTGCCAGTACAAACATGACTGCAGCAATCATGCATAGCATACTTCCTCTTTTCCGTAGCTTTCTTTTCCTGTCCATGATATCCTCCCTTAGCTTCTTTTTTCTATCCTTGTCAAAAGGCTTCATCTAACAGAAGCCCTTTGATAGAGACAGAAATCCATCTCTATTTTTGAAGCCTAATCTTTTTGTGAAAGCACAGCCTTAACAGTCAGCTTAGGACTTAGCGTCGTTGCATTTTCTGCTATACTGTTATCTTTTGAAATGCTGGCATCATCCTCGCCAAAAGCCCATCTCCAGTGTACATAGATTTTTTTCTTATTCGATCCAGAGCTCCAGTCCAGACTGGTAAGTGCATAGCTTTCCGGTGTTGGGGCATCAGCTGCTGTCCACTCGGAACTACTTGGTAACGTATCACTTTCTGTGATTGCCAGCTCGATTGGTACGGATGTATTTTCCATTTTTGCAGTAATCGTTCCTTCGACAGTCACCTCGGATGTATTCTCGATTTCGATTTCCTTTACACCAGCTGTTCCCGGTGCGATTTTATTTGTGGCTACATCGGCTTCTGCATTGGTACCGTCACTATCTTTTGGATTCTTAAATATACTTAAATCCGCGTTTAAATCTTTATTCAAATCTCCCGCTTTTACCTCAAATTTGGCGACAGAAGCAGTGTCTGTCCCCCCCAGCTCCGTCTGATACTTTGCGATTGTTCCTGCTGCCGCACATGTCAGCAGCAATGCGCCGGCCAGTGCCAGTCCTCCAATTTTGTTCTTCTTACTCATTTTCATTTCCTCCTTCTTTCCTTGTATGTCATGAGTTTCTTAAATCATCCATTCCCCCTATGTCCATGGGCTTCATCATTTGGATCCTTTTCATGCTTTCTCAATACACTTAAGTTTTTAAAATGCTTCCTGCATTCATATGCAGCAATCAGGATACAGCCGGCCCCTGCAATATGGAAGCCCTGCTCTGAAAGAAACACCAGTATTCCTGCGACTCTGGGTATCGTACATACAGAGACACTCCGTATTTGAGCGGGTGTAATATATCGCTTACCTGTATCATTTTCTATTTGATACCACGTTTTTCCCTGTTTTTTTATACAGCCAACCTGTAGCGAATCCCCATCCGAATAGATGATTACGTCCTGTTTCTGAAGGATGCCCGATGGCATATGTGCAATCATCAGGTCATCCTTATGCAATCCACAATATCGATCACCGCTTCCAATCAGATACGGTGTCCATCCAACGATGTTTGCCGGCTGGTTCGGTTGTGCAAGTCTGCTGATAATCAATGTGATATCCATCATCATCCATATGATCAGCAATATCCAAAGAAGCCGCTTTACATGCCGCATGGTTGCTTACCCACTCCCCCTATATGCTTTGAAGGTTCCCTTTCTTGCTCTCATCTTCCGGCTTCCTTTCCCTTCTTTGCCTGTGCCTGAAAGCATGCGACCTGCGCATCCGCCTCCTTACGACTGATCTGCTTTCCTTTGTAATAAAATTCTTCTACCTCATCCTGTAGCAATAAATGCGCAATACCCGCCATACGGTACTCCTGATGTGTATATTGTGTATCGTCTTTTCCAGTCTCCCGCATTATCTCTGCACCCACTCTCTGATTTCATTGTAATGCTGTTTTGATACCGGAACATGGTGGTTCCCCCTGATTGTAAGCTCATATCGTTTTAATGAAAGTACGTGATAACGGTTTACCAAATAGCTTTTATGGATCCTGCAGAACATTCCGTTCCCCTTCTCTTTCAGCTGCTCCTCCAGCTCGACCAATGTTATCCTCGCAAATATATCATTTTTCATATGAAGGATACTGTTCATATTGAATGCCTCACAATAAAGGATGTCACTGACCTGTACCACATGATAACGATTTTGTTGATCCTTCACAGTTATCGTTCCTTTTTTCTCTACCTCCCTGTTGACAAGCATATCCAGATATTCCTTCGTATAGGAAGCAAGCTGATTGGGAAACGCCTCTCCCTTGACTACATTGTTTAAGGGATTTGAAACATGCATATGAATTACAGAAAGTTTTCCTTTTTCCTCTTTCCACACAAAGGTTACCCTCTGCATATCGCGATATATTTCTCCGCTGGCTGCACTGGTCACCCCGATATAGCGCCCCATGATAATACATTCATGCGTATCATGACTTGCACACATATATTCCTGTGAGGTGAGCTGTATATGCGGAAGCTTCTCTGCATCTCTTTTCAACACGGCGATAATACTGTCCTTCCCCTGATAAAACTCATCCGCATTCGATCCGATCCACATACAGTTTTTATGAAGCTGCTCCGCTACAAAAGCAAGATTTCCCTGATAATGCCGATTCATAATTTCCTTTGTCAGCTCAATACAGCTATTGATCTGTTCCTTCTTCATCCCTACTACCGTCCCTTTACTGTAATACAACATAATTGATATTATGTTGTATTACTCTTTTTTATCGAAATAAAAAGCATGTAAAAGGATTACATGCTGAGATGTATATTTTTATATATAGTTCATATCATTGCCAGAGGCTCATGATATATTTTCAGTATGCTCGTACCTTTATAAATAGCAGGTAACCCTCCTAAACATCACACATAAATCACACAGAATATAGAAATCTGACTATTCACCAATATATTTTCCCATTCACAAATAAATGTTGAGTATTGCTTTCTGAAATGCTACTATAAGTCCATAAAACATAATATAATTATTTACATAGCTGATAGAAATCGTTTTTTTATTACATGAAGGTATAAAAAAAACACTGAATTTATCAGTTCACAAACATCTAACAACATAATATCAATTATGTTGTTGCTTTCCTTGTATGATATCCAATCGAAAATAACGCCATACGGTCAATCATTTTCTGACATGCCTGAATACTTGTCTTTGTATAGATTCTTGTTGTTTCAATACTCGAATGTCCCAATAGATCCGCAAGGCGTACAAGATCCTTTTCCATACGGTAAAAGGTATAGGCAAATAAATGACGTAGATTGTGGGGAAATACCTTTTCGGGATCAACGCTGGCATATGCACACAGGTTCTTCATCATTCTCCAAACATTGCTTCGATCCAGATGATTTCCCTGACTGGTCAAAAAGACAGCCCCATTTATGATATCCCTGTCTCTGCAATATCGAATCAGTGTCTGTTTCAGCTTCGCAGGAAACAGGATTTCTCTTATTTTACCTTTATTTCTAATCACTGCACTGCCCTTCTTTAACGCTTCCACCGTGATAAACCGGATTTCACTGACTCTGATTCCGGTAGAACAAATGGTCTGAAGCAGCATCACCAGCTGATCGTTCCCTTTCTTTTTCGCAGCCACAAGCAGGCGCTCATATTCCTTTCTTGTCAGATTGTGTTTATCGTCGTGAAAGATTTTTTTCTGAAGCTTATGGAGTTTGACTCTGCAATCTGCAAGTCCAATAGAGGAAAGCAGCAGATTCACAGATACCAGCATGCTATTTGCACTCGCCGGTTTGTAGGTATCCAGCAGGGATTGCTTATACAGCATGACAGCTTCCTTAGTGACAGCCTGTTCCTGGGGAAGATATTCATAAAAGCGACGGACATCGCGCATATACTTTTCAATCGTAGCCTTACTTTTTTCTTCCTGTATCAACTTTTTATGGAATCTGTTCAAATGATGTAATGTCAATATCGTTCTTTTCATAAATGGCGACCTCTTTTCATTATAGCAATAATAGCACAGTTATCTCTCTTAGCTATATGGTAAATATTGGTTATGATTATACAGCCTTCTTCAATGACTCATTAGAATTAAATTTATCTAGGTATTTTTATTTTGATACCAAGAAAAAAGCGAATGCATATCCTGGCAGATCGTTCATTCGCTTTTTCTGTAATATTATTTTATTTTATGAGGGTGTGCTAGGACTAGCTGCTGATACGGTAACGCTTCAAAAACTCTTTGGTACGCTCCTGCTTTGGATGCTCAAACAGCTGCTGCGGTGTACCCTCCTCAGCGATAACCCCCTTGTCCATAAATACGACACGGGTGCTGATATCATGGGCAAACTGCATTTCATGGGTAACGACGATCATGGTCAAACCCTCACTGGCCAGATCCTTCATGACATCCAGAACATCACCGACCATTTCTGGATCTAATGCACTCGTCGGCTCATCGAACAGCAGAACCTCCGGCTCCATGCACAGGGCACGGGCAATAGCCACACGCTGCTTCTGTCCGCCGGATAGCTGCATGGCACTCGCATTCGCAAAGGATTCCATACCGACCTTTTTCAGATACAGCATCGCCTTTTCCTTTGCATCTGCCTTGCTTCGCTTTAATACCTTGACCTGTCCGATCATACAATTTTCAAGCACACTTTTGTTGTTAAAGAGATTAAAGGACTGAAATACCATACCGACATGCGTACGGTGCTGATTGATATTGATTTCCCCCTTCAGGATATCCTTACCATGATACAGGATTTCTCCCGCATCCGGTGTTTCCAGCAGGTTGATACAGCGAAGCAGTGTAGACTTACCGCTGCCACTGGATCCGATAATGGTGATTACCTCCCCTTTATCGCAATGAAAATCAATGTCATTCAATACCTCCAGCGAACCGAAATGCTTTTTCAGATGTCTGATTTCTATGATCGTATTCATATTATTCACTCACCCTTTCTATCGGTACGCTCTGAGAGGACGGGCCTGACATTTTCGGCATATTCATACGTCCCTCAACAAAGGAGAGAAGCTGGGTTGCAAATGTCGTCAGCAGCAGATATAAAATTGCCGCAACGATAAACGTCGGAACATACAGCATCAGACTTCCGGCAACCGAGCTGGATTGGAAATACAGCTCAATAACACCGATGACATTCAGCATGGAGCTGTCCTTGATATTGACAATGAATTCATTTCCAATCGAAGGAAAGGAATTGCGGATTGCCTGGGGTAAAATGATACTCATCATCGTCTGCGTGGAGGTCATTCCCAGACTGCGGGCTGCCTCGTTCTGTCCCTTGTCAATTGACTGGATACCGGCACGGATGATCTCCGCCATATATGCACCTGTATTGATGGATATAATGGTAATACCTGCAGTAACCGGTGACCAGTTTAATATCGGACGAAGACCATGATAAATAATCAACGCCTGTACCATCATCGGTGTACCACGGAATATCCATACATACAGACCGACAAAGCCGTGTAATATCCGTTTTATGATGCGGGAGACTGCGGAATCGCGTTCTTCAATGCGCACAGCACGGATTCCTCCCAGCAGCAAACCAATCACCAGACCAATCAGTGTACCGCATACTGCCAGCAGCAGTGTAATTTTAATTCCATACCAGAACAAAGGAATATTGTCCTGGAAAATCCACCAGGCCTGGGCAAACATCCCATCCGGTTTTGCGGATGCTATCATCATGATTGTAATCTCCTATTCTATTCTGCTTTTGGCTGACTCTCTCTTGCTTCCTTCATCCACTGATCTCTTGTTTCCTTGGAAATACCGTCCAGTGATTTCTGTACAGCGTTGAACAGCTCAGAATCACGGCTTCCCTCCTTCAGACCGACAGATACGGAAGTATCAATATCAAAGCCCTTGCCCTTCGCAAAGTGTACGATTGTTAAATCCTTGTTTGCTTCCACGGCACCCTCGGCAACCGGAAGCTCTGCGGTGATTCCATCCACTTCTTTATTCTGCAGGGACAGGATCATTTCCGGATATGTCGCCTTCGGTGTGGCATGCTTTACACCCTTGATCTGATCGATGATCGTATCATAGTTTGTACTTTTCTGACCGATGATGGTCTTGCCCTTAAACTGCTGGATATCATTGAATTTCGCAGCCGCATCTCCTTTACGCACAATCATGACCATTTCAGACTCATAGTAAGGAGATGTGAAGTCAATTCCGTTTTCCCGTGTTTCATCCTTTGTCATACCGGCGATGATGGCATCGATTTCACCGGATTCCAGAGCCGGCTGCAAGCCGTCCCAGGATACCTTTTTGATGACGATTTCACGATCCAGATCCTTTGCAATCTGGCGTGCAACACGCACATCATAGCCGTCACAGAAACCGGCACCGCCGATGGAAACACTCGTTTTTGTCTGTTCCTTTGTCTGCCAGTTGAAGGGTGCATAGTTACACTCCATACCAACCGTAAAGGTTTCTTTTCCTGTGTTTTTTGATACATTTTTGTCATCATCACTGCTGCCGCAGCCTGCAAGTAAAAATGTCATAGCAAATGCTGCTGTTAATAATCTTTTCATAAATTTGTCCCTCTTTCCTTATATCTGGCGTATCGGATATATCTTCCCGCCATCATGCAAACAAAAAAGCCGTGCTATTACACGACTCACTCACACAAAGCAGAGTTGTTAATAGCTCCTCTTCTTAACGAAGGAGTGCCATGAGTATTTCCCATGACCCCAGAAGTGCATCCGCCAATGCAGCATCTTCGGCGATGATTACCTTTCAAAGCTATCTCCGTCTGCCGACTCCAGCTTTTACTCTGACGCATCGCTGCCTCTATACGATTTTTCTGTCCTATATACTTTAGCGTAAATTCCACTGTTTGTCAATGCTGTATGAAGAAATCAACCATATTTAACAGCTACTATGCACAGCCTTAGAAAATAAATATATGCATATGAGAGGTAACTGCCATATAATCTGTTACAGTAGCATCATATTTTATCCTTACATATCATATCACATATTGATGACTTGACTGTGCATAGTAACTTATGAATCCCACCTCTTATTTCATTGCTTTTCTTTTGCTTTATATCGGTTCTTCAGATACAGAATTAAAGCAAGCAATGCCAGTCCGATTGCCCCACCTGCGGTATCAATCAGAACATCCTTTAATTGTCCGCTTCTTCCAGGTACAAATAACTGATGAAATTCATCCGTTGCCGCATAAGCTGCTGTAGCAGCCAGAGCCAAAAGCAGCCACGGCTCTTTTTTATATCCCCGTATCGTTAATCCCAGCAAAATTGCCAGTACAGCATACTCACTCATATGTGCCGCCTTGCGTACCAGAAAGCTTGTCATATCCCGTATGATTTCATTTTTCATGATATCCAGAGAGAACAAAGCGTCAAGCAGACGCACAAAGACATCGCTCATTTCCTGGGAATCATCCGCCACCTGTGCAGAGAACCAGAAAATCACAAGCATCCACAGGATGCACAGGAGCGTATAGCAGTGTATCTTTTTCATGCTTCATCACCTGTGCATCATTATAAAATAAGATTTGTAAAAATACCAGTTTATTTTGCAGTGACAGCTTTTTTCATGCTTTCTTTGTATTATTTATCCTTTGCATCCGCAGGTATGGTATCCACTGTTTTAAAGCTGTAGCCAAGCTCCTTCATATTTTTGATAAAGGTATCCATCGCCTCATAATTCCCCTTATTGCTTGGATGAAGCAGATAGATTGCTCCCTCATGATAATGATCCATCATGGTTTTTAATGCCTCAGTGCCTGACACATCACTCGCATAATCGTAATAGGCATGACTCCAGAAATAATTGCTGTAGCCTAGATCCTTCACCAGCTTCATCGCACGCTCACTGCTTCCACCCTTTGGAAAACGGAAAACCTTTTTCATTGGCTGTCCGGTAACCTCCATATACGTCTTTTCTGTCTCGGTAATCTCTGCAACGAATGTATCAATGCTTGCGGCATTGGCCAGCGTTGTCATATCGTAATGATGCCAGCTGTGATTACCGATCACATTGCCATCCTTTACGAGCTGCCGTATGAAGTCTGCTTCTGTTTTAATATAATTTCTTGTCAGAAAATAGGTTGCCTGTACATTGTTCTTTTTCAGTACATCTGCAATCTGCTTAATATAGGTGATATCATTCCCGCCTTCGTCAAAGGTCAGATAAATCACCTTTTCTTTAGGACCCTGATAGTAGGCATCATATTTCTTTAACAGCTTTTCATCCTTGGCACCGGTTGTCCGCTGATGATCCTTGCTCTTATTGAACCACCATTCCTCCATCGTGTTGTCGTAGCTGTCATGATCGTAATATAGCTTTGTGGCCGTCGGATCGGCACATACCTGTACACTTCGCTTAACACTTGCCGCATTACCACTGTTATCCTTCACCGTATACGTCAGGGTATAGGTTCCCTGCTTCTTCATATTTACACTGCCAGTGCATTTCACCTTCTTGCTCAGATCTCCATCGTACGTATCGATTGCCTGAAATCCCGGCTCCTGATAGCTTCCGTTTTCAAACACACGAATGGAGCTTCCTCCCTTTAGCCTGATTTTTGGCGCTGTTGTATCGACAACGCGAACCTTGCGCTCTACTGTTTTCTGATATTTATCAAAGGTATAGGTCAGAGTATAGGTTCCCAGCTTCTTCATATTCAGACTTCCCTTTACCTTTACCTCATCACTGTAATCAGAGAAACGAAAGCGTGCCCTTGCACCGGGATCCTGAAAGGTTGTATGAACTTCCACCTCCATCGTTTTTGGGCCGTTTAATGCCAGCAGCGGTGTGAATAATCCACTGAAAAACAACAGCTTTATCAACAAGGCTGCCACGGCAACCCCAATCAATCCAAATATCCCGTATATAATACTTTTGCAGCGTTTGCTCACATGCATCACCTCTATCCTAACGATATGTAAAACGCCTGCAAATTATGCCGTATCCAAGAGATGGATCATCCCATAATCTCCTTTGACTGGCAAAACTTTCATACCATGTAAAGAATTATGAAAGCAGTGTAACTATGCTGCTGGATGATCTTTTACAAGGAAATCTGCAAAATTTTACTGTGTACTATCAATCCAATCTGGAAAATACGACCAGCTATTACGATCTTGTTAGTGAAAATTCATACCAGACCTATGGGCCCGCACTGCGCACGCTACTCTTAGGTATCCTCATGCCCTTAGAAAGAGCTATCATATCATCAGTAACCGCGAACAGGGACAAGGCAGATATGATATCTGTCTGGAAAGCAAAAAGCAGGAAAATCCATCCTTTCTGTTTGAATTGAAATATGCCAGAGATAAAGCTGTTGATTTAAAAAGATTAGCACAGCTTGGTTATCAACAGATCATTTCAAAGCAATATGATCAGGGCTTGCAGCCAGTCATACGCATCTATCTGGCTCATCGCGGTAAACAGGTAGAGGTATACACAAAGCAGAAACTAGGTAACTTAATAGGGTTTCTAAAATAATCTAAGGGAAGTGGAAGATCTCAAATAAGAAAAGGTGGGGAAAAAGAAACCCCCAAGAAGTTTAAATCGCAGTCCTGAATAAGGCTACATCAGAGTGTTGACAAACTATCTGTTTTGAAAAATTACCAGGAAAAGAATTTTAAAAGTTGGAAAAAACAGTCAAAAAAAGAGTGATTTTAGATATGAAAACCCTAAAATCGCTCTTTTTTTTTATCATTATGAGGAACATAAAAGGCCGTTGACAAAGTTGTTTTTCAAACCGGCTTTGTCATACAGCCTGACGCAGTTCTGAAGAAGGCTGCGTTTTTTATACACGATATGTGTACTTTTCATAATCGTGCTTATCTATGTGCAATAACTAACTGCAGGACTTCTCCTACAAAGATCAGATACAAGCTGCTTATTTCTTATATTGATACATCGCAATGATCTGTTCTGCACAGCGAATGCCATCAATCGCTGCCGATACGATTCCACCTGCATAGCCTGCCCCTTCACCACACGGATATAATCCAGAGACAGAAAGACTTTGCAGACACGCCTTATCCCGCTCCAGCCGGACTGGCGAGCTGCTTCTGGTTTCCACGCCGGTCAATACAGCATCATTCATCGCAAACCCCTTTAGTCTGCAATCCATGGCGATAATCGCCTCCTCCATTGCGGAGGTCACGTAATCTGGCAACAGCGCATGCAAATCACAGGGTGTAACACCCAACGCATAGCTTGGCTTCACACTTCCCATTGCCTGGCTTGCCTTATGCTTTAAAAAATCCTCTACCCGCTGTGCAGGGGCCCGATAGTTCCCCCCGCCCATCTGAAAGGCTTTTCTTTCCAGTGCTTCCTGATAAGCGATTCCATCGAGTGCATGTTCCCCATAATCCTCCGGGCGAATCTGTACCAGCAGGGCACTGTTGGCATTTTCCTGATCACGGGCATGCTCACTCATCCCGTTGACGACCACACCGCCCTCCATGGATGCCGAAGGAACGACACTGCCTCCCGGACACATACAGAAGGTATATACACCACGGCCGTTTGATGCTGTATGCGTTAGTCTGTATTCTGCCGCATGCAGCCGCGGATGTCCGGCATGTCCCTTATATTGTGCCTGATCGATCAATGTCTGCGGATGTTCTATTCTGGCACCGATGGCAAATGCTTTGGGATGCATCGTAACACCACGATTTTGCAGCATGCGGTAAGTATCTCTGGCACTGTGTCCGATGGAAAGAATCAGCTGCTCTGCCGGAATCTGCTCCCCATTGATAACAATACCGCATAATTCGCCCTTTTCAATAATCAAATCCTGCAGACAACTGGAAAAGCGTACCTCACCGCCCAGCGCGATAATTTCCTTACGCAGCTGTTTTACGATATCACGCAGCAAATCGGTACCGATATGCGGATGCGCCGTGTATAAGATATCCGCAGGCGCTCCAAAGCGTACCAGCTCCTCCAGCACCTTATGTACACGCAAATCCTTAGAGCGCGTCGTCAGCTTTCCATCAGAAAATGTTCCGGCACCGCCTTCTCCAAACTGCACATTGCTTTGCGGATGCAGGCTTCCGCTTTGCCAGAAATCTTCCACGCTTTTTACACGTTCCTCAACGCATTGTCCACGTTCGATGACCAATGGACAATACCCCATCTGTGCCAGCAGCAAAGCCGCAAACATACCGGCAGGGCCAAAGCCCACGACAACCGGACGATTCTGTAGTCCGACGATTCCCTTTTTCGGATATACATAATGATATTCCTGAACACGTGTGACATCCTTAATATGCTTGTTCAAGACAGCATCCTCGTGTCTGACCTTACAGTCTAGACAATATGTAAAATGCACATCCGTTTCCTTTCGGGCATCCAGACTTTCCTTATAGATTCGCCAGGAAAGAAGCTCCTCCTTCGGAATGCGAAGCTTTTTGATGAGCTTCAGCGGCAGCAGCTCCACAGATTCATCCAGCGACAGCTTAATTTGTTGTATACGCAGCATAGTACTCTCCTTTTCAGGCATACAGATGTTTTACTATATGCAGTTTTTTTGAACAAATAATAACAAGGCAGGATACAAAAAGTGTGAGTAGCATAACAAGTCCATACACAGCAAGAGAGTTCATCAGCGGCCATATACGCAAAAGCGTATTTACAAACATGATATGCATAACATAAATCAGCAGTGACAGAATACGCAGTGTTTTATATACCTTATTGTCCTTGAGATGGATACGCAGCAAGCCCAGAAACAGAAAGAACATGCACGGAAGAAGCATTGCATACATACTTGTCAAATCATGCATAAAGCCATTATCCTTCAAAGCAAAGCATTCTGCAAACAGCAGAAGCATACTCACAAGCAGACCCAGCAGCACGGTCCAGTTTTTCAGGTATAAGGTTCGCTGTGCAAAGAGCGCCCCCATAGCGACGAATATCACACCGAAGAACAGACCGTTGCGCGTCGTGGAAAACACCTGCAAATACATATGATAGACGGTTTGAATACCCGGAAGCTGCTGCAAATACCCACCGTACACATTGCCGGCCATACCAAGCAGATACAGAAGGATGCCGATGCCTATGGTTTTGGCAAGCCCCAGCTTAAAAAGAGCAAAATATACTAGTGGCACGGCAATGAGCAACGCAGGCAGAAACCAGAGATGGTAAAAGCTTCCGGTGAAAAAGAAATCACGCACATACAGCAGCATACTGTCTGCTGTAATTCCATCCTGCCCCTTTAACAGCATATAGGTAAAGGGCAGATACAAAATTGTCCATATGATATAAAGCTTACACAATCTCCATAAATAATGCTGCAGCTGTGCCTTATTCTCATAGTCATTCCATTCCCGTTTGAAATCCAGCTTTCTAAAAAACAGAAAGCCGCTTGCGACGAAAAAGAACGGTACTGCCAGTCTGGCCAGAATCTGAACCAGCACGAAGTTACCAGTGGCATTCACATCCAGCAGCGGCCCGGTATGTATACAAACCACCAGAAATGCACTGATAAATTTTGCGACATCCAGTGCGTAGTAATTCTTACGTTCCATGAAAATCAACCATCCCTTCTCTTGAAAAATAGCCACGCGATCTGTGGCTATTTATATATTCTTGGCACGCGCTGTGAAATCCAGCACAGTGTTTCGTTGTTTATGGTCTTTGCCAGTCTGCTGAGCTCATCCACCGGAAGTGTTTCTTCTCCATCGCTGCCAATCAGGGTAGCGACATCTCCTTCCTGCACAGCATCAAGCCCGGTGATATCCACCATCATCTGATCCATGCAAATATTTCCGATGATGGGAACACGTTTTCCATGCAGCAGCACGCACGCCCCCTTATTGGACACACTGCGCGGGAAACCGTCCGCATAGCCTACCGCAAGGGTAGCGACTCTTGTGCATTCCTTTGCCTTGAAGTGGCGGCCATAGCTGACTGTGACACCTGGCTGTATCTCTTTCACGAGGGAAACATTTGCCTTCCATTCCATAATTGGCTGAAACTGCGGTGCCGTACGGATTTCAACGGCATCATCGCTTGTGACCCCCATCCACAACAGCCCGGGGCGCACATAATCGTATTTCAGATTCGGATAATTTAAAATACCGTAGCTGTTTTGTAAATGCGTTGTTCCAGGATCAATGCCTGCAGCCCTTAAATCTGCCAGCACACGGTCAAACAATGCAATCTGATGATCCGTAAAGCGGCAGTTTTCCTCATCCAAACAGTCACTCACGCTGAAATGGGAAAAAATTCCGCACACAGCTATATGATCCATATGATACAGCGCCTTGATATCCTCGATATGATACGCATGCTCCTGCGCAACAATCCCGATTCTCGACATGCCGGTATCCACCTTGGCATGGCCTTTTATAACGATGTCATGCTTTCGACCGTATGCGTTCAGCTTCTGTGCATACTCCAGAGATACCAGTGTCTGTATCAGAGAAGCCTCATGCAGATAATGAAAATGAACAGGCGGTGTATAGCCAAGCACCAGAATCGGACTCTGAATGCCATGCTCACGCAGTCTAACTCCTTCATCTACACTGCTTACGCCGAAAAAATCAATGCCCTGCTGTTCCATTACCCGGGAGCATTCCACATCCCCATGCCCATAGCCGTTCGCCTTGACGATTGCCATGATTTTGCTGGTAGAGGGCAGCAGCTTCTGTACTTCTTTTATATTATGAGAGATCCTGGACAGATCGATTTCCAGCCAGGAACGCGTATTGCTCATCAGCACATTATCCACCTTCTTTGTTATTCCATTGCCAGTGCTACAAGTCTGTCAATCAGTTCCGGGAACGGAATACCGGCTTCCTTCATCATCGTCGGATAACGGGAGGTATCGGTAAAGCCCGGAATGGTATTCACTTCATTTAATATGATTTTTTCATCCGGCGTGACAAACATATCCACGCGTGTCATACCCTTGCAATTCATAGCGCGGTATGCCTTTTTTGCGATTTCGCGCGCCTGTGCAAACAGCTCCTTACTGATGCGGGCAGGACAGTAAATATGGGAATCCACCATCTCATACTTGCCCTCATAATCAAAGAACGGTGCAGCCGTTTCGATTTCATCCACACTGCCCGCAAACAATTCTTTGTTTCCCATCACCGCACAGCCGATTTCAAAGCCCTCAATGGTTGTTTCCAAAATGACCTTTCCCTTGCCATCATGATAGAATGCATCCTTCATCGCTTCCTCAAAGCCGTCAAAGGACTCCATCTTATGGATGCCAAAGCTGCTTCCGGCATTGGCTGGCTTGATAAAAATCGGCAGACCCAGCTGTTCCTTAGCATCTTCATATACTGCGCGATAATCAAGATCATCCTGCTCATAAACACATACAAACGGTGCACAGGAAATCCCGGCATGCTCCATGACAATATGTGCCATTTCCTTGTCCATGCAGATCGCACTGCTCATATGACCGCAGCCGACATAAGGAATTCCGCTGAGCTCAAACAATCCCTGAATCGTTCCATCCTCTCCGTTTTTTCCATGCAGGATCGGAAAGATGCAGTCAACCTCCATGCGTGTAAAGGTTCCATCCGCATGCAGCTTCAAAAAGCCCTTGCAGCCCTCGCTGCTGGATAGTACACAGGGTGTGCAGTGCTCGTCTTGCAGCCAGGTATCATGCTCGATTCCCTCTACATCACCATCATATGCATACCACTTTCCATCCTTGCTGATTCCGATGAAAATAAGCTCATAACGCTCCTTATTGATTTTGTGAATCAGGCTGCCTGCAGAATGCAGAGAAACCGGATATTCACTGGATTTTCCTCCAAATATAATCGCTAATTTTATTTTTTCCATATGTATGTGCTCCTTATTGTTGTTCCTGTACCAGTACATCTACAACCTCATCCAGCTTCATGCCGCGGCTTCCCTTTACCAGCAGCATGCACTCCTTATGCATGTACGGCTTCAGATAACTGATCAGCGCTTCCTTGTCTGTGAAATGACGCACCAGGGTATGCTCCATATTGTCTCTTGCCCCCTGTGCGATATAACAGGCCATATCTCCTATGGTTAAAACCTCCTGGATATGATACCTGCTGATATCCTTACCCAGTGTATAGTGAATCATATCACTCGTTTCTCCAAGCTCCAGCATATCCCCCAGTACCGCAAGCTTATACGGTATATCAAATTCCTCCATGGTATCCACAGCTGCCAGTGCACTTTGTGGATTGGATTTATAGGAATCATTCAAAATCAGACACTGATTCACTTTTACAAGCTCATTGCGCAATCCTGTTTTTTCAACACTTGCAAAGCCCTCTGCAATTTCTTCCTCGCTTAATCCCAGTGCCTTCGCTGCAATCCATGCGGCTGTGGCATTCATCGCCTGATGCTTTCCAATCATATCCAGATGATAGACCCAGTCATCCTCATTGATAGAAAAGCGCAGACCATCCTCTAGCTGATGCACATGTGACACAATAACATCATTATGCGCCTCTTTCCCAAAGGTGCGGATTTTGATATATCCGGGAATCTGCTTCTCTACTGCCGCATCGCGCAGCAGCTGCTGATCTCCGTTGTAAATCAATAAGCCGTGCTCATTGAGTCCCTCAACGATTTCCAGCTTTGCTTTTGCAATATTTTCCATGGTTCCCAGGTTTTCCAGATGTGCCGTTCCTACATTGGAGATAATAGCGATATCCGGTCGTACGATATGGGTCAGAAAGGAAAGCTCGTTCAAATTTTCCATTCCCATCTCCACAACTGCAGCTTCACAGTTTTCTGATAAGCTCAGCAGAGTTAAAGGTACACCGATTTCATTATTGAAATTCCCCAGTGTTTTCTGTGTGATAAAGTGCTTCGCCAGCACAGAGGCAAGAATATCCTTTGTGCTTGTTTTCCCATTGCTTCCGGTAATACCGACGACCTTTAAATTCAACTGATCGCGATATGCCTTTGCCAGCTGCTGTAAAGCAGTGGTGGTATCCTCCACAAGAATCACAACAACCTCATGCGGCGGATTCTGTTCTTTTCGCTCCCACAATACAGCCTTGGCCCCATGCTCGATGGCCTGCTGTACATAGGCATGTCCGTTGTTATTGACACCATGAATCGGTATGTACAGGTTTCCCTCCACTACCTTTCTGGAATCAATACAGACACCCTGAATCTTTTCTTCTATATCTGCATTTTCTATGTAATCCGCATCCAGCATGCGGATAATAGCATCAATTGACCGGATAATCATTTTGCTCATCCCTTCTGTTTCCTATTTCAACATTCCTTGTTATACTTGTGGAATGTATACACGTTAAATATTATAGCATAAGCATTAGAAGTTGAAGCAAAGAATTTCGTAAAATTCATCAGCTTATGTAAATCGTAAGAATGTAAGCCTTTTACAGAAAGCTATACTAAAAAAAACCGTAAGATATAACGGTTACTCTTACGGTCGGTGTTTAAGCTGTGAGATAAAAATCCATTCCCGTAGGATATGTGCTTTCATACAAGGGCAATGACTGTGAAAAACAGCCCCGTGTTTAGAAGTTAGCACCATGAAATTAAGTGATGAGTTTAATCTACTAGCTGATGAAAGTCCCTGTTTTAGCGGACTTTTTTTCTTTGAAATAATTTGATAAAAAAGTTTTTCTATGTTATAATAATGGTGTTACATAGTGCTATACACTTTGGAGGTTCCTATGGCTTATTTCCTTAAAAAATCTCATCTGAAGAAAGGTCTCTATCTTCAGATCTATGAAAGTTTCTATGACCACTCTAAAAAGAATACCTCTCACAAATCTTTCAGATCTCTAGGTTACGTCCATGATCTCATTGATTCCGGTATCGCTGATCCTATCTCCTTTTTTCTCTCAGGAAGTCAAAAAACTCAACGATGAGCTCAAAAGCAGGAAAGAACTTGAAAAAATCAGGCTTATCGAGGAATCCCCTGTCCGTTACCTCGGCTATTTCCCTATCAAAAATATTCTTGATGGTCTCAGGGTATCTGAACATATCAACCTGCTCCAGTATAATCGTGATTTCAGATTCTCCATCAGCGATATCATGGAGTGCCTCATCTATGCAAGATGTGTGAAGCCATGCTCCAAATACAAGACCTTTCATGAGGTGATCCCTTATCTTTATGGGGACATGACAGGTTTCAGCTATGACCAGCTGCTGACTGCACTTGGGATCATGGGTGACGAATATGAGAAGATCGTTGAGATCTTCACCAGCAGAGTTTCTGAACGTTATGGCATATCTACCTCGAAGACTTATTTTGACTGCACCAATTTCTACTTTGAAATTGATAGAGAAAGCGACATTCAGAAAAAGGGTCCCTCTAAAGAGAACCGTACTGATCCTATCATTGGTCTGGGCCTGCTTCTTGATACCAATCAGCTTCCTATCGCAATGAAACTTTATCCCGGCAATCAGTCCGAGAAGCCAGTATTAAGAAATATGATCGGGGCATTGAAGCAACAGAACAATATATCAGGAAAAACCGTTCAGGTGGCTGACAAAGGATTGAACTGCGCTGCCAATATCTATGCAGCCAGAAAAACAGGGATGGCTATATTTTTTTCGAAATCTGTAAAGTCGCTGAGTGACAGGGAACAGCAGTGGGTGCTGAATGAAAACAATCAGTTCACATGCGTGTATGATGAAAACAAAGAGCTGAAATATAAATATCTGAGCATTATCGATGAATTCAAATATGAATTCCAGGACGAGGATAAGAAGAAAAAAAAAGATTCACGGTAAAAGAAAAACGCATTCTGACATTTAATCCCTCCTTATGTGAAAAGCAACAATATGAACTGAAAAAGATGTATGAGAAAGCAAAGAAATTAAAAGCGTGTCAGGCAAAGAAAAGCGAGTATGGTGAATCATCGAGATATATGACATTCTCATCATCAGACAAGGATGGGAATGCCACAGATGAAAAGGTGATCGTCCAACTGAATGAGAAAAAATATAAAAAAAGACTGTCAATTGGCCGGATATAATATGCTGGTAACATCTGAGCTGGCAATGGATGATGAGGAAATCTATAATGTATATCATAATCTATGGCGGATAGAAGAGTCCTTTAAAATCATGAAATCCGAGCTGGATGCCCGTCCGGTTTTCTGCCGCAGCGAAAGCACGATCAAGGGGCATTTCCTGATCTGCTATCTGGCAGTGCTGCTGAGCAGAATCCTTGAGTTTAAAGTGCTGGGGAATAAGGTCTGCACTTCCAGACTCTATGAATTCATGCGAACTTATACAGTTCTGAGAGAGGAGAACAGCAGATACATCAATATTACTCCATCCTCACCGACCATCACAACACTGTCGGAACACTTCAATCTGCCGATACGGAACTTCTATTTATCACCACAACAAATAAAAATGATGCTTGATCAAGTGATTTAGCACCATTTTTTTCATTTTGCTTCTAAAGTCAGGTATTATAGCATAAGCATTAGAAGTTGAAGCAAAGAATTTCGTAAAATTCATCAGCTTATGTAAATCGTAAGAATGTAAGCCTTTTACAGAAAGCTATACTAAAAAAAACCGTAAGATATAACGGTTACTCTTACGGTCGGTGTTTAAGCTGTGAGATAAAAATCCATTCCCGTAGGATATGTGCTTTCATACAAGGGCAATGACTGTGAAAAACAGCCGTTGCTTGTATCAGCGTTTCACGATCGGCGAATAGATTTCTGTTATATTATCCTCCATGCAGGAAACCTCATCCGGATGTGTGATGTATACATCATAGGGAGGAAGCCGGTATGCATAGCCCTCCTGTTCCATCCATGCCTGATGGCGTGCATAGATAGACGGGATCTGGTGATAGGAGCCTTTGCATACTGTGCGGATACACAGCCCCGGTGAAAAATCACGGGTTCCTTTTACCCGTTCCTTTACCGGAATGGCAAATTCCATATCGAAGCCCTCCTCCTGATATTCCTTGCTGTGATACATAGACAGCGGCGCCCGGTATATAGTAAGCCGCTGCTGTTCTATCACATCAAACAGTGGTGCATAAAATTGCTGATAGCCCTTTGCGCAATCCTCCATATTTACCATACAGCGCGTGGATAATAAAAACATCATCGGCTCCTCTACCAGTTGTATATCAATGTCATCCAGATAGGACATAACATCCTTTTTATTTCGTAAGGACACCACATCCTCATCGAGCTCATGAAGCGTCTGCTGCATCCATTCGATCTGCTGCTGTAAAAGCTCTCTGCGGCTTTGCATCGCCTCACTAAGCAGCTCATGCTCCTGCAGCTCCTCCCATTTCAAAAGGGTACGGATTTCATCCAGAGAAAAGCCGTATGCTTTCATACGGTTGATGAACAGCATGCTCTTCAACTGATCAATCGTATAATACCGATAACCGCTATCCGCCTTGATACATGCCGGTTTCAAAAGATCAATCGCCTCATAATAACGCAGTGTCTTTGTTGATACCTTGCATATTTTTGAAAATTCACCTATCGTAAGCATACCAAATCCCCTTTCCTGATATTTCTTCTACGCAATCAGTTTACACTATTCCCCCAGGGACGAGTCAAGCCGTTTCTAACCCTTCATGATCCCGTATTCCGTTTTACTTTTATGAAAACAGCTTTCGTAATTGCAGTATCTATGAGCCTAACTGGCAATACAGAAATAAGAAATTCACTAGGTTGCCATAAGTGGCTTTCATGATAATTTTATATAACAGCGCTGTAAAAAATCTTATATCATAATAAAAACAGACTTAAACCATACCGAGATGATTTAAGCCATGCTTTTTTACCAGATTATACTCCAGGGAAACAGCATATGAAACATATGCCGCTTTGTAAGGCTACAAGTCGCTTAGAGTGCTTCCAGATAGGCTTTCAACAGCTGGAAGGTCGCATCAAAGGATGCCAGATCGAGTGCCTCCTGCGGTGTATGAATATCCTTCATTTTCGGCCCCATGGTTACGATGTCCATAGCTTCATCCATGGCTTTGAATACGCCGCATTCCAGGCCGCCATGCACTGCCACCAGCTGCAGCTCTTTGTTAAGAACCTTCTGGCACACCTCCTGCAGACATTCCCGCATAGGTGACTCTGCACGATAACTCCATGCCGGATAGCGTGCCTCCTGTTCACAGGAAAAGCCGAATACCTCCGCAAGTGCCTCCATTTCCATCGCCAGCGTATCTACATAGGATTCCATGGCACCACGCAGGGAAGCATTGATCAGTATCCAATCCTTTTGTGTAGCGACAACGCCAATATTGCTCGATGCCGTGCTCAATCCTTCTATATGCATGGAATGATGGCGCAGACCGTTTGGCAGTGTCATTAACAGGGTGATTACCTCCTCGCTATCCTCAATGCATAACACACCGTCAACAGCGACCTCCTGTACCTGTACATCCACACCAGCATCGCTGAATTCAAGCTCTGCCTGGAAAATCGTCTTCATTTCCTGCACACAAGCTGTCACCGTTTGCATATCCGCCTGGCAAATAAAGGCAGCAGCCGCTTCTCTTGGAATGGCGTTGTCCTTGATACCGCCATGAATCCAGCTAAGCTGTATACCGTATTTTCGATGTAAGGTATACAGTACTCTGGCAAGCAGCTTATTCGCATTTCCATGCTCCTTATCAATTTCTCCACCAGAATGTCCGCCATGCAGACCGGAAATACTGATCTGGTATCCACTACCGTTACATGGAACAAGTATACGTTCCTTTTTCATGATGACATTTACACCACCCGCACTTGTCGTACACGTTGCATTTTCTCCACCATCATCCAGATTGATCATCCGCTTTGCCTGAAAGTATTCCTTTTTCAAAGCCATCGCACCATACAGTCCAACCTCCTCCTGTACAGTGAATACACATTCCAAAGGTGGATGCTTGGCTGATGAATCCTCAAGCAGTGCAAGCATATAGGCTACACCGACTCCGTCATCAGCACCGAGTGTTGTCCCTTTCGCTTTCAAAAAGCCATCCTCTACATATAATTGCAGAGCATCCTTTTCAAAATCAAAAACCGTATCGTTGTTTTTTTCACAAACCATATCCATATGAGCCTGTAAAATGACTGGAGCATGATCCTCGTAGCCCGCTGCAGCTGCCTTATACATGATTACATTATACATATCATCCTGTATATACCTTAAATTATGCGCTTTCGCAAATTCCACCAGATAATTGCTGTATGCCTGCTCCTGATAAGAGCCGTGCGGAATTGCTGTCATTTCTTCAAAATACTTCTGATGTGCCAGTTCGTGATTCAAGATATGTTCCATTTTCATCTACCTCCATCGTTCTATGCTATTGTACCACATTTAGGAAGTTAAATCCCCCCTGCATGCTTGTAAAACGATCAGAATACAACACAAGTGAAGCGAATTGTAAAGATGTCTTTTACCATGCAGGGATAACACTCATGCATAAACAAGACTTCCAAGTAGACCGGAAAAAAGTATCAGCGTTACCGGGTTCACCTTCCATCTTCGTTCGATAATCAGAACTATCAGAAAGATGACAATCGCGGAAAGCTGCAGGGATGTCAGTGCCGCTTTCCCATTTTTGAAAAAAGCAAGGGATAATATAATTGCAGCAGCCGACATAATAAGCCCCAAGGATCCTGCCTTTAATCCTTTTAGGATCGGGTCTTTAACACTTGTAAAAATCATAGAAATCAAATTAGGCTTTAGTTAAAGTCTTTTTTTATAGATTTTTTGTCAATTTTTATGTATTTATATATAGTATTATATCGTATTCTATGATATAATATTATCAAGTAGGTGATATCATGCGTGTTACAACTTCTAAATCTAAAAACTCTGAATCCTTCTATATCAACTTCGCTTATATCGATGAAAATGGTAAGAGCACCTCTAGAATTTACAGAAAGTTAGGTACTTTGAAGGAGTTATCTCAAAAACTTGACACTGATCGTAACGGTGTCATGGCTTGGGCAAAAGAACAAGCTAGGTTAGATACCGAAAAATACAACAAGGAAAACGAGATCCTTTCTATCCCCTTTTCTCCTAATCAATTGATTGAAAAAGGCACTCAGCACTCCTTTAACTGCGGTTATCTCTTTCTTCAATCTATCCTCGCAGATCTACGCATTGACAATATGTGCAGAAATATCAAAAATCGCCATAAATATGAATTTGATCTAAAAGCTATCTTCTCTGATCTTATCTATTCTCGTATACTATATCCTTCCAGCAAACGAAGTTCTTATAACTTCGCTCAATCTCTCTTGGAGCAGCCCAAATATGATTTACACCACATTTACCGCTCTTTGCCCATCTTAGCTAGTGAATCTGATTATATTCAGGCCGAGGTATACCGCAATAGCAATTTCATCCACAAGCGGAATACAAAAATCCTCTATTATGATTGTACGAATTATTACTTTGAGATAACTCAGGAGGATGGTGATAAGAAATATGGTAAAGGGAAAGAACATCGTCCTAACCCTATCATTGCTATGGGGCTGTTCATGGATGCGGATGGTTTTCCTCTAGCCTTTGACCTTTATCCAGGAAATCAGAATGAACTAAAGACCCTAAACCCCCTTGAACAAAAGGTGATTCGTGAGTTTGGATGTAGTGAGTTCATTTACTGTTCTGATAGTGGTCTTGGATCACAAAACAATAAACTTTTAAATGATACAAATGGCAGAGCTTATATCATTACACAGTCTCTTAAGAAATTAAAGAAAGAAGTACGTTCCACTGCATTGGATCCAAATCAGTATAGAAAACTTGGCAGCAATCGGTTTATCAATCTGAACAGTCTGGATGAAACGGACAAAGAGGTGTACAATTCTATTTACTATAAATCGATACCTATCGAAGGTACCAAAATCTCAGAAACATTGATTGTGACGTATTCCCTAAATATAGGGCATATCAAGCTAAAATCAGACAAGCACAGATAGAACGTGCTATGAAAATGATCGGGAAAGGTGGTAAGCCAAAGAAGAACAGAAAAAATCCAAATGATCCAGCAAGATTCATAAGAACGACAGCAGTAACGGAGAATGGTGAAGCAGCGAGTGAAATCTTTTGTGAATTGAATCAAGAAATCATTGATCAGGAAGCGATGTATGACGGATTCTACGCAGTTACTACAGATTTAGATGGTGATGTATCTGAGATTATCGCAATCAATCAGCGAAGATGGCAGATCGAAGAATGTTTCAGGATCATGAAAACAGATTTTGAAGCTAGACCGGTATATGTTCGTTTAGAAGAATGTATCAAAGCACATTTTCTGACATGTTTCCTAGCACTTCTCGTCTATAGACTGTTAGAAAAAAAAGCTTGAGAACAAATATACGGTAGAAACAATACTAGATACCCTGAGACAAATGAATGTTTGCGAGTTAGAAGGATATGGTTATATCCCGACTTACAAGAGAACTGATCTAACAGATGAGCTACATAATCTATTCGGATTCCGCACAGATACTCAGATTATTAAGAAAACAAAAATGAGAAATATTATCAAGTGTAGTAAGATGAGAGATAAATTACGATAATTCGATACAATTAGAAAAATGTCCGAAACTCGCTTATTTAAAGCGTTTAGGGACATTTTTTTCTTTATCAAGTGTTAAAGACGGGATTGTACCACATTTAGGAAGTTAAATCCCCCCTGCATGCTTGTAAAACGATCAGAATACAACACAAGTGAAGCGAATTGTAAAGATGTCTTTTACCATGCAGGGATAACACTCATGCATAAACAAGACTTCCAAGTAGACCGGAAAAAAGTATCAGCGTTACCGGGTTCACCTTCCATCTTCGTTCGATAATCAGAACTATCAGAAAGATGACAATCGCGGAAAGCTGCAGGGATGTCAGTGCCGCTTTCCCATTTTTGAAAAAAGCAAGGGATAATATAATTGCAGCAGCCGACATAATAAGCCCCAAGGATCCTGCCTTTAATCCTTTTAGGATTTCTATAAATATTCGAGATGATGCAAAGCGTTGAAAGATATGATACAGGAAACAGGATATGAGAACTCCCATAAAAATACATCCAATGGTTGCCGCAAGAGCACCGAAAACACCAGCGACGCGCATACCAACAAAGGTTGAGGTATTGACCGCAAGTGGACCCGGTGTCATTTGTGATATGGTTATAATATCACGAAATTCCTGTACACTGAGCCAGTGATTTTGCATGACGACCTGATCACGTATCATGGGGATGATGGCATAACCGCCTCCGATACTGAATAGTCCTATCGTAAAGAAGGCATAGAACAATTTCCATAATATCATGCCGGTATCCTCCTTGTCTTCCAGTAAACGCGAAGCATACAGAACAGGGCACAAGCGATAATCAATATTGCCACATTGATTTCAAAGAAGAAATTCAACAGAAAGACACACGGTGTCATAAGTGTGAAAAAAAGCTCCTTTTCTTTCCATATCATTGCATACATATCCACAATCAAATTCACAATCAACGCAGCAACGCCTGCTTCCATACCATGCAGCGCAGCTTGAACAATCGTGTTGTCACGAATCACAGAGTACAGGGATGATACAGCAGCCAGAATTACCAACGGCGGCAGAATAGCTGCTATACAGCTAAGCAGCAGCCCGCGTTTTCCTTGAACGCGATAGCCGGCCAGGGCAGCCATGTTGATTGCGATTGCCCCTGGTGAGGATTGCGCAATCGCTGCTATTTTCATAAGCTCGTCTTCATCAAAGTACCCTTTTTTCTCCACATAATATTTTCTTATCATCGGTATAACCACATAACCGCCCCCAAAGGTAAAGGCACTGATAAACAGGTTGATACCAAACAGCCATACCAAATCGTTCTTTTTCTTCATATATATCACCTTGTTTATCATAGCATTTGACAATAGATAAATAAAATCATATTATTTTATAAGATAGATAACCATTTGGTTATGGAGGTGAATATGGATATTCGCAGATTCCGTATTTTTCAAACAGTGGCAGAAGAAAAGAGCTTTACACGTGCTGCACAGAAGCTGTTCATGACACAGCCTGCTGTTTCCAAAGCAATACAGGAGCTGGAGTTGGAGCTGCATCTTGCATTGTTTGAACGTTTTCCGAAAAAAACGATTCTAACCCCGGAGGGAGAGCAATTCCTTGACCAGGTGCAGCAGCTGTTGCAGCTGTACGATACTATGAAGCAGAAGGCTGCCATACTGCAGGAAAGCTCTGTTTTGCGAATCGGCTCCAGTATCACAATAGCAAATGAACAGCTATGTCCGCTGTTACAGCAGCTGCAAAGTAAGTATCCGCTGCTGCAGATCAGACTTTCTATAGCCAGTACCTCTGCAATTTTAGAACAGCTGCAGCAGCATGCCATCGATATTGCGTTTTTAGAAGGTGTTATTCAAAATGATCAGCTAATCGTCCAGAAAATTTCCTCTTATGAATTAAAAGCGGTCTGCAGTCCTGCATTTTACAAAGAGCACGCTGTTAATAGCTTGCAGGATATGGCGGTTCTTCCTTTGCTGTTACGGGAAAAAGGAAGTGCGATCCGGGAAACCTTCGACAGTGTCATGCTGCTGCATGATCTCTGTGTGGATGCAGCATGGACATCAACAAACTCCACTGTCCTCATGAAGGGAGCGCAGGAAGGCTTTGGTATCGCTATTCTGCCAGAGCATATGGTAAGAAAAAAGCTGTCGCAGCAGCTGTTATGTGAAATCAAGCTGCCACAATTACAGCTTATAAATGTAAATCATATTGTTTATAAGAAGCATAAGCACCTGAATGCCCCTATGCAGGAGCTGTTAAAGCTGGCAGAGAACAACGATATTTCTTGATATTTTGTTCAGGTATTCTTTTCTCTATTTAGATATCCGTATAGCCGTTCTATGCCATTATGGTATTTAAAACCTTACAAGTTCTTTCAAAAGCGTACTGCCTTTTCTTCCTTTTACATAATTTTTCACGCATATGAAGTGGTTTTATATGAGCTATCCTTTATCCTCCTATGCTTCTGATGAAGGTTACAGCAATACCGACTCACTTCCCGGCATATTCCAGCAAACATTAAAGGAGCCATCCGTATCGGACAAATTCTGTCCTGATGGTTGACTCCTTTTTTTATATTAAGTACTCAATTTCATCTTATATCATAGTGAACACAGTATTCAGATACCGCCAGCTATCAAAATTGCAGAACGGATAACAGAACCATAACTGCAACAACCATAATAACAACGATGCGGTAAATCGTCTTTTTCATGAAATCCACCTCTATTTCGCAATCTTCACCTTTGTCCAGTAATCTGAAATCAGCTTTTTCGTTTTTGCATTATATTCAAAGATTTCATCCTTTGGATAGCCGACACGCGGCAGATAAGCACTGTTGCCATAAAATTCCCCATCCTTACCGCTCAGCTCATCCAGAACCTCACCATTGCTGGAAGCATAGCCGACAAACAGTGAATTTTTCATACTCTGCTCATACTCCAGTACAAAATTGATATATTCATTCGCAAGCTTTGGATTTTTGGCATCCTTTGGAATCACCATAGCATCGCTCCATAAATTAGTACCTTCCTTCGGCATGAAATAATCCATATCCTCATTCTCTGATAAAATGAAGGCAGCATCTCCGCTGTACACGAGAGCCAAATCCTTATTGCCATTGATCATCGCATCAATAACCTCATCCGTCACAATTTCCGGATCCATGGTAGATACAGATTTCACAAGCCATTCATAGGCATCCTTTAATTCTTTTTCACTGGAGGTATTCATAGAATAGCCAAGTGCCTTCAATGCCATCATAAAGCTGTCACGCTCGGAATCGTACAGATACAGTCTTCCCTTATATTTCTGGTCCTGGAAGATGTTGAAGCCCTCTTTTTCCAGATCGGCCTTGTCCACATTCTTTTTATTATAGACAATTCCCACCGTTCCCCAGAAATACGGAGCGGAATACGTATTATCCGGATCATAGCTCAGTCCTTTCACTCCATCTGCCAGAACTGCTAGGTTGGTCACAACACTTTTATCCAGCGGCTGCAGCTTTTCTTCGCCCATCAGACGCTCAATCATATAATCACTCGGGACAATGACATCATAGCTTTCACCGCCCTGCAGCTTCGTATACATTAACTCATTGGAATCGAAGGTGTCATAAATTACCTTGACACCATACTGCTTTTCAAAGGCTGCATTGACATCCGGATCCATATATTCGCCCCAGTTATACACCTTCAGGGTATCACTGCCATACTTCGCAATCGCATCCTCTGTAGAGGTATTGCCGACACCGCCCTTTAACGCAAACAGCAGACCGCCGATTACCAGAACAAAGCACATGCCAATAATACCGCTCACCTTATAAGAGATTGGCTTGTTATTGCGGGCAGCCTTTTCCCGCACCATCGGTACAATGTTCACAATCAGCAGGGTGACCGTGATCATGATAACAATCAGCGTGGACAGAGAATTGATACTAGGATTGATCCGCTTGCTCATCGTCCATACCAGTGTGGAAATATTTTTTACACCGTTACCGGTCACAAAATAGGAAATGATGAAATCATCAAAGGACATGGTAAAGGCAATCAGTGCACCGGAAACAATGCCCGGCATGATCTGCGGTACGATGACCTTCCACATCGCCTGGGTCGGTCTTGCGCCCAAATCCATCGCCGCCTCTGCCAGATTGGGGTCTAATCCCCGCAGCTTCGGCATGACACTTAAAATCACATACGGCGTACAAAATGCAATATGTGCCAGCAGCATCGTCAAAAAGCCCTTTTCCATATGCAAAGACACATAAAACAGCATCAGTCCCACAGCCGTCACGATTTCCGGGTTCATAATCGGAAGATCATTGATCTGTTGGACAACCTCCCGCACAATGCGGCGGGATTTGCTTAAACCGATGGCAGTAATCGTTCCCACAATGGTAGAAACAAAGGTCGCCACCACTGCGGTAACGAGTGTGTAATAAATGGCCTCCATCATATTGCGGTCATTAAACATCTTGTGATACCACTGCAGGGAGAAGCCGTCAAAGCTGGTCAGGGAACGACTGCCATTAAAAGAGAAAATCAACATATATAAAATTGGGAAATAGAAGAACACCATCACCAAAGCGAGGATGACTCTTCTGGAGAGCTTGCTGTTTTTCATTGCACATTCCCTCCCCGTTTTGCACGTACGCTGTCATCTCCCTTATCCAGACGCCGCGTCACATACATACTGATCATGATGATCACTGCCATAATCATGGAAATCGCACTTCCGAAATTCCACTCACCAACGGTGATAAACTGGTTTTCAATGACATTTCCGATCATCATGTAACCACCGCCGCCCATCAGCTTGGGAATGACGAAGCTGGAAACAGAGGGCAGAAACACCAGGGTGATACCGGATATGACACCCGGCAGAGATAACGGAAAGGTGATTTTACGGAAACGCTCGAATCGGTTTGCGCCAAGATCGTTTGCCGCATCCAGCAGTGAGCGATCCATCTTAGCAAGTGAGGATTCAATTTGCAAAATCATGAACGGGATGAAATTGTACACCATTCCAAGCACCACCGCACCATCCGTATACAGCAGCTTTGCAGGCTCCATACCGAAATAGGTCAGGATGTGATTGATCAATCCGTTATCCGCAAGAATACCGATCCATGCATACGTACGTACCAGCATATTGATCCACATCGGCAGCGTTACAAGCAGAATCAATAAATTGCGCTTGCTGGACTGGGAGATCGCATAGGCTACCGGGTAGCCAATCAGCACACACAGAATCGTCGTCATAAGGGCAATCCGCAGGGACAGCCACAATGTTTTTAAGAAATCAGGGTCTGTAAAAAATTTTTTAAAATGCTCCAGCGTAAACTGCAGCGTAGCTACATCGTTTCCCTGCTTCGTGAAGGCATACACGATAATCAGAAGCATCGGAATGACAATCATAGCTATGATCCATATAATATATGGATACGTTAACCGCTTAAAGGTCTTCATTTCAGTAGCCCATCTTGCTCATGACATGGATATCCTCCGGATAGAAGCTCAGACCCACTTCGGCTCCTTCCTCAGCAATATCCGTTGTATGAACCTTGAATTCCCTACCCTGGGTAGAGAAGGTTACCTGATAGGTACCCGCAGTAATGTTATCCGGATCGAAATCATAATCCACACTGGAAATTTCCACATCACTTTCATCGCTCAGCTTCCAGCTCTGCGCATTTGCCCAGGTTTTCAAATCGGTATCAATAGCAGCACTTTCCTTTAATTCATCCACCGTTTTAAAGAAATTAAACGCGGAAATTGCTTCGTTCGCCTTAGGATTCTCCACATATTTCTGCTGCACGACAAACACCTTAATGGAAACACTCGTTCCAGAGCTGGTGGAGAAGGTTACCGGATACGTACCGATTTCCTCTGGTATATCGTATTCAATCTTGTTAATGGAAATATATTCATCATCCTGCGGACTCCAGGCCTGCGCATCGGCACGGGCGATGATTTCCGCATCGTTTAGCTCCTTTACATCCTCGATATCCACATAGAAGTCATTAGCGGAAATACGCTCCTTCGCATCACTGCTGGCAACATCATGCTCCTCTGTGACATTCATCCTGACAGTTACCGTCGTTCCGGGAACCGTTTCTACCATGATCTCATAATGCACGCCCTTAAACAGCACGCTTTTCACGATGCCTGTCATTTTTCCGTCCTCTTCCTTCACAATATCCAGATCCTCCGGACGAATGACAACATCCACCTTTTCATTTTTCTTGAAGCCGAAATCCACACAGTCAAAGCTGATATCGTCAAACATCACCTGATAATCATCCAGCATGACACCCGGTATAATATTGCTTTCTCCGATGAAATTTGCAACATAGCGGTTCTCCGGCTCATTGTAAATATCCGTCGGTGTTCCCACCTGCTGGATTTCTCCATCCTTCATGACGACGATTTTATCCGACATCGTCAGGGCTTCCTCCTGATCGTGAGTAACATAGATAAAGGTGATGCCTACCTCCTGCTGAATCTTCTTCAGCTCATACTGCATCTCCTTGCGCAGCTTCAGATCCAATGCCCCCAAAGGTTCATCCAGAAGCAGCACCTTTGGTTCGTTGACAAGCGCACGGGCAATCGCAATACGCTGCTGCTGACCACCGGATAACAGCGTAACATCCTTTTTCTCATAGCCCTCCAGACCGATCAGCTTCAGCATCTTCAATACCTTCTGCTCAATAACATCCTTACTCATCTTCTTGATTTTCAATCCGAAGGCGATATTGTCATATACATTCATATGCGGAAACAATGCATATTTCTGAAAGACGGTATTCAGCTCTCTTTTATATGGCGGTACATTGGTGATATCCTCCCCATCAAAGATCACATTCCCCTCGCTCTGGCTTAAAAAACCTCCCAGAATACGCAGAAGTGTTGTTTTTCCACAGCCGCTTGGGCCAAGCAGCGTCACAAATTCATTCTCGTAAATATCGAGATTGATTCCCTTCAGTACCAGTGTTCCGTCAAAATCCTTCACAATGTTCTGAAACTGAATCAGCTTTTTCTCTTCCATAGCTTACGCCTCCTTAAAACAGCGGCGGAGTGGTGATCCACAATACCCGCGCTTCATTTTTCCCGTTGTTTTTCAAATAATGCCGGTATTTTCCGTTGATATAAAAGGTTTCCCCTTTTTTGACCGGATATTCCTTATCTCCGTTCACCAGCGTGATTCTGCCTTCCAGCACATAGCCGAATTCCTCACCGTCATGCGGATCAAATTCCTTACTGCTTCCCTGCGGGGAAATTTCCAGCAGGATCGGCTCCATTTCATTTTTTTGTGCGTTGGGCACGATCCAGTGAATACAATATTCCTCATGCTCATCAACGAAATAATCTTCCTTTTTAAATACGACCTTGTTTTCCTTACTGTCTTTAAAAAAAGACGCCAGATCCGTACCCAGCGCCTCTAAAATATCTTCCAGAGTGGAAACTGAAGGGGATGTAAGGTTTCGTTCAACCTGCGATAAAAAGCCCTTCGTTAGTTCACTGCGCGACGCGAGTTCTTCCAAAGTTAGATCATTCTGTGTTCGTAACTGCCTTATCTTCTGACCGATATCCATACATACCTCCCTTTGTTTAGTAATACTAAACTTTGCGTATCATATTTGAAACAGGATGATTATAACATAAAATGAAGCATATGCAATAGTCTGCAGAAAAAAAGTTTAATATTTTAAACATTTTGTTTAGTAGATACAAAAAGCCAAAAGGTTTCCATTGGAAAACAGAAAATATTCCAATTCAATCACATATTTTCACACAATTTACATATCTTTTAACTATATCTTTTTATTATAGTAACTGTGGGCAAAGATATTCTTCGCCTAGATAGAAAATAACTCCCCTAATTATTTTCTATACATTCTATCCCCTTAATAATTTATTGTATTAAGAAAAAAGGCGTATCCCTAGCGCCTTTTTTCTTGTTCTGTTCTTACACCATAGACTTAATTTTGTAAGCAGCCTTCCTCCATATCCCCTATCAATTCCCGGTTATTTGAACCTTCAAATACTGCATTCTTGTTTTAACAGGTCCTTGCCCCCCGCAAAAGCTAAACAGCTATCTCTATATAGAAAATCCAACAGGGTTTATAAGCAATGCCGGTATTTCTGTATAGAAATTCTACAGAGTATAATGTTGTTTCCATGTGCAAGCCGCATAGGATCTAACCGATATAAATGATTCATGAATTTTTTCATAAGTGCAGATAAACTTATGCTGAACCGCTTTACAAAGCCCATAAATTCCATCTATAATGAACCTGTTGCCGCCCATGAAAAACGGAAAGATACCTAGGCAGTATATTTGCGGCATGCCACCATTGCGTGGCTTTTTTTATTCATGGGTGTAACAGCAGGTATTACAGAGGAAACTGCCGCAGCAGCTCCTCCTGCAGCTGTACGTACTCGTGATCACTCAATAAACCGCTTTTTCTCCTCACCTCAAGAATACGGCGTTCATACGCAATCACCTCATCGTCCAGCACCCTAACATCACTGGCATATTTGCCAAACCGGCAGACCCTCGCATATTCCTGCCGGTGTGCTTTCCAGAGCTTACAGCGATACATTGGATCCCCTTCCCATAATCTGTGTTGAAACCGATACCGCTTCCGTTCCATAAAATCCGGAAATGAAAGATATGCCATTTCTATCACCTCAAGGATAGTATAGGTCATATTGTTACAAAATATATGTAACAAGTAAAAACACTGCACAGTTAATCCTGTTGCAGTGCTTCCTTATACTGTTCATCTTCATCCTCCACCCGTTCGATATAGCCCTCCTGTATCAGAACCTCCTCCATATGATAATCCATCATAATCCCGATTCCGACATCCATCATTTTGCGCAGACACTTTAACAGCATGGCTCCACGGTTGGTAAGCGCATATTCAATCATGGTAGGCTTTTTCCGTACATGGACAACGCGGGAAACCAGACCCAAAGTAATCAGCTCATCCAACTGCTCCATGATACTGTGTTTTGTCATTGATGAAATTGCTGCACACAGCTCCTCCAGACGTTTTTTCCGCTTCTCCATTTCCCATAGAACAAGTGCCTTTTCTCTTTCCTGGGCAATATCAATGCTTAATGTCAACGGATCCATATATCCTGTAACCTTCATAGCTCAACACCTCTTGTGTACATCCTATCAAAAATGTGAAATTTACGCAACAATACAGCCATAACTTGACAGATTTAATAAAAAAACGGTTTCTGTACAGAAAAAATGGAAAAAGCCGGTTAAGGGGTTCCGGCTTTTCCAAAAATTATGTTATTTAAGGGGATAGAAAATTGTATGAATTATCATTAGGGAGAATGATGAGTACATACAAGCAAGGTTAACTTCCTTGCTCGTGTAATAGTATATGATATTTATTTGTATAAAAAATGTTTGAAATACGTGAAAATATGTGAAGCATTTTACTAGGAATTAGATAGCAGCTTTTGCTTAGTCATTTCCAGAAATTCCTCTAGATAGGCACGATTGAGAGAGTAGTACAATCGGTTGTTTTCCTTACGAAATTTTATAAAGCCGGCATTCATCAGGGACTGCATATGATAGGAAATTGTTGGTGTTGTAAGCTGAAGCTCCTTTGCAATCTGTGCTCCATAAGCACTTTGTCTGGATACAAAGCAAAGAATATCAAACTTGCTTTTATCACTGAGCAGCTTTAAGCTGCTGCAAATCGTATCTATAGAAATTCCAGCCTTTTTATGCTTGAGCAGCGGCAGTATATCCAGTCCCCAGATCAGTGTTGCCTGTCCGTCTTCACGAAGCTCCTGTGTGAGAAAAGACAATGATCGAAATCCGGCAAAGGTTGGTAATACAAGTATTTCCTCGGATTCTAAAACCGCATCCAATTTTATGCCGGTAAGCTCCATCAGCTCCTGAAGCTGTTCACCGTCATTGCCGCACATATCCTGAAACAAAGAGGCAGCCTCCGCATACTCTTTATGATACCGCTTCAAAATAGGAAGCAGATTCTGAAACAGGGCCTCCCATTCATCCAGCACTGTCATCATATTCTGTGCCCGCATCCAAAGCTCCCATTTATCCTCTACCTCCAGACCACTGGCGTCTAAATCTGTAAGAAGCTGCTGACTATCCGCAGCCTTGTAATCCTTATCCTCATCGAAGTTGCTGATATAGGATCGAATCAGACACAGTTTATCCTGTTCACATACCTTGCGCAAGTCCTGCAGCTGTATTTTCCAGTCTGTTTCCAGCATATTGAGATAACTGATCAGAAAGCTGTGAAAGGGTGTGATTTTACTCGCCTTTTTTTCCTGAAACAGAAATTGCATATGGGAAAATTCAGAGTTAAATACCGTCCGCATTTCTGTGCGTATGCGTATCAGCACAGTAATATGTGAACGCACCCGTTGTTCATCCGCAGCCGGTAAATGCTCCCCGCGCAAAGCATCCTCAAATCCTTCCTCACGCAGACTGTCCTCCAGCAGCTCACAGCATTCCAGCATTGGCTGAAACCAGTTTTTAAACAGGATTTTCACACGCGCCATCTCCTTTTTACAGCTCCCGCAGCTGTTTCAGGAATATCATACCAGTAAATATCAGGAAAGTAAACAAAGCAAAGGCTGCGAATATCACAGGGATAGACACATACAGGCAGATCGCACTCATCGCAAAGGAGGTCAGGGGCATAGCGATGGTGGCTACGGCATTAAAAATCGCACTGACTCTGGCCAGATAGGCCTGCTCCACATGCTTCATTAAAGAAATACTGATAATACTGATCAAAACGGCTATACAGCAGCCAAACAGAAAAGCGGCAATCGCCATAGCGATGTAAATGGGAATCGTTCCTGAAAGATGAATAATCTGTGTCAGAGCCAGATAATAAAAGCCTGTAGAAACACCGCCAAGCAGAAGAAGCGTGCGGTTGTGGATATGCTTTTGAAGATACGGATAGACAAAGGCACCGATGCCCATGCCGATGGACAGCGCCAGTGAGGAAACGGATAACAGATCTGCCCCCTGATGCAAAATACCGCTGATATACGGTGCCTGAAAGGAATTATATGGAACCAGCAGCATATTCATCAATGCAGCACAGCCGCAAATCACAAGCAGCAGTGGCAGGCCCTTTACATACTGAAAGCCCTCCCTCATGAGCAGCAGACTCTTTCGGTAATCGCTTTTTTCCGTTTGCGCTGTTTCCTTACTGTGAATACAGAAAATAATAGCAGCAGAGATGAAAAAGGAAGCTACATCTGTCAAGATTGCACCGGGCAGTCCGATTGCAGCGATCAGGATACCGCCGGCAGCAGTACCAACCAGCTCACAAATCCGGGAGGATGACTGTGAGAAGGAAAGGCCGAAATCATAATATTCCCGATCCAGAATAAGCGGGGTAAAGGCAGTGGATGCAGGATTGCGAAAGGATTCCAGTGTATTATTAAGAAACGTAATCAACAGCAGCATCCATGGCTGTAAAACAGAAAGCATATACAAGACAGCAATCGCAGCCGTAAGAATACCGCGCAAGCTATCGCACACAATCATCACCTTTTTTTTCTCCATCCGCTCTACAACTGCACCGGCAAACGGCTGTACAATGACATTGGGGATCATATTGACTCCCAGCATAACGGCAGACCAGCTGGCAGAGCCTGTCAGCTCATAGACAAGCCAGGTAAATGCAATCATATCAATCGAATCACCCAAACGGTTGATAAAGTTCGCCCCTGTCATTTTCATATATTCTTTCTGCTTAAATATCTGACGGTATCCTTGTTCCATGTATATCTATCTCCTTTATTAGATATATATATAATACAACTACAGTAGATAATTGTCAATCCATATATTAGATATATATCTAATAGTATATACCACATCCGTAGCGTAACGCTTTCATGACGCATTACGAACATCATTTGTCCGATTTCTATGCAGGCTTTCTATTAAGCAATATGGCTTCCTAATTAAAAAAGGATCTGAAATTCAGACCCTTATACCATAAACTGCAGAAAATAATCGATTTGTTTCTTCCACCAGTACCAGTCATGGGAAACATCATATCCCCAATAATCAATCCATGCATCAATATGCTTTTCTGCAAAAATCGCTTCCATCTGATGCATGCTGTTTTCCATTTCCTGCTCCCAGGCCCCCTGTCCGCAGCATAAAACGATTTCCGAATTGCGATACAGCTCCATATACGGATGATCACAAGGCGTATTTGGCAGATAATCACTTGGAGAATTGCGGTAGGTCAGCTCATCATGATAATCATGGAAGAAGTAGTCCGCATGATACAGCCCGCTCATTGATAACACACGGTTAAACAAGTCCGGTCTGCGCAGGAAGAAGTTCAATGCATGAAAGGCTCCCAGACTGCAGCCGCAGGTCATCATCCCCTGTCCATCCTTGCCGCCGTTGGCATAGACACTGATTTCCTGTATGCGGGGCACCAGTTCATCAATAATGTAATGATAATAGCGTTCGTGCTGTTCAATACGTTCTCTCGGATTTCCAGCTTCAAAGCTCCATGTTTCATGATCTATACTGTCACAGCAGAAAAACATAATTCTGCCGGCATCCACATATTCATGTGCGGCATCGATCATACCGAAGTTTTCAAAATCATAAAAGCGTCCATCCTGTGCCGGAAATACCAGGCAGGGAACCCCTGCGTGTCCAAACACCTTAAATTCCATGTCCCGATTCAGCTCATGGCTAAATTCCTTATAATACTCCACTTTCATAAACATACCCTCCTTGTTATCGCTCATCATCACTTCAATGCTCCTGTGTGTCTAATGCCTGTTCCATTTCTTCACATATGCAATCAGCCCACAGCTGGTATATATCCTGTGTTTCATGCAACAGATGACAGCAATCCGCGCCGGTGTGAATATCTAGGACTGCCCAGCTGTTTTGTTGCTTTACCAGCAGCATATGCACAAAGCTGCAGCTCCATCCCGCTTTTGTCAGGCGCAGACATGCCTGTTCAGCAAATACTGACAGCTCTTTTTTCTCCTCTTTCCGTATAACCAATCCATTGCATTGCATCGCCTCTATTCTGATATTCCCCTGATGATCCAGCAGTGCCTCCCATACATAAAGGGGTTCCTTTTCCGCTGGCAGCAGCATGTCGTGACACAGATTGACTGCCTGTAGCAGCTTATCTTTATCCTGATATACTCGCAGTCGTTCCTGCTCTGGTGTATACAGAGAGATTGACGTTGCAGACTCCATCAGCCGCATCAGCTGCTGCCTGGAGACAGCACGCTGTGCCGGAAATAAAGGAAGACCGCAAGCCTTCATCCATGCCCGCCGTGTACCGATGTCCAGATACCGCTGCACTTCACTAATCCTGCTGCCGCTGGTAACATGAAAATCTGTTCGCAGCCGTGCATCCACAAAGCAATTCGCCTCCTGAAAGGATTCTATGCCGTGAAGTCTGCCATAGCGATATATGAAAAACGCTGCCGCACGCAACATAGCATCATATGATTGGGATTGTTGTATTTGTATATAATCCTGCAAAGCATGTCTGACCTCGATCCGCAATTCCTCATACGGTACATAACCGATTCCCAGGGTATTGATACCGTTGAGCTTCAATCGGTCGCAGAAGTTCCAGTTTGTCGCAGGAAATTGCGGGGATATCACAAGAAAATTCATATATTCCCAGCTTTCTCTTTTGTATATTATACCATATATAAAACAGATTTGAAAGCCTTGTGTTTTTTTCTTTCTGAAAAGAAATGAAAAAGACCAGCTGCGTATACGCTGATCTTCCCTGCTGAAACTGCTGTGTTTTCATGGTGATTGTTTTCCTGAATTACCTGAATTTCTCCGGATTTTACAACCGGCACATCTGTAATCCTCCCCTGCCTGTACCATATGCATACCGCTGATTTTGGGTGTATAAAGCTTCATATAACTCACACATAAAGCACACGCATACTTAATAAAGCAAAGCATCTGCTAGATTGATACGCATGCGGAAATGCACTTACGATGGCTCTGCTCCTTCTGCTTCCTGCTTTAATCAGGAATGGCGCACATGCTTGCTGTAGGTATACAGATCTGACACCGTTACCAGCTGATACCCCTTTTCCTGCAGGCGTGGAACCAGCTCTGAAACTGCAGCTGCGGTTGATGCATACAAATCGTGCATTAAGATAATATCTCCATCCTGTACCTGCTCAAGCACGCGCTCCACTACGACCTTCGCATCACGGTCATGCCAGTCTCTGGTATCCAGTGACCAGGTCACGATGCGCTTACCCTTTGCACATTCCATAACCGTCTTATTTTTACTGCCATAGGGCGGCCGGATCACATCCGGATACCGGTGGGTAATATCATAAATGGATTCCTGCGTCGCTATGATCTCCTCCTCTATATTTTCCTTTGACAGTGTGGTCAGCTGCTTATGCGAATACGTATGATTTCCGATTTCATTCCCCTCCAGCACCATCCGCTGCAGGATATCCGGAAAATTATCCGCATTGCTGCCAAGGACAAAGAAGGTTGCACTGGCTCCGTACTCCTTTAATACATCCAGAATTGCAGGCGTATAGCGCTTGCTTGGGCCGTCATCGAAGGTAAGCGCAATCATCGGCTTTTTCGGGTCAATATTTTTTACCGGCTCATTTAAAATATCCTCATAGGGAACAATCGTCTGCTGAGCTTCCTTCTTCAAATCCATCGCATCCTTGAAGACATCATAGCCACACTCAAAGCTCGCTGCCTCATCAAACAACGTACCCTGAGGAAAATAAAACACCATTCTGTCCTTTTTTAATACAAACCGGTCGAAATTTTCCTCCACTGCCGATATATGGGAGCGGAAGCGGTCATTATCACATTCCGAAGGGAACCGCTTCTGAAAATAATCGGATGCCTTAGCGGACAGCTCCTGAATCCTGTTCGCATCAAAAATATCATACAGATGGATAAAATCCTGCTTCTTTGTATCATACACGATGGTTTCCACAAACTCCTGCTTCTGGTAGATGCATTGATAAATCATCAGCTTAATCGAAACATAGCGCTCATCCTTATAGAAGGACTGCCAGGTGATATTAAACTCCGCCTTTCGTTTTTCCTTATATGGCTTAACAGCAGTCAGGAAACGCTTTTGATAACTGTCTACGATATCCTTGATTTTTTTATCCAGCTTGGCAATGTCTGTTTGCGGATACATAATACTTTCCAGATAGGTATCCTTATATTGAATATCCTGTACGGTCGTTCCAATCTCCTGATTTGGATTTCTGTTCTCATCCAGCTCCTTCCTATTACAGCCGCATAAAAGCAGCAGACACAGGAAAGGGCATACAATACGTCTTACATTCATGAATTATCACCTGCTCCTTCAAGTATATGGAAAAACAGGCGAAAATAATGCATTATTATGCGAAAAAAATTGTAATTCCCTCGATTTCGTATTATCATTATAGTTGGTCTAAAAGGTGGAATTGAATATGAATGAAAAAGAAAAGATTATAAATATCGCGGTCATTGCCCACGTCGATGCAGGAAAGTCTACTCTGGTAGATGCCTTCCTTCGTCAGAGTGATGTATTTCGCAGCAATGAAGAAGTTGTCGACTGTGTTATGGACAGCAATGATCTGGAACGGGAACGTGGTATCACCATCTATTCCAAGAACTGCAGTGTAATCCATGATGGTGTAAAAATCAATATTGTAGATACTCCTGGACATGCGGATTTCTCCAGTGAAGTAGAACGTATCATTAAGACCGTTGATGCTGTTATTCTGCTGGTGGATTCCAGTGAGGGTCCGATGCCGCAGACACGCTTTGTATTAAGCAAGTCTCTGGAAATGGGTCTTCGCCCGATTCTGTTGATCAACAAGATCGATAAAAAGGATGCCCGTCCGCAGGAGGTTGTGGATGAGGTGTATGAGCTGTTCCTGGATTTGAATGCCACGGATGCACAGCTTGATTTTCCAATCCTGTATGGTATCGCCAAGCAGGGAATCGTACAGTATGATATGGATACGCCAAGTGATTCCATTGAACCGCTGTTCAAAACGATTCTGAAGCATTGTGAAGCATATCCGGATCTCGATGAGGAACCGCTTCAGATGCAGATCAGTGCCCTTGGTTACGATGAGTACATTGGGCGTCTGGGAATCGGCCGTATCTATCAGGGTGTGTTAAAGGCACAGCAGAGTGTTGTTATCTGTGATTCCTTTGGACATGAGCGTACGAACACGACCTCGCAAATTTTCGTATACCGCGGGTTGAGCCGTGTTTCCGTGAAGGAAGCAAGAAGCGGTGATATCGTGGTAATCGCAGGTATTCCGGATATCATGATCGGTGAAACGCTGTGCGAAAAGGATCATATCATGCCGCTGGAAAGTATTCATATCGAAGAGCCTACCCTGAGTATGAATTTTATCGTCAACAAATCACCATTTGCCGGTAAGAGCGGAAAATATGTGACCTCACGAAACCTGAAGGAGCGTCTGGAAAAGGAGCTGGAAGTCAATGTTGGATTAAAGGTTGAACCAACCGACAGCGGTGACTGCTTCAAGGTCAGCGGACGCGGGGAATTACATATCTCTGTCCTGCTGGAACAGATGCGCCGGGAAGGCTATGAGGTTGCGGTTAGTAAGCCGGAGGTCATTCTGCATAAGGATGAAAACGGAAAGACGGTAGAGCCGGTAGAGGAGGTTGTTGCTCTGGCTCCGGAGGAATACAGCGGAACTATCATCAACAAGCTGAATCTAAGAAAGGGTGTCATGGTGGACATGGTGGAAGAAAACGGCTACTGCCGTATCACCTATGAAGCACCAACCCGAGGACTGCTGGGATATCGCAGTGAATTTATCAATGATACCCGTGGAGAAGGTACTCTCGTTCGCCGTATCAAGGGCTATACGCCATACAAGGGTGAAATTACGCAGCGTTCCAATGGCGCCATGATTTCTACGGAAACCGGAAGTGCGATGACCTACGCCCTGTGGAATCTGCAGGAGCGCGGTACTCTCTTTATCTCTCCACAGACAGAGGTATATGAGGGTATGATCATCGGTGAATCTGCACGTAATGTGGATATGGATGTCAATCCGCTGAAGAACAAGAAGCTGACTGCAATACGTTCTAGTGGAAACGATGAAGCGATGCGTCTAACGCCTCCTAGAGAAATGTCACTAGAGGAAGCTCTGGAATGGATCAATGACGATGAGCTGGTGGAGATAACGCCGGACAGCATCCGTTTACGCAAAAAAGGTCTGAAGCCGCATGAGCGCCGTCAGTATTACCGTGAACGCGTGCAGGATGAAGTGAAGTAAAAAAACAAAAACGCCGATATGGCGTTTTTTCTATATCGTGATGCAGGGTAAGAAGTTGAAAAGCTCGACAAGGGACATACGCTGATTCATAAAAAAACTGCCATGGGAAGTCCTCGTCCGTTACCTTTATTGAGGCTATGGACAGGGACCCTTTTGGCAGTACTTTTACGTACGCTTATCAAATTTTGTCTTACATTTCGGACAGGTGATCGTAATGGTACCTCTCCCCTTTGGTACACGCAAGCGCTGC
The DNA here is from genome assembly GCA_017161075.1 of Erysipelotrichaceae bacterium 66202529. Taxonomy (NCBI): domain Bacteria; kingdom Bacillati; phylum Bacillota; class Erysipelotrichia; order Erysipelotrichales; family Erysipelotrichaceae; species Erysipelotrichaceae bacterium 66202529. The sequence goes on along the minus strand of CP046174.1, from coordinate 1,610,888 downwards.
TTGCAGTTTGGACAGTTATAATATTTATGAGTCTTACGATCCTGAAATTCACGCTTCTTCGTTCTCCATGTATTCTGAATCGGATAAATTTTACCCATAAATTTTGCATTTTCCTGTGCCCGCTTATACGTATTTTTACTCAGAATACGAAACCAACACCATACGATCAGCAGCAACGCCACATAAGTGATATATGGAATGCGGAAAGCGGTACCCACAATGGTGATTACAAAATACAGAATCAGTATCGCAAAAGACAGCTGATCCACTCCTGTTCTTCCACGCATAAAATTCTGAAACCATTTCATATCTCAAAACTCCCTTCGATTGTGACATATTATATCACGTTCTAATTCCGATTTCCACGCCTCCCGTGCTTTTACGACAATATCACACAAAAAGCCCATGTTTGTATGGATTCCTGTTTATTTATGCCTGTCAGCATAAGGCATATTGGTTGACGAATTGCAAAAAGACTGCTATGATATACCCGACAAAAACTTCAGGGTCGGGTGAAATTCCCAATCGGCGGTAAACCCCGCAAGCCGAAAGGCAGGAACCGTGTGAAACTCCGGTGGCGACAGTATAGTCTGGATGAAAGAAGTTAAAGTTTTTTCGATATGTCCCTAAAGGTTTTTGTTGAAAACCTTTTTTCTTTTGAAAAAAGGCTGACAGAGACAGGAGGAATCGTATATGTCAGCATATGTTTCAACAAAAAGCAGGATGAGTGTTCACACCATCGCCAAAATCAGCATACTGGGAGCCCTGGCCTTTCTGGTCATGATGTTTGAAATCCCTCTCCCCTTTGCCCCTGCATTTTACAAGCTGGGATTTGATGAGGTCATCGTATTGATTGGAGGATTCGCCCTTGGCCCATGGGCTGCCGTCTGCATTGAAGCATTGAAAATCGCTTTGAATCTGATTATCGGCGGAACCATAACTATGGGAGTTGGAGAGCTTACCAACTTTCTGATTGGACTTGCCTTTGTACTACCGGCTACCCTCATGTATCAAAGAGAGAAAACAAGAAAGCACGCATTATATGGATTGATTACAGGTACAATCTGTATGACCGTTCTGGGCGGTCTGTTAAATTATTTTGTTATGCTGCCGGCGTATGCCTTTTTTATGAACTGGCCACTTGATCAGATTATCGCAGCCGGTCATGCAGTAAATCCAAATATCAACGGTCTGCTGGCACTTGTTCTGATGGCTACCACCCCGTTTAATCTGCTGAAGGGCATCCTTTGCAGCATCGTTGTCTTTCTATCCTATAAAAAAGTATCCCCTGTGATAAAGAAGCAGTAAATAAAAAAAGGCTTTCGTACGATCCGTGCATAATTATGCTATATGACGGATAGAAAACGAAGGCTTTTTATATATATTTTTTAAAATTCATCTGACGCTTTTCACATACATAACCGTTTCTCTCATAAAATGCATGTGCCTGTTTCCGCTGTTCACCGGATACCAGCCGAACCATGCAGGCATTGCTATCCCTTGCCCAGCGCTCTATGCTATGCAATAGACTGCTGCCGACTCCCTGCTGCTGGAAGGCAGGATGTACAGCAATCCCCAGTATATCCTTCATAGGTAAGGAATATAAAAGCTCATAATCCTGTGCATGAACATAGCCGACAACCCTGTGTTCAGCTACAGCAACAATGATACAGTGCTGCTTCATTTCAAGCAGACAAGCCAGCTGCCGCCTTGTATCCTCTAATGAGCAGGCATAGCCCAATACCTCCTCATTCAGCTTCTGTATGGCTGCTGCATCTGCCATTCGGGCTTTACGAAGCTGCACTGCATGTTCATCCTTCCTCATATCTTATGCCCCGCCGCAACATGCAGTACTGCATCCATAAACAGCAAAATCAGAATGATCCAGCCAGTCCATGCGAATACACCGGTCATATCTGAGGTTAAACGGCATATATTCATTTGACGTCCGATTCCCATCTGTACCTGTCCCATGATTTCTGACATAACGCCTACCTTAAAGGTCAGAGAAATCCCATTCGACAGCGATGCCTGTATGGATGAGGATAGAAGTGGAATATAGACACGGCGAAGCAGATACAAACGCCCTTCCGGATACAGCTGAATCACCTTTTTTAGATTTTCATCCATATGCTGTAAACCACTGAATAAGCTGCTGTAAATCGTTGGAAAGATGATCAGAAAGCTGACAATGGCAGCACTGCTTTCCGAACCAAACCATAAAAGAATAACAATGATATAGGAAATGTTGGGAACACTGCGGGTAAGCAGAAGAACAGGATAAAACAGATCGTGAAAGATATGAACCCGATACGATAGATAAGCACAGCCTGCCGCAAGAATAAAAGCTGCCGCAAGCCCTCCCCATGAACGTATCAGCGTCACCAGGGTGCTTTGATAAAACGTTATGGATTGCAGCTGTGCAATCATCAGGCGAAATACATCCAGCGGATAGGGTATAATAAAATCATTGTCCATCCATACTGCAAGCAGCCACCAGAGCAGGAACAGGAAAAAAGCCGATGACAGAATCCTGACCTGCTTCATTCCTCATCCTCATCAAACAGCGACAGCTGCTTTTTTTCTTTCTTTACGGCTCCTTTTCCCGCCTTATCCACCGCTGTAAATGTCAGACGCTCATTATCGACCTGAAATTCCAGTTCATCCTGTAGATATAAAGGAATCTGATCCTCAAACATCAGGATAGGAGTGCGGTCATGCACCTCCTTCATCAAACCATGAGATTCACCTGTCACGATTACAAATTCCTTTTGTTCATTAAAAATACCTGCCAGATAAAACAAAGGTACATCCTCTCGCTGAATCAAAATTTTCTGCTTTTGCTTTCCAACCTTGACCCATTCATAAAACCCATTGCATGGAATCAGACATTTCTGTGAAAGCATGGAACGAAAGGTTTTTTTCTTATCGATTCCCTCACTTCTGGCATTGATCAGCTTCCCATAAGGGCCCTGGATTCCCCAATGCATGACATCCAGTGCATATCCGTCCTCACCGCTGACAAGCACCAGTGCGTCATTACCGGGAAAAACCTCCTCTCTTGCATACTCGAAGAGTGCCTGCTGTTCAATTTTTCGCTTCAGCCTTGCGAATTCCGGCAATTCTCTCAATTCAAAAAAATATCTTCCACACATATGCGAACCTCCTGTACCTATGCCTGTTCCTTTTGTCCCCCCAGCAGCCTGAGCAGATGTGATATCTCCTTTTCGATCCACTTCTCGTTATATCCCAGCTCTAACGCCTTCTCATAATGCGTAAGTGCCTGCTCGTATTTCTTTGTTTCTGTATACAGCTCCCCAAACGCAGAATGCAGCCATCCGTCATTTCTTCCCAGCTGCTGTGCCTCCAGCAGATACGACAATGCGGCATCCAAATGATTCATACGCAAATGACACCAGCCCAGCATGGAGCTGTATAACGGATTCTTCGGCTCCAAATCATATGCCTTTTTAAAACAGCGGGCTGCCTCCTCATATTTTTGCAGCTGTGTATAATTCCAGCCCAGCTCGCTGAAATTCCATGCATCACTTCCATGGCGATTTATACGCTCATTTAAAATTTCGATTGCTTTCTCCGCCTCATGATTCCGCCCCAGATTCCATGCATACAAATCATACATTTCCCGGCCTTCCTCTCCATGAGACAGACAAAACTGGCAGGCCTCAATAGCTTTTTCATATTCATGCAAATCGCTGTAGCATCGGGCATAGTGAAACATGAGCCATAGATCATCCTTTTTATTCACACTGGCACGATCCAGATAGCGCAGCTTCTTTTTCATATCCTGCTGCTTGTGCGCAATCCAAATCATTTCCTGATAGATCCAGTAGGTATCTGTTTCCTTTTGTACAGCCTTTTCAAAATACTCCAGTGCTGTATTGTATTGCTCATCCGATTCTTTGATCCTATTAAGGGAACGGTAAACATCACCGAGCAGGGTGCGCTCGCTGGTATCATCCCTTCCCAGCTCTAGTGCCTTCAAGAGATGAAGAAGTGCTTCCTGCGGTTCATTCTTCTGTGAATACGCATAACCAAGCTCATACTCCTTCCAATCCTGATAATGTGGATGCTGGATTTCCTGCAAAATATTGATTTCCTTATCATATTCCCCGCATGCCTTATAAAACCTTGCCAAGTCAAAGCGTGCATCCTCATCCGGCAGAATATGATAGCTTTTTAAATAATAATCCTCTGCTGTTTTCTTATCTCCGGCATGATAATACGCCTCTGCAGCCTGTGATAACAGCCAGACATTGCGTGTGTCGTCCATAAGACCATTTTCAAAGTATGTTATTGCCTTTTCAAAATTTCCCTGCTGCTTATAGCACCATCCAATTTCACCATGCAGCCATGGCTCATCAAAGCCCAGCTCCAGCGCCTTTTCCAAAGCCTTTAAGCCATCATCGCTTTCCCCCTGCCGATCTAGCGAAAAGCCTAGCTGACTATACATCCAGCCATCCTCCGGAAAATAGACAAGACCCTTTCGTAAATATATCTCTGCTTCCTGATAGCGCTCCATATGGTTTAATATCCACCCCATATTTCCATAATAGAATGGCTCCTCTGTCGCATACAGTTGATGCTGTTCCAGTAATATACGCGCATCCTCCAGCCTGTTTTGATCCAGCAGCTGCATAAATTCTTCCTTGTAATCCATAGTCTGCACCCCTCTTATGATTATTATACTATACTTTCCAAATGAAAAAAAGAAGGCCAGGATGGTTCCTTAGCCTAAAACAGCTGCAATACAACGCCGCTGATAACCGCTGTCACAAAAAGTATTGCGAAGATTCGAAGGATATCTCTTTTATTATCATACATGCGCAGCAATACGAGAAGTCCCAGGCCGGCGCTTGTAATCAGACCGGCGGTAAGTGCCCCGAAGGAGAGTACACCATCCATAAACAGCTGTGCCAGAATGACACTGGCTGCGCAATTCGGGATAAAGCCGGCAAAGGCTGCCAGTACTGGCTGCAGATAAGACCCTTGTGCAAGTATGGTACGCAGGGTGTCCTCACCTATATAATAAATGAAGACAGACAGTGCAAAATTCACAACAAAGACGAAGATAAATATTTTTATTGTACGCACTAATGCTATATAGAAAATAGAATGATGCTCCTCTATAGCTTCCTTTTCACATTCTGCATGGATATTGTGCAGCGGATGATTTTCCTTTAGCCGGTGACCACGGACTAAGATATCCACCAGATATCCGACAAGAACAGCAAGCACCAGCTTCACTGCGATGACAGACAGCAGGATATTGATCTGCTTTGGTTGCGCCACCAATATAGGAATTGCCTCATCACTTGTAGATATAAAAACTGCAATCAGTGTTCCCAAAGATATGGAACGATTCATATACAAACCACTTGCCAGTACAGAGAATCCACACTGCGGTACAATGCCCAGTACACCGCCAATCAGCGGGCCCAGTGCTCTTGCGGATTCTAAGTGCTTCTGGAAACGGTCATTGCTCTTATGTTCCAGGTATTCCATGAGCAGATACGTAAGAAATAGAAACGGTATCATTGGAAGTGCGTCATGAAATACATCCTGAAGTACATCCTGCATAAAATTCCTCCCTTCACATACTAGAGAATTTTACCATTCTTTCGTATTTTATACCAGTAAAACAATCATTCCTTGCCGATTGAGCATTTCTTTTTTTTCGTTTGCCTCTATATCAGTTGCATCTATTATATAAGGAACATCAAATATATACCAATTTTTTAAATGAGCAAATTCACTGCCACTAATTGCAGAGCCTTACGGTGGCTGCATTTTCAGGTAATAATGGCCCTTAGTATGCAGTACTTCGATTGCAAAGTAAAGTATACAAAGCATATTGCTTATATATGGCGAATTTCAATATACAGAATCATATGGGATACTAAAGCCTTTCATAATCTGTTGAAAAAAGACCCAATCATATAGAATAGTGGATCTGTCTTAATCTTTAAAAAAAGACCCATCCAAGGATGAGTCACTTTACCTGGCAGCGTGCTATCTTCACTGGAGCTTGTCCAGATATTGTCGCCGCTGATATGCTTAACTTCTGTGTTCGGGATGAGTACAGGTGTGTCCACATCGCTATCGCCACCAGATCTCTTTGAGGTCGTTCCCTCAAAACTGAATAACAGTTGACTTGTTTCTTTGTGATTAAGTCCTCGACCTATTAGTATCAGTCAACTCCATGTATCGCTACACTTCCATCTCTGACCTATCTACCTCGTCGTCTTCAAGGGGTCTTACTTCGTTTGACGAATGGGAGATCTCATCTTGGAGTAGGCTTCGCGCTTAGATGCTTTCAGCGCTTATCCCTTCCCTACTTAGCTACCCAGCTATGCTCCTGGCGGAACAACTGGTGCACCAGCGGTAGGTCCATCCCGGTCCTCTCGTACTAAGGACAGCTCTCCTCAGATCTCCAACGCCCACAACAGATAGGGACCGAACTGTCTCACGACGTTCTGAACCCAGCTCGCGTACCGCTTTAATGGGCGGACAGCCCAACCCTTGGAACCGAATTCAGCTCCAGGATGCGATGAGCCGACATCGAGGTGCCAAACCTCGCCGTCGATGTGAACTCTTGGGCGAGATCAGCCTGTTATCCCCAGGGTAGCTTTTATCCGTTGAGCGACGGCCCTTCCATTCGGCACCGCCGGATCACTAATCCCGACTTTCGTCCCTGTTCGACTTGTCTGTCTCACAGTCAAGCACGCTTCTGCATTTGCACTCGTCGATTGATTTCCATCCAATCTGAGCGTACCTTTGGGCGCCTCCGTTACTCTTTAGGAGGCGACCGCCCCAGTCAAACTGCCCACCTGACACGGTCCCTCACCCAGCTTATGGGTGCAGGTTAGAACTTCAATCAAACAAGAGTGGTATCCCAACATCGGCTCCTCGTATACTGGCGTACACGTCTCTTCGCCTCCCACCTATCCTGTACATCTTTGATCAAAATTCAATATCAGGCTACAGTAAAGCTCCATGGGGTCTTTCCGTCTAGTTGCGGGTAACCTGCATTTTCACAGGTACTAAGATTTCACCGAGTCTGCTGCCGAGACAGCGCCCAAATCGTTACGCCTTTCGTGCGGGTCAGAACTTACCTGACAAGGAATTTCGCTACCTTAGGACCGTTATAGTTACGGCCGCCGTTCACTGGGGCTTCAATTCATTGCTTCTCCTTTCGGATGACAAATCCTCTTAACCTTCCAGCACCGGGCAGGCGTCACCCCCTATACTTCGTCTTGCGACTTTGCAGAGAGCTGTGTTTTAGTTAAACAGTCGCTTGGGCCTCTTCACTGCGGCTCTCTTTTACAAGAGCACTCCTTATCGCTAACTTACGGAGTCATTTTGCCGAGTTCCTTGGCAACAGTTCTCTCGCTCACCTCAGGATTCTCTCCTTGCCCACCTGTGTCGGTTTTGGTACGGGCCGCTATGGAATTATCACTAGAAACTTTTCTTGGAAGCTGGCATCATGTGCTTCAGTACTTGCCCGAAGGCGTTCCCTTACCTGTCACATCTTACATCCCGCTGACGCATTTCACTGTCAGCCTGCTATATGCTTCGACCACAATCCATTTAGTGGCTCACACTAGCCTTCTCCGTCATTCCTTCATTTCCATCGCGGGTACAGGAATATCTGCCTGTTTTCCATCCACTACGCCTTTCGGCCTCGCGTTAGGTCCCGACTTACCCAGGGCGGACGAACCTTCCCCTGGAATCCTTGGGCTATCGGTGTGTAGGATTCTCACCTACATCTCGCTACTCACACCGGCATTCTCTCTTCCATGCTCTCCACCACTCCTTACGGTATGGCTTCTACGTGCATGCAACGCTCCCCTACCACTCAACTCTGAAGTTGAATCCGCAGCTTCGGTAGTATGCTTAGCCCCGGTACATTTTCGGCGCAGGGTCACTCGACTAGTGAGCTGTTACGCACTCTTTCAAGGATGGCTGCTTCTGAGCCAACCTCCTAGTTGTCTGTGCATCCCCACATCCTTTTCCACTTAGCATACATTTTGGGACCTTAACTGGCGGTCTGGGCTGTTTCCCTTTTGACCATGGACCTTATCACCCACAGTCTGACTGCCGAGTATATCTGTATGGCATTCGGAGTTTGATTATACTCAGTACCCCGGGATGGGGCCATCGTACATTCAGTGCTCTACCTCCATACGACTCTTCCTCGACGCTAGCCCTAAAGCTATTTCGGGGAGAACCAGCTATATCCGTGTTCGATTGGAATTTCTCCCCTAGCCACAACTCATCCGCCAACTTTTCAACGGGGGTCGGTTCGGTCCTCCATTCAGTTTCACCTGAACTTCAACCTGGTCATGGCTAGATCACACGGTTTCGGGTCTACATCATCGTACTGCCGCCCTATTAAGACTCGCTTTCGCTTCGGCTCCGTATCTTCTACTTAACCTCGCACGATAACGTAACTCGCCGGTTCATTCTACAAAAGGCACGCCATCACCCTTTAACGGGCTCTGACTTCTTGTAAGCATACGGTTTCAGGTTCTATTTCACTCCGCTCCCGCGGTTCTTTTCACCTTTCCCTCACGGTACTGGTCCACTATCGGTCACTTGGGTATATTTAGCCTTGACGGATGGTCCCGCCTGCTTCCGACAAGATTTCTCGTGTCTCGCCGTACTCAGGATACCACTAGGCTTCGCTAGACTTTCAGATACGGGACTTGCACCCTCTCCGGTCGGCCTTTCAATGCCGTTCTCTTAGCCATGCTCTTGCCATATCGTGGTCCTACAACCCCAGATCAAGATCTGGTTTGGGCTCCTCCGCGTTCGCTCGCCGCTACTTACGGAATCATTCTTATTTTCTTTTCCTCCGGATACTTAGATGTTTCAGTTCTCCGGGTACCTCCCGCATGAGCTATGTATTCACTCATCGGTGACAGCTCATTACTGCTGCCGGGTTTCCCCATTCGGATATCGACGGATCTTTGTGTACGTACCACTCCCCGTCGCGTTTCGCCGTTTGTTGCGTCCTTCTTCAGTTCCAAGTGCCTAGGCATCCACCGTACGCCCTTATTCACTTAATCACGATTAAGTTTTAAGCGTTCTTTTCTTGCTTAGGTTTTTGCTTGAGTTTTCTGTTTTGTTTAACTTTCTACTCGTGAATATCTATGTTCGTTTACAACTTTCGTTATAGACCTTCATATGTCTTCTGTTATTCAGTTTTCAAAGATCGACTTCTTTTTCGCTTGGAAAGTCTCAGCCACCTTTGGATGCCTTCGCACCTCCGGCTGCTTCGGTATTCCAAAACTGAACAGGAAATGTTCCTTAACCATTTTACTTCTTTTGTACTTTCTCCTTAGAAAGGAGGTGATCCATCCCCACGTTCCCGTAGGGATACCTTGTTACGACTTAACCCCAGTCATCGGTCCTACCTTCGACGGCTCACTCCTTACGGTTATGCCACCGGCTTCGGGTATTACTGACTCCCATGGTTTGACGGGCGGTGTGTACAAGGCCCGAGAACGTATTCACCGCAGCATGCTGATCTGCGATTACTAGCGATTCCGACTTCATGAAGTCGAGTTGCAGACTTCAATCCGAACTGAGACGGCCTTTATGAGATTCGCTCCTTGTCACCAAGTCGCTGCTCTTTGTGGTCGCCATTGTAGTACGTGTGTAGCCCAGGCCATAAGGGGCATGATGATTTGACGTCATCCCCACCTTCCTCCGGTTTGTCACCGGCAGTCTCGCATGAGTCCCCAACTTGATGCTGGTAACATGCGACAAGGGTTGCGCTCGTTGCGGGACTTAACCCAACATCTCACGACACGAGCTGACGACAACCATGCACCACCTGTGTGATCCATATTTATCTCTCTATCTCTAGAGCCTTTGCATCCATGTCAAGGCCTGGTAAGGTTCTTCGCGTTGCTTCGAATTAAACCACATACTCCACCGCTTGTGCGGGCCCCCGTCAATTCCTTTGAGTTTCACACTTGCGTGCATACTCCCCAGGCGGAGAACTTATTGCGTTAACTGCAGCACTGAATTCCTCCAACACTTAGTTCTCATCGTTTACGGCGTGGACTACTAGGGTATCTAATCCTATTTGCTCCCCACGCTTTCGTGCCTCAGTGTCAGTTACAGACCAGGCGACCGCCTTCGCCACTGGTGTTCCTCCATATATCTACGCATTTTACCGCTACACATGGAATTCCATCGCCCTCTTCTGCACTCTAGCCTACCAGTTTCCATAGCTTACAATGGTTGAGCCATTGCCTTTTACTACAGACTTAGTACGCCACCTACGCACCCTTTACGCCCAATGATTCCGGATAACGCTTGCCACCTACGTATTACCGCGGCTGCTGGCACGTAGTTAGCCGTGGCTTTCTGGTAAGCTACCGTCACTCCCATAGCATTTCCTCTATGAGCCGTTCTTCACTTACAACAGAGCTTTACGATCCGAAGACCTTCTTCACTCACGCGGCATTGCTCGTTCAGGGTTCCCCCCATTGACGAAAATTCCCTACTGCTGCCTCCCGTAGGAGTTTGGGCCGTGTCTCAGTCCCAATGTGGCCGTTTACCCTCTCAGGCCGGCTACGCATCATCGCCTTGGTGGGCCGTTACCTCACCAACTAGCTAATGCGCCGCAGGTCCATCCATGTTCACACCTTGAGGGGTGCTTTAATATACAGAGCATGCGCTCCGTATACCTATCCGGTTTTAGCTACCGTTTCCAGCAGTTATCCCAGACACATGGGCAGGTTACCTACGTGTTACTCACCCGTTCGCCACTAAGTCTCTTTGGAAGCAAGCTCCCTAGAGACTTCGTTCGACTTGCATGTATTAGGCATGCCGCCAGCGTTCATCCTGAGCCAGGATCAAACTCTCCATTTGATTTAGCTCTAACGCATGACTTGCGTTTGAATTTCATTTTAGTTATCGTTATTCCGAGAATATTGTTTTCTCAAATAATTGACGTTTCCTGTTCAGTTTTCAAAGACCGAAATTTCTATTTCGTGCGCCGCTGTTTCTCATCAGCGCTCGTATATAATACAACGAATCATTCTTTGTGTCAACGTTTTATTTCACTTTTTTTGATTTTTTTCTTCCTTTTCTGTTCGTAAACGGTTACAGCATTTGTTTATGCCTAATTCTCCTTATTATAGAATATTTCCCTGTAATGTTTACAATATAAAAGCATTAAGAATAACGGCTGCAGATGGATGCGGTACTACTCAGAAACTAGCAGCACTTGCAGCTGTAAAAAGGAAAAAAGTTTCATAGAAGCTCTCCTGCTTCTTTTCATCACGAGTATTCGTTTCGTTTCAAACAAGCGCATACCAAAAAACGGACAACATTCATACAAGCACAGATACAAAAAAACTGTCCTCTCGCTGATGATAATCATCTGCTGTGACAGTCTTCCTATATATAATGTTTCTATGCTTCCTCACGTACCTTGCCGCATATTGGATAATTTGCACAGCTTGGATTGCATGCCTGCTGTGCAGTGAGTCGCAGCTTAGCCGGAACAAGTGCCGTAATTTCATCATCGTCGTATCCGACAACGAAGCTTTTCTCATTGATCATAATTGGACGCTTCAAAATAGATGGATTCTTTTGTATGATATCCACCAGCTCCTTGATAGAGATATCATCCAGATCTCTATGCAGCTCCTGAAACGCCTTGGAACGCGTGGATATAATGTCCTCCGTACCGTTTTCTGTTCTCTGCAGAAGATATTTTATTTCATCCTCCTTCAGCAGTGTCGTAAAAATATTCTTTTCAATGTATTGCATCTCATTGTCTTTTAACCATTGCTTTGCTTTTCTACAGCTTGCACATCCGGGTGAAGTATATAGTATAATCATCTTCTCTGCCTCCTTCACATATACCTATTATAATTCATTGTATTTTAATAGGAAAGCAATTTTTGCATATTTTGTGTTTTTCCTTGTTTTTCAGAATCGATAATAGTATGATAGTATTGAAATCAAAATGCATAGATAAGGATTAGTAATTTTAAGGATACCTTCTATAGAGAACTGATGGTTGGTGCAAATCAGGGAAGACCTTAACAATGAATTGGGGCCTTGGAGCATGTTCCTGTAAGGAACCGGCAAGCCACCGTTACTGGCAAGTGATTCTATACTATACAGATATGGAATAAGTTGGGTGGTACCACGCTGTAAGCGTCCCTACATGGTACTTTTTTTATTATATGGAGGTGTTTTTATGAAACGAATGCTGAGCGGCATTAAACCAACCGGACGTCTGACTCTGGGAAACTATATCGGAGCTATACGGAATTTCGTAGCTTATCAGGATGATTATGAAATGTATGTCTTTATAGCGAACATGCATGCAATCACAGTCCCACAGGAGCGCGCAGAGCTGAAGAAAAATACAAAGGATTTGATTGCGCTGTATCTGGCTGCCGGTTTGGATCCGGAAAAGGTTACGATTTTCTTACAGAGTGATGTGCATGAGCATGCTGAGCTGGGATGGATCATGACCTGCAATTCCTATATGGGAGAGCTGCAGCGTATGACACAATATAAGGATAAGACGGCAAAGGGAGAAACCGGTATTACAGCAGGGCTGTTTACATACCCGTCCCTGATGGCTGCGGATATCCTGTTATATGATGCAGATTATGTTCCAGTCGGTCTGGATCAGAAGCAGCATGTGGAGCTGACAAGAAATCTGGCAGAGCGCTTCAACAACCGTTATGGCGATACATTTGTCGTTCCGGAACCGCTTGTAAGCAAGGTGGGAGCGAAAATCTATTCGCTGCAGGATCCGACAAAGAAAATGTCCAAATCTGAGGAAAATCCAAAGGGTACCATTGATTTGCTGGATGAACCATCAGTTGCACGTAAAAAAATCATGTCTGCAGTTACCGATTCCATCGGTATTATACAATATGATCCGGAAAACCAGCCGGGTGTTTCCAATTTACTTACTATTCTGTCCTCATTAAATGGAGAGAGCATTGAAGACATTGTTGCGCGATATGAAGGCAAGGGCTACGGTGATCTCAAAAAAGAAGTTGGTGCAGCAGTCTTTGATTTCCTGAGTGATTTACAGGCGAAGTACAAGGATATCCTGTCCAGCGGTCAGGTGGAGAAGGTTATTACAGAGGGTAATGAAAAGGCCAGACGTTCCGCTCGCAAGAAACTGATGAAGGTAAAAAAGAAGATTGGCTTTCAACTGTTCTAAAGCGAATTTAAAAGCATACGGGAAGCATGATAAGCAAACGTGCAATTTATCATGCTTTTTTTGTTCTGTACAGAATATGCATACTGCAATATTCATGCGGTATACGCAACTGTCGTTTCCCTGCCCATGTATTTATGCTATGATACTGGTATACGGAGGTGATGAAATGCAGCACTTATTCTTACGCGATATCTTCATTGACTGGAAAAAGGTCACAGATTACACACAGGGCATTGCGGCACTGCATTCCTTTGATACATTGAAATTTCACAAGCAAATAACCTTTCTCACAGGAGAAAACGGCTATGGTAAGTCAACGCTTCTGGAAGCAATCGCCGTAGCTTATGGCTTTAATCCCGAGGGAGGCACAAAAAATTATCGGTTTTATACCAGAGATACGCATTCCTCACTTTACGAGGGCATTCATATGAGCCGCGGCCCATATCAGCCTTCCTGCTCCTATTTCCTGCGGGCGGAGAGCTTTTATAATGTAGCGACCAAGGCCGAGGATTATGAATCCACATATCAGGGAAGAGCTTTGCATTCCTGTTCTCATGGTGAAAGCTTTTTATCCTTTATGCAGAGCTTTCGGGATGTTGGCTTCTTCCTTTTGGATGAGCCGGAGGCAGCTTTGTCTGTGCAGCGGCAGCTGGCCCTGCTGATTCAGCTCACGACAATGGCCACAGAGGGCTCCCAGTTTCTGATTGCAACGCATTCTCCGATTCTGCTCGGTGTTCCCGATGCTCAGATTTTAAGCTTTGATGATGGCAGGGTAGAAGAAATCACCTATGAACAGACTGCATCCTATCAGATAACCGAGATGTTTATCAATAACCGTGACTATATGCTGGATAAGCTGTTACGGGAAGATGATATATAAGCGCTTATCAAACATTCATTACCATCACACCGGGAAGATTCCTATAATAATACGACGCCGGGCTAACAGCTGCAATAGCAAAAGCATCATCATGCGAAAGGTTCATAATGAGGAAATGAAGTACGCAAATGCCTCAAGATTATCTGGGGATTCTTATTATTTAAAGGGTACATTTCATCTTCGGTTAAAAAGTTTTTGGCAACAGAAACATACTACGCATTATTTCCTCTCTATTGTAATGTTTGTATTTCTTGAAACCTTTCTGTTGCCTTCTTTTTGAACTATTAAATATTCCTTAATAGTTTAAGCTGATTCAAGCTCATTATCATGTGCTAATTGATTGCATTTTCTCTCTCAACCGAATAGCAGTACAAATCGGCAAATGCTTTTACTCAACATGTAGAGGATGGACTGCCACGCCAAATGTGTCTTCCTTCTTCTGTTATGATGTAATGTAATTCTTAGACCGGAGCAAAAAGAAAACTCAACCTACAGTCTTTCAAGTTGAGTATCTTTGAAGATATTGGGCTTGATTATTTAGCATATCTTCTCTTATATAGATAAATATATTGAATTTAATTTCTACATATACTGTTGTCTAAACTATCCAGCTTATTCTCAATCTGCTTTGCGTATTTATAAAATGTTGATCTTTTCATCTGCAATTCATCACAATAATCAGATAGTTTCTGTTTTTTGCTTAGACAGGCTTTGATACGTATTTCAAAATCTTTCGGTAAGGCAGTTTTTGGTCTGCCGTATGAACCCACACCTTCAGATTTTCTCTGTAAGGCTTTTTCAATTCCTTTTTTCTGACTCGCTTTTAACTTTTGTCGATTCAGTTCTAAGAGATAATCATAGAAACAAAGTAATAATGAAGCATCCGCTTTTAAGCCATTACAGGCTATCATCATCCTTTCTTCAGCTAATAGTTCCAAGCTGTTTCTGACTTCTGTTAAATCATTCCCCAAGCATATAAAGGAATCTATCTCTACTTTTTCACTCACTTCAGCTCTCCTTTGATCATTCGTCTTATCATGTGATAAGAATTCGCCAAAATTCCGGTATCAAATTTATAAAACAAATCATTAGAGTAAACATGCAGGAAGATAGATGCTATTTAACTACCATCCTGCTTGGGTAAAACTTTTTCTTAATCTTTCGTTACAATAAAATTCATTGTTTCAGTTCCTGCATCTTTTACGACTGTTGTACCATTTATTTCTACTTTCGTTTTTATCGTATAAGTAATACGATAAGTCCCTGCTTCCAATCCCTCCTTTAATTTATAAGTCTGCTTATTTGTTTTCCAGCTCAGTACTTTATCAAGACTTCCTGTGAAAACATCGGATAAGTTTAAATCCTCGTATTTCTTTGTTTCAGGATTCTTCCTAGATACAACCTGTTCTACTGTCACTTCGCTTGTATCTGCACCACCTTGAGCCACCTTAGTGATTAAAGCATTGATTGTTCTATCTGCATCATCTGTCTTGAATATAGGTTCATCAGGCGATAGCATTTCTACAGCGATGGAATAGCGGTAATCCTTTAATTTAAAGTTATATTGTACATTCGATACTGATGTCGTAGTTGTATCTCCCGGATAGTTTGCCAATGCACCACTGACAAGTTCAATATCAAAACGATAGTTACCAGATGGCACATTACTAAGGTTATCCATAGATACATAAATATTTGATGTAGCCTCTGTCATTTGATCCGCAAGTACGACTGTTAAACTATCTCCTGATGTACTGTAACGCACACCATTGCTGATGATTTTCCATGTCTGCGGTATGTCAATATATCGATTCAAATCCTTGTTAAATAGTTTCACTTTCACACCCATCTGGCGTCCATCTCCAGTTGTATCAATACCTACATTTGCATTTTGAACTGCAGTTTTTAAATCAATCTGGAACGTCGTATTCATTGGATAATCCGGTGTAATAGAGACTGTTCCAGAAGCTTTCTCACTGCTTAAGGAATATTCTTTCTTATCACCATTAACCGCAAATACTGTTGACATCGTTGCGTTGTATACAGAACTACCAGAACTATTTACAGCATCAAGCGTTGCAGTAATAGAATTTACTGTAAAGGATGCTGCACGTGCAAAATCTATGACAAAGATAAAATTTTCCTTCTGTCCTTTCTCTGTTACAGGTTGATACTTCGTATTCGATGTTTCATTTTTGATGAAATCGCTAAGATTGATCTTTGATTTACCGCCATTAGGAACTGTGTATTCATAATATTCATCATGTGTTCCTTTTTTATCTACCATCAGAATCGTTGTTCCTTCCGGAAGTGCTGTTGAGAAAGATAATGTATGATCAGCTGGTATATCTTTTAATTGCCCCTGCTGTGCATATTGTAAAGTTACAGAACTCTCTTTTGATATTGTGATACCTACTTGAGGGCTTGCTGAATTATAGGTATATGTTTGTCCAGCTCGATCATATTTCTTGCCAGATTGTAATGCAACATCTGTATACTGTCCGTGCTGTTCTCGCTTTATATCTAATATCACATTCATTTTACCGGTTTCAATTTCTGAACCATCCGGCTGTAGTTTGATCATATCTATGGTAAATGTTACTTGCAGGGGTGCTGATGAATCCGTTTTGCTGATACCATCAAGATTAGAAAGATCTACCTGTATAATCGGCTTGGCAGTTCCACCATTGATAGAACGCATCTCACCTTTATTTGTTTCATCAACAATGATTTGGTTTCCTGCTCCATCGCTGCTTCCGACTACATAGCCAACTTTTCTCTGTTCTAACCAGCCGCTTTGTCCTGTTCCAATCGATAATCCTAATGTTGTATTGACATTATCATTATCTTTTAACTGTCCTTCTTCTTTAATTGTGAACTTCTCTGTAGAGCCATTTTGTGTCTTAATCTGTAAGGATGAAGTATCCAGACGATAAATGGAACCATCGGCAGAATCCCCTTCAAGCTGGGCTGTTTTTCCTCCAGTAGGCTTATCTGACATGGTCAGAGTTTCCTGTCTATTGAGTACCGCATTTGCAACTTTCCAGTTTCTCCATACTGTTCCTTCTTTATCATGAGTTGGTGTTATTTTTTCATGATATGTAATGCCTTGATCTGTATCTGTAGCATTGGCATAATAGAATCCGCTGTCATCATCTGAACCCATACCACCTAGAATATAGATACCTTTTTCAAGATTATTACCATCTTTATCATAACGTCCTAATAAGGTAAAGCCTTTGACATCACCATAGCCCGGACGAGATACGTCCTCATTGGTACGCAATTCCAGTGCTTCTCCCTGCTGCATATAGATCGTATTGTTAATTCCTAATGCATTGGATGCTGTAGTTACATTACCAGCAGCATCTTGACTCTCAATACCTAATAATAGGTTCGCAGGTGTTTGCAGTTTGACTTCACTTCCATCTTTTAATATCAGATTTCCAATCCTATTCAATGAATATTGAGAAGTCGCAATCAAGTTTGCACTATCTGTAGTTCCGCTAATCTCTATCTTACTTTTTTCAATCGTTAGCGTATCTGCCCGCTGAATAGACAAGAGTGCTGCGTCATAATTTTTAAGAATAAAAGTACGATTTCCTGATACGACACATTTGTTTCCATCTCCAAACAAACTTTCTCCAACTTTGAATGTTGTGTAAGTATATGCATCTACATTCACTTCTGCATCGCCCAATACATATGGGTTAGAAGCATCAAAGGAAGTTCCCGAAGCTGCTTTATTCCCACCTCCAAAGATTGACTGCATAATCGTGATTTCTTTGCTTGTTGGAGTGATACCTACTGTATTTCCATCTGCTGCAAATTTACCTACATGCACTTTGGTATTCCCTGACACGATTGCACTATCCGAACCACCGAAGACATTTCCTGTATCTTTATTTGAAGCAGTTCCTATTGTTCCACTGATAATATCTACATGTGTATCTCCTCCAACCGTACCTTGGCTTCCTCCACCAAAGACATTGCCACTGATAGATGCATCTGCAATAACGATATAGACATCTTTCTTAACATTCGATGTAGCACCGAAACCAGCACCGTAGACACTTTCAGAAATCTTACTACCTTGTATCTCGATCAACGTTGAATCCTCGATACTACCTTCTTCAGAACCACCATAGACATTTTTCGCAGTAGCAGTAGCACTCATATTGATTTTTGTATTGAATACCTGTGTATTGACACCTTTTCCACCACCAAATACATTTCCTGTTACTATTCCATTTATGGTTAGGTTTGAAACTCCTTTTACGGTTCCTCTTTGATTACTACCTCCGTAAATATTTCCCTGTACAGTTGCATTTTTTTCTAATGTAATATAGCTATCACTTTCTGGAGCATTTCCAATCCCTGCATTCTGTTTATCTTCGATACCTACCTGATTTCCTGCTCCATAGACATTTTCATTAACGACAGAGCCTTCCTTCAATGTGATATGAGATGATGTAAAAGTTCTTCCTTCATCTCCTCCACCATAAAGATTGGTTATCTTAGCACCATTATTAACGATAATAACAGGAGTATATGTTTTCGTACCATTACCAAGACCACCACCGTACACTGTTCCTACTGTACCGTTGATCGTTAGATCAACATCTTCTACATCACCTGAATTATTAGAACCACCATAAAGACTTGTGACCTTCATAGATGGATTGATAACTACATTACTCTTTCCGGTGATACCAGCCTGATCTCCTCCTGCAAAGACCTTATCAATCGTCCCTGTATCAGTGCCATTATTTGTATTACCAACTGTAATGCTTGCATTTGAAGTTTGACCAAGATTTCCACCGCCATAGACATTCTCTATTGTCGTATAGCCATCAATCTTGATCACAGGACTTTCCGTTACTGTAGATTGACCATATCCACCACCATAGACATTGGTTACTTTAGGAATTGATCCTTCAGAACCGTCTACCTGTATCTGTGGATTTTTCACAGTTCCATTATTATTGGAACCACCATACATATTTTGAATAGTAGCTGTAGAAATTACCTGAATCTTAACTGTTCCATCAACACCGGCTTCATTTCCGCCGGCAAAAGCATTTTTTATATTTGAATCCGAACTAATGAGTACATTTGTATTGGCAACAAGGCCTTTATTACCTCCACCGTAAGCATTATCAACAGTAGCATTTTGAGTAGTTATAGAAGGAGACTCTGTAGTTGTATCTGCTCCATATCCTCCGCCATAGACATTACCAGCATACCCTTTGATATTGATAACTGGAGCTTTTACAAGACCGGAAGAATTTGCGCCACCATACACATTACTGATTTTATTTGCATTATCAGAAGTAACTGTTATCGTTGATACTCCAGTAACATCAGCCTGTGTCTTATCAGTAGCATTTCCACCACCAAACACATTATCGGCTTTGCCCGCTAGATTTAATATAGGAGAACTAACACTACCTGATGAATTACATCCGGCATAAATATTCCCGGCACTTGACCCAGCCAAAGAAGTGATCTTAACATCGCCAGTGATACTTGCTTGATCAGATCCACCAAAAGCATTCTTTACATATCCACCATTCAAATTAACAGTGGAATTTGTAACAGTACCTTTTTCTGAACCACCGAATGCATTTCCAGCAATATTTGCACCACTTTCAACATTTAATGTTGCATTTGTAACAGTAGTATTTTCTCCCTTACCTCCTGCATAAACACTATTAGCCACGCTACCTGAAATATTAACTGTTGATGTTGTTGTAGTTCCAGATGCATTTGAACCACCATAAATGTTGCCAGTAATTGTTGGTGTATTCTTTAATGAGACAATACTAGTATTAACACCAACATTATTACCTCCACCAAAAATATTCCCACTATTTTCTTCTGTTCCAATTACTCCTCCTAATATATTAAGCGTAGAAGCAGTTGTTGTTCCCTCATCTCCACCACCATAAACATTTTCTTTAATAACAGCATTATCACCTATATTAATATTACTTTGTGAAACCGAAGTAAGGCTTCCTTTCCCTGAACCATATACATTCTTTGCTGTTCCATAAAAGTAAACAAATGCCGTGCTATTGATATTTGATCTGTTATTACCACCACCATAAACATTATTATCAATTATCGTATTTTCATCAATATTTATTGTAGCATTCCCATAAATATTACTTGATATAGTACTTCCTTTATTATTTTTACCACCTAAACCACCACCATAAACACTACCATGTATGTTAGAATTTCTTATCGTTAATGTTGAACTTCCATTTACTGCTCCATATTTTCCTCCTAAATAAACATCATTATTAACTTCAGCATTCTCAATTAAAAGATTTACACCAGATTTAACAGTTGGTCCGCTACCTTCAGCCCAATCATTTAGACCTCCACCATAAATTGCACCAAAAGTTCCACCATGAATAGAAATATTGATTTTTTCTTGTACAGGATACCTATTGGATGTTGAATTACCGTCATATATGCCTCCACAAAATTCTCCTAGTTTCGTAGTCCCATAAGGATCATAAACTTCTATATTAACGTTTTTCACATAACCTGTTCCTGCGTGAGAAGCACCATAAACACTGTGACCTCCTCCATATATTTTGATATGTGTATCGCCAGTGACCTGACCGTATCGATTACCACCAAAAATACTAAAGCCACCACCATATGCAATTATATTCGTACTACCGGTTAATACACCACCTGTATGTATACCTCCATAAACAGCACCACCTCCGCCATATAACAATATATTTGTATTCCCACTTGAACTTGTATTATAACCTGCACCATTAATGTAACGATATGATCCACTGAATATTCGAATGTCCGAATGTCCATTTTTACCACTTGTTCTACTACCACCAAAAACCTGTAATGTTCCAGAAGTATTAACGATGTGATCTCCCATTATCAATGTATGAAAATCTGCATATATTCCCTCTGGTCTTTCAGCATTTCCGCTCCAGAATGTTGGTGCACCAATTTTTATATTCTCAAATTTTGTATCATCTCCTAAAGTAATCATAACATTAGTATTATCCATATACAGAATTGGAGATGTGGTCTGATCATAGGAATTAGCAGTAATTGTTACTTTTTTTGCTGGTAAAGTAACTGTTGAAGTAAACCTATAAGAGCCTAGCAGTACAATTTTATTAGTGTTGATTGTGCCATCAGACGGCAGTTTCCCATATGCTTCATTAAGGGTTTTCACAGCAGTATCTGGCGTCATACCATCTCCACTTGCTGATATATTGGGATTAAAATAAATGACTGTTCCATTACTCCACTGTGCAGTAAAAATTATATTGCCATGATCTGCACCATTTAATGATAGAGATAAAACATCTGAAGTCTGTATAATATCATCTGTGTTTACTATTGTTCCATTATTCTTCGTGACCACTATATTATTCAAGGTTACTTTCCATCCTATAAATACTTGATTGTTAGGTGGTGTCAATGTACTTTCTTCTGGTTTATAAGGTGTAGATATACTAATGCTTGTATTAACCGGAGCTTCTCCAACTCCACCATTTGCATCATATGTTATCGTTATTGGCTTTTCTGCATCAATTCCAGTTACTTCATTTGTAGTAAAGGTTGTAGGAGTTGCAGCAGTTCTTGCTTTACTTTGCTTTGACACAGATAATATTGCTCTGAACATAGAAGTATGATCATTTTCATTTGATTCTCTAATGAGTGTAGATTTTGTTTCTCCTTCTATATCTTTCCAATCACTATCTAAGGTCTTGATCTGCCACTGATAGGACATGACATATCCCTGTATATCAGCAATTTCAGTATCAGTTATCTTATTGAAGATAGAATAGGTCGTTTTTTTATCTTTCACCGATTGCCTGATTTCAGGCTCAAGTGTTGCTTTCGTTTCCCATCGTGAAGTCAGAGAAAGAGTATCAACTGTTTCATCAATTGCCATCTGATCATCTACGTTGATTTCTTTTCCCTGATATGTCCATCCGGTAAATATTGATTCATGAAGTGCATCATCCATGCTTGGATTCGTAAGTCCTATTTCTGGTTGTTCAGGCACAAAGATAGATCCTTTAAAAACCGGAAGATTTCTTGTCAAAACATTATCTAGCTTTGCTGTAACGAATCTATCTGCTTTCTGATACTCTGCCTCATTCATAGCATTAACAAATGATGCGTTATTATCTTCACATTGATAACCACCATGAACAGTAGCGTAGAATACATGTGTTCCCATCTGCTGTTCTGTAATCGTTTTAATCTCTATGACAGTTTCCGTCTTAATTGATGTAGGTTCCTTAATATCAGCTTCATTATCATCAACTGGAGTAGTATTATTTGACATCGGATCATTTGATTCACTATTCACAGGTTCCTGCTTTTCAGTTTGCTCCTCCTCAGTTGAAGGTACTTCTTTTTCAACTGCTACAGTAATATCTGCTGTTTTAAAATGATTTATAATTTTCATGAAATGAGGTGCATTCTTTTCATCGCTGCCATAGAATGCTCCATCTCCAATATGTACAACTGTTGCCGGTATTTCTAAAGCATCATTCAATCCCTTACAATTATAAAAAAGATAATCCCCTATAGATGTGATGCCATCTTCTATAACAATTTCGCTGATTTGATTGCGATACTCTTTTAATGGAGTTGTATCAGCAGTAAAATCCTTGATTTCCCCCTCACCGCTTAAAGTTAGTGTTCCATCCTTTGTCAGTATTGCTTTTACATTATCATTGTTAACACCTACTGGTATCGTAGCGATAATTTCTTCATCATGAAAAGCATATACATGTTCATCATCATTTAACAGTAATCCAATCAAACTTCCCACAAGGAAAAGGGAAGCAATAAGAAGCTTTAAGTTTTTGTTATGATTATTCTTTTTATTCATATTCTGTCCTCCCTTACCTAATTGGAAATCTTTCCTTTGACATCTATGTTTGCAGTTCTTCCGTTTGCTGTAACTGTAAAATACTCACTTTCATTTATCGTATCAGTCACAAAGAATCGGACAATATGACTGGAATCCTGCGCTAAATGAAATGTTGTACTCTTGCCTGTTACATTTGAAAGAAGCTGATCTGTCGTATCAATTGTTACCCATGAAGGCCATGCAATTTCTACGTCGGTTTCTCCTGCAACACCAATACGTATATCAATGTAATTATTATGCTTTTCTAATTCAGCATCAAAGGTCGTCGTTTTCTCATTTAGGGAAAACTCTCCATACATCGTCTGAGTGAAACCAGTTCCTGCCGTGCTTGGTTTCGCAACTGCAGTTACTTTGAATTTATTATTTGCAGGTTTATGTCCACTAGGTACTGTAATGATAACTTTATCTGTAGTTTCACTTGAGGAACTCAAATGCAGTGTATCACCATTATTGATAGTCGTATCATTAACCTGTATTTGTAAACTTGCATCATCAACTGATAACGTATAATCTATATCAATGCTTGAAGATCTTAGACTATCCTGCCAATTTCTAATATCAAGGATAACTGTATAATCTTTACTTGTATTCCAATTATTCATTTCATGCTTCATTGCTGTTCCTTCTTGCAAAGAATCAGATGCAAAATAGAAACCTTCCGGCTTGACAATATGTTTATCTGACATATTTTCACCAATGAACATTGCGAATGAAACACCACCTAAAATGATTGTCACGATAACACAAAGGGATAATATTTTTAAGAGAAGCTTTGTTCGCTTGTTACCTATTTTTATCTCTTTCATACACGTACCCCTTTCTTAACTATTTGCTTGTTTCGTCTTTATTCTGATTCTGACATAGTCTATTTCAGTGCTGAGCTCTGATGTATTTTCCGATGATGGCCATTCTATTTTGACTTTATAAGAATGTTGCATCTTGTTTAAATTGAGCGTTCCTAAATTCGTTTCAGTATTTGCTTCTACTGTTTGACTGATCATATTTGTTGTATCTCCTGTAGGATTTGAACTAACAGGAGTAAAAGTAAATTTCAATGGTATATTTCCTGCAGTTTCAGCAAGAAAGGTATAGGTCATTTTGACTTCGGCCGTTCCATTCGTATCATAATTGGCAACATCGAATGTCATTTCAGTATAAGTTCCGGGTTGTTTCGGCATTTCCACATTGTCGATTTGAAACGTAGATTCATTTACAAATCTTGCAGTCGTTGCAGTACCCTGTCCCTGTACGGAAGAAGTGTAGCGTGCAAGTGTCACAGCACCCATAACCAGCAGTATGAATACTAACCCGATTGCTGTTTTCTTTAATGTTGTTCTATTCCTTTTCATTTCCTGCACCTCTGTTTCTTCCTGTCGCTATATACCAGATTCCTATGATGATAAATAAACTGATGATTCCGAATGGTGACATCAGCCACATGACCAGATAGCCAAGCAGCGGTATCGTCAGAATTACTTTCCCTAATATCTGTTTCTGCTGGACTTCCTCTGTATCTGCCACATTATTGGCGTCACCTTTTGTTATGTATCGTTCCCTGTCTATGCTGATGATTCTATGTGTAATGATGGCTCCTTCTTCCTGAAAGGATATAATATCTTCCATTTCATAACTGCTCTGTTCTTTTGTAATGACGATGCTGCCAACTGGTATTGCAGGTTCCATGGAACCTGTCAGAACTGTCTTGTAATTATAGCCCAGAATGCTGGCAGTTTCATCATGAACAATGAGTTTGTTGTATGCCTGAATGCCAAGTATAATGATCAGCAGACATACGAGAATGCCAAGCACCAATGTTCCAGCTTTTGTGATTATGTTTCTCATTTCTCTTTTACCAGTTCTTCTACACGGACACCTAGCTTGATTTCAAACTTTGACTGATTCTTTCCAAGTTCTGTATCTTTACTATTTGTTTTATCGAATGGCCATTTCCATTCCAGACGGTATAGCTTTTGATTATCTATACTCTTATGACCAATGGTCCCATCCGCAGAAAGCGTCAGCTCTCCATCCTTTAGACTCTGCCATTTCACATCATCATCTACTACACTGTCGATGCTCTGAATTTCAGACAGTCTGTATTCCAGTGGGAATTCTACCTTTGATACCTTCTCAAGATAGATCTTTACCGAGAGATTGGTTGAACGATTGTTCTCCAGACAGAAGATGTAGCTGCCTTCTGATCCCGGCTGTATGACAGGCACATTCTCACTGTTTATCTTTCCTGTATCAAAAAGGTCTAGTGCTGTTAACGGTGTTGTCACATTCCATGGACTTGTCCAGCCTGCCTTATTGTTCCCTCTCACGGTATAACCCTCTGGAGGAGAAAGTGGATTATCGGGGTCTACTGGCGTGTCCGGATCCGTAGGCTTATCTGGATCAAACGGAGTATCTGGATCTGTTGGTTTGTCTGGATCAGTAGGCTTATCAGGGTCAACCGGAGTATCTGGATCGACTGGCTTGTCTGGGTCTACTGGCGTATCTGGATCTGTTGGCTTATCTGGATCAACCGGAGTATCCGGATCGACTGGCTTGTCTGGATCAACTGGTTTATCGGGATCGGTTGGTGTGTCCGGTTCACTAGGCGCGATTGGCTCTACATCACCATCCGGCTTCACATTTGACGGCTTATCCTTTGGTATCTCATTTATAGTTCCATCTTCGTTATTCGTAACTTCATCTCTTTCATCGTTGATTTCTACATCATCCTTAGGGAATACGATCGTTCCGTCCCCCTGTATCACTGTTCCATCTTCCAGTTTGATGCCATCTTCAGGAATGCTGATAATTGTATTGTCCGGCTTCACCATGTATGGATAATGCACGATATTATTGTTTTCCAGAACAACGGTTCCTGATGGCAACACGATCTGTCCATCATCGACTTTTAGCTGTCCATCCTGTGTGAAGACATTTCCTTTATCTGTGACTGCATAGCTGCTTTCCGGTATCAGCAGAAGCTTATCTCCATCAACCTCAACTTTCAGTTCAAGATAGCGAATCGCCGTTGATAAATGGACAACATATTCCCCGTCCTTGTTCTTTGTGATATTGAAATTCTGTCCCTTCTGTTTCTGTTCCACAGATATAAGTGCTTTTGCTATGACATTATCATCCTTATCAAGTACCGATAGCGTATGTTCTGCAGGAGCGACGTCTTTGAACAGAAACCATCCATTCTCATCTGTCTTTGTTTCCTTCACTTCGGAATGCAGCTGCACACGACCGTTCTGATAGACCCTTCCATCAGAATACATAACCTGACCTGATACGTGTATATTACGCTTCTCGACAGGATCGATCGTTATGGTATCGACAACAGGAAGCTCCTCTGTATGATGATTCAGCATGAGACTGACACCGACACTGGAAAAAAGTAAAAGCAACAGTAATAAAAGAATCAGTTTTTTATGCTTTTTCCCTTCATCCTGTTGATTGATCTGTTCAGTTGTACTTTGATCTTTCAATTTATCATCCATAATCATTCTCCTGTTCTTTTTCCCTTAGCAAAGCTCACAGAGTATTCTGTGGGTTCTGCTAAAGGGCAGTGCTGGCACAGGACACTGCTCCTTAGTTTTTGTGCCTTGATTTGATATAAGATGCTGTTTTAATCAGCTTGCTAACTGTGTTGCTTCTACCTTGACTGTAAAATTGACTGTACCAGCAGCTTTACCATCTGTTGTATCATTTGTGTTTCCAGTTTTCTTTGTCGAGTCATCACTACCAGTTTCAAATGCCCATGCCCACGTAATATCTTTTTGTGCTTTTGCATCTGCTGCAGTCAGAACACCTGTTGTTGAGTCAACAGTGATATTTTTTGTCATAAACTCTACATAAGTATCGTTTGTGAAATCTGTTTTTCCCTTAGTTACACCATCACATGTGATTTTGAAATTCGTTGGTAGTTTACTAACATCATCTACCTTGATACTAATTTTGAGATTCGTCTTGACTTCCGTTCCACTCAGATCATAGTAAAGTGGAACAGTACCGGAACTGCCTGGTGCGATTTTTTCTTTTGCAATAGTATCGGTATTGGTTGTCTCACCTAATTTAAAAGTTGTAAATGTTTCTGCACCTTCTGAACTTCCTGCCTTGAATACCCATTTAGCAGTAACCGCAGTTCCTGTACCTGTTACCTCACTGGCATACTTCGCAAGTGTTCCACCGGAAATGCATGTCGTTATCAGAGTCAACGCAAAAGCTGCCATGCCTAATCGTCCGGCTATGCTTTTCTTTCTTTTCATTTCTTCTTTCCTCCATTTTTTCTTTTATATGTAAACATCATCCAATGTTCTGTGCCAACCTATCAGATGTGTATTACAACGATTTCATTTCTTCTATTCTGTTTCTTCTATCTGCTGTTTCTCTGCCTTTAGCTTTGCAAGCTCTGCTTCCAGTCTTTCCTTTTCCTTCAGCTGATCCTGCAGTGCCTCATTCTCTTTCCTGCTGTCTTTTCTTCGCTTAAAGATGTCATACAGGATATAGAGCGCAAATGGGATTCCCAGACATATCAGCATTCCCTGCGTGCTCTGCATGAACATCAGGATATTCCCTAGATTGGGGATACGAAATCCCTTATAGATACCCTGTATCTGTTCCGGATACACTGCCAGTCTATCCTCTACATTGTTGTAGTCTCCCTTTGTCACATAGGCTGTCTTTCCTTCATGATCCGTTACGCTGATGATCCTGTGCGTTGTCGCCTTGCCTGATACCAGATATGTAATCACATCACCTTTCTGCAGGTTCCCTGTATCTTCTGCTTTTTCTATGACGATGACATCTCCTGCATCAAAGGTTGGTTCCATGGAACCTGATAAGACGATCGCAGGCCGATAGCCCATGAAGCCCGGCATATTTTCATTATCCTGAAATCCATTAAAGATGATCACAAGATTGACAACGATGATCGGTATAAATATGATACAAGCTATGATCCCTATCACGCTGGATGGCTTGACTCTTTTCATTTCTTCCTCTCCTTCATTTTCTTTAATTCGATAATACTTTATCCTGCATCCACAGCTTTTCAAACTGCCTGGATTCCATCGGCCTGCCAATCAGAAAGCCCTGTCCGATGTCACAGCCGATCCTGCTAAGGTATTCTAATTGTTCTTCTGTTTCTATGCCTTCGCAGATGACTGTCATGTCGATCTCATGTGCCAGCTCGATTGTCTTTTCTATGATCGAACGGGAACGTTTATTATTTTCAATCCCGTCAAGCAGGCACTTATCTATCTTCAGAATATCTGCTGATACGACACTTAGGAAGTTGAGGGAGGCATACCCTGTTCCAAAGTCATCAATAGCTAATTGAAATCCACGCTTATGCAGATTAGATGCCAGCTTCAGCATTTCGTCCTGCTGTTCTACGAACGCTGATTCTGTCAGTTCAAAGGCAATGTCCTCATGTGGTATGCCATATCTGTCCACTGTTGAACAGAAATCTTCAAGATATGCTTCATTTTCTATGTGCAGTCGGGACTGATTGATGGATATCGGCTTCAGTTCCAGTCCTTCATCCATCCACTTTCTCATCTGCCGGCAGAGCAGTTCCAGCATATGAAAGTCGAAACTGATGATCATACCATATTCTTCAAATACCGGTATGAAGTCATTGGGCGGGATAAGTGTTCCATCCTCTTTCTGCCATCGGCACAGCGCCTCTCCCGAGATGATGCGATGTGTCTGAATATCAAACTGAGGCTGTATGTATAATTTATATTCGTCGTTCTGCATTGCAGGGATTGCCGATTCCAGAAGTTCATTCTTCTGGATCATATTATTCATCATTGCATCATCATAATAGACTGACCGGCTTCCTGTGATGTTCTTGGGAACGCTCTGCTGGGCGATCAGTGCCTTGTCCAGCATGTCGATGACATGCTCATGTCGGATGTCCTGCGGCAGATAGATGCCTGCAACAAAGCAGATGTCCATGTTGATCTTCTTGCTGATACGCTTGTCAATGAGCTTCATGCGTACCTTATTCTCTCGATACGACATTTCATCCTTTGTAAAGAAACGATAGGTCATCGCAAAGATGTCCTTCTCTATCCTTGCGCATGTTTCTCCCTCCCGGCATGTCTTTTTCAGATTCTTCGCAATGTTCTGCAGTACCTTGTCTCCCATGCCATATCCATGAACCCGATTGATATAGCGGAAGTTCTTGATACCAAACTTGATGATGGCATACGAATCATCAGGATATTTCTTGAATATCTTTTCTGTATCACGAATGAAGCCATTCATATTACTGATTCCTGTTAAGGCATCGGTATTGACAGCATTGCTGAGTCTTTCATTCATCTGTGAATAGGCCGACTGCGCTGCCTCAATATTGAAATAGTTATGTTCCTTCAGGTCGGTATCCGCTATCGAATTATGCACATGAATGACCTTCCACAAATTATTATCCTTGTGCCATACAACAGAAAATCGCAGAGGCATCTTCATCACGCAGGAAGCATCCGGCAGGGTCTTAGCAGTCAGTGTTACCATAACGATCCCCAGATTACTGCTGATCTCAATGCCATGAAACCATGCATTCTCTATCAGAAAATATCCGTCATAGATTCTGGATTCCTCCTCAAAAAACATGACCGCTTCTTTCTTGCTGCTGCATATCTCATTGACTCCCGTACCTATCCAGCTGATCTGATCCGATAAATTGTTGTCGCCACATCCTATCACTCCTGCCATCCTCATTGTGTTCATTTTGACAGAGCGTTCTTTCTTTTATAATGCTCTATCACCATTTCATTTGCCTGTTCCTTCGTTATTGGTTTTCCCCTATAGTAAAATTCAATCTCCTGATCCATATTAACCAGATGTGCAACACCGGCACTCCGATACTGCTCATGTGTAAACATATCCGGCAGTCTTGCCACGATCTTTCTTTTCATTGATTTTCCTCCCATTAGCACTGATTCAGCCAATCCCTTACATTGTTATAGCGCTCCTGTGATACCGGTACTCTGATTTCATGTTCCAGCATCAGCTCATAGCGTGCTAAAGACTTCGTATGATAGCGATTGACTAAGTAACTCTTATGTACCCGCTTGAACATATCCTTGTTTTTTTCATTCAGCATCTGTTCAAAGTCAAGCAGCGTGATGCGTCCAAAGACATCGTTCTTTGCAAGGTGGATGATACAGTTCATATCAAATGCCTCACAGTACAGGATGTCATGGATATTGATGATATGGTATCGGTTCTTCTGATCCTTAATGGTAATAGACCCATTTTTCTTAATATCACGATTGACCAGCATCTCAAAGTACCCCTTTGTATATTTACCAATCTTGTGCGGGAAGATCTCACCCTCCTGCAGATTGATCATTGGATTGGATACATGGATATGCATGATGAGAAGCTCATCTTTCATCTTCTTCCATACGAAAGTGATCCTCTGCATATCACTGTAGATTTCACCAGAGGTACTTGTCGTATGACCTGTGTGTCTTCCCGTAATGACGCATTCATGCGTATCATTGGATGCGCACACATAATCAAAGGCGGTCAATTCAATATCCGGCAGTTCCTTTGATTCCTTTTTGAGGACTTCGGCTATCGTCTGTTTACCAACATAGAATTCCTCTGCACAGGAACCGATCCAGATGCAGCTTCTATGTAAATATCCAATTGCAAAGTCATCATCCTTTTGATAATGACGAATCATGATCTCCTTAGTCAGTTCTATACAGTGACTGATTTCTTCCTTTTTCATGTTCTCTCTATCTCCCTCTGATTTGAACAACATAATGCGTATTATGTTGTAGACCCTATCCAGACAGATAGAAGATACATAGGAAAAACACAAAAAAGGCATCACGAATGGATGCCGATTGAATAATTATATGACAGAAAGCTTCATCAGGAATCAGTATATGTTTCTTTAACTATACCGTTTTCATAGCTTTTTTGCGCCCTTTTTTTCAGCTTTATCATATTTATATCACATAAAAAGTGATAAAAATTAGGTTTCCCCAAAATATTTTATTGTTTACCAATATCTATTGTTGAGACTGGTACAAAATGGTAAGATATTTTATGTAAAACGGTTACAATTTCATTTTAATAAAATTGTTACTTATATTTTTGATAGAGAAACATACAAAAAACGGCGATTTAAAAGGGCTTTAGCCGATATAAAAGTATTTTACAACATAATACGCATTATGTTGTATTATTATACGGTTAAAGGAATTATCAAATCCATTTTTGATAGGGATTTCTGACATTCTCTACCTGTTATCATAGTATATATTCTTGTAGTCTCGATACTTGCATGTCCCAATATATCCGCCAATCTTACAACATCTTTTTGTAGACGATAAAATGTCAATGCGAATAGATGTCTCAAATTATGTGGGAATACTTTTTTATCATCGACTCTGGCATCACGACATAGTTTTTTCATGGCACTCCAAATATTACTACGATCCATTGGTCTTCCACTCTTTGTGATAAAGACAGCACCTGTTAATATGCTTTCCTGTTTACAATAATCTTTAAGCAATCTCTTTAATTTCTTTGGAATAAATACCGTTCTTGTCTTCCCTTTATTTCGTACAACTGCCTTCCCTTCTTTTACTGCTTCTACCGTTATGTATTTATGTTCTGATACTCTGATACCTGTACCACATATCGTCTGCAGTAACATATACAAACGTTTATCATCTCTCTTTAATGCCGTATCCAGCAGACGCTTATATTCATCTTTTGTCAGTTCCCGTTCCTCTTCATAAAAAACAGAACGCTGTACCTTGTGTAATTTTAATTTCATATTTCCCAGTTTTAAATAATCAAGCAGACCGTTTAGTGCGACAAGCATACTGTTGATACTTGATACCTTGTATTCTTCAGACAGACTATTTTTATAAGCTACCAGTTTCTCTTTTGTTATTGCTTTATCATTTTCAGGCAAATATTTATAGAAATGCATGACATCTCTTATATATTTTTCAATCGTTGCTTTACTTCTTTCTTCCCCATATAAATATGTTTTGAATTCCCCTATCATTTTCATATTTAATACCGTCTTTTTCATTCTATCCAGCTCCTTTGATGTTTTAATCCAATCATATCATTTTGTTATATTAGAATCACTGGTAATAATTGGTATTTATATAGTGAAATTCAAATTTGCTTGATATCTACAATGAATATTAGTAAAAAAATTCATGTACTTTTATCAATTCATTTAGCTTAATAGCTTGGCTGTTAAGAATGAGTGGCTGGACAATAAATATCCACCAGTATAGCCGGGGGTTTTCTTATATAAACAAGGTATAAAATAAGACAGAAGCCGAAAACAGCCTCTGCCTTATATACGATACAATCAGATTGCGCTTAGATTCAATACGCCAAGGAAGTAACAGATCAGCACTGCCACACCCACGACGATACGGTAATATCCAAATATTTTGAAGTCATGGTTACGAATGTAATTCATCAGGAAGCGAATGGCAAACATGGACACAACAAAGGCGATGATGCTTGCCACGACAAGCAGGGCGATATCTCCTCCACTCATGGATAATCCATAATGCATGAAGTATTTCATAAATTTTAATCCGCTGGCACCAGCCATAGCTGGAATCGCCATAAAGAAGGAAAATTCACTAGCCGCAAAACGGGAACAGCCCAGTATGGAGGCACCTAAAATAGTGGCACCGCTTCGTGAGGTTCCGGGAACCAGAGCAGCAATCAGCTGAAACAGACCGATCATAAAGGCCGTCTGATAGGTGATTTCTCCCACTTTGCGGTATTTTGGATGATGCTTGGTGCTTTCCAGCACGATAAAGCCGATACCGAATACAATCAATGCAATGGCTACGACAATGGCATTGTTCATATACTTCTCAACATAGTCATTCAGGAATATGCCGATGATACCTGGAATGGATGCAACAAATACATGAAACCATAAATCCCAGGTGGAGCGCTTTTCACTGATGGATTTTCTCGGTGAAAATGGATTCAGCTTATGGAAATACAGTACACAGACTGCCAGAATAGAGCCAAGCTGTATAACTACCAGAAACAATCCCCAAAATGCGAATTCCGGAGTATCCGGCTTTGCCAGCGAGGAGCTCATCGGAAAAAAGCTGTTAAACAGAATCATATGTCCGGTGCTGCTGACAGGAAGCCATTCCGTGATTCCCTGAATGATACCGAGCAGAACCGCTTTTATCATATCGAATAGAAACATAGTGTAATCTCCTTTTTTTCATTCTTTACCATTGTAAACCACACAGAGGTAAAGCACAACCTTTCTCTTTGAAAAAACAATAACAATTCTGTAAGAAAAAGGCTTTTTTCAGTCATATATAACGATGGCGTTTACATAAGCTTCTTTTTCAGACCTATGCCTGTAGCCACTCCTTCACCATTTCCTTAAACAGGGTACCACGTACCTCATAGTTTGGAAATTGATCATAGCTGGAGCATGCCGGTGACAGCAGTATGATATCTTGTTCCTTACTATTCGCAATTGCTTCCTTTAAGGCTTCCTGCATGGTTTCCACGACATAAACATGAGAGAAGATCTCCTGAAACTGCGGCCCGGTTTCCCCAAAGGCCACACACAGCTTGACGCGTGCATCATACTGCCTGAGATCATCAAAGCTGATGCCTTTGTCATGTCCTCCGGCAAGCAGAATGATATTGCTTTCAAAGGAGCTCAGTGCCGCAGTAACCGCATGCGTATTGGTTGCCTTCGAGTCGTTATAAAATTTTACACCGTTTTTCTCTCCGATATATTCCAGACGGTGCTCCACTGGTTGAAAGGAGGCAATCGCCTTTTGAATATCGCGAACAGATACGCCCAGCTTATAGGCCATACAGGCGGCAATCATGGCATTGGAGAGATTATAATCTCCAACGACGTGAAAGCTCTTTTCTTCAAACAGCAGAATATCCCGTAAATACACTGCCCCGTCTTTGCGGTACAGGTCAACATCCTGCCGTGTTAAAGAAAAATCAATCACCGTACACGGAATGTTTTGTGCATACTGCAAAACCGTTGCATCATCCACATTGCGCAGAAACCAGTCATCCTTTGTACAGTTCTCATAAATGCGCATCTTGCTTTCATAATACGATTCCACACTCGGCATATAATCCAGATGATCCGGTGCGAGGTTGCATACCACGCTGACACTCGGCGCAAAATGTTCAATCCCCAGCAGCTGAAAGTTGCTCAATTCAAGGGCTACATCCTTTTCCTCTGCTTCATATTCCAGAGCAAGCTCGCTCAGCGGCCAGCCGATGTTACCGGCTACGATTGCCTTCTTATTATATTTCAGCATTTCATACAGCATGGTGGTGATGGTGGTTTTACCATTCGTTCCTGTGATGGCACCATAGTGAAACCCTTTCGCATACCGATAGCCGATTTCCACCTCTGTAAGAATTTTCACCTTATGCTCCACAAAGTAGCGAACAAAGGGAACCGTGTATTTGATTCCCGGATTTTTTACGACAAAGGCATAGCCTTCATGCTTTAGTTCCTCCGGATGCCCCTGTTCGAATACTTGGATACCAAGGGCCTGCAGCTCTTTTTGTTCCGGAATTGCATTCATGTCCGTAATCGTCACAGCATAGCCGTGCCGCTGCAAAAGCTTTGCGACTGCCACACCGCTTTTTGCGGCGCCAATTACAAGTACCTGTTCCTTCATATCACATTACCCCCAGCCATAAACCGATGGCCGCAAGCACGACACCGATGCTCCAGAACATCAGCACGACCTGTGTTTCCTTCATACCGCCCAGCTCAAAATGATGATGCAGCGGCGCCATACGAAATACTCTTTTCTTTGTTGCCTTATAGCTGGTTACCTGAATAACGACCGACAGCAGCTCCATGACAAAGACACCGCCAATAACGATCAGCAGCAGCTCCTGCTTTAAAATCATAGCGCTTGCTGCCAGTAAACCGCCGATTGCTAAAGAGCCGGTATCTCCCATAAAGATTTTAGCCGGATGCACATTGAAGCGCAGATATCCCAACAGAGAACCGCACACTGCCAGCAGCAGCATCGCCAGATCCTTATTATTCTGAAGCAGAGCGAAAATCACAAACGGTGCAATGGCAATAATGGAGGTTCCTGCACACAGACCATCCAATCCATCTGTCAGATTGACCGCATTAGATTCACAGGTGAACATAAAGAAAATCAATACAAAATACAGAATACCCAGCTCCAGCGAGATGTGAACGACCGGAAGGATCAGTGTCGTTTCCGCAATGGAGCGGTAAAACAGATAAAACACAACAGCCAGTATGGACTGCATCAGAAATTTCATAGATGGCTTCAGACCGTCATTGTTCTTTTTCACGACGATCAGGAAATCATCAATGAAGCCTATGAGGGCATAGCCCAGATACGCGAGCACACAAATCAGCATTTCCCCCGAGAAAAACGCCTTGTAGTCCAATACCAGCATGACGAGGATTGGCACGCTCACAAAAACGAGTCCTCCCATGGTCGGTGTTCCCGTTTTCGCCATGTGGCTCTGCGGTCCTTCCTTACGGATGCTCTGTCCGAATTTAATTTTATGTAGAAACGGAATGAGCAGCGGCATTACCACCAGGGTTGCCACCAGGCTGATTCCGAATGCGAGCAGATATTTTATTTCCAAAGTAGTTCCTCCTTAGCTAGACGTTCCTTTACGCAGGATCGATCAGAAAAGGGATATTCCCGTCCAAAAGCCGTAATGGTTTCTTCGCTCCCTTTTCCAGCGATTATTATTATATCACTATTTTGTGCTACTTTAATAGTATGTTTTATCGCAAAGTAGCGATTTTCAAACACAACGGCATTGGAAAAGCTTTCGCACTTCATATCCTGCAGGATATCTGCCACACTTTCCCCCCTTGGATTATCACTCGTAAAGACGGCGATATCACTGTATGCAGCCGCAATCGCAGCCATTTGAGGCCGCTTTGTACGATCACGCTCCCCGCCGCACCCGAGAATCGTCAATATGCGTCCCTTTTTCACGGAGTTGGCAAAAAGCAGCAGCTCCTTTACAGCTGCAGCCGTATGGGCATAGTCGATCCAGATTGTAAATCCGCCGACCTCCATAACCTCCATACGCCCGCTGACCGGCTTCAGCTGCTCACAATCCTGTACAAGCCGCTCATAGGAACAGCCGGTACGATGAACGACAACGATAGCCTCAGCCAGATTATATACGTTTACCATACCCAGAAGCTTCGCATGAAAGGCATAGCCCTGCAGGTGAAAGGAAAGATCATGCGCACTGAGCTGAACCTCTGACAGCGGGAAATGGGCAGCCTGCATACCGATGCTGATACAGGTATGCTGCGCCAGATTGACTAGCTCCTGCATATAGCTCAGATCACTATTGTATATAATCGTTCCCTGTGGCTTCAGATAGCGGCGCAGCTTGAATTTCGTATAACGGTAATGCACTCTGCTCAGATGATAGTCCAAGTGATCCTGTGTTATGTTCGTGTAGACAATATCATCGAATTGCAGAAAGCTGATGCGGTTCTGGTCGATGGCATGCGAGCTGACCTCCATAACAACATGCGTAATGCCTGTCTGCACTGCTCTGCGGAAATAATTTGCCAGCTGAAAGCAGCCAGGGGTGGTATTGTGTATTTCAATAACCTCATCCGGATAGCGGACACTGCCGGTTCCTATTTGTAATACAGCACAGTCCTCCATGGCAAGCAGCTGGGATATGATGCTGGCAACACTCGTTTTCCCATTGGTGCCCGTAACACCGATGACATGCAGCCTTGCACACAAATCCCCGTAATACAGCTCAAGTAATGCCTGCCGGATGCGCTCTACATGCGGCGTGTAGTAGACATGCTCCTGTTGAAGCAGCTCATCACACAGGACGACTGCTCCCTTATCCAACGCCTCCTGCAGAAAGGTGGCACCATCATAGGCACTTCCCCGGCGGCACACAAACAGCCAGTCTTTTTTTAAATCGCGGGTATCATCACTGATTCCCTGTAAAATTCGCGTATCCTCACAGGGGATATGCAGCAGCGTGAACAGCTCATTTAACCTTGTCGTTTCCAAGATAGATCCAGACCTCCCCTCCCTCCGCAGAGAGTGTGGTACCTGCTTCCGGCATCTGTTCCATTACCGTATCACCACTGCCGATGAAGGTAAAGGTAACCCCCTCCTGCGAAACATCCTTCTTTTTCTTACCTCTGAAATCCTGCACCTTGATATTTTCCGTTTCCGGCCATACCAGCTTTTTCGGAATCTGATCCTCTGCTTTTTTCACACCGAGATATGGCAGGATATCCTCATAGCACGCTTTGGCAACCGGCGCAATGACCGTTCCGCCGTAAAGTACATCATTTTGCGGACTGTCTGCGGCAATATACAGCACGATTTGCGGGTCGTCAATCGGTGCTGCGCTTAGAAAGGATAAAATATAGTTACTGGTGGAATAGACACCGTTCTCCGCAATCTGTGCCGTTCCGGTTTTTCCGCCAATCTTATAGCCCTCTGTATACGCCGGCTTTCCTCCGCCGTTTGCTACGACGCTCTCCAATGCGTAGCGCATCTTCTTACTCGTATCCTCACTGATCACCTTGCGCTTTGGTGTCGGCTTGTATTCCAGAATTGCATCATGGGTAATCGGATCGTTGACGCTTTTTGTAATATAGGGAGTATATAGGGTACCGCCGTTGATAATGGCTGAGAAGGCGGTAACCAGCTGAATCGGTGTGACGCTCAAGCCCTGGCCAAATGCCACGGTTGCCTGTTCCAGTTCTCCCATTGCACTTTTCTTAAACATAATTCCCTTGCTTTCCCCAGGAAGATCGATTCCGGTTTTCTCTCCAAATCCGAATTTCTTTACAAAGTCATATTCATTATCCAGACCCATCCGTCTGGATATTTCCACAAAGCCCGGATTGGAGGAGTTTTCCAATACCTGCAGGAAGGTCTGCTGCCCATGCCCGCCAGCCTTCCAGGATTTGATACGCGCACCGCCGACCATCTCATAGCCGCGATCATAATACGTATCCTTAAACATATCAAACAGCTTCAGCTCCAATGCAGAGGCAAAGGTTACCGATTTAAAGGTAGAACCAGGCTCATAGCTTTTCCAAATAGGAAGATTGCGGTTATAAACATCACTGGAGTAATCCTTATAGTGGTTTGGATCGAAGTCAGGCTTACTGACCATGGCAAGAATTTCTCCGGTATTGGGATTCATCGCCAGTGCCAGTGCGGATTTCGGCTTATAGCGCTTTACCAGATTGTTCAGCTCCCGCTCCACGATATCCTGAATTTTCGAGTCAATGGTTAGCTGTACATCCATGCCACGGCCCGGTGCCTCATAGCTTTCCTTATATAAGTCAACATTATGCCCCTTGGCGTCGAAGGGGATGTTCAACGCACCACTTTTCGCAGACAGAATGTCGTTATACTGCAGCTCCAAACCGGCAAGTCCCTGATTATCAATACCGGTAAAGCCCAAAACCTGTGCAAGATAGTTATTATTGGGATAGTTGCGCAGAGAATCCTGCACCAGATAGACACCTGGCAAATCCATCGCCTCCAGCTTGCGTGCCTTGTCATCGCTGATCAGACGTCCCTCCGGCTGAATTTTCTGTGTGCTGACATGCTTGGTTATGGTGGAATATATTTTTTTCTTATCCGCCTTCAAAACCTCCGCAAGCTGCTGGGCTGTTTTGTCCGGATCCTGTATCTGAGCAGGCACGACCATAACGGATGTACTTGGGATATCATGTGCCAGAACATTTCCGTTCTTGTCCAGAATGGAGCCGCGTAAGCCTGCGACTGTAAAATCACGCTCCCAAAGACTTAGAGCCTTTTCCATGATATCGGTATGATGAAAGATCTGTTCATAACCGAGCTTGCCCAGTATACAGCAGAAAATAAGAATACAGCAAAGGAATATTGTGGATATCCTCGTCTTGACCTTTCCTCGAATCATACCAGATCACCTCAGTCCATCGTATGAGCGAAACCGCCTTTTTATGATGAAAACAACGTTCTTCCCATCGCGCTGTTTCCTTTATATAAGAAATACGATACTTTTAATCCACGCTTTTTCCTCTTTCTTTATGCGTTCTATGGACTACTAAAGTGCATCGCAAGGACTTCTGAGTATCGTAAACGACTATGCATCACAGTTTGCTTTCTCCTATGTAATGGTTAACCCTTATCAAAAGAAATTGCCACTATATCCATATGGTTTCTATACCTTACATTTTTTCTTTCCGCATTTTTTAAGGACTGTAACAGACATCATAAGCAAAGAAAATTACAAATTTTCAAAAAAAAGCATTGACCCTCACGCTGCGTGATATAGTATGCTGTAGAGGAAGATACAGAGCAGTGCCGGCTAACACTCTGATATTTTTCAACAGATAAGGAAGTGGTACCATGAAAACAGTAAAAGAGGTCGCTGAGCTGACTGGCATCAGTGTACGCACCCTGCAATATTATGATGAGATCGATGTATTCAAGCCAACAGCATTTACCGATGCTGGTTACCGGCTCTATGATGACGACGCATTGAAGAAGCTACAACAGATTTTGTTATTCAGAGAACTGGATTTCCCATTAAAGGAAATCAAAAGGATCATGGAGCGGAAGGACTTCGATCAGAATGCCGCTTTTCAAAAGCAGAAGGCTCTGCTGATCGAGCGGCGAAACAGACTGAACCGGCTGCTGGAGCTGCTGGACAGGTTAGAGAAAGGAGAGAATTGCATGGAATTTCAAGATTTTAGTTTAAATAGCTATATACAGCTGCTGGAGGAATTTGAGAAAGAGCATACCGAGGA
This sequence comes from Erysipelotrichaceae bacterium 66202529, assembly GCA_017161075.1. Taxonomy (NCBI): domain Bacteria; kingdom Bacillati; phylum Bacillota; class Erysipelotrichia; order Erysipelotrichales; family Erysipelotrichaceae; species Erysipelotrichaceae bacterium 66202529. Next base: position 1,570,990 of record CP046174.1, on the reverse strand, counting down.
GATTATTCAGGAATACGGAAGCATCGCTGCCTTTGATGAGCTCATAGCCCGGGTTCGCGATCATGAAGCCGACATCGCCAAAACAGCCATTGCGTATTATGGAAGTGTGGAAGCATATACGGCTGCCATGAAGCACAACCTGGAGCATTTCACAGAAAATCTGGATAAGCTCACCCATATAAAGGAACAGGATTATGGAAAGCGCAATCAGGAGCTGATGAAGCAGCTGCTTTCGGATACAGACAGAGATCCGGCCTGTGCAGAGGTTCAGCAAATCGTATATGAGCTGCAGCATCTCATCCCGGAGGCAGAAGCGCCTGCCATGGATGCGGGTGTTCATCAAATGGAAATAATGATTGACAGCTATCTGCATAACGAGGAGCTGATTCACAGGATGGATGAGCGTTATGGAAACGGTGCCTCCCACTTTATGGGCTGTGCCTTGCAGGCGTATTTTGAGAAAGAAAAGAGTCCACACAAATAACGAACAAGGGAAATAAAAGCATCCTGCATATTTTATCACCTTATATACAATAAAAAATCAATTTTCCTTAAAATTGTCACTTGTCATTTATTCGGATATTTCCTCTGGATCAGCCTCTTAAATAAGGCAAAAAATGATGAAAAGGTAAATATTAAGACCTATCGCAAATTTATCCTTAATAAGTACTGCATCCGTAAAATAAAGAAAGAAGGAGAACTCACATTCATAGAGCTTTCCTTCTTCTTTTTCCATCATAGATGTTGATACACAAAACGGTATTAGTGCCAACACAGGCGAATTAGCGATTACCTTTGTATTCTATTAAGGTTTCAAACCTATCAGAATATTTGTAATACACATATGCGGTTATCTTTTTCTATTGTTCTGATCTTATAACTCAGGGATTCTTTTCCATGCATATAATAGGTGTTCCTTTTTTTCAAAAATGAAAGCATGTCTGCGTTTCCTGCTTTATAATAAGGAAGGAATACACATTACTGTAAAAAGTGTTCGTGTTCTTCATACTTTAAGAAGATTCCTTTCCTCATACATCCCAGATAACTTATTTCATCTTCACCTTAATAACCGTATCCTTACTGATGACTTTTCCTGTCTGTATATTTTGTGAAGTAACCATACCCGTGCCATCCATTTCCACTGCGATATGCGTCAGCTGCCAAAATGCGGTAATATCCTTCTTCGTCCAGTCCTTCATATTCGGCATTGTCATACGGCTGCCATCACTTTTCAGAAATATTCTCTGATTGGAGATAATGGTTTCCTTTTCCTGCGGATATTGCTCGACAACCTCGCTGCCATCTCCGATGATAATCTGTTCCGTATGCGTATCCTTTAGTTTTTCCTTCGCATATGCCAAGGAATGATTTCTCAACACAGGCATTTGTGCGACCTTGTATTTCTTAACAGTCTTTTCTTTTGTATCCGTCTCCTGATCGGCTGTAATATTTGCGGCAACCAATGCGGAACGCATAACCTCCTTCATCGGTTCTCTATCATAATTCAGATAATCACTTGCCTGAAATGCGTAATACACCATCACCTTTGGATCCTTTGCAGGTGCAGCCATCATGACCGAATTTGTATACAGGCTGCCATCATAGCCGTGCTTACCGTAAACCTGTCCGGTACCCGTTTTCGCTATAATATCAACATCCTTCATTCGATACATTCTCGCAGTACCATCCTTATCATCGACAACTCGTTTCATCAGCTTCTGAATATAGGCGCTTGTTTTCTCTGTAATCGGCTGCCCCACAACCTTTGGCTCATACTGCTTCGAAATTGTACCATTGGCATGCTCGATACGATCCACCAGATACGGACGCATCATGTTGCCGTCATTGAATATCGCAGAGAATGCCTGCACCATTTGTAAAGCGTTCACATTGATAGACTGACCAAACCCAGTAGACAGCTTTTCTGAAGCATAGGTAAACTGCATTTCCCCCGGCTCATTGGACAGATACGGCGTGTCTACAGATTTCAGAAAACCGAATTTCTGTAAATAGTCCTTATAAATATCAGGCTTCATATAGCTTGCCAGCAGCTCACAGATTCCAATATTACTGGAAAGTACAAAGCCTTTATCAAAGCTGATAGTTCCATGATCACTTCCCTGTGCATCCTGTATGTATAAATTCCCGCTGCTTGTACGAATAATATTTCCCTTCGCATCCTCAAGAAAATGAAAAATACCTGAATTAAATGTCTTGTTATATGGATAATGCCCGCTGTCCACAGCAGCTGCATAAGTGATTCCCTTCATAACAGAACCCGGCTCGTATAAAAAATCCGCAGGTAAATCCTGAAAGCTTTTTATATCATCGCGGCTGTTCAGATCAAAGGAAGGAGAGGACGCCCAGCCTAAAATCTTTCCGGTTTTCACTTCCATGACGATTCCCCAGCCACGCACACCGCCATATGTTTTTTTGACACTTTTATCCAGCGAGCTCTGCAATGTTTGCTGGACATTGCGATCCAGCGTCAGTACCACATTATCCCCGTTCTTTGCATAAGCCTTTGTATATTCCGTACCGGGAAGCGCATTGCCATCCGCATCCTTCTGGTATTCCTTACTGCCATCTGTTCCGTTCAGCTGCTCATCCAGTGCTGCCTCCAATCCAATCTGTCCGCTGATTTTCCCCTTCTTTTCATCATACTGGGCAAAGCCAAGCAGATGGGATGCAAAAACACTGTTGGGATAAGTCCTTTTTACACTGCTTTGAAACACGATACCGGGAAGCTTTAATGCCTCAATACTTTCCTTTACACCGCTGGAAAGGTATTTTCCCTGTTCACCGAATTCTGTCTGATAGCGGTTGGCATCCCGTGCCTGTGTCAAATTATCCCGTATAAAGGTCTCCTTTACGTTCAGCTTTGGGGCAAGAAGCCTGGCGGTCTTGTTGATATCCTGTACATACGCCGGTGTATTCCCAATTCCCTTTCTGGTTTTACTAAGAATTGCAATGAGTGTATAGGTATCCTCATCCTTAGCTAATATTTCACCGCTGCGATCGAGTATGCTTCCCCGGCGCGCCTTCAAAACCTCTGTATGGACAATATCGCCGTCCTTGTATTCCTTCACATTCATACCGGTGCGAAAATGCTTTGCGGAGGTCATTGTATACAGTACATTGGAAATTATCAGTACACTGATACAGCTCATCACCAGCAGCAGTATCATCAGATTCCGATTACTGCGCTTCATATATGCAGCCCCCTTCCTACAGGAAATGGCCCCATTCAGGTGCCATTTTCCATTACTCCATTTCGACCTTGATCACGGTATCCTTATTGATGGATTTTCCCGTTTTAATATTTTGCTTCGTTACCTTTCCGGTACCGCTCATTTCCACCTCGATATGCGTCAGCTCCCAGAAGGCAGTGACATCCTTTTTTGTCCAGCCCTTCATATCTGGCATCGTGATGTTGGCACCGTCTGTCAGAATGAAAACATTCTGATTGGAGATAATAGTTTCTCCTTCCTCCGGATATTGCCGGATAACACTGGAGCCGTTACCAATAATAACCTTGCTGGTGGAGGTTTTCTTCAGCTTATCATTCGCATAGGTAAGCGTATGATTAACAAGCGATGGCATTTGCGACTGCTTAAAATCCTTATATGCCTTCTTATTGCTGTTGGATTCACCGTCACTTGTAATATTCGCCGCAACAAGTGCAGAACGCATGACCTCCTTCATCGGCTCTCGGTCATAGGATAGAATATCGCTTGCCTGAAATACATAATATACCATAACCTTTGGATCATCCGCAGGAGCTGCCATCATGACAGAGTTTGTATACAGACTGCCATCGTATCCATTTGCACCCGCAACCTCACCGGTTCCTGTTTTCGCAATAATTTCCACATCATTCATTTTATAAGGAGATGCGGTTCCATCTGTATCATACACAACCCGTTTCATAAGCTTTTGCATATATTTGCTCGTCTTTTCAGAAATCGGCTGTCCGGTAATCGTCGTGTCATACTGCTTTATAATTTTTCCATTTGTATTTTCGATGCGGTCAACTACAAACGGCTGCACCATCTTTCCATCATTGAATATTGCGGAATACGCCTGTACCATCTGCAGGGCATTGATACTAATTGCCTGTCCAAAGCCGGTGGAAAGCTTTTCCGATGCATAATTGAAGGACATACTTCCTCCCTCATTATTCAGAAATGGTGCATTTACTGGCTTTAAAAAACCAAATTTATCAAGATACTCCTTATAAATAGAGGGATCCATATACTTTGTCAGCAATTCACAGATACCGATATTACTTGATAGCACAAAGCCCTTATCAAAGGTGACCGTTCCATGATTTTTCCCCAGTGCATCGTATATGGTTAAATCCTTGGAATTGCTAGTCCGGTAAATCTTACCGTTTCCGTCCTCCACAAAATGAAAGGCTCCGGAATCGAAGGTCTTATTATATGGATAATGTCCGCTGTCTATCGCCGCAGAATACGTGATTCCCTTCATAACCGAACCCGGCTCATACAAATAGTCGGAAGGAAGATCAACATAATCCTTAATGTTACGCTTATTCAAATCAAAGGATGGAGAGGATGCCCAGCCTAAAATCTTTCCAGTTTCAACCTCCATCACAATTCCCCAGCCGCGTACACCGCCAGCGGTCTTTTTAACACTCTTATCCAGAGAATTCTGTAAGGTCTGTTGGACATTGCGATCCAGTGTCAGCACAACATTGTTTCCATCGGTTGCATAGGACTTTGTATACTTGGTACCTGGAAGCACATTGCCATCCGCATCCCGCTGATATACCTCCAGACCGTCCTTTCCGCTCAGATATTCATTCAGGGCAGCCTCCAGCCCCATTTTCCCTACCATCGTATTTTTTTCCTCATCAAACTGTGCATATCCAATCAAATGGGATGCAAATACACCAGACGGATAATATCGCTGTACGGTTTCCTCAAAGGAGATACCCGGAAGCTCCAGTGCTTCAATGCTTTCCTTTACCTCTTTTGTCAGATTTTTTCCCTTATCTCCCAGCTCCGTCTGATATTTTCCGCTTTTCTGTGCTTTTGTCAACAGCTCTGCCAGCTGTTCCTCATCCATACCGAGCTTGGGGGCAAGCAGTCTTGCCGTCTTGGTAATATCCTTTACATAGGCGGGCTTATTGCCGATTCCCTTACGGTTCTTATTCAGGTACGCAATCAGCTTATAGGTATCCTCATCCTGAGCAACTGCCTCTCCGTTGCGATCATAGATCGTACCGCGCTTTGCCTTTAAAACTGTGCTGCTGGAAATATCCGGATCCTTATAATCTTTGATATTTGTACCGGTTCGCAGATGCTTTTCAGTCACCATAGTAAAAAGGACATTGGATAAAATGATTACACCAATGATCCCTATCATCAACAGCATATATACTAAAGTTCGATTACTTCTTTTCGGGTTCATATCATCACGCCTTTGTTATTTCTTTTCGTCTTTATCTACAACAACAACGTTGTCCTGATTCGTTTTGATCCCCTCTTTTTCCGCCATTCCAAGTACGCGGTCACGATCCTCCAGCTTTGTAATATCCGCCTCCAGATTTGCCACGTCCTCTTTCAATGCCGTTGCCTTCTGCTCACTCTCCTGTGCCTTCAGCTGCAGTGTTATATTATAGGACTTCAGTGCAAACTTGGCACCAAAATATCCGAAAATGGATACCGTTAACAGCAGAGTCGCAAGACCCTCGATACGCAGTCTTCTTTTTCTTTTCACAATTTTTGCCTTCGCCATGTTCCTCACCTGATCCTTTCTATACATCTAAGCTTTGCGGAGTGCGAGCGCATATTTTCCCTCAGCTCATCCTCCGTTGCAGTTATCGGCTTTTTATTCACCAGCCGGTAGGGTGCTTCCTCCATATCCTGTGGCAGGATTGGAAGCCGTTTGTCATATTGCTTTGGCTTGCTGCAGGCCACAAACGTATCCTTTACGATACGATCCTCCAATGACTGAAAGCTGATAACACAAAGTCTTCCTCCTACATGAAGAAGTGCTAATGCATCCCGCAGCACCATCTGCAGCTCCCCGAGCTCATCATTGACAGCGATACGGATTGCCTGAAATACCTTTTTCGCCGGATGTCCCTTTTTATTCAGCACCTTTGCGGGCAGGGCGGATTTGATAACATCCACCAGCTCAAGGGTTGTTTCGATCGGCTTTGTCTCTCTTGCTTTTTCTATTTTTCTTGCAATCTGCTTGGCAAAGCTTTCCTCACCAAACTGAAAAAAGATGCGTACAAGCTCCTGGTATTCCCACTCGTTCACCACCTGATAGGCGCTAAGCTGCTGACTCTGATCCATGCGCATATCCAGCGGTGCATCAAAGCGGTAGCTGAATCCGCGCTGTGCTTCATCAAACTGCGGTGAAGATACGCCAAGATCCAAAACCATACCGTCAATGCCTGTAACGCCGCGTGCTTCCAATTCACTCTTTACATTTGAAAAATTACTATGTATCAGGGTTACATTGCTGCCAATCCTTGCAAGCCGTTCTCTAGATTCCTCGATTGCCGAAGCATCCCTGTCAAAGGCATACAGATGTCCCTGTGGTATCCGTGCGAGTATTTCCGCACTGTGTCCGCCTCTTCCCAGCGTACCGTCCACGTAAATTCCATCGCTTCGTATGGCCAGATTGTCAATGCTTTCCTGCAGTAATACGCTGTAGTGTTTCATCATATCATAAACTCCGTTAAGCTTTCGGCTATATCCTCAAAGGTCTCGTTTGCTTCCTCATCCACCGGTTCCCAGCGTTCTCTTGACCAGATTTCCACATGGTTGGCAGCACCGATTACCATACATTCCTTTATCAGCTCTGCCAGCTTCACCAGGGGAGAGGGAATCAATACACGACCCTGTGCGTCAATTTCACATTCAGCGGCTTTGCTTGTCATCATACGGACAAACATACGGGCATCCTTCTTGGTAGAAGGCAGCTTCATGAGCTGTTCATAAATGGTCTCCCATTGCTCTTTTGTGTAAACAGCCAGACAGCCGTCCAGCCCGCGTGTGATAATGACATGCTCTCCCAGCTCTTCACGGAATTTTGCGGGAATGATGATACGCCCTTTTTTATCAATATTGTGTGCGTATTCACCCATGAACATGTCCTTCACCTCCACTATCCGCCACTTTTTGCTACTTTATACCACCATTATACCCTCTGACTATGATTTTGTACATAAAGAATTAAAAAAATTAAGGATTTTATACTGCCTGTTTCGACGATTTTTCCTACAATTTCCAATAATGTGACGTTCATGGAAGCAATACCTCTTACACTGCCGGTTGCACTCATAAATATCAATCGTAAAACGTAAAAAAAGACACGACATCACATGAATAGGTGAATCTGTGCCTGATTTTTACAAACATACATGGGTAAGAAAGAGCCTTGATTCAAAGCATCAGGGCATGTACTTCCCTGCAGAAGCTTTTCGTGATTTATTGGTTATTTCTGTTATAAATGCCGTTTTTTCCTGTGTATAGGCATCCCGGTCTCTGCGATATTTCCGCGCCAGCTTCTTTTTCAGATTTGCATATTGGCAGCATGCATCCTCATGCGTAAGCAGATAATCGCGGAAATAGAGCTCATCCCAGTCATGAGGATAGCGCACATGCAGATGGAATACCTGTTCTGCAAAGCCCAAAACAGTATATCCCTTATGAAAGCAGAGAATCTCCCCCTGAGCATCCCTTCGCCTGGACATCAGCCCCCAGCCGTTTTCCATAAGTGTTTGTATAAGCGCCTGCGGGTATCGGGTATCTGTTTCCAAAAGAATATCTACACAGGGCTTTGCCTCCAGGCCGGGTACTGCAGTACTTCCAATATGGGAAATGCGAACGATCTGATCCTTTAAAAGTGTCTGTAGGCACTGACACTGTGTATCATACCAATCCTTATACCTGGCAGAATACGGTCTGATCACTATGGGAAACAGCTGCCAGAGCTGTTGCAGTGACATCCTCTGCAATTCCTGTGCATCTGGTTCTAACGCTGTTTTAAAAGCATCTCGTTTCAAAAGGTACAGCCGGTTTTGTTCATCATCCGAAAGCCTCTGAAACCCCAGAAGCTCAAGATTTTCAATGAAAAGAGGCTCTTTCCGTTCCGGTTCCATGAAAGCATTCTTCATATCCCAGCGATGAAATATATAAAACAGCAGCATCGACAGACAGCGGCTTTGCAAAGCAGCAGCATTTTTACCGATATCAGGCAGCTTCTCTGTAATAAAAACCGTATCCTGTTCAAGAAGCCTCACCTGCAGGCTACCGGCATATATTTTGTCCAGCAATACATACAGCTGCAGACAGCTTTGCACCTCCTGCTTCTCTTTATCAAAAAGCTCCTGCAGCGCAGCCGGTACAGGATTTCCCTGCAGCTCTTGCTTACTGCAAATTGTAAGATTCCTATAAGTTAATTTCATATGCTCTCCTGTTTTCTTATTTCACTCCAGCTTTGCGCTACAGCATTTTTCCAGCTGATGCTGAATATACGGTGCGTCTTCATCATCCAGCAAAGCAATCAGCTTATCGCCGGTATGCAGCTGCGTGCTGCCTTTTGGAAGCAGCTCCTTCCCCTGTCGTTCAACACTAATCAGCAGACATTTGTTCGGCCATTTCACATCCCGTATCGCCTGATCGCATACCGGGCTTCCCAGCTCCACAACAGCCTCCACCAAATGGCGCTCCCCATGGAAGGCGGACAGATTCACACCGTTTTTTACAAGCAGATTATGCAGCAGACTTTCATAGATTGGTTCACAGTTTAACAGGCTGGCACACAGATAGCTAATCAGGGATACAACAGCAAGCGGCAGCAGATTGGTCAGCGTTCCACTCATTTCCGCAATCAAAATAATGCCGGTGATCGGTGCCCGTACGATTGCAGCAAAGGTACCTGCCATCGCCATGATGATAAGATTATTCATATATCCGGCAGAGAATCCAAATACCTGAACTGCAATATTACCAAAAATCGCACCGGCGAAGCTTCCCAGCACAAGCAGCGGAAAGAAAATACCACCGGGTGCTCCTGAGCCAAAGCTGACCAGAGAAAATACGAATTTTACAGCCAGCAGCAAAAATAGCGTACGCAGCAGCATAATCGGTTGTTCACTCAGCATTTCAATCATCGCATGTCCGCTCCCCAGCACATCACTCATACTCAACGCAAGGATTCCAGACAATAGCATGGCTACAATAACCCCATAGCTTTTTAATCCGCTTTTTCCAAACAGCTCCTGTACCTTCATCGTAGATTTATTATATAGCACACCAAACAGTCCACAGACAATGCCCAGCAGAAGCAGCATCCAGTAATAGCCAAGTGGGAAGGTTTCCACCACCTCAAAATGAAAGGCTGGAGCCAGACCGAATACATTTCTGGACAAAAAATCCCCGGTTACACTGGCACACATGACAGAAATCAGAACGGAAACACTGAAGTTTTTATGAATTTCCTCCAGGGCAAACATCACACCGGCAAGCGGCGCATTAAAAGCCGCAGATAATCCGGCAGCCGCACCACAGGTCAATAAGAGACGCTCCTCCATCTTCACCCGGTGAAACAGCTTGGCAATCGCCTTGCCTGCCATTGCTCCCAGCTGTATGCTTGGCCCTTCTCTACCTAAGGACAGGCCCCCAAATGCACACAGCGTACCACCAAGCACCTTGCATGGCAATACCCGCGTCCACTGCTGATCGATAAAGGACATGATTTCTCCCTCTACCTGCGGGATTCCACTTCCTGAAATGAGCGGTTCCAGCTTTAACAGCTGTGCCACCAGTATTCCCAGAAGCAGTAAAAAAGCAAACCACAGTACAACATGTATCCAATCTGTACGAATAAAGGCAACGGCTGCCGCAACAAAATCCTCCGCATAGCCGAGCACGATGCGGTACAGCACCGCAATCAATCCGGCGCACAAGCCAGCCGCCAGCCCTTCGGCTATTAAAACATATTTAAAATTTCCTGCGCTGTGCAGGATATGAAGCGTACTTCCATGCTTTCTCTCTTTCACACATCTCATCCTTCTTTCATTAAAATTATAGCATTCGTATTTCTCTTTTACAAATCCTGTCAAAGAAAACAAAAAATCTCTGGATAAGCACGGCATTCAACACATGAATTCACTACTGCATGCACAATTCAATCATAACGATGAGCCCGTCAGGCAAGCGATGAATATGACATAAACATCCCCATTCCCCTGAACTGTAAAAGCTGATGTTCACTGTATGGAAAAGGAAGCCGTGGAATAAAAAGAAACTGCCGTGCATTAGAGTATTCTGTTCTAATACACTGCAGTCCTTCTATTTAAAATGAGAACAAAGACATCTGATTTTCATCCTGCATTCCTTCCAGAACGCCCATACTCTCCATTTTCTTTACCAGTGTACCGCTTAATGCCGTACGTCTTTGCAGATCCTCCTTCGAAAGGAACGCTCCCTGCTTTCTGGCTTCCACAACCGTATCCGCAACGTTTTCACCCAAGCCGTCAATGCTGGTAAACGGCGGAATGATATAGCTTGCATTCTCCGGATCAACAATGAACTCACGGGAAGCAGAGCGCATAATATCAATATTCGTAAAGTAATAGCCGCGAAGGTTCATTTCCAGAGCCAGCTCCAGCGTATTGAAGGTATCCTTATCCTTTTTGGATACATCCTTTTTCGTTTCATTGTTTTTCAGCATATCACTGATTTCCTGCATTCTGCGACGGATTGCCTGTTCCCCCTTGATCATAGTTTCAATATCATAGGCATCACAGCGAATGGAGAAGAACATGCAGTAATATACCTGCGGGCGATGTACCTTGAACCATGCGATACGGATTGCCATCATAACATAGGCAGTCGCATGCGCCTTCGGGAACATATACTTGATTTTCAGACAGGAATCAATATACCAGTCCTCCACCCCGTTCGCCTTCATCTCCGGTATCCATTCATCCTTTAAGCCCTTCCCCTTACGCACACTTTCCATGATGGTAAAGGCAAGCTTTGGACGCAGTCCCTTGTGCAGCAGATACACCATGATGTCATCACGACATCCGATGACGCTTTTCAGGGTACATGTCCCGTTATCAATCAGATCCTTGGCATTTCCCAACCAGACATCGGTACCGTGGCTCAGACCGGAAATCTTCAAGAGCTCATCAAAGGTAGTCGGACGTGTCAGCTCCAGGATACCGCGGACAAACGGCGTACCAAACTCCGGCAGTCCCGCAGCTCCGGTTTCCTCAGTTGATTTGCTCGTATCAATTTTCAATGCATCTACCTTGGAGAACACACTCATCGTTTCCGGGTCATTCATCGGTATCGTAGTCGGGTCAATGCCGCTCATTCGCTCCAGCATCTTCATCGCTGTCGGATCGACATGTCCCAGAATATCAAATTTCAAAACATTGTCATGGATATCGTGGAATTCAAAGTGCGTTGTTTTCCACTCTGCATACGGGTTGTTCGCCGGATACTGCACCGGGGTAAAGTCATGTACATCCAAATCCAGCGGAATTACAATGATACCGCCGGGATGCTGACCCGTTGTACGCTTAACACCCTCACAGCCCTTTGCTAAATGAAGCACCTGTGCATTTCGCATACTTCCCTCGATGCCCATTTCCTCCTCGTAGCCCTTAACATAACCGAATGCGGTCTGTGTTGCGACCGTACCGATCGTTCCTGCCCGGTACACATGATCATCTCCGAATACCTCTTTGGTATAGGCATGCGCATTGGGCTGGTAATCACCGGAGAAGTTCAAATCGATATCAGGAACCTTGTCTCCTTCAAATCCTAAAAAGGTTTCAAAGGGAATATCATGTCCGTCCCCACGAATCGTTTCACCGCAGTTCGGACAGATAATATCCGGAAGATCAAAGCCGTCCGCCACGCTTCCATCCGTATAAAACTTCACATAATGACATTTCGGGCAAACATAATGCGGGGCCAGTGGGTTAACCTCCGTTATCTCCGACATCGTAGCAACAAAGCTGGAGCCGACCGAACCTCGCGAGCCGACCAGATAGCCGTCATTCAAGCTCTTCTTAACCAGCAGATGTGAAATATAGTAAACAACATAGAAGCCGTGTCCGATAATGCTGGCAAGCTCCTTCTCCAATCGCTTCTCTACGATTTCCGGCAATACCGGCCCGTATTTCTTATGCGCATTTTCATAACAGATATCCGTCAGCTTCTGATCGGAGCCTTCGATATCCGGTGGATACAGCCGATCCTTGACCGGCTTGACCTCCTGAATCATATCCGCAATCAGCTTTGTATTTTTGATTACCATATCATAGGCGCGCTGTTCTCCCAGCCAGGCAAATTCCTTCAGCATCTCCTTGGTTGTACGGAAATGCTGATCCGGTGCCTTAAATTTCCGGCGCTTTTCCTGGTTATAAATATATAACGGATGACGGACACCACCAATAGCCTGTGAGGATATATAAATATCGCGAATCATTTTTTCACCCGGCTGTACATAATGACAGTCACCGGTTGCGACCAGCAGCTTATCCAGCTTATCTGCGGCGGAAACGATCGATTTCAGAATTTCCTTTAAACGATCCATGCTGGATATGGAATCACGTTCCACTAGATGGCGGTAGTTTTCCAGCGGCTGGATTTCTATGTAATCGTAAAATTGCATAACCTCTTCCAATGTCTGTTCATTGCGGGTCTGTGCCATATCAAACACTTCACCGTTCAGACAGCTGGAGCCAATCAGCAGATTGCCGTTGATACGGCGTTTTTCAATTTCACTGCGCAGAATACGCGGCTCAGCGACGATATTATTCGTGCTTTTACTGCTATAGGCAAGATATTTTGTATGGGAGAGCGTTACCAGCTCAAATAATTCCTTTAAACCGGCCATATTTTTAGCCAGCACCGTCACATGCTTTACTCGTACCTTGCGAAAGCTTTCCGCCGTTTGCATATCCTGCAGCTCCTGCAGATTTTTGATATGCTTTAAATCGTTCAGCATATTCATATAGGTCTGTACCAGTACCTCCGCATCATAATCGGCTCGGTGGGCAACATCCTCATCATACCGGATTCCATAGGAACGCGCAATCTGCCCCAAACGGTAGCCCTTACGATCCGCCTGCATGCTGCGGGCAAGATCCAGGGTATCAATCACCGGATTCATAATCGGCTTTCTTCCGATACGCGCCAGCTCATCATTCAGAAAATTGTAGTCAAAGGTCGCATTATGTGCTACCAGAATACTGTCACCGATAAAGTCCAGAATTTCATCAATACTATCCGCAAACGATTTCGCATTTTTCATATGCTCCTCGGTAATTCCGGTCAGCTCTGTCGTAAAGGCAGATAACGCAACCGGAGGCTTGATAAACATCTGCAGGCTTTTGATACAGGCGCGATCCTTGACGATCTGTCCGCCAAATTCAATAATATGATCGAAACGGCTGGACAAACCGGTCGTCTCCAGGTCAAATACACAATAGGTTCCCTTTTCCAGTTCAATATCCTGGATATTGCGAACAATCTGCAGGGCTGGATCAACCATGTTCATTTCCAGACCGTAAATCATTTTAAACGGCGTTTCTCTGCTCTTGTTTATGGCATCCACCTTATGCTGTGCCTTCGGAAAGGCCTGCACAACCAGATGGTCGGTGATGGCAATCGCATCCATTCCCCATGCATTGGCCTGGTCAATATATTCCTCTATATTGCATACACCATCCATCTCGGACAGCTTGGTATGCACATGCAGCTCCACGCGCTTCTCCTCTGCTTCATCCACGCGTCTGACCTCAGGAACCTTTTCAATCACATCCGGCATAAACACCAGCTCACGCGTATAGGCATCATATTCCGCTTTACCATACGCCACAACGCAGTCTCCATTGCGGATTTCCGCCAGAACCTCCTTGGTTACGGCACCACGCTCAAAACGCTTCATGATGATGGCATCATCGTCATCACCGATCCACAGCATCTGGATATCCCTTCCATTGCGCAGCGTTCTTGTTTCTGTCTCAAATATTTTTCCATGGATACGGATACCGTGGCACTCCTCTGTGATGTCATGGATAGAAAACGGTACATAGGAATCCAGTCCTTTTTTCCCTTTTGGCTTGAAATTATAGCTTTTCTTTTCCTCATACACCTTCACCGGCTTTGGCGCTGCATCACTTTTTACCGTAACGGTCGGTATCGGAGCTGATTTTTTCATTTCCTCTACATGTATTTCCAGCTGAAAGCCGCACTGCTTCAGAAACTCCTGCAGCAGATGCTTATTCTGAATCGCACGGTCACGTTCCATTCCATCCATAATCTGATAGACAAGATACTTCTGATCATTGATCGTCGGCAATGATTCATGAAATATTTTCAGCTGCATATGCCTAGATACAAAGCGTTCTATATAATTGGATACCTCCAGCAGCTCTGCTTCACTTTTATCGGTACGAATATGCAGGTCTACACTGCAGCGTGTAAGCTTTGTCAGACGCATACAGAATACATCCCATACCTGGAACGGCAAAGGCTTTGGCAGAGAGATTTCCATTTTAATCACATTGGATTTCTTCATATATACCGGCTTCATGGTAAAGGTACCCTGCTCAAAATACTCCAGATCCGGATTGTTCTGTTCCATTTTCTTTACTAAATCTATCAGTTTCAGTTCCATTGAATCCCTCTTTTCCGCTCCTTATATGATAGCATATTTCATCCCGTTGAAAAAGTAAAATCCGTTTGCAATTTACCCGATTACCCTGCGGGCCATCACCATGTGTAAAAAAAGACACCTGCTCTTACGCAGGTTATCATGAGCTGGTATTCTCTTGGCTGCCTGTAAAAGCGTGCAGTGCATCCATGAATCCCTGTAAAATAGCTGTACAGGCTGTCACATATGTCATGCGGCTTACCATACATGATATAAGGCACAAGAAAGCAAACCGCCATCGCAGCGTCCAAATAAGGGATTCATTTTATATGCGGGATATCCAGGAAGCTGCTCATAATAAAAACAGATGTCTGCATAGCCTTATGCACCATCCGTTTGTTTATCCCGGTTATGTCTGTTATCGTGAGCTGAACGTTTCTTATGGCTGGGCTGCTTTTTCGAGCGCCTTTTGTACTGCCATTTTCATCGCTCTGCTGGATATCGTCGCTGATGAGATATCGTCCACTGCTGGTGTGTTATTGCTTTGGATATCGGTCAGGATGCGTTCAGCAGCCTTTCCCATACCATTATCATGCTGTAACAGTCGTATCCTTTTGATTGTATCCTGCTTTACCTCCACCTGCAGCCGTACATAAACCAAACCGGTTTTACATTCCCCCAGATAGCTGCCATCCTTTAGATTTTCCATCTGCGGAATTATCAGTTCCAGTTCATCACTTTGTTTTTTGGTATCATAAAATGCATAGCCCACCAGACAAACCGCGATGATCAGTATAAGGGATATCATGCCTATGATTTTTTTATGCATGGGACAGCTGCTCCACTGCGGCGTCAATATTCTCCCAATGCAGTTGATCCACCACGGATACGGACTGCTCCTCATACAGATGCTCCTGCCGATTCACCATACAGATGATTTTCTTTTCCAGAAAGCCCAGCTTATGAAAATCCAGTCTTCCGCCGATCATGTCTGAAAATGTAAGCCGCCGGTAAAACTCCGCTCCCAGATTTTCTGTGATAATTTTTTCCGTTGATGCATTCCCCATACCGGATAACAGCATACTAACGCGTTTTCCCGTTAGCTCAGCATCCTTTTTCTGGATACAGCTTCTGAGCTGTTTTGCCAGTCTGCCTGCATAAATGCTTCCCATAAATACAATCTGGTCATATGTCTGAAAAGACAGTGTATCAGCTGCCTCCTGTATATCCGCCTGCAGCTTTTTGCCCATATATTCCGCCACCTCCTTTACCGCTCCGTGCTTACTTTTATAAACGATCAGTGTTTTCATATAGTTTCCCTTCTCCTGCACACTGCAGGAATCTCTTATGATAGCTCCTCATTTTTCCTCTGCTTTTCCTCCAGCAGGGCGTAGGGAATCCAGTATCAAATCCAGCATTTCCTTTATGATCCGCTCCTGGTAGGATGCCTCTGGCTGTTCCACAATGATGCGCTCCAAGAGACCATAGATGCAGCACCAGATACTCTGTGCCCTCAGCTCTGTCTGCCTTACCTGAAATTCACCATGCTTCACGCCGCCTTCCAGGCATTCACACAGCATAGCGATGCTTTTTCTGCGCAATCGCAGATCTTCCTGCAAAATCGCGGTCTGTTCCTGTACATGTGGCAGCTTGCACTGCATGATGACCTGATACAGCAACGGCTGCTTCAGCATCCCTGTCAGATAGCTGTGTAGGGTACAGCGAAGCCGGTCACTGTATGTGGTTTGTGTCAGTGCACTCTCCTGTATCATACGTAAAATATTTTGATAGCCATCCTGTACGACTGCCAGCTGCAGCTCCTCTTTCCCTGCGAAATAATGATAAATAATGCCCGGTGTCTGATGGAGGCTGTTTGCCAGCTTACGGATACTCAATGCCTCCAGACCTTCTGTTTCCATAATTTCTCTGGCCGCCGCAATGATGATATCCCTTCGTCTTGCGATCTGTTCCTCATCCTTTATTCTCATACGCTTCCTCCCTTACATACGGACACACTTGCCGATATAGTCCAAGCTGCTTCTGCTGCTTGTGTATCGCGGCATTCATTTTTCTGCTGAGCAGCCAGGTCAGCCATACCGGCATATGCAGCTGTGCTTGCTGTGTAAGCTCATCTACTAAATAGGATTGGTGCTGCACACAGGACGCCACCTTGTACAAGCTGCGTTTTACCTGTCTGGCATTGGGAAGCAGATTCAAAGATTCTCCATGGATCATCGCACCCCCGCCAAGAATAAAGCCTCCCATCCATTGCAGCTGCATTGCCTCACTAAGCAGCTCAATATTGGAAATGCAGCAGTGATGGGTATGTGCATAAGGCATACCTCCCTGTGCAAGTGCATAGACATGCTTTGTATCTGTTATGGATTCTTCCTGCAGCTTTTCCAATACAGACAGAGCATCTCCTGGTATTGCATTAACATAACAGGACGTGGCAAATATCCAGGTATCCGCATGCTGTGCCGCCTGGATAAAGCGTTCCCATTCGCGGATAAGGTCAGTCAAATGCCATAGCTCTGCCGATTGCTCTAGCTGCTCATTCAGTAAGGTAAGCAGCAATGCACTCGTTCCATCCCGATGCGGACTCAGATTTATGAACAATCCCTTCATAACGCAGTCTCCTTTGACAAATACGTGACACTCATACGTGTGCCTGCAATGATACCGTGTACCTCCTGCAGCCACTCCTGAAACACCTGCTTCTCCTTTGGCGAAGGTTCTCCTGGGATGAAAAATGCTATTTCCTGCAGAGGTGTTTTCCATCCCCTTTTCATTAGTTCTTTATTCCTTATGATGTATTCCTGCTGTCCAAGCACAGCCATGCGGTCAAGTATACACTTACATTTTGCGCTGCAGCAGCCATAGCGAAGCTTACAGATAAATACCAGCCTCTCACATTTGGCAATCATCGGATACAAGGTCTGCATATCATCCTGCAGTGCACACCTTCCTGCATATTCCTTTTTCTCTGTACATGCTCCACATCCAAGACAGCCTCGCAGCTTCATCGTACGAATATCCACAAGTGTTTGCGAATGCTTTGGCTGATAGCAATACATGGTATCATTTAAAACCAGTTCCATCATAGACCTCATCCCCTTTATAAATTAAACACTGTTTAATTTATAAGAATCATACTCTGTTTTATTCTCTTTGTCAAGATAAAACCTGTATACTGCATTGCAATTTCGTAACACTATCAGAGATAACCATGTGAATCAAGAGATACATGCAGCGATAACGATATGGTATATACTTCTTTGGAAAATAGTTGAACAACCGCAGGTGAGAAACAGCTTTGCTTCAACAGACACAGGTTCGATGCTACTCGTCCCTTGTTCTATCACCTATGTATGAAGGACTTAGCTGTTCACAGGAGCGTTGGCATAATACTGACAGCACCCTCTCATGAAAGTTAAACAGCAGAGCTAACGTTTATCAAATTCCTTGACTGCTTATGTCCATCCTTGTGGTAATGAAATACGAGCATGCCATACTGCCACAGTTATTTTACATATCATGCGCAGCCAAAACACAGACGCGCCAGCAATGCCTTTCGTATAAGAAAGCAAACGGATGTTAGCAAATACACAGGACTATGGAGTATAGTATGGTGCCGTTTTTGAAAGCTTTTGATATTTTATAGGCATTCATTTTGGATAGAATTGCATAAAAAAACTGTCGTCTTTACCGGTTTTCATAAGACCGGCTCATTCCGACAGTTATCATGGTGTAGATGCAAAAGCTGTTACCAGCAATATCCCTTACATTGACAGTACGATACTGGCCACATAGGAAGCAAGTATTGCGACACTCGCAAGTAATACCAGTGCTCTGTTTTTCTTTCCGTAAATTATAACGAGTGCACAGAGCATAGAGAATGCGCCAAAGCCGAGCAGATTCATAACCTGCACCTCATTCACATAAATACTACCCCTGGTAAACAAGACATCCGCAAAACAGAGGATAATGAAATTAAACAGATTGCTTCCGACGATATTTCCAAAGGAGGCATTGAAATTTCCAATTCGTACCAAATTGACAGAAGCACTCAGCTCAGGCAGTGAAGTAGCTACCCCTAAGAAAATCGCTCCTGCAACCGTAGCACCCAGCTGCAGCTCCTCCGCAAGCTGATCTGTTACCGTTGTCAACAGAATACTCACAGTAACAAGTCCGATACTGTAACAGATAAAACGAACAGCAATCTGTTTAACACTCAGTGATATATACACCTGCTCCTCGCTATCCCCGCTATCGTCATTCCCCATAAATTTCACATTGACCGCATAGACAAGCAGAATCAAAATCGACATCAGATTTACTCTAAAGAAGCTGAAGCCAACCTCCTGTGGCATCATAATTGCCGCAAATACCAGTACATACATCACCAGACCAAAGCACAGGGTTTTGCCGTGAGACTTTGACAAGGTAGCTCTTTGATATCTGCGTGAGGTAAACAGCATCAATCCGCCTATCACACAGAGGTTAAAGATATTACTTCCCAGCACATTTCCCTGTACAAGATCAGGCTGATCAAGTGCAAGAACAGCCGTTAGTGATGTAAACAGCTCAGGTAGCGATGTGACAGCCGCAAGCATAACACCGCCTATGAATGCACCGGACAAATTTGTTTTTTTATCCAAACAATCCACATAATACGACAGCCGTACAGACAGAAATACAACAAGTATTGCCAATACGATATATTCAAGATAGAGCATAAAAACTTCCTTTCCTTTATTATGTTACGTATTTTATTCAGGTAATGCGTAATTACAAAAATCAAGCATTATACAGAGGTATCTAAAACAGCCTTTACAAAGCGTTGCATACATTGTTTAATCAAGCTGCGTGGTGCTGCCATGTTGATACGCTCAAAGCCCTTTCCCTCAGCACCAAATACATATCCTTCATCCAGAATGAGCGACTGTTTCAGCATCCGCTGCTCCAGCAGCTGCGCATCACTGCAGTAGGCCCGTACATCCACCCATAATAAGTATGTCCCCTCACAAGGGGAGACAACAGCCTTCGGCAGTTCTTTTTTTAAAAATTCACTTGCATAACAAATATTCCCATCAATATAAGCGTTGACCTGATCCATCCAGTCCTCACTTTCATTATATGCCGCCTTTGTTGCGGTTATTGCAAAGGAATTGCAGGTACTCAGGGACAGACGATTGATAACAAAGTCTCTCCAGCGCTTCTGATATTTTGGATTTGTAAGGATGATATTGCTGTTTTGCAAACCGGCCAGATTAAAGCTCTTGCTGGGAGCGGTACAGACGATGATTTCATCCCGGTATTCAGGAACCAGTGTATGCAGCGGTGTATGCTGTATCCCCACTCTTACCAAGTCACAATGGATTTCATCACTGATGATCCATTTTCCATACCTGTGTGCAAGCTCTGCGACCCTTCTCAGCTCTTCCTTTGTCCAGACACGTCCCACCGGGTTATGCGGTGAGCAGAGAATCATTCCCTTTACTCTGGTATCCGACAGCTTATGCTGTAAATCCTCAAAATCGATCGTATATGTCCCGTTTGTATTGATCAGCGGATTCTCTACGACACAGCGCTTCGTTGCCTCGATTTTATTACGAAACGGATAATATACAGGAGGCTGAATCACAATGCCGTCTCCCTCCTCACTCAGGATTTCAAGAAGATATGCAATAGCAGGTACAACACCACCTGCATAAAAGATAGATGCTGTATCGATTTCCCATTGAAAACGACGCTGAAACCACCCTGTCACACTGCTTTTATAGTCTTCATCAAAGCCGCAGGAATAGCCGTAAATCTGTTCATCCACCCGTTTATGCAGAGCTTGCTGAATCGGCTGAGCACATGGAAAATCCATGTCTGCCACCCATAGTGGTAATACCTTCTGATCACTGCTGCAGGCGAAGGGCTTATCCCATTTCACACAACCGGTTCCTGTTCTTGAAAGAACCGTATCAAAATCATAATTCATATGTACCTCCCAAAACACTTGTTATCGTGCTGCAAAAGCATTGTACTGCAATATTATAGCGTGTTTAACTCCCCTTGAACAGAGAAAAATACAACAAGATAGATATCATAAGGATTACTGCCGGATTTATTTCCACAGCGGTATGATTTCGAATTGATTATTCACAAAAGAGAAAGGGGGATAGCCTGGAAAATCTATGACCTGTATTGCTTTTTTATCAGCTCTATATAGCTGATATCTAAGTGAAGCCAGCTGGTACACTGCACAGCCTCTTTCCTATAAATGAGATAAGATAGAAACGACATCACAAAGTGCTGTACAGCAGATTGCCACAATTTTATGTTTAAAAGACCGTCCATCTTCATGTGACACCATTTCAGGCAAGATGTGAATAGTAACAAACACCTTACAGCTTCCCGGATATTTTATTAGGAAAACTCCTTAGCAGCTAGTGGAAGGATACCGTCTTTCCTTTTTAAAAACCAGTGCATGATAGCTATAGGGCCGAAAATAGAACACATATAAAAGAAGCCGGCTGAGAAAACCGCCAAATAAGGAGCTATAAGAAATGTATATCCTATAAGAGCAGTTTCATAAAGCTCATGGAATAGAATACCTTATTTTCCTACAGCTCCATAAAAAATATGATAAAAAAACAGACGATACAAGAAATCGTCCATTTTTTGCAGTCTTTCCTTCTGCAGCTTCTTCTGTTTTTTTGTTTTTTTAGTAGCGGAATTCTTCACGGAATAATTCATCAATCGACTTACCTGTTTCTTGACGAACCTCCTCAACTTCCTTATTCAATACAATCTGTCCATTTTTGATAAAGACTACTGTACTGAAGATACGCTCGATATCCGCAATCAGATGGGTCGCAATAAGAATTGTCTGATCTGCAGAGTAATTTTCCAGAATAGTATCAAGAATCACCTCTCTCGCTGCCGGATCTACACCACCGATAGGTTCATCAAGTACAATGATTTTCGCCTTTCTGCTCATAACCAGAGCCAGCTGAAATTTTTCCTTTGTTCCCTTGGACATCGTCTTAATGCGCATACTCTCATCAATTTGAAACCGACTCATAATGCTCAGACATTTGTCTAAATCAAAATCGGCATACATATCCACAAAAATTGCCAGTGCATCCTTAACCTTCATCCAATCGGAAAAATACGGCTCATCCGGCAGATAGGATACAACTGCCTTTGTATCCGCCCCAATATCCTTCCCATCAATTCTCACAACTCCATCATAATCCTTCAACAGTCCTGTCATCACCTTTAACAGCGTTGTCTTTCCACTTCCATTGGGGCCAAGCAGACCGATGATCTGACCACCCTCAAAAACCATATCCACATTATGCAGCGCCTGCTTTTTTCCATAGGCCTTGCTAAGCCCGCATATTTCAATCAGCTTTTCCATTGTGCAACCTCTCTTCCACTGTAGCAACGATTGTTTCATCATCGCATCCGTATTGACGGATTTCCTCTATAAACACATCCATCTTTTGACGAATTACATCTTCCTTTAATTCTTTGATCATTTCAGTATCGTTACAGATAAATCTTCCGGCCGTGCGTTCACTTGCAACAAGGCCGCTGCGCTCCAGTTCACTTAGCGCGCGCTGGACGGTATTCGGATTAACGCCAAATTCAACAGCCAGCTCACGAACAGAAGGTATCTTCTGGGAAGGCTGATATATATCTGTGACGATCCACCGTTTTATCTCATCCATAATCTGTAAATAGATTGGCATGTTTGAATCAAAATTCATATGGTTCACTCCTTCCTAATACTCTCCGTTTTTCATTCGTTTCACTGTCTGCAGCACTGCTATGATGATTATCCCCAGCAATACTGCCCCTACAATATAAATAGGCCATCCAATTTTGAAATAATCCAGCAGCAGATATCCTGTGAATACATACCAGAAGGAGAACAGCAATATGATCAATATGATCAATGCTCTCTCTTTCAGGTCATTCATTATTCTATTTCCAGTTTGTGATCAAGTATATATTTGCTTCCGAAGAAGAACAGGGTAAGCAGCAACAGGGATTTGCCAATCATCACGCCAACGCCTGCCATGAACTGGTATTCCACCTGCATTCCGAAGAAGAACTGTCCCATGATGGACGAAATATCATCAGAAGCAAGATGGAACGGAGCAAGTAACACCTGATTAAACAGAAAGCTTAAAATCCAGGATATCAGCAGATACAAAACGATTGCAGCAGCAGTACGATATCGTGGTACATAGGTAGTGTGTGTAATATTCATCACCAGATAGATTAAGGCTACTGATTCTGCAGCACTGATGATGATATAAAACAGATACAGCAGTGTATCAATCGCAAATACAGTACTGAACAATTCCTGTAAACCAGCACCAATCATCGCAAAATCAAAGCCGGTCACACGTAGACCGATAATCAGCATGGATATAAATAGTACAAGAAGTGATACCAGTATCCAGAATACCGCACTCAGAATCTTTGTCAGCAGCAGTTGAGTACTCGTTACTGGCAGCGTATGTGTCAGATATGAATTTCTGGAAAACATTGAATTACTGTAATTTTTAATAACAACGACCACACACATAATAAACATGATTGTGCACATCACCACATAAACAAACGCCGCCAGATTCGTCAACATTCCATCATTATTTGGATTCATCACCAATGCCGCCGCCACCACAATGGCATATAAAACAAGAAAACTTCGGTATGAGCATTTCAGCTCATGCTTACATAATTTCCAAAACATAAATTTCCTCCCTTTTCAATAGTCAATGTATTACTGTATTAACTATCTAATACAATAGTACATGGTGTTTGCATGTTTGTCAAGCTGTAAGTATCATTTTTATAAAAAATCTTGAAAAGAATGAAAGCCTTATAAAGATAAGATAAAAATAACAAGCTATACAGAATACATTTTTCCGTTCCACTTGTAGCAGTTCAAACAGAATTTACTTATATTTAGTTTATATGAAAGGCAGGGAATGACTATGTGTAAGTTCTTATATGCATTTTTAATACAATTCTGCTTATCAGCAGGCAGATGGCAAAGTCCGCAAGAAATTCTTCTATGTATAAATTCATTCAGCTCTTTGCTTACTACTTGTTCATTCACGCAATTATCAGCATACAGGTATTCTTATTCATGAACAATTTGTTAGGTACAAACAGCAAATCAGATGCTTATTTCTATATAAATGGTTTTAATAGATGATAGCAGGGCTTTGTCTTTATACAGAAGCTCCCGTAAAATGAAAAAGTCATCCTTTCGGATGACTGCCGCTTCCTTTGCCTAGGTATCTTTCTATTTGAAATAACAGCGGCATTGACAATATCATATCACATTATCACACGTATGTCACATATAATAGAAAAGATTAGCATTTTTTTACATGTTTTATTAGCTTTCCAGCTCCGTATGAAAAATCAGAAGCAGAACAGCGATGAGCCAATGATAAATTGAAAAATCCTTACAGTGGTAAAGCTAATGATTGCCCTGATCTAAGTCATTACCGATGAAAGCTGAACGCAAACGGAAGCATTATCTGCATCATAGTTCCTATGTCCGCTTAAGAATTGCATGAACCGGACACACCTCCGCACAAAGACCGCAATGAAGGCAATTCTTCTGTACAATAACATATGGCTGCCCTGTTTCAATGCACTGCTGTGGACAGCTGCGTAAACAGCTACCGCACTGCACACATGCATCCAGAATCTGAAATCCCTTTTTCAGCGGCTGCCTTTTTCCTATGGAAAAATAGAAGCGTTCAATCGGTTGCACACCTAAATCAAAAAACTCCAGCTGTGCATCCTCAATGACAAATGCCTCCAGAATTCTTCTGCTGTTTGCCGGATAGACTTCCTTCATCGATGGATTCTCCTCAAAAATACGATTGATCCAATATTCCTGTTCCTTTACACGCCTTACATCACCCTGCAGGCGCACCGTCTGATACTGACTGTTCATGCCTGTAATTGCGATTTCCGGCTTACGGCGTATCTGATGATAAAAATCCTTTCCTCTTGAAGTACAGAAATACAGCTTTGCATCCTCAACAATCATCACATCTATGATTCGTACCTGAGGCGCTCCGGTTTCATCCACACTCGCAAAGGAAACATCCTTCATTTCACGCAGAAGCTGTAAGCAATCTTCAGCTCGCATATGGCAACACCTCCTATATTTATTAAATAGCGCATGCCTCCATTATTTCCTTAACCGCCTGAGGCGATGACTGCAGCAACAGCCGTTCATATCCCTTCTGTGGCAGTGGCTTATAGTAGACATAGCCCTGGATATAATCACAATGCATCTCCTTTAACATATCAACCTGCTTCTGAGTTTCAATACCTTCCGCGACGGTCTTCACGCCAAACTGGCGAACCAGCTGTATGATACTATTCACAAGCAGCTGATCCTTCTCCTCCTGTTCAAGCTGCCGAAAAAACAAAGCATCTATTTTTAATACATCGACATTCAGATTTTTAAACATGCCCAGGGAGGAATACCCTTTACCGAAATCATCAATGGAGCAGGTAAAGCCTGCGGCATGCAGCTCATCCACGATACTTGTTAACCTTTCCCAGTTATCATATAACACGGATTCTGTAAATTCGATTTCCAGCAGCCCTGCAGGAAGCTGATAACGTTTCTTGATTGCCGCATAGGTTTCCACGAAATCGGCATTGCAAAACTGTAGCCGTGATACGTTAACAGACACCGGAAGTACCATCCGCCCCTCATCCAACAGGCGTCTCTGCCATGCGCATACACATTCAAAAACATACTGATCCAGTAAAGGTATAGTGCGGTTTTTCTCAAATACCGGAATAAACTGATCCGGCATCAGCAGTGTACCTTTCTTTATACGCCAGCGTACCAGAGCTTCAGCACCTGCTATTTCTCCTGTCTGCACATCGATTTTCGGCTGATAGTAAACAAGAAACTGATGGTTTTTCAAGGCCTCCTCCATACCGCTTTCAATAGATTTTTCTTCCAGCAGATGCTGTCGGATGCTTTCATCATAAAAGCAGTAGTTGTTTAGTTCATGACCGTCCTTTACCATTTTCCTTGCAAAATTCGCTCGATTCAGCAATTCATGCAGGCTCAGCTTTTCATCAACGTCCTCCATACAGCAAATCCCGCAGCATATGGAAAGTGATTGCTTTTCAAGGTGTGAGCGCATATATTCGCGAATCCTGGCATCTACAGCAGATTGCCTTTTTGTCAGCTCTGTTCTGTTTTCATAATGCCGTAAAATAATAAAATTATCTGCATTGATCCTTCCAACTAGCTCATAGGCTTTCTTATCTTCAATCAATAAGGCCGCATACTGCCGCAGCATGTCATCTCCTCTTGCATAACCGAAAACATCATTGATATATTTAAAATCTGAGAAATCCACATAAAAGAGAGCATAGTTCAACTCAGTCTGCTGCTTCATCAATTCCTGTGCCTGTGAAATAAAATATTCCAGTGTATAGGCCCTTGTCAGTGAGTCTCTACCTGCTGTATCCTTCAATTCACGATTGGAGGTTTCCAGCCGCAGAATCTTTCGGATATTCGTAATAAAAATAAAAATCCATAAGGCCAGCACACATACAAACATGATGATATCCAGCAGCATTAACCGCCTTGCATGTTGATTTGTAAAGGATTCCGCCGCAAATACCATATCATTAGTAGTATTAAAGAATTGCTCACTATCCTGCAGCAGCTGATTTTTTGCTGCCATATTGCCGGAGTCTTTTCTAGTGATATAAATCTGCTTTTTTATCTGTTCCCAGGCTTCTTTTGTCTTGCCTAATTTGCTTTGATAGTTTTCATCATCGGGCAGTGGAAGATCATAGACGCCGCTTCCTTCCGTAAGACTGTCCAAAATTTCATCAATATAAAGAATCAGGTCATCCCCCTGTATATCATTCAGCTCCATTTTAATTAGCTTTTGAGATGCACCACGCACAATACCGGTATAATTTATCAGACTGCCGTGTCGTTGGATACGATAGATGGAATTGATAGTGACGCCGCCAAGTGTCAGCAGACAGAGGAAGATTCCAAGCAGGGAGTACAGCCAGCCCTTTTTCATATTATACCTTCTTTCATGTGAGTGCTTTACCGCAGGAATATAGGAGCCATCATCGCCAGAATAACAGAACCATGAAAGAATGAAGTGTACTGTTGGGCTAATGCAACCTGCAATTGTAATTGTTAAGTACATTATATACGTTTCCCAAGTGTTTATCAATGTGAGAGCTTGTTTTCTTCCCTGTTTCCATAGAAAAATCAGGCTTTTCGTATGAGGAATTCGCGAAAAATTTCCTAGTATATATGTATGCTTTGCATTACAGTGCAGTTATTTGTATAGTATGGTCGTTTTATGAATACTGAAGCTACATTTATTTTCATATGATAAGGAATTCTATCCCATCATTTACATACTAATAAAAATCCTGCTATCGCATATTCCTACGTCTTGCCCCCGCCGGTTGAAGATCTGGAGGAAGGAAGCTTGAAAACTGGTAGGTATTTTCCCGTTTCATCCGGGTTTCTCCGCTGATGATGGAGCAGCATGGTAAATACCGGAGGTCAAATTCCGGTGTTTCCCCTTCCCTCCGCTTATATCATAAGAAAAAACCACTCATTTCTGAGTGGTTACATTTCGTCAAATGGTGGTCCCGGTCGGAATCGTACAACTTTTAACCATTCATACGTATTCATATACGATAAATAGCTGTCATACACTATCATCCATTACACACAGAACACACTTTTTTAAATTTTTTCGTCATTTTTTCGTCATAAGAATCGTTTCATGCTAACCTTTTTCCATTCACCCTGTTTGCTGAATAGTGATAATGCAACACGTTCATCATGATGACAAGTTAACTGTTAATGTATTTTTTATGAGTATCAGAGTAACTGCGTACGAATTTCGTCCGTAGTTCTTTATACTGACAAATAATAATTTTCCCATTCAACATGGTTGACGAATGGGAAATACTCTGACACAGAGGGACTTTAAGTCCCCAAGTTATAAAACGCCGTACGAATTTCGTACAGCGTTCTGTACTATGTCTATTTCCAGGATGCAGCTAAATGGAAACATTTCACTCTCATACAACAGCCGACGAATTTCATTATTCTAAAGTCCGAAAAAAGGATATCAGATATTTCGTATAACATTTTCTAAAGTACAAAAAGCGTACATTTGAAATGCTAGATAGAGGGATCTATAACTTACCGCCCCCTTTTATATAAAATAGCTCAATGCATAAGAAAGGATGTGGTAGTACACATCCTTTGCGGAATTATCAATCATTTAATCTAATATGCCTTATTAAATTAAGTGCCTTATCATAATCTTTTTTTGAAACAGCAAACTTATATATAACTGATGATCTATAGCCTCTACTAAAACTCAAATTAGACATTATATTATTACGATCAATAGTTGTTACATCATATTTTATACCATTCTCATTTAAAATTTTTCTAATTTCAGATTGGGCTCTTAAAGATTGAGTAAGACACAATTCTCTTTTCGGAAAAAGCATAACATTTATTCTATAAATTCAATTGGAACATCCCAGACCAAGTGGAACTTCCTCTTTTGAGCGTATAATATTGTGTCTGCCCTATAGAAAAATCATACCAACTTTGCCATTCATAAACATAATACCAGCCATGATCTTGTTTAAAATCAAATGAGCTTCCACTTATAGTTTTAGAATTTCTTTGTGTAACACCGCCAGTTGTTCCAGATTTTATACCTGTTTGTCCGTAATTCAAAGAATAAGATGTCAAACTGACACTTGAATCAACTCTTACCGCATCTCCTGTTAATCTTGTAAGACAATAGGATGTAGCTCCATTAGATTCACTCCTTGTATTATAATATAAACTTGCGTAGAAATGAAAACTAGCTGATCTATCCCAACCCTCTTCTTTCTTTGAACCCGAACCTCTCGTAGTAGGTCCTTCTGCTTCAGTACCTTCTGTTATAACAGCCATAGCTACTTTTTTATGGCTTGTTACACCAGTTCTCATATTTTTTTGAATTGGCACATCCACCTCATATACTTCTTGTTTATAAGGTATCTTTTTATCGCCATCTTCCATATAGAAAATCTCTGTGCTTTTTAAGTTTTGATCAGAAACGATATTCTCTGTGGTCATTTCGGTCCCATTAGATAAATTTATGATTTCATCTTTATCTTTAGCTATAACTGGCGCTGCCATAGAAAATGAAAGCATAAAGCTCATAACAAGGGGAATTATTTTTTTCATAAATTTAATCTCCTTTTTTATTATTATATACGAGCGTAACAGAGAAGGCCTATATGTGTAAAGTTATCACACTAGAAGAGATTGATTCAATATAATTTTTCATATTGTTCCCTCCTCAGTATTCCTATATAAAGTATACATTACAAATGGTCATAAATGTTCAATATCTTATAATTTGATTGTTTTATTTTAAAACATGAATTATTCAATAATATAAAATTTTCTGTCAAGTTACCGAATTATCCTTTATGATTTCAAAGATTTATTATATAATTAAGTTTTATTTATCTTAAATCAATTTTATATCAGCTACTAAAAAAGACCACTCAAGGGTGGTCAAGTGCCGCAAATACTGCCTAGGTATTTTTTCTATTTTTTAATGGGCTGCAACGTATCCATTATAAACACATATATTGCAATAAACATACCGTTCGTCCCTTACCAATACCGTTTATCCCTAACCTATTTACATATCCATTAAATTTGTTAATGTTTAAATGAGGTGATATCATGTTCGCAAACAAGAAAAAGGTTATACAGAAGAAAGAAGAACCGCATCCCGATCCAAGAGTGGCCTCCATAGAAAAGGAATCCGGAATATCATTTGCTGATGTAAAAATACATTATGCTAGTGATAAACCGAAGGAGTTTGGAGCGCTTGCTTATGCATATGGGAATGATGTGTATTTAGGTTCAGGGCAAGAGAAGCATTTGAAGCATGAGCTGGGGCATGTCGTGCAGCAACGGCAAGGGATTGTAAAACCAACAATGCAATTAAAAGGATATCCTGTAAATAATGAATCGAAATTAGAAAAAGACGCCGATATTTCTATAAGCAACTACAATTCAGAATCTAATAACATAAAAAATAAAGTGGTGCAACGTCTCATTGGCTTTGAATTTCAAATGCTTAAAAGTAAAGTTTCCAAAATAGATAATTCAAAAGATATATATTCCTCTTATTTTAAAACAGAGATGGATGGAACAAATATTGAAATGATAACACCCCCACTCGCGAATCTTAATAATGTCGATACTACCGTAAGAAAAATGGTACAAAAAGCTAATCGTATTATAGCAGTTCCTAATAAACCCTGTGATTTATTAGGAATTACTATTTGCGAAGATGATAAAAATGATGGTACAGCTCAACCACAAATCAATGTAGATATTGATTTTTCTCAAGCTGTCAACTTAGATAATTTCATTAATGACTCAGCAAGATTAGGTGCATTTGATGGTAATTCTTTTTATTGGAAACCAGCTATAACAAGGCAAACCATGAGCAAAACAATAGATCTAGTGGGAAAA
Source organism: Erysipelotrichaceae bacterium 66202529 (assembly GCA_017161075.1). Classification (NCBI taxonomy): domain Bacteria; kingdom Bacillati; phylum Bacillota; class Erysipelotrichia; order Erysipelotrichales; family Erysipelotrichaceae; species Erysipelotrichaceae bacterium 66202529. Next base: position 1,540,704 of record CP046174.1, on the reverse strand, counting down.
ATAAGAAATTTCGCTCCTGATTTTATTCAAAAAACACTAAAAGAAAATAAAGTAAAAATTAATATGGACCAAATGGCTGCTATTCAATCTTCGATTACTGGACTTGCGCAATTGATTGGTGCTCAGTATATTCAATCAATAAAAGAGGACGAATTATATACTAAATCTGACAATCATTACAGTAAAGATATTCCAATTCTAATAAAAACTAGTTTTATAGGATCTATATTAAGTATAAGCCAAATCTATCATCTGCCTATGCAAATTATAATTGATATACTTAACAATATGATTAACCAACAACTCATCTCTGAGAATATAAAAAGCTTTGATCCTAATTGTTTAAGAGATGATAATCAGCATTTATACCTAAACGAAGAATTAAATAAGCATCCTTTGGCTCCTAAAGTGGATTCTCAAAGCCTTAGTATAGCAGCTATTGCAGAATTGCGACGCGCTCCTATTCTACATTTTAATCAGTGGGTACCTTTTGCAATTAATGCATTTAAATCATTAGATAAATATGGTAACCACCCCTATAGCGAATCTAGTAAAACTCCTTTAAAGCCTAAAGGCAAATCTAAAAAATGATATAGAAAAATATCCCTACCTCTCAATTAAGAGAAGTATGGATTTTCATGTGGCATAACGGATAATATAATATGGCTAACGTTCTAAGTAATAAAAAGGCTACTCTCTGGTGTGGAGAGTAGTTACGTGCACACTTTTCACATAGGCGTTATGGCCTATAATTGCGCATAATCCATATCTCAATAGAAAAATGCAAAATTCTGAATAAAAAATCTGATTCACCTATATAATAAGGTATAGCGGTAGTAACCCTACGGGGGCTATTGCGGGGATCACTTATTAAGAGTGATCCTTTTTTCTTGACAATTCAAATTAAAAGTTATAGAATATGAATACGAAGAAGCGGTAGTAACCCTACGGGGGCTATTGCGGAAAACCTACCATTCTGATGTGGTAGGTTTTTTCTTTGATTAAGGAGATAGATTATCATGAAACCGTTTAAGACTATTGATGAACAATATGAATTATTATTATCGCGCGGCTTGAATTTCAGCAATAAGGAGAAATCAAAAAAATTTCTTCTAAACAACAACTATTATAATGTCATAAATTGCTATGCTAAATTCTTCATGACCAATGATGATAGATTTATACCTGGAACTAATTTCGACGAAATTACTCAAGTTCATTATTATGATAAGGAGATCAAATCTATTTTTTTCAAAAGCATACTTGAAGCTGAAAAACATTTTAAATCCATACTTGCTTATCGTTTTTCCGAAAAATATCAAGACGAAAAGTATGCATATCTAATCGCATCAAACTATAATAGTAATGATATATTACAAGTTACTAAAACCATTTCGTCACTGTCAAACATTATTAACAAATATAAACACATACCAAATAATCCTATAAATCACTACATACATAGGCATGGTGATGTTCCCTTTTGGATACTGACAAATTACATGAATTTTGGTCAATTACTATACTTTTATAAATACTTGGATGATGCTTTGAAAAATGTTATCGCTAAGGATTTCAGTCTTTTCTTAATTGATAATTTAGAACTTGATTCCATACAACTGACTTCAAGTAACTTGATTTCTTACATTGAAAATGTGATCGATTTAAGAAATATTGTCGCACATAACAATAAGCTACTAGGGTTCAATTGCAAAGGACACGTTCGATATTTATCGGAATTGCATGATAAATACTCTATTTCAAATGATTCTATTAAGCAAGATGTCTATAATGTTTTTATAGTAATGCAGACTTTGTTATCCAAAAATCAATATGCATTACTTCATAACACACTGTTAAGAAGAACTAATTATCTACGATTAAGATTAAAAACCATCGATATAAATTTAATATTAAATAGCTTGGGTTTTCCAATCAACTGGTATACTACGCCTAAGATTCCCCAACCAAATAGTAAGATTGAAGAATAGCAATTTCACTTAACGACAGCTATTATTCACAAACCTTGCAGGATGCACTAATTAAAAAATTAAGTATTTAATACGATATGGTGCATACAAAAAAACACCCTACCTCTCAGTTAAGAGATGTAGGGCTTTTTCATACATTAGACTTCACGCAGCGGCTTTGCATAAATCCACATTTTTCTGCGTCCGACTTTAGCATATACAGAATCAGTTTCCGGATCATTGTCTAGGACAGTGTATGTGCCTTTGATTTTCACATACTCGCCCGGCTGCAGCACCTGATCGCCGGATTTCTTACCGCCTTTTGTAACCTCTTCGCATACTGCTGCATCCAGCCAATGGTACTCGGCCACAGGAGTGCCAGTCAGGGCATAGCAAATTACCGCATCACGAGATGCTGATACCTTGGATACCTGGTAGACATCCGGGAAAATAAACTTATCCCCTTTATTCAGTATCTGGTCTGGTTTCGGCTTGCTAGAAGCGTTGTCCTGCTGCATATATCCTTTTACCTTACTGACAAATTTCGCCCAGCTGTATGGCTTATTGGCACGAATCTGGCTAGGACAGTTTTTGCCAGACCAGTCGTGATGCTGGTACAAGCTCTGGTGATCAAGACCTTGTGCTTTCAGCAGCTTCGCAGCCAGCCATGCAGCGTTATCAGTGGCTTTCTCCAGATTACTATCCGGATTGACACAAATCTCGATCGCAATGGTTGTCATGTTACCATTTCCATATCCGTCCCCTGCATGCCATGCTACTTCGTTATCCGGGATTGACTGTGTGATCATTCCATCGTCCACAGCATAATGCCAGGAAGCCTGCACCGTGGATCCGCTGTTCTGTAGATACGTTCCGTGGTTCTTAGCTCCAGCTCCTGCCTTAAAGTTATCCGTGTTATGGATAGTGACACCGCCATTTTTCGTCCTCTTAATGCCACTTCTTGCTCCGCTATAGATTACTGGTGCTAACATTTTTGTGATATTCATTATTCTTCATCCTCGCTTTCTTTGTCTCTTAACTGCGCTAATGCAGCTTTTAATTTTTCCGGTACTGGCAGACCTAGATTCCCTGCATTTTCTAACAAGCTGATGCCTTCATTCGCGATGTAGAAATAACATACCAATGTACGGAATACCCATGTTCCGTTACTCATCAATCGGTCTAATGCTACAGCACCGATCAGAATAAGGATAATCAGAAACTTTTTCGATAATCCTTTCAGACCGACCTCACTAGATACAGTTTTCGTGTTCCAGGCATAAAGCACGCCTGTGATGTAATCCATTACCATGAAGGTAATCAGTACGACAATAGCTGTGTCCCAGCCTCCGAACAGATATGTGAAGATCGTAGCTATTACAGCTACTACAGAGTTGAATACTTTATCCATATGTTTCATATACCTCATCTCTTTCCGCCATTCTGGCATAATAAAAGGGCGTTTAACGCACGCCCATGCGAGATATTGGATTACCTATTTTCTAATAATCATACGCATCTAATGTTACATTTGCAGATAATCTCAGCATAGTTTCACTCGATATGTTGGTATTGAAATTTGCAATCAATATCGCTCTACGGTCACTTACTGAATTGACTTCAATACTATCAGTCATTGTCAAATTTGATCCTGCTTTATTTCTAATGATGGCATTTGAAAGAGAGCATGTTGGTGTTTTCTCCATTGGCTCATAATCTAACATGAAATATGCCTTATTGCTTGTGATCTGATATGCCATGATGCTCACGGTTTTGATTATTAACCGTTTTCTACATTTTAGTTCTTCAATTGTTCTATCCCAGTATTGCATTCCTGTATAATAGTTGCCTAACTCTAGTTTGATTCGCTTTAAATTGATTTTTGTCCCACCATTAAGAATTATGCTTATATTATCATCCTGCATATTATCCATTTTAAAAATATTGATACCCTGCTTTAATACCTTTGTGCCGTTTGTGGTCACTCTTCCGCTTACCTCTCCTACTTCTATCATCAAAGTAGCAGTCCTGTTTATGATATTCATTTGTTGCCGGAATCCATGCGCTACTGTATCATTGTTCGTGATTGTGATCCCACCTTCAGGACGGATTATTTCTACTTTCACATTATAAGATCGCCACATATCAATAGTATATTCTAACTTATTGCCCACTTCATATGACAGTAATCCTTTTTGGTTTACCAAACCACTTACAAAATCACTATTGACCAGAATATTTGTATTCGGTGTCATCACCCCATTTTCTATCAATGCTCCTGTACCATCACATATTCTGGATTTTGTATCAATCTGGTATTGTAGATTACCGGCGGTATCTTCTGTTAACTGTCCTTTCACATGCTCAAACCATGCATCAAATGCATTCTGAAACTGCTGTGTAGGAATCCTTGATAATGTATCAGAAGCTAGACCACACAAAGTTTCATCTAAGATCACATCCTTTATCGATTCCTCTGTGATACTTCCTATACCATGATCGACATGGATATACTTGAGTACGAGTTCATAGCCTACTATACTTCTATCAGGCCAATAACCTACTGGATTACTTGCTGGTACCCCCTTTTTCAATAAAAGCTTCGTACTATTTGATTCTTTATCATATCGTAGGACGATTGCGTCTATCCTGTCGAGCACACTATCTGCTGCATCCAAATCAAATGTGATCGGTGATGTATTTCCATACACTACACCACCTCTTGTCCCTGTTCCAGTCTTTATGTATGCATACCCCTCACCAACTGTTATCTGCATACCACCAGATGGCCATGTTATAAAATCTTCTCTCGTTGCATTGATCACTCCACAGGTACGGCCAATAAACCACATTCGAAGATCATCAGCAAGATACTCTGTATCATCATGAGGGAAAGCTCTCTCTGCCATTAAATCATCCTTTCTTTACATAAGCGGTAAGCATACCTGTCAATTTCAGGCCGCCTTCATCCACTTCATCCAATCCCGTCAGGCGGAATAATTTTATGAATCCATACTTTTGTGATTTTATTTTTACAATATCTCCAAGCTGGTAATCTATTTTATAGATATAACTCTCATTGGTAAGATCAATCTCACACTGGAACTCTTCAATCTTCGGATGTTCTTTCAACACATTTATTCCACGCTGGCGTAATTGTTCATCATACTCAGTGTCTGTGAGCCTATGTTCTGTTCCCGATTCATCAAGCCATACTTTTTGCAGATCCTTTGCATCAACGAATACCTCGAAGCGTTCTCCACCGTCCGTCTGATCGACCTCTACAACCGTTCTCGCATTTCCTTCTCCTTCGCCAGCTACATATGCAAAATTTTTATAATCACTCATATTCTGCAGATATGATTCAGCAATCACATTATTCAATTCCTCCGAAAACAGTATATCTTCATTCTCTTTACATCTATAAAGTTGGATGACATTGAACTCATCTCCATCCTTCACCATCCTGTACCCATACCCTGTCTTCTTACATATTTCACTGAACGTTTTACGGATTTCTTGCCATGTTGTCTGCTGATCGATCGTAGTATCCGGCAACACGATGCCTGCAGTCGTGATAGGGAGTTTTCTCTTATTCTTATTCACAAGATCATAAAGCCCCTCCAGCACTTTTTTTAACTGCACCGTCGAGCGATTGATCCTGTTATTGAGATTATCCATGTGGCCTCTGATTTCAAGTTCCCGATCCTTGCTGTAAGTATATTCGATGAATCCTATCGTACCGTCATCCTGCCTGATCAATCTATTTCCTATTTGAAGGAGCTGTATATTTTCTTTCGTATCCAGAACATGTATTTCAAAAGTACCTGTTTCGTCATATCTTGGCATCCATTGTATGCTACTGTAATTCTGCAATATACCGATACGTTCATTTTGAGTATTATAGATATGATATACCATCAGACACCTACAAAAGCCGTTTTAAACATGATCATCACTTCAAGCCCTTCGTGATTATTGGCGGCGCCATATTTTATTGGATTGTCTCCAGGTTGCAACTGCCAGAAAACAGTCTCATCAGCAAGATACTTAAAGCCGTTTTCCGATTTTCCTGTAGATGCCTTGGTCAGTATTACTTTTTTCTGATTATCATATGTGCTGACATACAATAGATCATCCGGATTCAGTATAAACCCTTTTTTAAAACGGATGACTTCCTGAGTCTTTATGTTCAGGAGTTCGGGAGAGATTACAGCAGTGATAGCCCTGAATCTTGCAGCAAAACCTGTGACTAGTGAACCGTCGTTTATCACATTCTTTATAACAGCGAGACGCTGTTGAGATATCTTCCAAGGCTTCACATTAGAAAAACTCATTGGGAAACAGAATCGTGCATCATACCCTATAAACGAAGTCACCTTATCTTCAGTAGATTGCCAAACAGGGTAGTAAACATGAAAAACGAATTGGAATTGTTGATAACCGACATCATTCGATATATCTGGCGTTCTCTTTGGCTCGCCATCAAGAAAAAGATCTAGACCTTTGTCCGTGTCTATGAATCGGAGTTTGGCAGCAATGCATGGCATGACCGTATCGATCAGATTCCTTCTATGCTGATACGACTCTGCAAAATCGCCTTCGATCGTGATATCTTTTGTCTCGATCTTACTGCTTGCCGCCGATGCCCCAATTTGTGATGAGCCTGACACCTCTGTGATTGCAATATCTAAAGCCGATAAGCCTTCTATATTTGTCAGTCGAAACCCTGTATCCACAGAAAATTCGATCTCTCGTCCTAAAGAATTCTTGTATATATATCTTCTCATTTGCTCCACTCCATCCTTCTTACTGCGTCTCTCATTTCTCTGGACGCTTCGCTAGGTTTGACAGGACCATTCCCAACGAATGTAAGATTTTGATTATAATTGGTAATATTTGAGGAAGATCGTTCATTCCCTCTTGTTCGATTGATATCCATATGCGATTGAATATCCACGATTGCCATCATTCTACTCTGTTGTGCAACTATCGCAGACCGCAAACCAGCCAAAGTCTTATCCATGTCGATATCTTTGAATGAATCCACCATCTCTTTTGCTATGTTACCTACAGATGTAAGCAATGGTTTTTTCTTATTTTCAATACCTTTAATAGCACCCTCAGGAATATGTTCTGATTCTTCTTCAAAAGCTTTAGACGGAGAATGGATTCCCTATGTCTTTTTAAACTGCTTCAGAATTGCATCTGCAAGGGTTTTGGATGCACCCTTGAGTTCTTTCTGTTTTGATAACATCCCCTTGACCATGCCGTTCACCGTCTGCTGTCCGATACTCGTTGTCTTATTTGCTGTTTGTTCCAAGATCTTAGAGATGTCGTCATTGAATTTAGTCTGCACGGATTTGATCTGATCGGCGTAAAATTTATCCGAAACTGATTTGATAGCTTTTTCACGCTCTGTCCATGTCTTCACATAGGTATCTCTTTCTTTTTTTGACATTTTCATCAAAGCATCAGTGTACGCTTTTCCATCTTCAAATGACATGGAAGTGATCTCCTCCATCAGAGCTTTAGGCATTGTCTTTTTCAGAGCTTCCAGATTCTTGCCATACGCCTGTATTTCATTCTTACTTTTTGAGAGATCGGTAAGTAATGTATTTCCACTATCGTCTTTCGTTAATAAACGGTCATTTCCATCCAATGTCTGCGCGAGAGCTTTCCGCTTATTGACCAGTTCATCGTATTGTGACTGGGCCTGTTGCGCAAATTTATTTATAGATGCTGTTACAGATTTGATAGATGCATCTGTCTGTGTTTTTATAGCATTACTGTAGGTGCTTATTAGTTCTTTTCCGGCATTCTGAAATTCCGCCTTTGCTTTTGGATTCTGTTTCACAAGCGTAGCTACCGTCTTATTCACGATATCTGTTACAGATGATACTGCTTTTTTCTCACTAGCATTTACACCATTCGTATAACTTGTGATCATATTTTTGCCGATGTTTTCAAAATCGAAACTTTTGTTTGTTTTGGCAGTTTGTGACATCATCTGCGCGAGATGTACCATAGATGCTGCTGCACCCTTAGCAGATGAATTTACACCATTGACGACACCTTGGACTGCGAATTTTCCTATCTTTACACCTTTATTAGACGGTGAATGTTCATCCAGCCCCTGTTTGCTTGTGACTGCACTCAGCAAAGTATTTGCAATATTGATACCGGCAGACCATAATTCGTCACTTGCAGCGCTCGTCCCGTCTGCAACACCTTTTCCTAAAAAGTAACCAGCATTGTGTGCTTTATCTTTTCCAGCATTCACTCCGGATGTAAATCGTTCAGATCCACTCACACCTGATTTATATAATTCAGGTCCCAGAGTATCTGCTTTCTTGATGAGTAGCCGATTCATCTCAGCTACAGCTTCGGCAGGAGAAAGCTTTCTTTCCAATACTGCTTTTTGAATATTTTCGGGTACTGTCTGACCAGCCATTCCAGCTTCAGCCAGCATATCATTGAAGCTGATAAGTGCTTGCATCTGATTTACTGCATCTTCCGGCTTCAATTTCCCTTCAAGGATCTTATTTTTGATAGATTCCGGTATTTCTTCACCTGCTATATCGGCTTTTTTTAATGCATTGCTGAAGTCGATAAGCGTCTGGACTTGATCTGCAGCTTCTTTGGGCTTCAACTTTCCTTCCGCAATCTTCTGTTTCATTTTTTCAGGGATATCAACACCGGCTTGCTCAGCCTTTTTTAATACATCGCTGAAGGAGATCAGATTCTGCATTTGTTTCACTGCTTCAGATGGCTTTAGATTTCCACTTGCTATCCCATCAGTAAGGCTTTTTAGGAGCTCAATGCCGTTTTCTTTTGCATTTTTGAGCATATCATCATATTTAATGAGTGACTTCATTTCATTAACAGATTCAGGAACAGCGTAGGTTCCTTCTCTGATAGAATTTGCTATTTCTTTTGGAATTTCTTTTCCTTTCTTTTTGGCAAGGTCTGTTAGTTCAGAAAGTTTCTTTTCCAAATCTGCTGAATTTAAAGACTTTTGTGCATATTGGTCTGTCTTGTCATATTCCTTATTCAAATCACTCATTTTATTTTTTAAATCATCAACTGTTTTTTGAGATTTATTGCAATTTTCTTGAGCGTTTTTATAAGCTATAGTTGCATTTGCCCATGCTTCCATTTCTTTACTTCCAGCTTTTTCACCAGTTTCAATATATTTCTGATATGCTTTTTCTGTTGCTTCTTTTGCCTCTTTAAGCGCAATTTCATTTTTTGTATTTTGCTGTGTAGCCTCATCGAGCTTCATTTGTGCATCAGCCATGTCTTTAGCAATAGCGGCCATATTCTCTTGATAGGCTTTCGCTATAGCCAAGTCCTTTTGAGCTTTTATGTTTGACCTTATGGCATCTGTGGATTTATTCAAAGCATCTTTTTCGGCATCGTACTTTAAATTCAAATCCGGAACAATTTTGTTCAGTTCATCCACATAGTACTGCATCTGCTTCTTTTCAGCATTTGATTTATTTTCTTTTTTGCTTAATTCTTCAAGTTTCTGAGACATGATTTCAGCACTGCCAGCTTCGGCTTTTGAATTTTCGAGTGCTTCTTTTCTAGCTTCTTTGTTTGCCTCTAATGTATCATTCAATTCCTCATAATCATCCACAAGTTTTCTTGTGGCAACACTGTTTTCGTCCGTTGCGTCTCTTGACTTTATGGACATTACGATATATGCTCCTATTGCCGCGGCACCTGCCACAATAGCGGCCGTCAGTAAGCCTTGTGGACTTGCAAGTTGGGCTATTGCTAATGCTTCTTGTGCAGCTGTCTGCAGTGTTATTTTACCTGTAAGCAATGCCGTAGCTGTCTCCATAGCCCAAGTTCCTAATGTGTATGCTTTTTGTGCTGCTGCAGTTGCTAGAGTAATTGCATTGGCCATTTTCTGTTGATTTGAATAATAAAGCAAACCAGCTGCGATAGCTGACGTCACGGTAACGACTTCTTTTCCGTGATCAACAATAAAAGCAAATCCGTTTATCATGACAGGGATTGCGTCGGTAGCAAGGTCAAGTGCTTTATCTGCTACCGTTGCAATACCTTCGGCGCATTTATCCATTGATTTAGATAGCTTGCCCGAAGACATTTCCCTGGACAATCCCTCTACCTTCGTTATCGCCCCATCCACAGCCTTTTTCATAGGCTTTTCAAACTTCTCATATGCCTGTATGCCTAAGCCTTCCAGAGAGCTTCCTAAAATGGTTACTTTGCCCTTTAGGTTATCATTCATGGTCTTGGCCATTTTTTCGGCAGAGCCATCTGCTCCATTGATAGCTTTTGTCAATTTATCAAAGTCAGTATCACTTGCATTGACAATAGCTAATAATCCAGACATAGCTTCCGTCCCTGCGATAGCTGATGCATACTGTGTTTTCTGAGTATCTGATAACTTACTGAATTTCTGCCGCATATCCTGCAGCGTTTGATTTAGAGGTTTGGCTGAACCATCGGAATTTTTTATGCTAATTCCTAGCGTGTCCATAGCCTCAGCACATTCTTTTGGTGGTTTAGCCAATCGGGTGAACATGGATCTCAACGATGTACCGGCTTGCTCCCCTTTGATTCCGGCGTTAGCCATAAGGCCAATCGCTGTGGCAACATCCTCGACAGAGTATTTTAAGACACCTGCTAGAGGAGCTGCATATTTAAAGGTTGCACCCATCATTGACACATTGGTATTACTGTTGGAAGAAGCAGCCGCCAGAACATCCACGAAGTGTGCAGAATCTTTGGCCTGCAAGCCAAATGCAGTCAAGGCATCTGTTACGATATCAGACACGCTTGCAAGGTCCTCACCGGATGCTGCAGCAAGATTCATTATTCCATCAATACCGGAAATCATATCGGCGGATTTCCAGCCTGCCATTGCCATATATTGCATTGCTTCGGCTGATTCCGTAGCACTGAATTTAGTCTTAGCTCCCATCTCTTTGGCTTTTTCAGTTAAGGCTTCCAGTTCTTTTCCCGATGTGCCTGATATGGCAGCTACCTTTGACATGCCTTCTTCAAAGTCAGCCCCCACTTTTATAGCATAGGCACTGGCGCCGGCTAATGCAGTTCCAACGGCAGCAACACCTTTTGCTGCCAGTCCACTTATTTTCTTTACTCCTGTATCAAATCCAGACGAGTCTATCTTTGTATCAAATTTTAAAGAGCCATCTACGGCCATACATAACACCTCTTCTCAATGAATTTGTGTATGCAAGGCTCAATGGCTCTCTTAGTGCATTACTTAATTTTTATTTCTACTATTTCTCTGCAACGTTTACACTGTAAATATATACCTTCACATTTCGTTGTGTTGTCGAATTGCACCAGTCTTTTTCCGCATATCGGGCACATGTACCATTTTGTTGTATATGGTGCCGGTTTAACCTTATTCATCAGAACACACTCGCTATGTCTTCTTCTGACATTTCAGCCGCAGGAATAGCAATCTTACGTTGAATCTCGCGAATACGATTACGCTCTTTCTTGTCAGGTATATCTGATAACCTTATACTCCGGTACATTACCCGTTTCTTTAATTCGCTTTCTTCATTAAGTGCATTCAAAAGTGCGTTAAAGTGCCACCAATGCATATATCCAAAATTAAGGAGATCGATATTGTAATATTCGAGAAAAGCGCCAATAATGTAATCTTGATCATAGGTAAATGAAAACACATACAGAGAGTTTTTCTTTACATCACCACTGCTTTTTTTCTCGGTATTTAGGACGTTTCCCTGAAGAAATAGCACTATACTCTCAACCGCTTCTGCTATGTCTTCGGGCGCATCGTTTACAAAAAGATCAATGATAAGCAAAACTCTCTCTTCATCTGTCATTTCAGCATCCATTAAAGCCTCATTCAGGCCAATCCACCTTCTAAAATCAGAATCAATCTGATACAACTTTCCGTGTACCATGATTTCCTCAGGGTATTCTTCAATCAAAGCATTAAACATTAGTTAGTGCGTTTCTTTCCTTTATAGGGTTTACGTTTTCCTGAATACTTTTGAATGCGATCGTTGAACTCCCTTTGTGATTTTTGGCGGCATCGTTTTACAAACTCTAAAAAATCATCATACACACTGTCATAAAGATGCACATTCTTCCGACCTGCGAATATCTTTTCTGCTGTCCCTTTTCCAAAAATATTATCATATACAGCATCAAAAATTTCACAGTAGGATCTGATTTCATCAGATCGTGTTCCCTCTGTAACAACTTTTCTCGCATCTCTTTCAAGTTGCTTCATTGCATTGATGTATCTATCCATTGTATCGGCATCATCAAAATCAAATTCCAAAGTTAGACCATTTATCTTCCAAACTGGTACGTTATAATTCTGGCTCATAGGCTCACTCCTTTTTTTAGAAAAGGCTCCGACTTAAATATCGGAACCTTTATTTTCTGGTGTTGGTTCTACAATTTCGCATGTAGCCCAATTATCTTTTGTTGTAACCTCAATCTCCTCTTTATCAGATTTCGATTTAAAGTTTCCAGAATACGTATATGTATTCTCGTCATCCCCGTCAGAATCCGGGATGATTGCATAGTCACGTTTGATTGCGAAGAAGCTTCCCTCCGTCTTCCCTGGCTTTGTAAAATCGATATTGATAATAGTACGAATAGCATCATCGCCGACCTTTTCCCCATCAGAAATCGCAATAATTTCATCATGTACGGGATCATCAATATACTGATCGAATGCATATGCGATAGATGGTGCATATCCAGTAACGTCCGTATTCTCCCCTGCTTCATCCACGTATTTACGCGAATATTCATTCGGGTTGCTGGAACGGCTCAGGGAAGTGAAATGGCGCATACGGTTATATGTCGTTTCACTTTCTGCAACGCATCCCATGAAGGCAACCTTTTTTTCTCTTGTTACTAATTTGCTCATTTTAAGCCTCCTTTAAATATTGTATTTCCATTTGTATCTGATACCTCGCCACCGTTCCATCAGCGTCGAACAGGCATCCAGGTGACAACACCTCAATGCTCTCAACTTCAACGCCCGGAAACGCAGGCAGGTTATTACTTTTGTTCTGTATTTCTATCCATTCAGCCAGGCTTTCATAAAAACCGCTGTTCTGAATATTTTCGATCTCGCTTTGCGAATACACTTCGCTAGACATGAAGTCGAATTGATATCGTCGTAATGAACCGCCGTCACTATACTTCTTTACGATTGGACTGCAAACGAGTGGATCAATAGAATAATCTGTTGTAGTATCATCGAGATAATCGACGTATAGATGGCCGTCTTTTAGAATCGGACATTTGAGAAAGTAATCCCTGATAGATTCAATCATGCTTTTATTTTCCTGCAATCTTGCCAGCTCCTCTCAGTATTGTTTTTTTGTCCTTAGCTTTCATACGCTCGAACCAAAACGCTCCTCTTGTAGGCGCCCCATCGTAAACTAAAGGTTTATCAGTCACGGTCTTCGGTGCTCTTCCGACCATCACCTTGCCATAATATAAATACCTAGCTTTTGGATCAGCATACTGAACAAGACCTTCTCCGATTCGTGTGGTTCTTGCACCTGCCTTAATCAAGTCACCGTGCATTCGTGGAGTTAGTGGGTCTGAGCATCGTAAAACTTCGCTATCAACAAACTTTTGTGCTAATAAAAAAGCATTTGTTTTTCTTGGCCCGAAATCAGGTTTCCAATGAACAGTACCTTTCACTGTACCGCCTTTACTTTGCGCGGTTATCAGTTCGTTGCGTGGCGTTTCCATAGTTAAGAAGCCCCTTGAATACGGATGTGCTTAGAATATTCGCCACACTCTTTGTTTACTGTATAGGACATAATCATAAAGTATTCATCGTATTGCTCTGTGATACAGCCTGGCGTTATTTCTGGGAGCTGTTTGTGTCCTTTAACTACATAGTCACCCTTTGACATGATAAGCTCTGCAGGGGCATTTTTAAGTGGTATCCGCACACGAAATTCATTAGCTGATTTGACCCCTTTATCGGTTGGCTGAATCTGTAGCTTTGAATACCACGAACAGCCAGAAATCACCTGTTCCGTCCATACATCACACCTGTTCTTTTTATCAAAGAAAGCATGATAAATAGTGATGGTTTCATTGCACCCTAACATGCGGTAATACCTCGATACATAAGCCCTGTGCCTGCCAGATGCTTTGAGACAATCTGCCGTAATTCTTTGTTTATAACAGATACCGTTTTTTCATCCTTAAACGTAACACTATGACCGTCTGTTGATTCGCTTGATATGCCATTTCCTTTAGCTCTGTGGTCATTTGCAAACAGATACTCCATAAGCTCGCACATACATTGTTCGATGACAGTTGTTATTGGTAACCCCTTAACTCTTCCAAATGTATAGCGATCCAGCTCAAAGCGAGCCTTTAGTTCATATTTAGAAAAGGACTCTTGCGGAATCATATCTCCGTAAAAGTCCCTTGTGTAAAACTCATAGGTGGTATATGGCATATTGCCACCTCCTTTTTATTCTGTAGGCGTATCTGTTTCAAGCGCCTTATTTGCTTTTACAATTACTCCATCCGCAGTCGTAACTCGATAACCGGCATTGATTTCAATTTGTGCAAGTGATCCGACAAATTTTTCGGAATCAATGATGCGCATTTCCTCCAGGTTGTCTACGATGGAAAAGAATCGGTGATCATACATAACAAAATCAACGCCTGTCAGGTCTACAGTGTGCTTTACTCCTGCATGGTCATAATAGACAGCTGCAGAGTTTTCCATAGCGTTTGCCTCGTACCACTTCATGCCCAGCCAGTATCCTACCTGTCCGGTAGCAATCATTTCATCGTTTTTAGCTGGTGTAAACTGGTCACCGGCAGCCTCCAACATTGCAGTAAACACATCAACAGATGCAAAAACCACATCAGCTTTTGCTTTCTTTTTACGGATAGCTTTACGAGCATTCAAAACTGCTGATTTCACATTTTTTGAAGTAATAGCGGTAGTATCCGTTAGTTGTACGCCTTCCGTCGTTAAGCAAGCCACACCTGCTGCCTGATATCCTTCTTTCACATCGCTCAACGCCGTGGAAAATGTGGTGTCTGCCAGCGGGTAGGAAACTGCACCGGCCTGCACTTTGTAAATTTTCTTCGATTTGCGGAATGAGTTGTTCAAGCGAATATCAATCAGCTCATTTTCTGCCTTCGTGTCCTCGAAATCACCCGCTGGTGTCGTTGCGTCAGTAGCTCCGTCTGATTTCTGCTTATAGACCTTAACCAGACCACTATCTGCGTCCCCCTGGAAGTCTTCATTATATGTAACGCCTGGCTCCAGGATGTTGTCTGAATAAAGATTAGGCTCTACCAAAGAGCTGTATTTCTCATCCACGTTTAAATTTCCGTATTGCATTTAATATGCCTCCTTTATCCTCGGTAATATTTGTTTTTGCCGTATTTTCTTCGGCGATATTCTTCATCGTCTGTCATGGCAGGTGGTACATCAGACCCCTTACCTTTAGTAATGACGATGTTTTTCATAGATTTGAATTCTGGAACATCCTTTAACTGGATTTCCATTTCTTTTTTGATAGCCTCTTTATCAATGACTCCTTTTTCGTCGGCGAATTTGCTACGATCGCATAAAGCAATCAACTTTTCAAATCTATCATCACGCACCCCGAGCTCTTTCGCAATCGTCTTCGCTTCGTTGGTAACGTTCTGCATCAGCTTAGCTTTCTTAAACTCATTATTTTCTTTAATGATGTTATCAATACGTTCCTGTTCAGCTTTTGCTTTATTCTGTTTGGCTTCTTTGTACGCTTTTAACGCCTCATCCATCTCACTTCCAGTGATTCCTTTTTCCTTAAGAATACCCTTTAGTGCACCCTCCTCTGTTCTTGACTTGCGCTTCTCGATAGCCTCGGCCAGTTTGTCATAGTCGAGTTCTGGATTTTTGTTGCTCTGGCCTGCTGCTGGCGGGTCCTGTGGTGGGTCTGCTGGATTATCAGCAAATAACTGGATGTTGAGCTTGAATCTTAATAAATCTGTCATAAATCCTCCTGTTTAAAGGGTGTCGCCCTATTGCCCGTTTTACGTGTGTCGCACGATAATGATTCCCCAGTTTTTTAAGAGGTGTCACCTCATAAATATTGTCCGAAATACGGTAGCTTACGTTTAGGCGGATCGTTCATATAGCTGGTCCTTTCTGGTGTTCTGTGTCCACAAAAAATGCAGGTATCGTGATATTTCACAACCCTGCAATTAAGTTTTTTATCAAAATATTCTATTTTATGATAAGTATACGCATGACGACACATCACTCATCCGCCTTACATTCTCCGATAATCTGTGATGTAATACTTGATGAACCGTTTTTTCCAATTCTGTAAATCCAAATTTTATGCCCTTCAATGCACTTTGTTTCTTCTTTTGTATAAGTGCTCATGTCGTCTTTTGCTTCATTTACCTGTGCACAACCTACTAAGAAAATACCGCACATGGCGGTAATCATAATTTTTCTCATATCCTTTTCTCCTTGTAAAAAGCACCCAGTTTATGAGTGCTTAATTGTTCATGAATTCATCGTAATCTTCTTGTGAGATGATACCGTCCTTTAAATTTTTTAATATATCCTTGTGGATTTCTTTGAATTGTTCCTCTGTGAGATCACTCTTATACAATCTTTCTGGTTTGAGTGGCTCTGTCCATCGTGGATGAGAAAACTTTTTATGTTCCTTATTTTCCATGCTTCTTTTCCTCCAGCCAGATATCCCATATACCATCCTTTTCTAGTATCTTTTTTACCATGAAAACGGCATCTCTCTCAAATAAAATCTCATTTTCGTTGCCATTATATTGCCGTATATCTTTTCCATATCGAGAACTTATATGCATCTGGACTTGTCCATCTTCATTATACATCAAATCAGTGGTAGTTGATATATATTGATTATACCTTATCGGTAAACCAGCCTTATGCATACTTATATATTTATCAATATCCTCATCATACATAAATGAAAGGGACCTATTCACTTCTCCTTTGTAAGCCTTTGTTTTGCTCAATGCTGCATCAAGATATCTTACAAAACTGTCTTCTTCTGGAGTAAGCTGCTGTTTATCTCTCAGTTTTTCGTTAATTTTATACGAATCACTGCTTATGTATCGATTGAGTGCTCCGTATTCCTGCTTGGTCAATACACCTTTCTTTTTATAGCTCCCCCTCGTTCCCAGTGAATCCATGTAAATGCGTTCCTTTTGCTGCCGAAGCTCCATTGTATCAGAGAATTTCACATACTCGTCCATCGTAGCACGGTATCGTGCCTGCATAGTCAGGATATCAAAAGCATCACCTTCTCCATCCTGTAGCAATTTTATTGATTCACGCTGCGCTCGCATGCGCGTTTCCAGCACTCGTTGGCGTTGTGTGGCTGTATATGCTGTATATTCTTTACCAGCAAAGGTACGAATCTGATCTTCTTTTTCATTTTACTGCCGCAGCCAAGAATCAGACCAGTTACGTTTTGATACACCTTTGATAAATGGATAGTATAGGTGATAGCAATTATTGCCTAAAAGACCGTCTGCTGTGCCAAGCCCACATACAGTCGCAAGCTCTTCCCGACTCCATACCTGGCCATGCCAAGCCCTATGCGTTGGTCTTGCATTTGCGTGCCATGCTACCTCGTAATCGCTGGTACCAAGCTGCTCTGCGTTATATTCGGCCATCTGCCCCGCAAGGTTTCCGAGGCCAGTGAAAACGCTCCTGCGGCTCGCTACCACTATCCTGTTGTGATGACCAGATTCGTAATCAATCCAGCGGATGCCGCTGTTTGTCATTTGTCTTACGGTTTTTCTGAGTGTCGTGTTATAGTCAAATGATCCTGTGGTTATATCTGTCATAGCTTCGTCGAGAGTATCTTTGTAAAACTTCGACAACTCCTTGAATACCTGACCGTTTCTATCGTTTACCACGAATCCCATCGTTTTCGTAATGTTCCGCATTTCATTTTTTGTTTGTTTCCTGGCTGCCATTACAAGTTGCCTTACAAACGCATTCTTTTCGTAAGGTATGAACGACTTTCCCACAGCTTTATATAGAGCTTCGTTGTCTATATATTCTGTTTTCAATGCTTTATCGTAAATGGAATCTATATACGCATCTGATGCGTTGAGCGTTTCCTGCAGCATGTCTTTGATTTCTTGGTCACTGTAACCTAAATCGGATAACCGGTTCAGTTGAAAGTCTGCTGTACGTGTAATAACTTTTGCATCTTTTAGACGTCTTACAACATCCAACATAATACGCTGTTCCAAGTCTAAGAAAAACGCCTCATTACCATACCCGAAACGCTCAATGTCATTTGGTGTCATGGCATCACATCAGCCTGCTGTGGAAGGTTTTTCAATGCCGTTTTCTCATCCTCGCCCTTCCACTTCATTCTGTATTCCAGCAAGCTCATAACACCCATTGCAACGTCTTTGCGGTCGTTCTCCTGCTCTTTTTCAGCATCCACAATAATACTATCATCCCAGCTGTAAATCTCCTGTATAGCACCATCTGGCACAAGTCCATGAGCTGTACACATGTTATCCATTACATGCACCAGATTCGATATAGCGATTTCAAGCGATTCCTGGATGTCTTTTACTAATTGGTAAGACCTCTGTTTGCTGCTTTTGATTTCTTCGGCTGTTTTATCAACGTTCTGAGGATCGCTCAGCGTGCCATAAGCAAGACCGCAATTATACTCTATTCTTTTGAGTATCTTATCTAGTCCTCGCGAAAATGATTCGTCACGAATTTCAGGGCTGAAATGCTTAAATAATTTTGCACCTGTATCGGAAATAGTATACCCGTCATACGTTCTGAACAATCTCTCTTTTCCTTTTGGCAGCATTTTCGTTCCGTAGATATCTTCCTCGATCATAGAAGTATCTACCTCTATCGCTGTTTCTTTGTTTTCGAATTCCCAGTCCATACGTGATGCTTGTATATCTGCTTTTTTGATATCTTCAATGGCCCTTGCATATACAGATACACCCAAGGGGCTTTTACGCTCTATATTGTTTGCAATCGGAATTTTAAAGAAAGAAAAAAATGGCCCGTCTACACCAGAAATATTCACATCCGGTTCAATATCTGTCCATTCTTCTATACTGCTGAGCGGTACTTCTATTCCAAGATTGCGTATCTCGTTCGTATCAATCGATACATCTTTTGACATAAAGCATTTATTCTGAATCCTATAGCTTTTTTCATTCTTGTAATCATGTATTTCCAACCTAGTATATTTCCTGTTACCTTGAAATTTATACGACGGAAATATGATGCCGGTGATTTTCCCGTTATCATCAAATCGGAAAGGAAGCATTTCATCTTGATATGTAAAATCAAGCAGTATATTATCATTACTCACATATGGTTTAAACACCACGCCTCCAACAGAACAGGCGATTTCGATGATATTCTTTTTATTGCTTTTAAATCCATTAAGCTGTTCCCCTATGAAATCTGCCCGCTCAGAACCGCTTATCTCAATCGTATTCTCGATCGTAACAAGTCGTGCGATTTCGCTTGCAACCGATGCGGCTATATTCAAAGTTTTAACATCCTTGTTCAGCCAGTCTGATTCGTTGATATAGGCTTTTTGCCACCTTCTGATTGCCTGCTTCATTTTTGGCGTTACAGCGATGTTGATTCCCAGTTTTTCCTTTATTCCATCAGATT
The DNA here is from genome assembly GCA_017161075.1 of Erysipelotrichaceae bacterium 66202529. NCBI lineage: Bacteria > Bacillati > Bacillota > Erysipelotrichia > Erysipelotrichales > Erysipelotrichaceae > Erysipelotrichaceae bacterium 66202529. The sequence goes on along the minus strand of CP046174.1, from coordinate 1,521,024 downwards.
TTAAATCCATTATTTATCACCTCTTTCCGTCACTGGTAACAATAATCTAAGATAGCGCCACATACCCATGATGTAGTATCTCATTGCATCACAGCAGTGGTCATTTGTCTTCACTACTTCTTCTTTGCCTTTATCCAGCAAATCCTTGTTGTATTTATACAATCCAAGCTCTTCCTTTAGATGCCTCTGTTTCTTGCATATGAATAGCTTCATGAAAGAAAAAAACTTCTGTGTCCGTTCGATTCCAAGTTTCACAGAATTCTCGGCTGGTTTTATTTTAGCTCTCGGCAGTATACGTTTGATTTCCTCAGCAAGTCCTCGTGCAGATGGATCTATGAACACAGCTTCTATCCTTTTCCCCGTCAAACGTTCGATTTCTTCATAATATTCTTTAAAATCTTTGGCGTATTCACTCGGCGGCTTCTGATGGCCACTTTCTCGGCCCGAATGATAATATTCTGGCAGTCCTTCAACTCTCATTTTGCTTTGATTTAACCCAAACGCCTGGAACGTCGTAGCGTTCAGCTGACCATAATCAATGCCAATCCCTATATGTATCAAATCCTCATAAGACGCTTTTTCTATTTCATGGTCTTTTTTAAACATATAGTAAACAACTTCTGCCAGCCCGGTACACATACCTAGCCATACCCACTTATACATTTCTGGATCAGCCTGCAGCATAGCCTCAGCTGATTGTATAAGTTTTTTCCCAAGCCATGCTACTGGTACATCTTTGTATGTAACATGTGCGTGGATGGCATCAGAACGTTTTTCCATGCTCCTCAGCCATTTCATAACTGGCGCCTGTTCATTCTTCGGTGGATTGAATAAGTACATAATGCGAAAGAAATCATCATTCCCTCGAACAAACGTAGCTTCTATGTTCGCTATTTCATCGGCACCTTCCCCTTTGTCAAAAAACTCCGTTAATTCATCTAGGACTACGAGCTTTATTTTATTTTCTGCATCGATCATACCTTTTGTATCATCGATAGAATCAGAACCAGTAAAATATATAGTATTGCCATTAGGTCTATAGGTTATCTGCATGGGGCTTTTAGTTATTTTAAACAAATCTTTGCTTAAACCCAAGCGCTTAATAGCCCTCTCACATTCTCTATACACAGTTTTACGTAATTGGTTATGGTGCTTACGCATTATCACAGCGGCCGAATGTGGTTCGGACACTAAAAGAAAATCTGCCATAATCGCCATTGCTGACGATTTAGTTCCTGCTCGTCCCGATGTAAGTATCTGGTGCATATGTTCTCGGTCATTTACAAGTGGTTGAAATTTTGGAATGATAATGTCACTCAGCTTAACTACTTTAGATGTCATTTATGATCATAACCTTTTCGTCTCCAGTATTCTTGTCATCAATCTTCTCAAGACGTTTAACTAGTTCCTTGCTGGCGTCAAGTCTATCTCGCAGGGCTGCATCTAATCCAAACTGGTCCTTTTCAGCTCCACGCATGACTGCAGTATAAAACTCCATGACTTCTTTAATGTCGGCGATTTTCTTATCTTCGACCTTTTTCATGACCTTTTTCATGTATTCTTGGACGCTAACGTTTGTTAACAGACGAGCAGCACCAGCCCTTGCTCCTTTTGGGCTATATCCAGCCTTTATATAAGCATCGGTTTGTGAAAGGTTATCCTTACATAGATACAACACAAACGCCTTTTGTTTCTCATTTATTTTCACGAGCTATCATCCCTTAATAAGTCAGCGAGGAATTGAACCACGTCTAATGCTTTATCAAAGTAATAGCTATCTTTCTGCTTTTCTCCATCTGCATCTATGTATGTTGTAAATACTGTATACTTAGTACATATGCAATCGTGCTTATCTGAATAGAATTGTGACCTGTTGATACAATACACTTTGCCTTTGGCTTTTAATGCCTTCTGCAGCTTGTTTATTAAGGTGTTTAGATTATTGCTCATTAGATCACTCTCCTTTCTTCGTTTTAAGTTGCTGGCATGAGTACAGGCTCTGCTCCGGGTGCTACTGTATCTGCATCCACATATTTTAATGTCTGATGTGGCACAACCCTTTTATACAGCTTATTAAACATCTCTTTACGTACGACATAAACCTTAGTTCCATTTTGCACAACCCAATCTCCGGCCTCCATGTTTACTATAGCGCCTTCTTTGCTTTTCACTGTAACGCTGGCATATCTGGCGATGATGTTTTTGGGAGAAAGCTGTTCAGCTCTTACTTTTTCTCCTGTTTTCTTGTTTATGTATATCACGTTATCATTCCTTTCTTGCTAAAAGAAAAGCACCCTTTAGGTGCTAATCATTATGTATCTCAAATACCTTAATAATATTCCTGCTGATTATCTCAGAAGAATCGCCACTTTCTAATCTTCTAATTTTGTATCTTACTACCATTTTCACATATAATTTTGTATTACTCAGAAATGGAATTTCATCGTCATGCACCTTATCTAGAAAATCTTGATCACTGATGATGCAAGATATCTTTTTACCATTAAAAGTCAGCCCCCATTGCGACTTTCCATTTAAATCTGGTTTATTTACTTTAACCCATGTTATAACTTCGTTCTCCTCTATCTCTTTATTAAATTTATCTACATCTTGAGGAATTGATAAATAAGATAGATTTTCCCTATTTAAATCCAAATAATCTTTGTTTCCTTTTTCATCAACAAATTCGTAAGATAGACCTGTTCTATCATTATCATTTAAAACAGTTTTTGCTGTAGTAGCCATTCCTTTTTCAACATCGTTATTGTATATATTTACAGTCATTGTATTAGCATAATAAATATCGCCGTATTTATTTTCTATTTTAGTTACATCATCATTCTTAATGAGTTCTTTGGGAGGATTTCCTTTTAGAAATTTTCTTATTTCTAACACTTCTTTATAAGCTTGTATGACGGTAGGTACCATAGGTATAATTGTTGGAGCAATTTCCATTATTTGCTCAATATCTATTACAAAACTACCCTTCTGTATGTTCAAAACCTTAAATTTACAAAAATCATTCTCACTTATCAGATTATTAGATAAATTCTTCAATGTATCAACTGTGGCGTTTAACGATACAGATAATGTTTCTAAATCAATATCATTCTCCCCACCAAACCGCATAATAAGTTTTTCAGATATCATGATAAAATCCCCTTTAAATTTGCTTTTTCTTAAGTACATTTTATCACACATCCTCTCACTTTTAAATTATAATCTATATTATTACATTATCTATGTAACAAAACTAAATTAAAAGCACCTCATTAGGTGCTTTTCTAGTCTTCCTTTTCGATTTTAACGGTACCGTTACCAGGTTTCAATTTGTATTTTTTGCGACATACTGCACATACTTTGTGATATACACAACCTGGTTCTCCGTCTACTCTGATACTTTGCTTGTTTTTGCCACAATAAGGACAGTAAACATCTACGAAAATAGCCATTATATTATCACCTCTATCTAAAGCATACAACATATCACGATAAATAAAAAGCCCCATTAGGAGCTTTTATGCTGGTAAGTCCGCTTAGGATTCCTTACCGCTTTTCCTTTTGGTTATTCCGCCACCAGGGCAACCAATATATCTAGCAGGTTTTCTCATTAGTATGAGGTCCTTCCCTGCTTTGATATTGACTTTTGGGTGTATCTCTAAAGCAAGAAACCTACTACCCTAATCTACAGACGATATACGGGTGGGGGAATCGCCTGTAGATTACGGCAGGCATCCGAAGATGCCGCGTAAGTAAACCGTAAGGGAGAAAAGTGAAGCAGAAGGAAGAGTATTGCACCTCATCCCCCGTACTTCTACGCTATCATAATACCACGGAAAATGTAGAACTGAGTTCCATTATTTCAAAATTTTCAGAATTTCTTCATTCATATCACGGTACATTTTCCCTTTGCTCCGATTATGGTCATACGCTATATCATCATGCCTTTTGTTTCTGTCAATATAGCATTCAGTTATCATATCGACTACTTCACCATCAGCAATATTATTAAGCACCTTATTCACAATCACTGTATCGTATAGCAATGCAGCTCTCTCCAATAAAAGCTCATCTTTCTTTTCGACCAAGTAATGATCCCATACATGGCTTGGGTCACCAGCATTCTCAATGATAACATCCTTCATTACAACTGAGCTCACACCATACATATCGTTCATTATTTCCTCATACTTCAACCGGTTCGCTTCTATCTTGGACAAGTTTCTATGATAGTTCCGACACTTGTTGTAGAAGTCTTTGCAGATTTCTTTGTCCTTCCTCTTCTCTTTCTTTGATTTCATCAATACACCTCTTCCAGATACTGTTGCAGTTCTTCTGCTGTGTAGAATAACAACAAGAGATTGGCTTCGTGCAGAATATAGCCATCATATCCATTCACCCTTACTTTATCGATCTCCACGCTATACTTTTTAGCTAATGTGGTATATCTCATTCTTTTTCCTCCTGTACATCACTCCATACTGGTTCAACATAAACAGCACCGCCGCATCCGTAATGGTCAAGGCAGCATATTTTTATATACAGAACCAATAGCCTTGTTAAAAAGCTATACGGATTTCTAACCACATAACTTTTTGATATTTGATTTTCATTGTTGTCTTCCGCATAAACACGATATTTAATCACTCTATTCGTCCCTCCAATTGCTTCCTGATAAATTCTATTGCATTCTTAATGTAAGCTGGTTCCTGGTTGCTCCAATTCAGCATATCGAACATATCATGTTGAAGTGTGATAGCGTAATCTTTTCCATAAGCACCATTGTACCAGAAATTGATTTCCTTGTAAGGCTCCTCTTTGTAGGCTCTCAGCTCACCGCTCTGGTTTCTTGCAGCAAAGCGATAGCCAGCAGCGTATAATGCTTCTAAATCTCTTAACTTCACTTGTAAAGTATTGCGCTCCTGCTCACTCATCTTCTTTTTCATTCTTCACCTTCTTTCGATTTAAGGGACACCAGTGTGGTGCCCGTGTAATGATGGGATTATCTGGATGTCCATAACATACGAAATCATTGTCTGTATATTCTCGTGCACTCATATGATTGCAATAATACATCATGCGTCCTTTATACTCACTATGAGTATTGAAGTATTTACAATTTACACATTTCTTCATTCAGATTTCCTTGTTGTGATACGATTAGAAACTCTATAAGAGCCTCTTTTATTACTTCTGGATGTGTTTCCTCTAATTTTTTTATTCCTGCTGTAGAAGGTCTCTTTAACACCTCATATACTTCCCATTGATTCATGGCTTTACCTCGCTTATGATTTGATTCTGCTTATTGTAAGTGATAGGGATATATCCTGTTGGGCCACTTCGATTCTTTTCCAAAACTAAAGAATATCCATCATCGTCCTGCCACACGAACAGAATCTTGCTGGCACTCTGTTCAATTTCTCCGCTATCTCTCAACATGGACAATTTCGGTTTCCCCAATGTCTTTGTCGCATCAGGTTCAACTGACATAAGCCGATAATCGTACAGTTATAATCCAGGCTGATTTTGCGTAGCTCTTTTGCGATTTCTGTCATGCGTTCATATGAGTTCCTTGCTCTGGATCCAATAAGGCCTATATGATCAATAATCACGATGATATGCCTTTTCCCATCATGACTAGCAACCATTGACCGAATAGAATCTATGGACTGGCTCTTGTCTACAACTTCAATAGAACGCTGCGCTATTGAATTGATAGCTCTATTCACATCATTAACCTCTGTCTCTGACATTCTTTTGTATGATGCTATGTAGTTTTGGTCAAGTCCACAGTTAATGGATATCAGCCTCTGATGAAGCTCTTGCGGAACCATTTCCAAATTAAAATACAGGCAATCATATCTCCATGATAGGTCATTTAATAAATTTAAGACAAAGCCAGATTTTCCTGAACCGGTTGCACCAGCTATCACCATGAAGTCATTTTCTTTTAGCCTCAGCAAAGAACCCAGCTGCTGATATTTCTTGAAGTAGATGCTTTTCTTATCGTCTCTGCATGATTCTAAAAGCTTATCTGAATCCAGTTTGTAAGATTCTGCAGTCTCTAACTTACACACTTTCTGATAGACCGCGTTGTATTCGTCCAAGCTGATACTGTGTTCTTTCAGCTTATCTGATATTTCAACAATTTTACGCTCTTTGAATTTATCAATCACAACACGTTGTATACGCTTAAAGTTTTTTATATCTCCTGAATATGTAATATCTGAGCACCTTACATAAAGGTCTATATCGGACCTCGGATAGTCAAGCAATGCTTCTATCGTTATGAATCCGTTTTTCTTGTAGTAGTCCAACATAGCCTTGAAAATGTTTTGATATGGTCCTACGAAATGCTCTGGCTCCAAGATAGAAACTGCAAACAACTCATTGTAGACGGAAAGCATACCGATTGCAGTTGCTTGTGCTTCAATCATTGAACTGGTGTTCATAACATTTCCTCCAATCTACCGTTATCAGATTACATGGAAGCGGAGGTTTTTCATTCTCCGCAATCCATGCATTTAATTTCTTCATGACTTTCTTGTAGTCTTGATCATGCATAATACTATACCAAGCCTTACAAACTTCTTTAAGGTCTCTACCATACATGAAATTAGGATAAATATTCAGAATCGTATTTATAATCTGTGTCATTTCTTCTTTTGTCATTACCAATCACCCGCCTTTATTTCTCTTGGTGAAGATGTGATAACCTCATCAACTTCATCGTTCCATCGTTCTCCATTCAGCCATGTAGTAGGATAAGGGATATACTGACCATTATTTTTCAACCAGTCAGCTGATGCGGCCTGTCTTCTTAAACCATCCATGATGGACTTATAGACCTGTTCGTTTTTACATACACTGAGGAATTTTATATGAGACTTTTTCTTGTCTCTTTTTTTAGGATATACTTTCCAAAATTCATTGAATGCATTTTCTCTATCGAATGCATTTTCCAACATCACACCACTATTTTGAGTATCACAATCAGGCGTACTCTGCGCAATTTGCGCATATCTTTTTTCTTTATTGTTATTTATATTTTTATTAGTTGTGGTCGTTTTGTGGGTCACTTGCTGGGTCGGTGATTGCGTAACACCATGAAATAAGCCTATATTTAAAGCATTTTCTGGCATTGCGCACTGGGTCACGCACTGGGACGTTTTGTGGGACGCCAAATCTGCGCAAATTTCATCGTTTTTTTGGTATAAATCATAGTTCAAAACAATGACTAGAGTGTTAGATTTCGATGGTATTTTATCAATCATTTTATTATCAACAAGAACTTCTAACGCTGTTCTGACTTCGCGTTCTGTTAGGCCTGTTTCATCAGCCAATTTTCGCCTTGAAGTTATAAAAGTCCCTCGCTTAACAACTTCTCCTTTATACATTTTATCTGTCCAATTAGCCTTCATGATGCAATGAATAAAGACTGTTTTCACAGGGACATTCTTGTACCAATCTCGTTGGGTTATCTTTCTATAAAGCAATATATACGTTCCTTTAGAAGTCATTGTTATCACACTCGCAATCAATACGAAGGTCACTATGAACATGTTCGGGACAGATTTTATCGACACAATTTTGACAGATATATCCGATTGGTTCTCCGGCAAACAATATATTTATAGCTAAAATATATACATTATTTTGTGAATATTCTTTCCCACAAATTGAGCATTTCACTGTCGTTTTTTTAATCATTGATACACCTATCTTTGTTTATCTATCAAAGCACGGATATGCTTTTCTTCTGCTTCCATTTCCGATAGACGGCGTGTCAAATTATTGATTTCCTCTTCCATCGTCATGGCAGTTTCCACCATTTTTGCATACATATCCTCACGGCCGTATAAGTCAGCCATGAAGTCTGTAGAAAAGTCGATATGATTATCCTCATCCGTTTTTACATCGTATTCGTGTTCATATTTCGTACCGTCATCGAACATTTCTACGCTGATACATAAAGCATTATTTCTATAGTCTAAATTAAACTTCATTTTTCTTACCCTTCCTGATGATGTCGTTTCTTTCGTCTGATTCAAATTCCGCTTCCTCGCTGTCTGTGAACCAGTTTACGTTATGATCTGATATTTCTATCCAGTGCATTTTAACGCCCTGCTGTGAGTCTGTTTCGGGCCATCCCGGACGTGTTTCATACCGTACCATCATTTGCTCATTGGTAATGGCTAATACGATACATTCAAGAGGAAGCCACATACTCCCGTTATAATACAGAAAGTAAATCGGTGTTTCGCAGTTCATTAAATCCAGCAGGAAATCTGAACCAACTTTAGCTATGCTTTCACTTGCTCTATACATAAGAGGGCCTCCTTAAATGCTGAAAACTCTGCTTCCGGTGCTAACAATTCTGCAATTCTTTCTAATGTTGCGTCATCCAGCCTTCTACAGTAGCGTTCTACCATCCAATAGGTAAATACATTCACTCCCACTTTATGTGCTGTATCGCGTAGGGAAAGCCCCTGAATGAGTCGTTTTCTTTTTAAAATCGGATATGTGTTCTTTCGCTCAACATCTGCAACATTTTCAATATTAAGTATCAGACAGATTTGTGTGATGATACCGATTGCAAATTCACCAGTATTATCTTCCAGCGCTTTATACTGCTTCCTGGTAATACCCAATAATTTAGCCATTGATTTTCTAGAGATGCCGTACTCTTTTCTTCTTTGTTTGATTGTCATACCTACTATCCTTTCATCCACATCTGTAATGCGGTATCATACAATTTTTTTAGATCGCTGTCGGATAGTTTGAGCATCGTTTTATTGATGTATTCGATCAGGTCTCCTCTGGTAACTGATTTATATTTTTTGCTCTTATGATACTTCTCATTTAATGCGTTTATCTGTTCATTCGTCATGCCTGATAACTCCCTTCTGCTTCCGGAATCCCCATAGCTTTTCCATAACCCAAGTAAAAGGCAAGATTGAATATATCAATCGGATCCATTGCACCATCTAAAATCTCTAGAGCTTCATCTAGCGTGCAATCATTTTCGGATAAGATATGAGCCTTTACTTCATCCGCATATTTGCGCAAGCCATTGTTGAGGTTCTCTATCTTTGCATCGTCAGATTCATTCGTAGATGCTTCTTTTTCAATCAGTTTACAGATAGCACAAGCAAAACCATCTTGTCTTGCAGCTTTCACATCGTCAACGAGACGGTAAACAAGCTCATCATTCTGCTCTCGTGTTAAAGGTAGATTTCTGATAAATTCACTCGTTGCTTTGAACTGCTGCTTGATTTTTTCATTGTATTCTGGCAGTTCGATAATAACATCGTCAATATTTTGCATTAGGCACCTCCGTAATCAACTTTTGGTATTTATTTCTCAGACGCTCAAGTGCATCTCTTTGAATATTCAAAACCGAACTGATGGCTTCATCAATAATTTGCTCGTTGTTGTATAGGTATCCTTCTATACCATCCTTCACTATCATCAAAAGAGACATGGACATTTCCAAAGTGGTGATTTCATCTTCTAAATCCAAAATTTCAATTTTCTTCATGATCTCAACTCCTTTGGTGTCACCTGAACAAAATAATCGTCTGGGTCTTCACCGTTCTTACGTAATTCTTCTCTGGAATCCTCAATTCTAGCGATTAGTTCATCCTGAGTTTCTCCGGTGATTTCCATCATATCCTGCAAGCTGAAATATTCATGCTCACCTGTTACATTAGAAAACGCCATTCTTAACCCGTTGTAAATCATTGTATAGGAGAACCCGTGTTTCTCACCATCTTTGATAAGCCCACTAATTTTCAAACGTGTATAACCATGCTTACCATACTTGGAAAGCAGCTTGTTCAGCACCTCATTTCTGGTCATGATAATACCTCCTGGCGCAATGATGTTTTCACATTTTTGCATTTTCTTATAACATTTTTCATATTGAAACTAATTCTACTATATCCCTCATATGCTATCGCCTTCCCATCATTAAAGGAAAGCTCCATATTTACATACTCAGTACGCAAATCTGATTTCATAAACGCTATAGCAGCTTCACATCCAGCCTTTGCATACTCCCAAATTTCATATAACATTGATTCTAATTCAGCCATATCGATGTGAATATAGGCTTGTCGGTCAGGTATCACCATATTAAAATTGCTCATTCTTCCGTCTCCTCGAGAAGTGGATTCTCATGTCTGAACAGACATTTTGTATAATAGGCAATGCAGTATACACATGCTGAAATGCACATGATATCAGTTAAAATACGCATATCTAAATTCATTTTTCATTTCCTCCTTGATTATTCAGGAGGTCCCTTGGTATAATATACTCGTGATAGAGTATGGAGGGACCTCCTCCAGATGTTTGGTGATTGCCGTCACTAAGCATCTTTTTTCTTTTTGCCCTGATGAAAGTAGTCTTTTACGATTGCGACTGGCAGCACACCTCTTCTAGGTAAACGGTTCTCATCAATCTCGTAGATTTCCTTCATTCGCCGCATATGGCGATAGGCCTGTGCTTCGCTGATTTCATATAATTCCCGGATATCTTTATTACTGTAAAAGAGTTTTTCCATGTTGGCACCAGAAACTAATCTTCATTCAAATCCATCCCCTGCTGTTTGCAGTTATTCGATAGATCGATACTCAGCTGCAGGTCATAGCTTGGATACCATTTTTCAATCAGCGATAAAGCTTCGTCATATTTGACCTTTGGGATATCAGCATATTCTGAAATATCGTAATGATCATATAGGAAGTTGTATACAGCTTTATACACTCTTTTGCTGTTTTCTTTATATGCAGCGGTCTTTATCCCACCACATGCAGAGGCAACGGCACTATGAATTGCGCCTCTTATTTTGCGGCGCTGTCGAGTGCTTAGCAATGTATTATCTTCCAATACTGTGATTCGCTTATCCTGCTCGACTAGTTTCCTATCCTGCATAAGGATTGCTTGCATTTCTGTGGATAGACCGGATAATTGAATTGCAGCTTCTTTTGATTTATTTTCAATGGTTACATAATAATCTCTCGCTTCTTTTCCACGTTTCGAGTGAGATTCCATTGATAAGTGTTTTGCCAAGTCGGTTGTGAGCTTGTAATCTTTGCATTCATTACCGTTCAACATGATGTTGAACCCCCACCAATCCGTATTTTCTTCATAGAATTCATTATTTTCAATATTCTGCTTTGCCCATCTAGCAAAGGCTGATGGATGAAGTTCTAAAAACTCATACAGCTTTCTAGCAGTAGTCATGCCGTTCTCATCAATGCCTAATGCGATTTCAATCGGTGTTTGATTTGTTATGTTCATTACGTTATTCATGTGCGCCTCCTTATGCACTTAGTGCTATCTTTTTTTTAATGTCCTTTGGCTTAGCATCATTTCCAAGCTGCCAGAGTACTTTTTCTGTTTGAATTAAATTAGTAAGATTCAGAATTGCCATATCGTCGTAATCTTTACTATAATTTCTAACAGCATAAATCAGATCACGATACTGATCTCCCTTTAAGTCAAAAAGCACATCGCATACAGCATTAAAGAATTCTGTAAAATCTTCAACCTTGGACAGTCGATGAATAAAGAACTTCTCCAATTCTGTAGTAGTTCGTGTAACTTTCGCTTTTTTAGAATCTTTCCAATTTGCCAATTCCAGACTGTTGAATCCTTCTACTAGTGCGTTGAAATTCTTTTTCATAAATCCATCAGAACACGCAGCTCCTAACATCAGGCATCCCTCTCTTGTTAAAAAGAACGTGTTCGCACCATTATCTGTTGGTTTCCCTGGAATAACGAAGGAATCTGACATCGGTTGATTCTGATTAGCCTCTTTGATGAGTCGCTTAATCTTTTTATTTAACTTACCAACTGAAACTCCAAAGGCATTCGCTACATCAATATTACTTACCACATATCTTCCTTGTACCTTATAGCAAGGAAGATTCACTTTCTTTGTTTTTAATTCATCACTCATATCTTTTCCTCCTTAAAATAAACTTTCTTGTTCGAACGCCAACTGATCAAAGTTATCAGATAAATTTATACCGAACTGTATGGACACCTTCTTAAACTCAGTGGCAATTTCTTTTGGTGACTTCCCTAAGTCTTTCATAACAGTACGCTGTATCCTCTGGTAGCTGGCAAATGCTTCTAATGGAATATCTCTGAAATCAGAATCAGATAGACCAGCGATTTCATTTTCCATGCGATTAAATGCTGTAACATATTCAGCAGTGAACAGGACACCCTTTTCTCCAGTGAGCTTATTCCCTACCATTTCGCATCCTTCTTTTGTAAGTAAGTAGCACATCAATGTCCGTCCTGTACTATCTACATAATTGCTCTGAATAAAGAAATCTACTGAGCGCAATTTTGCGCCGAGTAATACAGCCTCATAATTTCGTATCTTTTTAAGTAAATCCTTGTGCTGCATCTTAATTCTTTCAGCAACTAGTCGTGAATCGATGACGTTCTTTCCGTCAATGTGTAGAATCTGTAATTCTTCTGCCATTTCTAGGCCTCCTTTCTATGAGTGATACTTTTGATAAACTGCTTTACTTACTGAAATGCCTAATCCGAATTTTTCATTGACAGACATAAGTTCAACAGTATCTTCTAAAATAGGTTCACGCTCAATTAACATCTGCGGGGACATTTCACCTTTTTTTATCATTTTTGTATAACCATGTTTAGTAGATATCGCTTTGTTTGCTATCGTGTTTGCTTTAATGAAGTGCTTTTGCTTAGGGCTCCCAATATTATGGTTTAATTTCTTCATCATTTCTTTTTGATGCTCCTTGTCCAGCATACGAAATACTTGGAATCCTTCAAGACCTGTAACCTTACGTAAATAACAGAATAATTCATAAGCCCAATGCCTGAACTTTTTTGCTTCTTTCTTACGTGATTGAAAAACTACATCATAGAAACCAAATTCACTTACTATAAGCATTTCTTGAACACCACCATTAGTTTCAAGGGTATACTTTGAAAGTAGGTCCTTTTCAAGTCTTTGTTTTACTTTCCAAGTTTTCAGTTCCAATGCATCGCAAACGTCTTTCAATACTGCCCACCATTCACCATCTTTCTCAACGAATCTAATCCGATAGCCATTCCATTCTTCAATTCTCATGTGCTCACCTCACTTCCTATCTGTAAAAGTCACTTATCTAGTGACTGAACTGACAAAAAAAATACTTGTAGGGTCTCTAATATCTAATATATCTATCATTTTTTCGATTTCATCACTACCAAACACCCCGGCCTTCATTTTTGCGTAAAATGTTTTTTCAGTGATACCGATACATTTTGCCACTTTGCGCTGTGAAAGACCTTTTTCAGCTATCCTACCTTTCAACTTCGCTGTATCAATCATTTCCTTACCTCCTGTCACTGATTAGGTGACTTCATAATATCACCCAGTAAGTGACATGTCAAGATTTTTTTGTTGCATATTGAGTGATTTGTGTTATACTTTAGCTAGGAGGTCAGAAAAATGAAAACCTTACTCAGCATGAATATTAAAAATCTTAGGAAAAAAAAGAATATGACTCTCGAAGAATTAGCTGAAAAAGTTGGAACTAGCAAGCAAACAATACAGAGATATGAAAGTGGAAAAATTTCTAACATACCTTCAGATAAAATAGAGTTACTTGCAAAATATCTTGATACCACCCCTGCAAAACTGATGGGATGGGAAATATCAAGGGGGAGCGAAAGCGAGATTATCACTACTTTCGCATTAAACTTGCAGTATTACATGGATCGTGATAATATATCAATCACTGAATTAGCTGAAAAAACTAATTTAGATTCTGCTAAAATTTATAGATGGATTCATGGGCAGGCATCCCCCATTATGGCTGATGTATATACTTTAAAAGACTATTTTCATATAAATGTCTCAGATTTGATAGAGCGAACAAAAAGAATGGGTGATCCTAATTATATAGGTAAAGATATTTCTGAAATCATAGATACGCTTATCAGAAATGATATAGTTCAGGAATTTGGACAATATGATTTAACTGAAATGTCAGAAGATGATATAAGCGAATTTAAAGAGCAGTTACTTGATTCTATTAAATTTTTTGCCGGAAGATATAAAAAAAGGGCATAAATTTATAACCCTTTATTAAAAAAATATCTCTCTGCTTCACTTATAGGAATTGATAAAATGTCAATTCCTTTTTTCATATCATCAGTATATAAGCCGGAATCACTGACAAACCTTTCTTGCAGTTCTTCAAAACTTATTCCCAGTCTTCTTGCGAACTCCTGCTGTGATCCGCATACCTGGGCGATGCGGTTGTTCAGCAGATTGTAATTGAATATCATATCTTAACATCCTCACTGCTATGCTACTGTCTGAGAGAAGAGAGCTTTTACAGCTTCTACACCCTTGGCATTGTATTTGAAAGTGGACACCTGTTTATGTGAATTAGGCGATTTATCGAAGAACCACATTCCATATTCAGATTTCGTATCTTCATCCACAGGACGAATACCGGCTTCTTTTGCTTTCTTTCCTACTGTGTTCTTGTTACTACCGACCATTTCGGCTATCTCTGTAGCTGTAAAATAGCGTTCCTGGCATTCTGGTAGCGGAATAACTTTTTCCCCTGTTAGAGCTTCTGAAGCATAGCTAATGCAAATCTGTTGGTGCATTGGATTATCAGGATTCCGGTCACTTAATTTGAGCAGCATAGAGGCCATTCGTGCTTTAGCGTTCATAAGTTTAGCCTCAGCAATCATCAACTTTTCTGGATCAGTTTGGTTTTCTGGCTGCTTCTGGAAGTATGTATTAACCAGCATCCGCTGTACTTCCCATGCTAGATCATCTTTCATTGGTTTTGTTATCATAAAATAACCAGATTCTGAAACTACGATTGATTTATCCGGAGTTCCACCTTGAGGGCGTTTAATACCAAGCGTCCGTAAAACGGACGGTTCACTTATAGTAAAGTAATCTACTCCCTCAATAAAGTGCTTTTTGTTATCATTAAATCTCTTTCTAGCTGTTCCCTCTGGTCTTTCGTGGCATTCGTCAATATCCTTGAATGTCACTACACGCTGCCCTTTGTATTCCTTGACTTGTAACTCATGATTTTTGATTCTTACTACTTCGTTCACTTTATCTTATCTCCTGTACGGTTCTGCCGTATATGGTATACGTCTAAACCACAGGAAGCTATATTTTCATGATTATAACCCAAATTTTGCAATTTCCCTGCAATTTCTAGTATTTTTCCATTGATTTTGGGATACAATTTTAGTAGAATAGATATAGCAATCCCTTGTGGTTGTTGTGTGGTGCACTCATTAATCCGGCCAAAGATTATGAATGAGTGCTTTTCTTTTTGTCTTTCACTTGATCTGGAAAGAACAATTCTTGGACAGTAAGTCCATAAAAATCAGCTAATTTAATCTTAATTTCATCCTTAGGCATCCTTGTTCCAGTTTCATAATTCATTAAAGCCACTGTGGTAATACCAACTTTATATGCAACCTCTTCTTTAGATTTTGTGCCTCTTAATATTTTTAGCTTCTTTCCCATTGAAATATTTTCCATGCATCACACCTCCTTTTCATTTTGGGATTCTTGTCATTTTGTATGACAACAATATAATAATTCAAAACAAAAAAAAATTTCAACTATTTTTTAAAACAAATTGTTTGTATAGCCATTTCGTGGTAAAATAACAGTGGTGATGATAATGGAAAATTTAAAGAAATTAAGAACATCATGTAATCTAACACAAAAAGAAATGGCAGATAAGTTGGGTATGAATCAACAGACTTATGCGAATTATGAAACAGGTAGAAGAGAACCTGATTTCGATACTTTGAAAGAGATAGCCTCATATTTTAATGTAAGTATTGATTTTCTTTTAGATATTGATAGAGAATATAAAAGAAACGATAATTTTGAAAATTTTTCTGTAAATTTTAAAACTGCTATACAATTAAACAGAAAAAATTATTATGAGTTTGTTACAGAATGGTATAGATATGTGAAAAAAGATCATCTATCAATGATTAAATACGAAACTTTGGAGCAAACATATTCTAAAATTTATTCTTGGGTAATTGGTGAAAGCATACCAACACTCATAGAGCAGAGAGCACTTGCTGTTATTTTAGATTACCCTATAGATATGACGTCCGAGCAACTTTTTCTTAATAAAAAAAATGAGTTTCCTAAAGATTACAATACATTAAAGCAAGAAGCTATGCTTTATTATAAAAAAAATGATAAAGAAATCCAACTAAACAATGATGATTATTACGATTATTATACAATCTTCGAACATGATATACTAATTCAATTAAATTTATTAAAGTATGAAAATTTTTATGATGCAATATCCAAGAAAAGCTTACAAAAAATACAGGAACCCTATTTATTAAGCATTGGGACATTGAGAGATGCAATGGGCAAAGAAAATGAAAAGCGATTTGGAGATTTTAATGCCGGAGCAATACTTCTGAAAAATAAAGTAATGCAAATAAACGATGAAAGTCAATTGAAGAATATTTCAAGAAGGAAGCATTTACTTATGTTTTTTCAAGATATAAATATAACCACAATAGATAATCGACATATAAAACAATATCACACTTCTTTCTTAGAAAAAATATATCATATCATTATTGATCAAATAAAAAACAATCAATTTCTATATTATATCGTACGCGATCTTGATATAAAAAAGCCTATTAACTATATAAATAGTGGCTATAATTACTGTTATGACACGTTTACAAATCTTGAACAAGCACAAGAATTTTTAAAAAACCATTCAATAGGATTTGTAAAACAATTAGCGGATTATACTGATCCTATTGAGAAAGCAAATGTTTTAAAAAACATTATTGATAATAAAGCAAAAGACATTCGCGATGAAGCTATAGATTCTCTTTATCCATATTATGATTAAAGGACAGCCCTACAAAGAGCTGTCCTATTTTTTGAATACATTATTGATGATTTGAATCATAGCATCTTCTGTTTCATTGAACAGATGGGAATAGGTCTTCAGCACCTCTTCCACTGTGTTTCCGAGGCGATCTGCTATGGCTTTGATATTTGCACCGTGGTTAATTAAAAGCGTGGCATGGGAGTGTCTGAGGTCATGAATACGAATTTGTGGTAAACCTGCAGCATCTGCCACTCTATGAAACCTCTTATTTAGCAGTTTAGGAATAATCGGCTGATCCATTCCGAACAGGAAGCCATCCGCAGGCGCTCCAGGGCATGAATCATACCATTCAAGATATTCCGTCATAATCCGAAGCTCCTCATCCGGCATTTTTATGACCCTGTACGAGTTTTTTGTTTTAGGAGGTGTTACTACATACCTCTGTCCACTTACGTACTGAGAAACAGTCTTATTGACGCGTATTGTCCCCTTTACGATGTCCACATCATCTTTCCTATTCAAGGCAAGTACTTCACCACGACGCATCCCCATATAATACAAAGTGCAGCAAATCGTATAATACATGATATCGTCTTTAGGAAATGCCTGTATGAAGCGTTTCCACTCATCAGGTGTGTAGAACTGCATTTCTTCTTTCAATTCGTCAGGGCGCTTAAAATTAGGAATAGAAGAAACGGGGTTACGTTCGATAAGATTCTGTTTAACAGCATAGCTGAAAAGTTTATTTAGATATGTCCTCATCTTATTAACATACGACAGCTTGTATTCTGGTGTGTTGTAGCTTTCGATGAAGTCTTTTATCGTCTTCGTTCTAATCAGATTGATTTTCTTATCATACAGCTCATCCATCTGATCAAACATGTACTTATCAGTAGCAAGCGTACTTGATTTCGTGCTTCCCTGTTTTTCCCTTAAATACATTTCAGTAAGCTCTTTAAATGTGATATTGGTAGCGCGCATCTGCTCCAGATCCTCATTGTACTTGGCCAGGAAGCTCTCCTCAAATTTCATAGCTTCTTTTTTGAGTTTGCAGCCTTTTGCTACACGATGATAGTCTTTGAAGTTGCCATCCTCCAACTTCACTTTACCACGTATATACCACTTACCGTTTCTCTTTTCAACAGCCATGAATCACACCTTCTTTCCTATCTCTAATATCAGTATAGCACCTAATCAGAATATAAAAAAGTAGATTTTTTCGTCATGTTTTCGTCATTTTGGTGTTTTTTATCATAACAAGCAATATAGTAAAACATAAGAAAAGCCTTTAAATAAAGGATTTTCTTTATCTAAAGGCTTGTTTTCTTAAATGGTGGTCCCGGTCGGAATCGAACCAACGACACATGGATTTTCAGTCCATTGCTCTACCGACTGAGCTACGGGACCATTTGGTTGCGGGGGAAGGATTTGAACCAACGACCTCCGGGTTATGAGCCCGACGAGCTACCAGGCTGCTCTACCCCGCGATGTTTAATGAGCAATTCTTTTTTAGTTGAAGATTTAAATGGCGGAGGAACTGGGATTCGAACCCAGGCGCCAGTTTCCCGACCTACCGGTTTTCAAGACCGGACCCTTCAACCACTTGGGTATTCCTCCAGATGTTCGGTAACATAATGGTGGACCCTGTAGGACTCGAACCTACGACCCACCGGTTATGAGCCGGATGCTCTGACCAACTGAGCTAAGGGTCCAATTAGCAAAATTGGTGGCGGGGGCGAGACTCGAACTCGCGACCTTCCGGGTATGAACCGGATGCTCTAGCCAACTAAGCTACCCAGCCGTGTTTACAATTTTACAATGGTCGGGATGACAGGATTTGAACCTGCGACCCCTTGATCCCAAATCAAGTGCACTACCAAGCTGTGCTACATCCCGAAAAATAATGGCGCGCCCAGCAGGAATCGAACCCACAACCTTTTGATCCGTAGTCAAACGCTCTATCCAGTTGAGCTATGGGCGCATCGTTTTCGTTTTCTTTCTTTGCGCTGTTCTCATCAGCGCTCATATATAATACAACAGAAAGACCATTTATGCAAGACTTTTTTTGAATTTTTTTCGTTTTTTTTATCTTTTTCAGCAATACTGCAAAATCCCCTGATAAATAAAGGTCTTGTGCCCTTTTCTTTGCTTACCTTTGTACTCTTTTCGATAAAAATCCGATGCATTTCCTTCCAACCTTTATAAAGCAAAAGAATCCTGTATATGGAAAGCAGCAAATGGTTAATCATTTAAAAACCGATGGATCACCAGCATTCTATATCATATAGAAAGAATCGTCCTATGCAAATACCGGGCCGCTACATACCCAAGTTAACATTCGATTTTTCACAGTTCAGTAAAGCCATCTGATCTTGTCCAAGAAAATATCCTCGGATTCAGATTGATTCTCTTTTCTGAAGCCGGCACCGATTGCCTCACTCCCGCACGCACATTCCACCTTACACCATGCCGCAGCACATTCCCTGCATATATTCCTTGAACACGATTTGATTTTTCCTGCCAATAACCGTACTTATTCAGAGCCTGAGCGCTGCTCTTGGAATCTCATGAGCATGTTGAGCGTGAAAAAAAGAGCCGCTATGTTGCGGACTCTTCAGCTTTTTTTCGATCCTTAGTTGCCTTGATGACCTTCTGACGGGAAAACTCCTCCCGCTCCTTTTCCTCAAGCGCATCCGTTATGAACTTGATATTATGTTCAAAATCCGGAATCACGATGTTCTTCAGGGCGTTGGCACGCTTCTGCGCCTTGCGGATCGCATTTGCAAGCCGGTACACACTATTCTCCACCTCTGCCAGAATCACCGTCATTTCCTTTACCTTATAGAAACAGCGGTACGCATAATCCAGCTTGGAATTTGCATGATCTAAGCCATAGGTCAGCTTATACTCCTGCTTATCGTATTGAATCTTTGGAATCTCCACACCCATGACACTGCGATAGCTGATATGGATACCGGTATCCACCGGCACCGCTTCCACCAGATCACTGATGACACCCAAGGACATATTCGCCTGCTGCAAGGCATAGTAAGCCTTCTGATACGTAATCGTAATCTTATCACGCAGCAGCTTTACATCATCCAGCAGCGACATCATCTCGCGCGTCAGGATATTCCGTTTCCGATCCATCAGCTCATACCCCATATGTGCCAGATCGTTTGATTTCTTTGTCGCAATCAGATTTCCTTTGGTTGGAAACACCTGTTTATTGGCCATAATCAGTTACCCTGAGATGCCAGTTCCTTGATGAT
Organism: Erysipelotrichaceae bacterium 66202529; assembly: GCA_017161075.1. Taxonomy (NCBI): domain Bacteria; kingdom Bacillati; phylum Bacillota; class Erysipelotrichia; order Erysipelotrichales; family Erysipelotrichaceae; species Erysipelotrichaceae bacterium 66202529. The sequence continues at coordinate 1,500,836 of CP046174.1, read as the reverse complement.
AGGCCCACTTTTCAGACCAAAACGTTTCACCGCACGCTCATGATCGTAATAGACCTCAAGAACCTCGTTATCTACACGGTCAAGCTCCGCACGCGGCAGGACGCTGAGTAAATCCCAGCCCAGATCCAGCGTTTCTTCAATACTGCGGTTATCATCAAAGCCCTGATTCAGGAAATGCTCCTCAAATAACGTACCAAAGGACATATACTGCTTGTCGACATCACTCAGCTCATCCTCACCGATAACAGAAGCCAGACTTCTGGCATCCTGCACCTTCGCATAGGCTGCGAACAGCTGATTGGATACATCAGAGTGATCCTTTCTTGTAAAGCCTTCACCGATTCCATCCTTCATCAAACGTGACAATGAAGGCAGGACACCAACCGGCGGATAAACTCCCATCTGGTTCAGATTACGATCCAGTACGATCTGTCCCTCGGTGATATACCCGGTAAGGTCAGGAATCGGGTGGGTGATATCGTCATTCGGCATTGTCAGAATCGGAATCTGCGTGACAGACCCTCCGGCACCCTTGACAATACCTGCTCTTTCATACAGTGAAGCCAGATCAGAGTACAGGTATCCCGGATATCCCTTACGTCCCGGAATTTCTCCCTTACTGCTGGAGAACTCACGCAGCGCCTCACAATATGAGGTAATATCTGTCAAAATAACCAGTACATGCATATCCTGCTCATATGCCAGATATTCCGCAGCCGTTAAGGCACAGCGCGGTGTCAGGGTACGCTCGATGATCGGGTCATTGGAAAGATTGATAAACATAACAACCTTTTCCATAACGCCTGCTTCCTCGAAGGAGCGCTTGAAATAATCTGCGACATCGTTTTTAACACCCATAGCCGCAAAGACGATACAGAAATTCTTACCGTCCCCTTCCGATATCTTCGCCTGCTTTACAAGCTGAACTGCCAGCTCATTGTGCGGCATACCGGAGCCGGAGAAAATTGGCAGCTTCTGTCCGCGAATCAGTGTTGTTAAGGCATCGATACTTGAGATACCGGTATTGATATAATTTCGCGGGTACACACGGGAAACCGGATTCAGCGGCTGTCCATTGATATCCGCACTTTTCTCGGCATAGATTTCTCCCAGCCCGTCGATTGGCTGTCCGCTTCCGTTAAAGGTACGCCCCAGCATCTCGCGTGATAACGCAAGCTCCATCGGCTTTCCTGTAAATTTTGTTTTTGTGTTTTTCAGGGAGATTCCGTTGGTTCCCTCAAACACCTGAATGGCAGCTTTTTTGCCCTCCAGCTGAACCACTCTTCCCAGACGTGTCGTTCCATCTCCACATTTGATTTCCACCATCTCTTCATAGCTGGCGTTTTCCACGTTATCCAGGAAGACAAGAGGCCCGTTAATTTCACTCAATCCTACATATTGAAGACTCATGCACTTTCCTCCTTACGCAACCTGTGAGACAGCCGCATCGATCTGTTGAAAATAGGTGTCCAGCAGTTCAATATGGTCATTCGGCACATCGTATTTCATTTTGGTTACCTTGTCGAAAATCCCAGAAGCCACCACCTGGCTCATCGGTTTTCCCTGTGCAACCAAATCCTTACAGCGTTTGTATAGATACAAAATAACATCCATCATTTTCAGCTGCTTTTCCAGCGGTACATACGTATCATCCTTATGGAACGCATTCTGCTGCAGATATCCGACACGGATAACCTTGCAGATTTCAATGACCAGCTTCTGATCCTCCGGCAGTACATCACTACCGATCAGCTTTACAATTTCCATCAGCTTCGCTTCCTCTGCCAGCAGACTCATGATCTCCTGACGGTTGCGAAGGAAACGCATATCCACATTCTTATTGTACCATTTTGTTAAATCCGTCACATATTCAGAATAGCTTTCCGTCCAGTTAATGGCGAAATAGTGACGTGCATAGGCAAGCTGCTTGTCCAGCGCCCAGAAGCAGCGTACAAACCGCTTGGTGTTCTGGGTAACCGGCTCGGAGAAGTCAGATCCCTGCGGAGATACGGCACCGATGATAGATACGGACCCTACCTGATCATTCAGTGTCTTCATATAGCCGGCACGCTCATAGAACTGTGAGATACGACTTGGCAGATATGCCGGGAAGCCTTCCTCAGCCGGCATTTCCTCCAGACGTCCACTGATTTCACGAAGCGCTTCTGCCCAGCGTGATGTGGAATCCGCCATGATGGCAACATGATAGCCCATATCACGATAATACTCTGCCAGTGTCAGACCGGTATAAATACTCGCCTCACGTGCCGCAACCGGCATGTTGGACGTATTGGCAATCAGCACGGTACGATCGGTCAGCGGACGATTGGATTTCGGATCGATCAGCTCGGAGAATTCCTCCAAAACCTGCGTCATCTCGTTTCCACGCTCTCCGCAGCCGACATAGACGATGATATCCGCATCACACCATTTTGCCAGCTGATGCTGGGTCATGGTCTTTCCGGTACCAAAGCCGCCTGGAATCGCTGCCGTACCACCCTTGGCAATCGGGAACAGGGTATCAAAAATACGCTGTCCGGTAATCAGCGGTACACTGATTGGAAGACGCTCTGCCACAGGTCGTGCCGTTTTAATCGGCCATTTCTGTACCAGGGTCAGCTCATGAACCTTATCCTTATCATCCTTTACCTTCAGGATGCACTGATTGATGCTGTATTTTCCGTTTTCTGCAGCTTCCACAACCGTTCCATACAGGGTTGGCGGAATCATGCAGCGGTGCTCGATCAAATCCGTTTCCGGAAGTGTCGCAAAGATCTGTCCGGGAACAACCTCATCCCCTACAGAAGCCTTTACCGTTACATCCCATAAAGCATCTTCATCCAGCGGTGCCACATCGCTACCGGTCGCAATAAAGGCACCGGATTCCTTTGCAATCTCCTTCAGCGGACGTTCGATTCCGTCAAAGATATTACGCAGGATACCAGGCCCCAGTGTTACAGAAATCGGACTGCCCGTAGGCTCGACGGGTTCTCCCGGCTTTAATCCTGTTGTGGATTCATACACCTGAATCGTCGTTGCCTCCTTACTGATGGAAATAACCTCTCCCATCAGACGTTTATGACCGACATATACCTTCTCCAGCATGGAGAAGTCGACTGCATTTTGGACCTTTACGACTGGACCGTTGATGGAATATATAACATTTTCACTCACATTATCACCTCAATCATACGGTTTCGTATGCAATTTTTATTTTATAAACAATCCGGAGTTCGTATAGAACCAGTCTTTCTGTTCATCGATGCCGGTGTCAAAGGTTTCATCTACAACAATACCTTTTTCCTCACATTCCATGCGAAATCCTCCAAGCAGAATATCTGCATCGCATTTCCCCTCACAGGGCTTTCCATATGCTTCACAAATATCCTTCAAAACAGCCTGATCTCTCTGTGCGACATAAAATACAACATGCGCATAGTCCAGCTGTGCAAGGTCGGCAGCTTTTTTCTTCAGAAGCTCTGCATAATCCTTACGGCTGGCAAATTCCTGCAGCTGCTGCTTTGCGGCCTTGAATACCGCATCGGTAAGCTCACGGCGCTTCTTCATAAGTCTGCGGTTTGTTTCCTCATGTGCCTTGCTTAGACGAATGGCGTGCTCGCTGGCCATTTCCTTCAGCTCCTGTTCTCTGGTAAGTCCAGCCTCACGCTGTGCTTCCAGCTCCAGGCCCTCCATGGATTTTTTACGGATTTCATCAATTTCCTGTTCAATACCGGCAATCTCGATGTCGCTAACTCGTTTTATCTCTTCCTCAAAGTACTGCTCCAATTTAATTTTGTCATCTAGCATAGCAAACACCTCATAGTTTCACACCGATTGCCTCGGATACGTAGCGGTCAATGGTTTCTCCAATCTTGGCGGAGCCATGACGGTCTGGTATCTCGACAATCAGCGGTTTCTTTTGTTTCAGTTTTAATTCAGAAATAACCTCGGGGCAGGTTTCAATCAGCTTTGTCGTCATCAAAACGATGGCAACATCCTCCATATGCATCACACGCTCCAGCTCTTTTAGAACCTCATGACGCTCATGGACGACCACCCCTTCGATCCCTGCCAGACGCATCCCCATCTGGGTATCGATGTTATCACTGAGCAGGTAGAATTTCACGAAGGATCACCACCCGTATTACAGCTTCATGAAGATAATGAAGATAGAGATCAAAAGACCGTAGATAGCAACACCTTCACCCAGGGCAACGAAGATCATGGATTTACCGAAGTTTTTCTCGTTTTCAGAGAAGGCTCCGATTGCGGCTGGAGCAGCAGCAGCTACGGCGATACCTGCACCAAGTGCGGAAAGTCCGGTCGCAAGTGCAGCGGCGATGAAGCCAAGACCCTGACCGATGGAGCCTGCCATTTTCATTGTGACATCATCCGCACCAGCAGCATAAGCCTTTGTTGCGCTGAAGAACACTGTTCCCAGCACAATAGCGAAGAAGAAGCAAACGTGCGTAATCATACGGCGCTTTGCTACAGATACACTTTTCTTTCCTCTAAATACGTTTACCAGCGGTAAAGAGATCAATGCGATCAGAATAAGCGGCAATAAAAGTTCAAACATGTTTAACATGATAGTTCCTCCTTTAATCATTCAGTGATTTAAACACGATTCCGTTCCCCGTGAAATAACGGGAGAACATTTCATAGAATTCCAGACGAAGCACCTGGATTCCAACAATCATACCCTCCAGACACATGACGAAGATATTTCCCAGGATCAGCACGATCCATCCAGCACCTCCAGCCATGTCCATAATCAGCATGACAGCCATCATCATCCCCGCATGGGATAAGACGAAGCCGCCGACACGCAGATAGGAGATGGTATTGGTGATAAATGAAAGGCAGATTTCAAATAGCTCGAAGAAGCTTTCCACAAAGAAGCCTCCAAAGCCATCCGGGAACATCTCCCTGTTGTCCATTTTTCTCTCCAGCGCTTCTTTCAGGAAAATCAGTACCAGCGGTACAAGCAGAAAGATAACGGCAAAGATTGGATTGGTGATAACGCTTGTTCCGCTCATGAGCTGATAAGCGCCACCACCGATGAGAGATATATAAAATACAAGGCCGGCAACCCCGTTCTGTGAAAAGAACAGCTCACCATAATTTTTATTTTTAATCTGCAGATACAGATTGATGCCAATACTGATTACGATCAGAATCGCTCCCAGCCCCACTGCCATGACAAGCAGTACAGGGATGAAGTTGCTGGTCATAACCTCAACCGGCTTTTCGGAAAGACCAAACACCGTTTTATACAACGGGTTCAGCAGCTCCTCGTTACCGAACACGGATCCGTATACAACACCAAAGATACTGGAGAAGATACCGATGCGCATGCCGATTTCCCCAAGGCGCATGCCTTTCCATTTATAAAATAGATAGCCGACCAGGATCAGGACGATTCCCTGTCCCAGATCGCCAAACATAATACCGAACAGAAGTGAATACGTAAACGCTACAAAGGGCGTTGGATCGATTCCCTCATATTCGGGGGTGCCATACATTTCTACAAACATCGAGAAGGGCCTGGCAAACCACCCATTCTTTAATTTGGTCGGAGGCGAAAGTCGCTTGTCGCTATGGGCAGGCCTGACTTCGATTTCCACCTCCTTCAAATTTGAGAATGTTTCCTTCAATTTTGGCACATCTTCTTCAACCACAAAACCTGTAATGGAGAATCTCTCACCGAGACCCAGTACATATTTTCTGGCTTCAAAGGTGTGGTTTATAAACTCCAGCTCCGCCTTGATGTCAGCGAAATTGTCCATGCATTCAGCCTTTAAGGCATCTATGACCTCATTCACATGCTGCAGCTGCTTGAGATCGTTGTCGATTTCCTCCTGCAGTGTTTCCTTGGCCTGTTTCGGATTTCCGTGTACAAACTCCGGAATTCGGATACGTTCAAAGTATAAAGAGGAAAAGATATTGTCCACATCTCCCTCGTATTTTGCTGTTGTGAAATACACACACCAGCTATACGTATCATCGGTACTGAACGATTTGAATACAAACGGGCGGTTGCGGTAATACTGCAGCTTTTCAACACTGTCGATCGGCAGTCTTCCAAACCGGATTTTAATATATTTGCATTCAAACAAATCATCCAGATTCAGGTCGATGCTTTCGATATTCTGTACCTGTGTTAGTGCATCGCGGTTTTCCTGGATCACGGTTTCCAGCTCGCGGCGTATCGCTGCACCGTTTTCAAAGCGCCCGTGGATTCCGTCTATATAGGAACGGATGCCTTCCAGATCATATTCCCCGTTTTTCACATCCTTTACAGGAAGTGTCATATCCATGTCCTGCAGCACCTCATGGAAATGCGTCAGCACATCGGTAATCGGATTTTCATCACTCAGCGTGGTAAGTCCGTGTACACTGTCCACAAACTTGCTGGCCGGTTCCGGATGAAAGTAATCCAGTTCCACGAATTTCAAAAGTACATCGTTGAGATATTCATTATCCGCAAGGATGTTGACCAGTTTCATTTTTGAAATTGCCATGAACATTCTCCTTTCTAGTAGATCAGCATGCGCTGCATATCCTCAATGGATACGTGGTAACGCACACCTTCGATAATATTGATGATATTTTCCAGCTCACGCTCTGCGGTATACAGATAGCTGGTAAATACCAGTGGGGCATCCAGAGAATAGTAAATATTCTTTTTTGCCTTTTCATACAGGAAGGAATCCGTATACTGTTCGATATATACGTAATCCTTTTCCATATCCTCGATTCCCAAACGGTACGTGCTGCTCTGCAGCAGCTTGATAAATGCGCGTGCATTGGGCTGTGCGATCAGCTCCTCCACAAAGGCAGCGGACAGATGCTCATGCACCGGTACCAGGGATTCGCGGATAATGTCTTCACGGGCGTTAAAGTATTTTTTGTAACGGTAGATTTTCTCGATATTGCTGAGTTCGATCTGCATTGCAAAAAACTCCTTGACCGCTTTTCTGCTTTTTCCCTTCAGCGTCTTGTCAATCACCTGAAAGGTATGGGTGTAATGCTGCACCTGCAGCTGCGTTTCCATTTTTGTATAATCAATATCATTTTCCTGCCCTTTTTTTACACGGAAAGGAAGAAGTATTGCATAATACATGGTATTCTTTAAAACATCCAGCAGTTCATCAAAGCTGTGAACATTTCCAAGCCGCAGCAGGTCAAAGCTGGTATACGGCTTCAGGAAAATAGGAAATTCCGCAATGGCTGCTTCATACTCCTGAGAAATCAAAACCCGGATACGGGACAGGATCAGATCAATTTCGATCTGCTGCATATGCAGCTTATAATACGGCTTCAAGGCCGCATCCGCATAACGGTACAGCTTCATCGTTTTTTTAAAAATCTCCTGACGCAGAATGCTTTCCAGCTGACCGCGGTGAATATTGTTTTCCCGCACATCCTTTAGGGCTGCCGCATAGGAGGTTTCATGCTTCAGGTAACCGGCGATTTCCGCCACGCTTTTCTTATGCAGCAGCTCCTGATACATTTCTTCATCCAGCGCTTCTCCGTGCATGCTTCTGGCTTTCGCCACAATAACACCTTCTGCCATACTCATATACACATCACCTCCCAACGTGTACAGGCTACCATTCAGCTACATTGCCAGTGTTCGTTCCACAATCTGTGAAACCCATTCATCCTTATGCTCGTCAAATTTCTTTTGCAGAGCCTGCAATGCCTCCTCATAGACGGTTTCTTCCTGCTGCATAGCCTTTGACAGATCCGCGTCCATCTCTTCGCGTTTCTCTGTTATACAGCGTTCTGTTTCTTTTCGATACTTTTCTCTTATTTCCATACTCTGGTCCTGTATCAGATTCTGGATGTTGTGGCGTTCCTTCTGCTTCTGCTCGACACGCGCTCTTGCCTGCTTGTCGGCATCAACGATTTTACGAATGATTTCTTCCAAAAAACGACACCTCCTTTATCCTTATTATACCACCGAATCGTTTGGCCGTTCACCAAACTTCTAGAAGTATACACCTTTTTATTTTGGTGTGCAAGCGAAGAATTCACTCCTTTTTTTCATGAAATCGGTTCCGGAAATCCCCTGTAAAAATTGCGGTTTTCTATCCTTTTTCCATGTATTTTTTACCTTATGAAAATTTTGTAAACAAAGCATTTGTGAAACCCCTTTTTCTGTACACAAGGCCTGCTGTATGTTTCTGATTTAAAAAGTGTCGGATTTTCTGCATCATTTGCAGGAATTGTTTCTTTCAGGAGAAGAAAATCAGGAATGTAAAATATAAACAAAACATAAATTCTCACAATTTAAAAAATGGTGAGGCAGCTTAGCGATGAACAAAGATGTATCCTCAGGATACAGCAGGCAAAAATGCTTTCCATACAGGACAGCTTAGAAGCCATGTGTACAAAACGCCTTGTTTCTGATTTTGTTGCCGTAAGAGTGAGATTGCTTCCATATCCGAAACGTATAGGAATTGCGTTCATATAGACTCGATTAGATTAAGTAAAGCAGTCCACAAAAATCAACAGTTTCCCCTATACTATCATTTACTGAGCAGAATCTGCACATATACGATCCTATATACGCAGCAGTGATACCGATTCCTATTTGATCCAGGTTTTGCGTTTCTGAGCGTTTTTCGTATAGAAGTATTAAAGCACAGGCATCATATACGCATAGGATACAACGATTATTTCTCATACAGCATCAACAACAGCCTCATGCAGCATAAAAAAAGCGGGCTATGCATTTCACAACACCTGCTTCTCTATTTTACATATATTTTCCGATATATATTCCTTTACATACATTTCTACATATATATATTTTTACTTATATACCCTTTTACCATGCACTCTTTCACTGTAAATTCTTACACGATATACTCTTATATATGTGTTCCTACACGCTTTCCATGACTTAAATCAAAATCAGCTCTGTTCCAGCACCTTCTGCGCCAGCTTTTCGTTCTGCTCGATTTTTTCATAATCCTCAATCAGCTCTGAAGATGCATAAACATCCGGATCATTTTCACGGCTTCTGAACACTATTTTCAACAAGATCGGTGTAACAACCGTTGTCAGTACGACCATAATGATGATCGGGCCGAAAAATGCATCATTCATCAAGCCAACCTTCATCCCCTTACTGGCAACAATCAGCGCAACCTCTCCACGGGATACCATTCCGATTCCGATACGCAGACTCTGTATTGTTTCATACTTGCACAGCTTAGCCCCAAGTCCGCAGCCGACAATCTTCGTCAGAATCGCCAGCACCAGAAGCAGCACAGAGAAAATCATAATGCTGGTGCTCATTTCAGGCAGAACAACCTTTAAACCGATGCTCGCAAAAAAGACCGGGGAAATCAAGAGATACGATAAGGTTTCAATACGCATCTGCACATAATTGCAGCGGCTTGTACCGCTGATAATCAATCCGGCGATAAATGCCCCGGTAATATCCGCTACACCGAAGAAGGCTTCCGCAACATAGGCAAACAGCAGACAGAAGGCAAAGCTCAGAATGGAAAACCGGCGATGTACCTTCTGATAGCGGTCAAAGAATTTCTCAATCCCCTTGCGGGCAAAGATTCCAACAATTACTGCGAGAACAAAGAAGGCAACGATTTTCAGCATGACCTCTCCCAGCTGCACTGAGGTGTCTGCCATACCGGTAATGATGGTCAATGCAACGATTCCAAGAATATCATCAATCAAAGCAGCCCCCAGAATCGCATTTCCACTCGGGGTGGAGAGCTTTCCCATCTCCTTGAGCGTTTCAACGGAGATACTCACAGAGGTTGCCGTCAGGATAACACCGATAAACATATTCTGCAGGAATGCATCCGGCTCTGTATTAAAAAAGGATGCCAGAACATAACCTGCAAGCAGCGGTACCAGAACACCGATTAGTGCAATGACAAAGCTGTTTTTCCCGCTTTTCTTCAGCTCTGTGATATCTGTTTCCAGACCTGCAGAGAACATCAGTACGATAACACCGATTTCTGCAATATGATCCAGGAATTCCGATTCCTGTACGATATTAAAAAATGCCGGCCCCAGCAGCAAGCCTGCTACAAGCGCCCCAACGACCTGCGGCATTTCTATTCTTCTGGTAAGCAGTCCGAATACCTTCGTGCTGAGAAGAATCAGCGCCACGTCCAGCAGGTAACGATAAGATTCCATAAACTCTCTCCTTTTATTTTCAACTTAACTGATTATACACCTCTTTTTCATAAAAGCAAGCGATTGCATGTAATTTTTATATGGCAGTTCCTTCCAGCTTGATGCTTTTAAAGCTGCCTGTATCCGGCTGTTGTAAATATTTAACGGTGCTGTCTTCTTTTGCTATTTGAAATAGCAGAAAACCGGCGTTCCACATCTGTATCCGATAACTGAAATGTCTTCCCATTCAGATACTGCAGACAGCAATCCCCGTCATGAAAATGGAAAGCCACATAATAGGCACACAGCGCCTGATACTGCTTCTGTGCTGTTTTATCCGCCCCATACTTTACATCCCCAAGCAACGGATGTCGCAGCCAGCTCATAAGCGCGCGGATCTGATGACTTTTACCGCTGTGCAGTTCAACCTCAACAAGGGAATAGCTGCCTTTATCCTGTAAAACGCGATAGCTGGTTTCCATGCGGGCATAGCCTTCCTGTTCATGCTCGATGACCTCTGCAATGTTATCCTGCTCCTTTTTACGATGATACAGGACGATATGATCCTGCTGTTTGCGCAGACTTCCCTGTATGATGCACAGATATTTCTTTTCCACTTCCCTGGCAGCGATTTTCTCATTCATGCAGCGAAGGGCTGCCGCTGTTTTTGCGGCAATCACCAGTCCCTGCGTATTGCGGTCAATGCGGTGACACAGAGCCGGGGTAAAGCTTTGTTCATGAGCCGGATCATATTCCTGCGACTCATACAGATAATGCAGCAGGCGGTCAGCCAGATTATCCTGGACCTCACTGGTATCACTGTGGGCCCGCAAGCCCTTCGGCTTATTGATCAACAGGATGTGTTCATCCTCATACACGATATCAAGGGTAGAGGGCACCTGCAGAAACTGCCGCATGCTTTGTGTTTCATAAAATTCCTCCGCTATGTAGCACTGCATGGTATCACCGAGTGCCAGCCGCTGCGATATTTCACAGCGTTTTCGATTCACCTTGATTTTCTTATTCCTTATATATTTATACATCAGGCTTTTGGGCATGGTTTTCATCGTCTTCTGGATGAATTTATCCACACGCTGATCTGCATCATTTTCTCCTATATAAAATTCTTTCATAGACATTCCTCACTTTTTACCAGTATATTATACCGTACTTGCATTGCATAATCCTACAAAAACGACTAAAATTACTATACAGAAGCTTTATAAAGGAGGGATCCATGTGTTTCACTGCAAAATGTCAGTACGTGCCTTGGTGGAATCGGTATGGATTGGCGGAGATTTGGTAACAGCAGCACCATCCATAGAGCGGGCTAATCTTGGCAGCCGGATCCACCGTATGCTGCAGAGTGCAGCGCAGGGAGATTATGAGAGTGAGGTATTTTTGAAGCTGTCCAGTGAGCTGGATGATATCGTGTTTGAAATTGAAGGGCGTGCAGACGGTATCCGCAGGGAGGACGGTCATGTTACGATTGAGGAAATCAAGACAACGGCAATTCCGTTTTCCGAATTACAGGAGCCTGTCTTCGTACATGCAGCACAGGCCTATTGCTATGGACATATGTATCTGCAGGAGCATGATGCAGCCTCACTCTGTATTCAGATGACCTATTATCAGATTGATACTGAGGAAATCAAGCAGTTTGAGGAAGAAAAAACGCGGGAGGAGCTGGCAGCGTTTTATATGGATACCCTGCAGCGCTATGTAAAATGGGCGGCTTTGAGCAGAGATTTGAAAATCCGTGCATCCAGAACCTTAAAGGAGCTGAAGTTTCCATTTGCACAATACCGCAGCGGACAGCGTGATTTTGCTGTTGCTGTATATAAGTCCATACTCGATCGGGAAAAGCTGTTCGCCTGTGCACCGACCGGTATCGGAAAAACGATTTCCACCTTATTTCCTGCATTAAAGGCTATCGGTGAAGGAAAAGCGGAAAAGGTGTTTTATCTATGTGCGAAAAATGTTACAGCCGCGGTTGCTTATGATACACTGCATCTGCTGTACAAACAGGAGGTAGCCTTTAAGAGCGTGGCTATCACTGCCAAGGATAAAATCTGTTTTCAGGAGGTTCGCAACTGTGATCCCGAGGTCTGTCCCTATGCAAAGGGGTATTACGACCGCTGTCAGGATGCGCTGTATGAGCTGCTGCAGGAAACACAGTTCATTGACCGTAAGGCCGTTGAGAAAAAAGCACAGGAGCATGGCATCTGTCCCTTTGAGCTGAGTCTGGATGCCAGCCTGTATGGGGATGTCATCGTCTGTGATTATAATTATGTTTTTGATCCCCGGGTCTATTTGAAGCGTTTTTTCATGGAAAAGGGGGAGTATGTATTTCTAGTGGATGAAGCGCATAACCTGGTGGACCGCGCCCGCAGTATGTACAGCACAGAGCTGCATAAGGCTGCTTTTCTACAGGCAGCCCGCTGGATTCCCAAGCACCGAAAGCCCCTGCATGCCGCTCTGCGTGCGATCAATCGCGAATTTCTACAGCTGAAAAAGCAGTGTGAGGAGAAGGGGCAGGACTTTCTATATCAAAAGGAGCCGCTTCTTTCTATCAAGCAGCGCCTGGCTGAGGTCATCGAACAAATGGACATCTATCTGCAGAGTGAGCATGAGGATACGCAGGATGAGGAGCTGCGCGATTTGTATTTTACATGCATCAATCACAACCGGATTGCGGAGTTTTATGATGAGAATTTCATAACCTGGTACGAGAAGCAGGGTACAGATATCGTGCTGAAGCAGCTTTGTCTGAATCCAGCCCATCCGTTAAGGGAAACCTGCGCTCTAGGACGCAGTACGATATTTTTCTCCGCCACTCTTTCCCCTGTCGATTATTATCAGGATTTGCTTGGAGCCACAAGAAAAACAAGAAGGCTGTTTCTTCCCTCTCCTTTTTCTGCGCAAAACCGCTGCATTATAGTGTGCGATGCCATTTCTACCAGATATCGTAACCGCAGCTTTAGCCTTACCGCGATTGCCGCCATGATCCATGGGGCAGTGCGTGCCAAAAAAGGCAATTATATCGTATTTCTTCCCAGCTATACGTATATGAAGCAGGTCGCAGAGGTCTTTATGGAGCAATTCACGGATATTCATGTCAGCATCCAGGAAAGTGGGATGAAGGAGGAGGAAAAGCAGTCATTTCTCGATCATTTCAATACGACAAAGGATCTGCATGTCCTGTTCTGCGTACTGGGCGGTATGTTTTCCGAGGGGATCGATTTGAAAGGGGAAAAGCTGATTGGCACAATTATCATCGGTGTTGGACTGCCCCAGGTGAATCCCCAGCAGGATTTGCTGCGGGATCATTTTGAGGAAGAGAACGCAATGGGATATGCCTATGCTTATCAAATTCCCGGTATGAACAAGGTATTGCAGGCAGCAGGCAGAGTCATTCGTTCCCATGCGGATAAAGGCATTGTATTATTGATTGACGAGCGTTTTACAACACCGTTTTATCAGCGGCTTCTGCCGGCGCATATGCGGTCGTTTCAGGTCATCAATGATCCCGAGCGGCTGCATGAGACTGTAAAACAATTCTGGCAGCAAAATAGCTGATGTATCGTAACCTACACTTACTTTTTTAGGACTCCCGCTGTTTTAAATATGTTCTTATATGCCTCCTCATTTTCAATGGGACATAATAGATATAAACACTTTCTGTACAATGAAATGCATCCTCCACCTTCATAACGAATTCTAATTCAATAAAATAACTGGTACCTCTTGCGCTTTTCGGCAGTGCATAATGTACCTTCATCCGGTTTATCTTATCCCAGCTTAAAAACAGCCGTGGAGTATAGATACCATCCTTATTCAGGATTGCGACAAGCTTATTTCCTCTTATTTTTTTGTATATATAGTTCCCTGTTTTTGAGATAAGCAGGCTACATAAAGACAAGATCATTGTAGCTACAAAAAAAGAGGAAAAAGTAAACAATCTGCCTCTTACAACAGAGCATATCAGTATCATGACGATGACAAATATAACAGGATACCATACAACATCAAATGGTCGCCGCAGATACCTTGCTCCTTCGATATCTGCTATATCACTTTTATAGTTTTTTTCATTCGTTGCCGGACAATAATAGGGACAAAAGCCAGAATGAAAACCTGCCATAATCCTAAAGGCAGCCGTCTCTTTGGACAATATATAATAAAAAAGGCTCTGCCGTAAGAACCTCGTATTCACTTCTACGATTCCTTCTGTGCAGATGCCTTTTAAGTGTTTCATCAGTACCTTATTTTAATTGATTTAAACAGCTTGTTCCTATCGTATTTTCCGGCATAGCCACCTTGAAATTATCCGCAATGGTAGCTCCGATCATTGCAAATGTATCACTTACCGGCAGCAGTCCGTGTCCTTCCATACGCGGGCTGTATGCCAGAAACGGAACCATTTCCTTAGTATGATCGCTTCCCTTATACGTAGGATCGTTTCCATGATCTGCGGTGATGATGAGCAGATCGTCCTCCTGCAGCTTATCCAGAACAACGCCCAGCAGCTTGTCAAAGCGTTCCAGCTCCTCACCATAACCGATTGGGTTTCTGCGGTGTCCCCACAGTGCATCGAAATCCACCAGATTTACAAAGCATAACCCGTGGAAATCCTGATCCATAACCTCAATCGTCTGTTCCATACCATGGACGCTGCTCTTGGATTTTAATGCCTGCGTGATACCCTCGCCATCGAAAATATCCTTGATTTTTCCGATGCTGATAACATCCAAACCGGCATCCTTCAGCGCATCCAGAGCAGTTTTTCCATAAGGCTTCAAGGCATAGTCATGACGGTTGCTCGTACGTTTAAATTCACCCTTTTTACTTCCGGTATACGGACGGGCAATGACTCTGCCTACCATCCATTCCGGCCGCATGGTAAGCTCACGCGCAATTTCACAGTAATGATACAGGGTTTCCACTCCCATGGTTTCTTCATTTCCACAAATCTGCAGTACGGAATCCGCGGATGTGTAAACAATCAAATCACCGTTATTGATTTCCTGCTCTGCCAGCTCATCCAGAATCTCTGTTCCGCTGGCTGATTTATTTCCAATGATATGACGGCCTGTTTGGCGTTCCAGCTCATCGATCAGATCCTGTGGAAAGCCCGTTTCAGTAAAGGTCTTAAACGGTGTAGTAATATGGAGTCCCATCATTTCCCAGTGTCCGGTCATCGTATCCTTTCCAACACTTGCCTCCAGCAGCTTCGTATAGTATCCCTTTGGCTCGGATACCGGGGCAACATGCTTGAGCGGATGCAGATTCGCCAGTCCCAGCTTTGCCAGATTTGGTATGTTAAAGTCCGGCATATGAGCATCGATATGTCCCAGGGTGTCACAACCTACATCATCGTATTCTGCGGCATTGGGCATCGCACCGACTCCGAGAGAATCGATGACGATGGTAAAAATTCTCTTATATGGTTTCATACGTAAAGCCTCCTTTATCTGTCTTATCCTGCCGGGTATCCCCGGGGATGCTTATAGTGCTGCAGCTGTCTCCAGGGCAACCAGCATCATATCGTTAAAGGATGTCTGGCGTTCCTCTGCCGTTGTTTCGGCATGTGTTACTAAAGAGTCGGAAATGGTCAGAATGCACGCAGCACGCTTGTTCAGTACTCTGGCATTGTGAAACAGGGCAAAGCTTTCCATTTCCACACAGACACAGCCATGCTTTTCAAAAAATTCCTTATGTCCGTCTACGTTATCTTCGTGATAGAATACATCACTGGAATGGATTCTTGCCTTAGTCAGCGGTTTGTTCACTCTGGCTGCGGCAGCTTCAATTTCTGCATTCAGCTCAGCGCTCGGCTTTTGAATATCACCGTCTACATCTGCCTGTGCCTTGGCAAATGTGGATTCACTCCATGCACTGTCTGCCAGTACCAGGTCAAACAGCTTTAAGGTATCCGTATAGGCACCGGCACTTCCAATACGAATGATATTTTCAACATCGTAAAATTTATAAAGCTCATAGGAATAAATTCCGATGCTCGGCATTCCCATACCGCTTCCCATGACGGAAATCTTTTTTCCCTTATAGGTTCCTGTATATCCGAACATGTTGCGGACGGTGTTGAACTGTACCGGATTTTCCAGATAGGTCTCAGCGATGTACTTCGCACGCAGCGGATCTCCCGGCATTAAAACGGTTTTGGCGATATCGCCCTTTGCGGCAGCGTTATGTGGTGTTGACATAAGTAAATTCCTCCTTCAGTTAGGGTTTACGAGAATTGCCTTCTCATACATCCTGCTTGCTTTTTCTACAATATTATCATACTATAGGTGCAGGTGATAAAAAAGGACATTTGTCCTCTTTTTGTAAAGAAGGTGAACTTTTATGACAACCCTGAAGGAACTACTGGAGGAAACACAGGAATGCCATCATGACATGCTGAAGCAGCTGTTCGCAAACTGTCCCGCAAAAATTATGCAGCAGATGCAGCTGATTCGTATGCGGAAGAATCGGAATCTAATTTCCACCTATCAATCCAGCAGTGCCGTTTTTCTGCTGCTTAGTGGAAGGCTTCAGGCAATCGAGGAGCGCGTTGTGGATATCCCCTACAGCTTCACAGAGCTGCAGCCGGTGGATATTGTCGGTGATTTTGAGCTGTTTACCGGTATAGAGGGACATTATGTAACGCTGAAAACAATGGAAGCCTCCGTATGTGTAAAAATCAGTGCCACTGCCTATCTGCAATGGATGAAGCAGGACGCAAATGCCCTCTTTCTTCGGACACAAATGCTTATGCAGGAGCTGTCTGTTCAGACACAGCTTCAGCGCCAGTATCTATTTATGGATAACCGTACTCGGCTGCTGCTCTTTCTGACACGCTCCATTTCACAAAAGGGAGGCCGGCTGAATGCAACAAGAGAGCGGATTGCCGCTTCCATCGGCTGCAGTGTCCGTACCTGCAATCGCATCATTCTCACCCTGTCACAGGAGGGACTTGTGGATTGTATGCACGGAAAGCTGCAAATCAGTGAACAACAGATCACAGCCATAAAAAAAGAACTGGAGTCCTCCAGCTTCTCTCAGTAATTATGCCATAAGGGAACTGCAGTCACGAATGCTGTCAACAACCACACAGCCGGTTTGCTCCAGCTTCCCCTTATCCTCATGACCATTGGCAATCAGGATACAGTGACAGCCCGCACCATGGGCAACCTCACTGTCATGGACACTGTCTCCGATAAAAACGACCTCCTGCGGATTCAGCCTGCTTTCCTGTACAAAACGCTTTGCCAGCTCTGCCTTACTTGCCGCATGGATATTATCCAGACCGCGCACCTGTTCAAAATATTGTTTAATATCATAATTGTCCAGCTGTTCATGCAGAAAATGTAAATCACTGGCACTCAGCAGATACTGATGCAGTCCCTTCTGCTTCAGCTGAGCCAGCATTTCGGTAACTCCCTCATGCAGGGAGCAGTCCATACTGTGCGGCTGATAATAACGCATATATTCCTTTGCTAATATAGGAAACGGCGTTTTATCAAAATCAAAGCCAACCTTCTTATAATATTCGATTACCGGAAACTGAAAATATTTCCGATATTCTGCCTTATCCAGTACCAGAGGCAGCTTTTCTTTTTTCAAAATCGTATTTAATGCATCCATACTGACATCAATATCATCCAGCAGAGTACCGTTCCAGTCCCAGACAACATGCTTTATAGTATCCATAGGAAACCTCCTTCGTATTATTGTATTAGATTGTTCCCTATTATATACAATAAAATATGGCAGTGCAACCTATTTACCATAAACATCGGCTGCTATTTTCAGTTTGCTGGTGCGCATTATAAAATAAAATACAAAATATCATGATTTAGAACGCAATATACTTTCATAAGAAAACACAGAGGAAGCTGGTTTATATTATATCTATCTATATCTATGTATATCTATGTATATCTATGTATATCATCTATGTTTATCCAAATAGCTTTTAACTCAGCTTTTACATAACACTTTAAAGCGCTGATAATAGGCGCGATTTTCTTGTTTAATCATGCATAAACCTTCATCATTACACACATATGTAATAAGGATGCTGGCATTGTCTTTTTTTCTTTATCCATACCGTTAATAAACGCTTTTCTCTATTTGTCTGCATCAAATTTCCCACAAATAAGCACATTGATTCCCCAGTTAAACAGCTAACCAACCAGCTCAGTACCTCATTGTATGGATACATACATCACCTGTTTCTGCTGTATAGCATTAGTCGTATCATATGCTAGTACATCACTGTTACAAAAAAAGACCCCTGCACATTTGCACAGAGGTCTGCTTGATATATGAATCGCCTGAAAAAGGAATCAGTCTTTAATCGTTGTAATCCTCAAATTCCCCGTAGTTTCTATCCGTTTCCTCATAGTCGAATGCTTCCGCATAATCCTCACGCAGATCATCATCACGCAGTCGGCAGTTTCTCATGCAGCGGCGATACTGCTCACGGCAGCGATCCTCACAGCTTGGGCGTGGAGGACACGGTCTTGGTGGGCATGGTCTTGGCGGACACGGTTTTGGTGGACACGGACGTGGCGGGCACGGTCTTGGCGGACATGGTCTTGGTGGACATGGACGGTGATTTCCGCAGCCGCAGCCCTGAGAATTACCACTGCTTCCGCAACCGCAGTCATTGTGATGATTGCAGCCGCAGCTGTTGTGATTTCCTCCGCATCCCGGACGATAGGTGTTGACACAGGAGCAGCGGGAACGGCATTCCGTATTGCAGCCTGACTGGTTTACCATAATTCTCTCTCCATTGCGTGCGCAGCTTGATCTGTGTCCGCTGTTGGAAGAACAATTACATCTTGAGTTATACATATAAGATTTCCTCCTTTATATGAGATTTCATCCATCTCAATCCACTATATGCAAATGTCCGATGCCCAACATAGGCGTATCACAATGGTGGAGGAAAAATCTGTGTTTTTTTCTTACCTGCTCTCGATCATCGCCCAAAATACATCCAATCTGGTATAGGCGTTGACATTGAAGCGCGGCAGTGCATAGGAATCATCACTGCGCTTTGCCTTCCGGTTTTCATTATATCCAAAAGCCAGCCGTGTTCCCTGCTCCTGTAATATCTTCTGTATTCGTTTGTTATACTTTCCATACGGATAGGCGTAATAAGCAATCGATCCCTGTTCAGCGGCCTGTTCGGTATCTTTACGCAGCTGCTTATTGCTTAATTGGTTGATACGGAATCCATTTTTATCCTTATGATGCAGATTATAGGAATGGGAATAATACTGCAGGACCTGCTCATCCTTCATATCTGCGTGAGATGCATGCTGGCGTATGGAAGGCTTATAGGGGCCGTGGTGTTCATCGATAGCCGAGCCGATGACAAACACGGAGCCTGTAAAGCCATAGCGCTTCAATACTGGCTGCGCAAATTTCGTTGTGGAATAAAAGCCATCATCAAAGGTGATAACAACACTTTTCGCATCCAGCTTTTTCTTGCCCTGCTTCCACGCATACACATCATCCAGTGTAATGCTGTGATAGCCCTTTTCCTGTAGCAGCTTCATCTGCTGTTCAAAATCAGAAAGTGAAACCACCCACATATTGGTCGCAAAATATGCTTTTTTATCGGCATCTGGAACGATGTGATGGTAACCGATGATGGGAATGCTGTCCTCTGTTTCAAATGCATTGACTACTGCATTTCCCGCATACAATACCAAAAGCACGCAGAAAAGAAGGAGCCCTTGTTTTCTCTGTCGCATATACGGCCTACTTCAGAAACATGCGGACAAGACGGTCTTTGCATTTTGTATATGGATGATAGCGAAACGGAAGATCGATCCAGTTCGCTTTTTTCACAATGCTCTTATTATGAGAAAAGGTTTTGAAGCTTTCCCGGCCGTGATAACTTCCCATACCGCTTTGTCCAACACCGCCAAAGCCCATTGCACTCGTTGCCAAATGGATAATAGTATCATTGATACAGCCGCCGCCAAAGCTCAGTGTTGACAGCACCTTATGCTCTGCCTTTTTATTTTTTGTGAACAGATACAGCGCCAGCGGCTTTTCCTTATCCAGCAAGGTTTGTATGACCTCGTCCAGACTGGTAAAGGTCAGCACGGGAAGAAGCGGCCCAAAAATTTCCTCCTGCATGATTGGATGCTGCCAGGTGATATCCTCAAGTACCGTCGGTTCGATTTGCAGAGTTTCCTCACAGATTCTCCCCCCTATACAAACAGAGCCGTCCTGCAGCAGGGCGCTGAGCCGCTTGAAATGCTTTTCATTCACAATACTTGGATAGCTGTCGCTGTACAGTGCCTCTCCCTGAAAAAATGTATACAGACTATCCTGCAGATAGGCCAGAAATTCATGCTTTACACACTCCTCCACATATACATAATCCGGTGCGACACAGGTCTGTCCGGCATTCAGAAATTTTCCAAAAGCAATGCGTCGTGCTGCCAGCTTCAGATCTGCTGTTTTATCGATGATACACGGACTCTTTCCTCCTAGCTCCAGCGTTACCGGCGTTAAATAGCGACTAGCCTTGGACATGACCAGACGGCCTACTTCAACACCACCGGTAAAGAAGATATAGTCAAAGCGCTGCTCCAGCAGCTCTGTATTCTCTTTGCGTCCTCCCTCTACAACAGCCACATATTCCTTGGAAAAGCAGTGCTGTATGAGCTTCGCAATGACAGCAGAGGTTGCCGGAGCATAGGCGCTCGGCTTAATAATGACCGTATTCCCTGCCGCGATTGCCCCAATAACCGGTTCAAGTGCGAGCTGGAAGGGATAATTCCATGGAGCCATCACAAGCACAACGCCATATGGCTCACTCTGTGTCCAGCTTTTAGCGGAAAACTGTGCAAGCGGCGTACGAACCCGCTTCGGCCTTGCCCACTGCTCCATATGACGCAGCTGATAGGTCAGCTCACTCAGCACCATACCGGTCTCACTCATATAGGCTTCCATATCGGACTTATTGAGATCTTTACGCAGTGCTTCATGAATTTCCGCTTCCATTTCCCGCAGCGCTGCTTTCAGTCTTTTTAACGCCTGTCGGCGTGTATTTATATCCTTTGTCGCCTGTGTACGAAAATAGTTCCGCTGTTTTGTTACCAATGCTTTGATTTCCATAGTATCACCTGATTCCTTTGCTTCTGAAATTATAGCAGAATTAAGCAGCCTTGTGTACCGTGTAAGTGCAAATGTCATCCTCCTTTCTGCAATGTACTTTATTAGTACACCTCACACAGCAAGCCGTCATGATCATAAGGGATAAAGCTATAGCATTCATTTTAAATAGAGCTTTTCAAATAGAGCCTTTTATACAGAGCTTTTTATATAGAGTTTTTTATATAGAGTTTTTTAAACAGAGTTTTTTAAACAGAGCTTTTTAAACAGAGCTCACAAATAGAGTCCTTCCTTTTCTATATCGCTTAACAGCCGTTCCTATAATAAGCATGTCCCTGCTACAACAGAGCCTGTTCGCTATGCCGTTACGGATGCAAGTGGTACCTGCGATATGAGACTTCTTTGAAATACCGTCAATTTCGCTTATACAGCCCTGCTTGCTTCTTGAACAGCTAATGCTCTATGCGATTGAAATACCAAAGGCAGCCACGTATTCGGTTGGAATTTTCTCTGTATATTCAGGTAAAAGAAAAAATTCACAAATTTTCATTTCCTGCTTACAAATGAACATAAATACAGTATAATGGAATCGAGGTGAAACGTTATGAGAGGAATCTACAATTCAGTAACTGATATAAGAAGAAAGGTTTTTACAGAAATTGCCCGTCTTGCTTATGAAGGTGGAGATTATGCAGGTAATATCGAAAAGCTGCCATTTAAAATCATACCGGGAGAACGTGCAACATACCGCGACTCCATCTTCCTGGAGCGTGCCATTGTCGGTGAGCGTCTGCGCCTTGGAATCGGTCTGCCGCTGCGAAAAATGGATGAGCATTCTTCTTTAAGCGATGGAATCGAGGAAAGTGCCATTGCGGAAAAATATTATGATGACCCGCTGGTAAATGTTATCAAGTTTGCCTGCAACGCTTGCCCAGAGAAAACGGTTGTAGTAACCGATACGTGTCAGGGCTGTCTGGCACATCCGTGTAAAGAGGTTTGTCCAAAGGATGCTATTTCCATGGTGAATGGAAAATCCTATATCGATCAGGAGAAATGTATCAAATGCGGACGCTGTATGGATGTTTGTCCATATGGTGCCATCAATAAGCTGGAGCGTCCGTGTGCGCGCAGCTGTGGGATGGATGCGATTACCTCCGATGAGCTGGGACGTGCGGAGATTGATTATGATAAGTGTGTATCCTGCGGCATGTGCCTTGTCAACTGCCCGTTTGGTGCGATTGTTGATAAGGGACAGATTTTCCAGACCATTCATGCAATGAAATCCGGAAAGGAAGTCATTGCGGCGATTGCCCCTGCCTTTGTAGGCCAGTTCGGCCCTACGGTCACTCCGGAAAAGGTAAAGGGTGCTTTAAAGGAGCTGGGCTTTGCAGATGTTGTCGAGGTAGCGATCGGTGCGGATTTATGTACCGTGGAGGAGGCTGAGGATTTCCTGAGCAAGGTACCGGAGCAGCAGCCGTTTATGGCAACCTCCTGTTGTCCTGCCTGGTCAGTGATGGCGAAGAAGCTGTTCCCGGATTTCAAGCCGTATATTTCCATGGCTTTGACGCCGATGGTTTTAACCGGTCGTCTGATCAAAAAGCAGAAGCCGGATGCAAAGGTTGTCTTTATCGGGCCTTGCGCTGCCAAAAAGCTGGAAGCAAGCCGCAAGAGTGTGCGCAGTGATGTGGATTTTGTCTTAACCTTTGAGGAGGTTATGGGAATGTTTGAAGCAAAGGGCATTGATCTGCCACAGGTGGAAGCAGATGCACCGTTTGCGGAAGGTACAGCCAACGGTCGTGGCTTTGCGGTCAGCGGTGGAGTTGCGAACGCTGTTAAGCAGTGTATCCAGAAAGAGCATCCTGAAAAGGAGGTTCTGATTGATTCTGCGGAAGGACTGAAAAACTGCCGTACGATGCTGATGATGGCAAAGGCGGGCAAGCGAAACGGCTATCTGCTGGAGGGAATGGCATGTCCGGGAGGCTGTGTTGCCGGTGCCGGGACCTTACAGCCGGTAATCAAATCCAGCGCCCTTGTTAAGAAATATACAAGTGATGCAGATAAAAAGCTCGCATTTGAAAGTGATTATCTAGAAAACCTGGATCTGCTCACCAAAGAATAAGCAGCACGCATAGGAATTATCGGATAAGAAGTATAAGCTAGAAAGGACGCAGCATTTCCTGAAACAGGTAAACGCTGCGTTTTATTGCGTTCGCTGCTTAACAGCTATGAAGAACAGGGCTATTACAGGGCTATTTTTCAATCCTGACCATTTGTATGAAATATGCTGTAACGCTTGTTAAGGCTACAAAGCTGCTCAAAATACGTTTATTCCTTCTGATCAGCCTCTTTCTAGGACAAATTTGCATATCATAAAAGCTGTAAATGATCCTATACCATTCAAATAGCCAGATGAAACAGTCTGGAGACTCCGCTTTTAAGCAATAAAAAATATGTCTGCATAAACTGCCATTTCTCGTCTTTGGGTATATGAGAAGCATGAAATCAAAGCTCATCCATCCTTTTGTACCGTATGTTCCTTCTTTGTTAAAGTCAGTAACCTAATGTGCATGGTAAGTACTTTCCATATAAAAGGATGCAAAGCCTCTTCCCTGAGACCCTGCATCCTGCCGGTGTCTATTCCTATAAATCATAAGCCCGCATCAGCGGCTTTTTTCATTTGGTGTAGCCATATCCGGAATATCCGGTGTAATTTCTACATATACATCGTCATAGCTATCCTGCAAAGCCTCATGTAACTGCTTCTGTATGACTGCAAGCTGTGTTACATTGATCATATTCGTATCGTTTTGAATATAAATTTCCACCCAGAGCCTGCGCCCGGTTTGAATGATATTGTAGAAGGTCGGTATATAGGAATACCGTTCAAATTCCTGATCCGCAAGCCCTCGGATATGCTGGGTTACCTCATCCTTTGGAGCAAACAAAATCAGACTGCGAAACGCATCCTTCATCATGCGGCAGGGCTGTGGCAGCATAATCATTGTAATCAAAATAGCGATGATCTGATCAACATAGGCAGACAGCCACGCAAAGGAGCTTTCCTTTAACAAATTGGCACATAAAAAGGCAATGGCGACTCCGATACTGCTGCAGACATCAATTTTCCATCCCAGCAATTCCGCCTTAATCAACGGGGAATCCACTTTGCGGTTCATAAGCATAAGCACGATAAGTATCGCTGCCGACAATACCGCAAGAAATAATTCAAACCAGCCAATCAATCCCTGATCTACATGGTTTCCGCCATTGACGATCATTTGTATGTTACCAACGATCAAGCCGATGGTAACGGCCGCAAGAAAACCGCCCTTTGCCAGCAGAAAGAACGATTCCAGTTGAGCATATCCTTAGGGCTTGCGCTCTGAACAGGGACGATAGAATAATGGTACGAAGAATACCATCAGTGCGAGGACAACTGCCTCCGCTCCGTCATAGATACTGTCCATCAGCACCGCCTGTGAATTTGTATAGATTGCCATCATGACCTCAATTACGGAAAACAAAATTCCCGCCGCTACGGTCAGATGCAACAGACGCTGTTCATAATTCATTTTTTCTTTGTTCATTTTTTCAGCCTCACATTTCCTGTATTGTATGCAATCAACTACCTTACAGGGCCCGGCTGAATATATTGTTTGGATGTACGCTTTTTTCTTTTGTCCGAGTGGACAAGCATAGTTTCACAATCCCTTCCTGACTTCATTGTAGCTCTTTTTCAAGGGAAAGACAAGCTGACAACAGCTGCCAGTGCATGAAATTGTTGTAATTTGCCGGCTTTTTGCTTATACTAAACACGAAAGTGAGGTCAACCCTTATGAAAAATTACGGATATTTGAAGGCTGCCTGTATCACTCCGGTTGTTTCCATCGCTGATGTGGACGCCAATCGCAAAGCCATACAGAGACTGCTTCAAGCATTGGATAAGGATGTACGGCTTGCAGTATTTCCTGAGCTGTCACTATGTGGCTATACCTGTCAGGATCTGCTATATCAGTCTGTTCTGCTGGATGAATGTCTTGCGGCTTTGAAAACGCTGCGGGATGAGAATGAAAGTGAAGCCATAATCGCAATCGGTCTGCCAGTCCGTCAGGGCAATCATTTATTTAACTGTGCAGCCTTTCTATATAAGCACAAGCTTCTCGGCATCGTTCCAAAAACCTATGTACCCAATTATAATGAATTTTATGAAAAGCGCTGGTTTTCCAGCAGCACGCAGCGTCTAGGAGACACCATTTCCCTGTTTGGCGAAACGATTCCCTTTACGGAGAATTTACTGATTCATGATGTGACAAGTGAAGCAATCATAGCTGGTGAGCTATGTGAGGATCTCTGGGTGCCTGTGCCACCCTCAACAAGGCATGTCTGTCATGGAGCGAATGTGATTGTTAATCTGTCCGCCAGCAATGAAATCATCGGAAAAAGTGACTACCGCAAGACCCTGATCACTACACACAGCGCAAAGACCATGTGCGGTTATGTGTATACCAGTGCCGGTGTCAGTGAAAGCACCAGTGATCTGGTATTCAGCGGACATGATATCATTGCGGATAACGGTACCATAATATCAGAATCAGAAATTCTAAAGGAGGAGCATATCCTGTATGGTGAGATTGATCTGGAAAAGTGCCGCAGTGAACGTATGAAATTCCAGACAGCATTAGAGCTGCAGGATTCACAGCCTTATACAGAGGTATGCATTCAGACGGCTCCTATCACCTCCCCGCTTCAGCTAGCACGCTCCATATCCCCTTATCCCTTCGTCCCATCCAACCCCACCCTGCGCAGCAGCCGCTGTATGCAGATTCTGAACATGCAGGCCGCAGGACTTTCTCAGCGGCTGAAAAAAATACACTGTGAGCATCTGCTGATCGGTATCTCCGGCGGTCTGGATTCCACCTTGGCCCTTATAGTCGCAAGCATGGCTTTTGAGCGAATCAAGCTCCCCAGCAAAAACATCATCGCTGTTACGATGCCCGGCTTCGGTACGACGAAGCGCACACAGGGCAATTCACATAAGCTCATGGAAGCACTGCATACCACCAGCAGGGAAATCTTTATCCATGACGCATGCCAGCAGCATTTCCAGGATATCGGACATGATGCAAGCCTGCAGGATATCACCTATGAAAACACGCAGGCGAGAGAGCGCACACAGATTCTGATGGATCTTGCCAATGCATATAACGGCATCGTACTGGGTACCGGAGACCTGAGTGAGCTTGCCCTTGGCTGGTGCACCTACAACGGGGATCACATGTCTATGTATGCGGTCAATGCATCCATCCCCAAAACACTTGTCCGCTATCTCGTGGAAACCTATGCAGAAGCTATGCAGGAACAGGGACGATCAGATATCGCTGCTGTATTAAGGGATATCTGTGCTACCCCTGTTTCACCGGAGCTGCTGCCGCCAAAGGATAATGGAGAAATTGCACAGATAACGGAGGATTCCATCGGCTCCTATGACTATCATGATTTCTTTCTCTATCATATGCTGCGAAACGGTTATGCTCCTGCAAAAATTCTGGAGCTTGCCTGCATCGCCTTTGGGACAGAAAAACGAGAGGCTATCATAAACACCATGCAAACGTTTTACCGTCGTTTCTTTAGCCAGCAATTTAAGCGGAATTGCCTTCCGGATGGTGTAAAAATCGGTTCCATCTGCCTGTCCCCGCGTGGTGACTGGAGAATGCCAAGCGATGCCAGTGCTGCCCTTTGGCTGAGGCAGGTAGCTGCATTGAAATAAGCGGTAAACCAGAAATACGGTCACAGCCATGGTTGAAAGCTGTCCTATATACATAATAAAAGCGTACAGCATGATGAATGCAGGACCAATGCATTTTATAGCACATCTACAAGCAATGAAAAAGAAGAAGGAACTTTCCTGAGCTAGGAGCTTTCCTTCTTCTTTTACTATACAGCATTTCCCATTTATACATAAGAACCACAGTACTACATTGCATCTCTTATGCTATGAATACTCACACATTATTCCTGGTGATTTCGTTCATGAATATACGCTTCAAAGTCCTTTACGCATAATGGCCTGGAATAATAATATCCCTGTATTTCATCACAGCCATGCGCCTTTAAAAAGGCAACCTCATCCTCCTGCTCGATTCCCTCCGCAACACTGTGGATACCAAGCGTTTTCGCAAGACTCAGAACACCGCCGACAATATCCCTGGCACGCTGTGTATTGCCATGATTCGTCTGGAAGAACACCTGATCCAGCTTAATCGTATCAATTGGTATGTCCTTAAGCATATTCAAAGAGGAATAACCGCTGCCAAAATCATCCATAGAAATACGGAAGCCATAGGAACGCAGCTCCTGAATGATGGCAAACAGCTCCGTACTGCGATCAAATATAACACTTTCTGTAATCTCAATTTCCAGCTGCTGCGCTGAGACTGCATTGCGCTCCACAATATCCAGCACACGCTTTGCAAAGCCCGGACGGAAAATATACATTCTGGAGACATTGATGGAAATACGCAGAGAAGGATATGTGTCCTGCCAGCCTTTCAGCAGCTTGCAGACCTCATCCATCATATACATATCGAGCTGTTCCAGAAAGCCGTTGCGTTCAAATAACGGTATGAACTGATACGGCGGCAGCATTCCAAACATCGAGGAATCCCAGCGTACCAGCGCCTCCGCACTATGAACAATTCCATCACACAGGGTAACCTTTGGCTGCAGATATACCTTGAACTCCTTGTTCTTGAGCGCCTGCTCCATCTGACCCTCCAGACGCTTCTGATGCAGCATCGTCGCATACATCTCCTCACTGAAGAAGGTACAATGCTGTTTCTTTTCTGATTTTCCCAACGTTTTCGCATGCACACAGCGATCATGGCATGGAGAAAATTCCCGGTCAGCTTCCTGCAGCAGATACACTCCTGCATAGAAATCTGCCTTAAACTGCTCTCTTTGCTTACGCATATGCTCCTGTATCTTGAACATGAGCATATCATAGCGCTCCGCTATGCTTTCTCGGTTACGCATTTTCCATAATACAATGAAACGATCAGCCGATATTCTCGCACACCGCTCATCATGCGTGCAGTTTTCCTCACATAGCCGCATGGTAGTAATCAACAGCTGATCTCCGCCCTGATAACCATACAGCTCATTCAATAGCTTAAAATCACTGACATCGAATTCAATCAGTGCATAATCCTTACCCAGACCTTTATCCAGCAGTAGCTGCACATCCATACGAAATTTGTTGTAATTATAGTGTGAGGTAAGATCATCATAGAATACCACCTTATCAATTTTCTTTTCATTTCGCATTCTTGACATATATAAATAAAAGATGATAGCACTTAGAACCAGCGCAACCAGAAACCAGGTCGCCGCCGCAATCAGAATCACATTATTGATCTGGCTGGTAACCACATTAACCGGAACGACGGAAAATACATACCAATTATTATAGCCCAGTGGCTCATAGGCAAGATAGCGGTCCTCACCATTTACAGACCTGAATTTTACAATACCACTTTTCTGCTGCCGTAGCCGTTCCGTACTGAACGCATCGTAAAATGTGAGCTGATTCAGATTATGCATCTGCTGGCTGGCATTGGGACTATTGGAATTCAGAACGATATTTCCATCATTATCTCCAATCGCACTAAATCCTTTACCATCATACAAATCCATCAGCAGTTTATCTGCCAGATCCTTTGTTTTACTCGAAGCAAACAGAACATTTTTTATACTGCCGTCATCGCCTCGAACCGGAACAGCAAATACATTCAGATCATAGCCGCCGATTTTATCATGCAAGGTATCAGAAAAGGATGCATTCCCTTTTAATGCCTGTTTAAAATAATCACGGTCTCCTACATAAAACTGCACGCCATCCGTGGTCAGGCAGTTTCCTTTTTCGTCCGTGATTCCATATCGCATAAATTCACTGTTTTCACTGGCCGTCATGAGCGCATGAAGCAGCTGCTTGGTATCTGTGGTATGCTCATTTTGAAGCATATAGGAGATATTTTCCAGGGTTGACATATGATCGTGAATCCGTATTTCCACCGCCGTTGTAGTAGAAGCTGCTATTTCCTGAACATTGTTTTTTAAATCGGTTATCAGGCTATCCCGTATCCGATTGATATAAAACCCCGCGATGCAGGCAAGAAACAGGAGACTGACGACAGCTATTGCAATCGCCTGTTTGATGGATCCATGCTTTTTCATATTCCGGCTGCCTCCCTTCTTCTACTACATTTATGTTTAATTTTATTTTATGGAAAGGATAAACTCCCCTTTTTTTGTTACATCCCTATTATAAGGTCATTTTAACGCATATACAACTGAAATTTGTCCAACCCTCTCTAGAAAATCATTTTATGAAAGGGATTGTGCAGTTTTTTATTTACTGAACAGATCAAACCTGTCTGGTGTAATAAATTTATCCGGTGAAATAGCGGACAGATTAAAACCATTAGATAGATCCATATGTTTGTATAAGCTAGCTTATCCGATTAAATGAAATTGTCAGAAGGAATAAAATCGCCAGATAGTATAAATTTGTATGGATGAAATGAAACTGCCAGACAGGATAATACTGCCGAATAGGATCAAATTACCAGATAATATAAAACCACAATATAAAACTGCAGATTGTACTATATAAACAATCTGCAGTCTGCCTTTCTTACGGGTGCATTCCACCTCCCTGTCCACCCCCTCGCATACCGCCACTTCCATAAAGGGTGATCGTATCATTGACTGTAAGGGATGTCAGTTTAGTGCCGCCATCAGCTTTCGTAACAACACCGTTTTGTACTTTAGCCGGCGTACCTCCCACATAAACCTCATATGTGCTGCCCTTGCTCAGCGCAGAAGAACTAAGGACTACATTCTGCCAGCTTTTTGCAGGAGAAACTCCCAATATCAGATTACCATCCGTGTCCTGTATATACAAAATAGTATTCGCTGACTGTACTGTATCCGCATTGATCATTAAAGAAACCTGTTTACTGGATGAGGAAGGCGCCATTGCCATATCACTGCTTCCAGCAGCAAGCAGAGTACCGCCGTTCATAGTAAAGCTGCCATCATAATCCAAAGCACCGTCTCCTCCACCGGTGGGTCCCATAACAACCAGCGTTCCATCATTCATAACGATATCCTGATTGCTATCCACTCCATCTCCATTGGCATCGACATAGATCGTTCCACCGTCAATCGTAAGCAGCGGATTTCCAAGCTCACCAGCCGCATTGATACCGTCATCACTTGCCTGGATGGATATATTCCCGCCTTGAAGTGTGATTGTATTTCCCTCCAGACCTTCATAGGATTGTTTCACCTCTATACTTCCTTTATAAACAGTAAGCGTATCATCCGCATGAATGCCGTCATCATCACTGGACAGCGTATAGGTGCCATCCCGGATTTCCACATCGCCATTGGCATGCAAAGCATCATCATGTGCACTGATTGTATAGCTTCCCTGATACAGTATGAGATTTTCCCCAGCTTTGATTCCCTTCTGACTCTTTTCAGAAGTTTCATCATGATCAGTGAATGCTCCCCATGGCTGCTGTGCAGATGAGGAACTCACCTTGTTCACACTGCCGCCTCCGCTGGTTATCGTAAAGCTGCCATCATAGATCAGCAAGTCCGCAGCACTCTGTATCCCGTCCTGCTGTGCCTTTATGGTAAAGATCCCCTGTTCGATGCTCAGATTTCCTTTTTTCTCCTCATTGGTAGTAACAATGCCATCCCCCTGTGCTGTAACATGATAGCTGCCCTTATAAATCAGCAGCTCATCCTTCGCCTTGATTCCATCATTTTCAGCAGTAATCTGCAGATTGGCATTCACCAGCTTCAGAGTATCCTTGCACTGTATCCCGTTCTTATAGGAGGCATCTATTTGTAACAGTCCCTCCCCGTTAATCGTCAGATCAGCCTTGGAAAACAGAGCAGCGCTTGGTTCCTCCTTCGCATCCACTGTATACGAAGCTGAATCCTTCAGCGTGCTAACAGTCCCTTTCGAAAGGGAGATAATCACCTTCTCTGCCTGCTTTACATACACAGGTGCACTATCCTTACTTTGTATATTTGCATTATCCAAAACGATACGGACAACGGCATCCTTTGCGTCCACGATGACAGAACCATTTTGCAGTGTACCACTAAGCTGATACGTACCGGCCTTCGTTATCTTCACGTCACCGCTTTGCTCATTTAGCTGTATCTGCTGTGCATCGCTGATATTTGTATAATAATCATCAGTATCCAGAGAAAGCTTACTGCTGGATTCTGTTGTAGAAGCCTTTGTTGTCTGTGCAGATGTTGTCTGTGTTTCCTGAACATTCTGACACCCTGCAAGAAGCAGTGTCCCTGCCAGCAATGCGGCTATCCATGCTGCTTTATTATAACTCATGCTGCATCGCCTGCCTTTTTGCCACAATAATATTCAGATTGCCATTGCGGCAGCGAATATCATCCACCATTTTCTTCTCCTGCTTAACTTCCTTCAATTCCGCATGATAGGTCAGCTCCAGCATGGCGCCAAGCTGAATCGTTTTTACACGTACAAGCTCTGCCTGTTTACAATAACACGCAAAGATATCGTCAAATATTTCTGTGTAATCCAAATCCTCCGGAATTACGATTTTCAATTCCTTATACAGTAACAAATCCCGAGGCTGCAGCACAGCAAACAGCAGCCAGGCACTGATACTGACAACAATGGTCATGAAGGCCGCAAAGCTGACATAGCCCATACCGATTGCCAGGCCAATTGCCATGGAAAAGAAAATGAATAGAATTTCCTTACTGCTGCCGGGTAAGGAGCGAAAGCGGACAAGCGAGAATGCTCCAACGACCGCGATTCCGGTACCGAGATTACCATTGACCATCATAATGACAAATTGGACAAGAGATGGCAGCAGAGCCAGTGTAACGGTAAAGCTGTGAGAGGAATACCCCAGCCTTCGGTAAAACCAGGCGATGACAATTCCCATAGCAAGCGCACTGCTGCAGCAGATTACTCCATCTAAGATTGTCAGTCCCTGTTCCAGATTCAGGATGCTCGTAAACATAATAATTCTCCTTTTTCTTTTTTATAAAATACCTGTCCTACCTTGGAAAAGGAGGTAGGATACAGCTTTTCATCTGATAAAGCTCTGCTCAGCCAGAGCGGATAGCAGCGAACGGCCTTGATTTCCAAGAGAAGCATATCCGTAGGAAATAAGCTTTCATTATACGCATTGTCCGCAAGGCATAGCTGCTCAAAGCGGCTGCGAATATGTGCATCAATCGTGATGCGAAGCTGAGGCTCCTGTATACCAACATAGGAAATACGATCATATGCCAAAAAAATTCTAGGCTGCACCTGATATTGCCGCAGTGTATAGGACAGCTCCTTTTCAATTTGTCCGGTTTTCAGACTTGGCTTGTTTAAAAACGCCATGCAGTCCTTATAACGCAGCTGCATTCTGCGCTTGCAGACCGTTGCCGCATATTTTCGTTTGATTTCCAAGAAGACAGAAGCCTCATCAGAAAGGATAGGCTCATAGCTGCGGATGCGCAGTTTTTCCTTAAAGGGCGGCTTTTCCATAGAACGATGAATCAGATCGAAGCGTTCCGTATCCAGATACAGATTATAAATGGAGCTGGCCGGATAGATATCCTCTGAGATATAGGAACGGATGCGGTTCAGTAAACTTGTACACTGCTTTGCATCCAGCAGATATTTCTTTTCAATTCTCTGTATGACCTGTGTCATATTTATCACCTCGGCTATAGCTTACATAAGGTGAACGGATTTCTCATGACGGAAATATGAATTTTTTGTGAAATGAACGATAAATTCTATTAGAAACCTGCTACAATGGTTACAGATTACAGAAAAAGGAGAAGATTATGGACGTATTTCAACAAAAAACAAAAATTGTGCAGTATGCAACGGTGAAGGAATTCCTGCAGGCGTTTTCCTTTCAAAGAGATGATTACATACTCGCAAGTCGCAGTATCTATGAGACCTTTTTTCAGGATGCCGATAGTCAGGCACATGTCGTATACCACAGTGATTACGGCAGAGGCGAGCCGGATGATCAAATGCTGGATGCCATGCTGAAGGATATGCGAAGGGTACAGCCCAAACGCATTATTGCCATCGGAGGAGGCAGTGTCATAGATTGTGCCAAGCTGTTTGTATTTAAGGGTGCTGCCAGTGCACAGGATATGTTTTTGCAGAACTGTGCATTGGATAAATGCAGGGAGCTGATAGCCATTCCAACTACCTGCGGCTCCGGCTCGGAAGTCAGCCGTATTTCCATCTGTGAGCTGACAGCGCTGCAGACGAAGCTTGGATTAGCTGTCGATGCTTTGTATCCCGACCAGGCTGTTTTAATTCCCGAGCTGTTATCCAGGCTGCCGTTTTTCTACTTTGTGACAAGCGGCATTGATGCATTGATTCATGCGAGTGAATCCTACGTATCACCAAAATCCAACGCCTATACACAGTTGTTCAGTAAGGAGGCAATTCGTCTGCTGCTGCACGGCTTTCAGATTATCGCCAAGGAGGGGAAAGAGGCACGTCTGGCACTTTTGGATGACTTTATGCGGGCAAGCAATTTTGCAGGGATTGCATTCGGCAATACCGGTACCGGTGCGATCCATGCACTAAGCTATCCGCTCTCCGGTATTTATCACGTAACACACGGAGAAGCGAATTATCAATTCTTCACAGCGGTTTTTCAAAAATATGAAAATCTGAAGCAGGATAGTGTAAGAGCTGTAAAGGAGCTGTTCTGTGATGCGCTTTCCTGTACGAGTGAGGAAGTATTTCCACAAATGGAGGCTTTGTTTTCTTCACTGCTGCCCAAAAGACCGTTACGGGAATATGGCATGCAGGAGGCTGAAATCACAGCCTTCACAGATAGCGTCATTAAAACTCAGCAGCGGCTGCTTACCAACAGTGCAGTCCCACTCTCAAAAGAGGATATTCAGGATATCTATCAGGCTTTGTATTAACCCTGCATAATTCTCTAGTATGTATTTAACCCTGTATATCCTGTATGATATCGGTATAAAATGCTATTGATTTGTTTAATTATCCATCCTGTAAAACTTGTATGAAGCCTATACTTTTATTTATCCTGTCATATCCTGCCTTATGATGAATCTGGTATGTTACAGGGCTAACCCTTTTTTATCTGCTTGTATTGACCTAACACATATACAAAAAAACTCCATCCTTAGCAGTCGCATGCTTACGCTTTTCTCATTATTTCTGTATTTGATACAAATCCCTATATGGAAAGATGCACGAAACAGTTTTTGAGTAAGACCCTGATTGTTATGAAAGGAGTTTTTTATATGAATTACTGACTGTACGCAGAGAATTGTTATGGCAACAAGTCTGTTGAGCTATCCTTACGTTTGCTACTTAGCCACTTTCTGTTAACCAATCTAAATCTGCATCTAGGGTGCAGCTATATACAAAAGAAGTTATATAATTCTATTATTGACATATGCAAATAACAGGCGTATGATAGATGCGAGGAGCTGATAAGATGCCAAGACCATGTAAAAAGAAATGTGTATCTTCCCTTCCTGCCTATTCTGCTTTTATTCCAACAGAAGGAAAGATTCCTGCCAGTCATATCAATATGAGCATTGAGGAATACGAAACCCTGCGGCTTATTGACTATGTAGGGTTGAATCAGGCAGAATGTGCGCAGCGTATGATGACCAGCAGAGGCAGTGTACAGCTGCTATATGATGAGGCAAGATGCAAGCTGGCACGCTTTCTTGTGGAGGGCAGTGCTATTACAATTACCGGGGGTAATTATCAGCTTGACCTTACAAATAAACCTACAGGAGATGATACGATGAAAATAGCAGTTACGTATGAAAACGGACAGGTGTTTCAGCATTTTGGACACACACAGATGTTTAAGCTTTATGAGATAAAGGATCATGAAATTACAGCAACAGAGCTGCTTGATACCAAGGGAAGCGGACACAGCGCTCTGGTTACCTTATTGAAAGCAAACCAGGTGGATACACTGATTTGCGGCGGTATTGGAGGCGGTGCCAAGAATGCCCTGGCAGAAGCCGGTATTCAACTGTATGGCGGTGCCTGCGGAGCTGCTGATGCACAGGTGGCATCCTTTCTAAACGGCAGTCTGCAATACAACCCGGATGTGCACTGCTCTCACCATGGAGAGGGACATACCTGCAAAACCCATGAGGGACATGGACATTCCTGCGGATCCACGCATCTATAAGAGTGGATTCATTAGAAAACAAATAAAAAAGACTGTCATCCGTTGTGATTTTCTATTTGTTATAGAATACCAATCGCTATCAGAACAGTCTTTTTTTATTGCGTAAAATATCAGCAGTCGAAAGTATTCATCCTTAAAGACGATATTTTGAAGGAAGCTAGTACATACTTTTTATAAGCTCATATTTATTTTTTGAGTAAATCATGAAAATTGTTTTGAAATTCCTGGTTGTCTTCCTGCGAAAGATGATGCATATAATCCTCTTGTTTCCAATCATCCATATAACCGGATAAAATATGGTCCGGACATTCATATCCGAGCTTCCGTGCAATATGAACAGCGAA
Source organism: Erysipelotrichaceae bacterium 66202529 (assembly GCA_017161075.1). NCBI lineage: Bacteria > Bacillati > Bacillota > Erysipelotrichia > Erysipelotrichales > Erysipelotrichaceae > Erysipelotrichaceae bacterium 66202529. The sequence continues at coordinate 1,464,901 of CP046174.1, read as the reverse complement.
ATCGTTGAAGGCACTGCCTCCTGCAGTGATGATATTTTCAGACTCTACGACAGGTGCAGCGATGAAATTCTGCTCCTCTATAAATGGAAATTGCTCTCTCATTTCAACAAACAGGGAATCCGTATAGCGTTTTCCCTGTAGCAAGCCTGCCTGTGCCAGAAATACCGGCCCTGAACAAATCGCTCCAATCAGGAAATCAGTATTATCACGAAAGGATTCTAAAAACATCTTCAGCTTTTGATTATGGATAGCATCACGAATATCACTGCACCCTGGAAGTATCAGACATTTATAGTCTTCTGCATGAAATTCAGAGCAAGTTTTATCCGGCAATACACTTACACCCTCCTCACTTTGAACAGGTTCTTTATCCGTGTATACAATGTCAGTCATGATTTCATAATTCCAGCGAAATAAATACATCAGGTTTGTAACCTCCTGCAAACTAAACTGTGGATACACCAGTACTGCAATCCTTTTTTCCATCATTTTTCCTCCCTTTTGCTATTTTCTTTACTATACCATAAAGAAGACAGCTTTCATAGATACTGCATATGAATCCCTTAGCACTGCAGACTGCGCTCACCACAAACTGTCATGATACTAGGAGAGCTTTTTCAGCCTTTATACAGTATTATTCTAATCATTTGCTATTTCAAATAAATTGAAAAACGCCTTATATAAAAGGCGCTGTTTTCTATATCCTTTTTCGATGGAAGGGCGAATAGCTGAAGGCTGCATAAAGCTGCCCGATTCCTTGCTAGACCTCCCCTTTTACATCATATCCGGTATCTTCGATTGCCTGGGAAATAGCGGCAGCATTTGTCTGCTGCTCATCAAATTCCACCTCTGCAATTCCTGAATCAGCACTTGCCCTACAGGCTGTCACACCAGCGATATTCATAACTGCCTTATTGACGCGCTGTTCACAGTGCTGACACATCATACCCTCTACCTGAAACGTTTTTTTCATATGATCACTCCTATCTTTTTATCATCATAGCATACTTTTAACAGAATTTCCTGTTATTTACTCTGCATACCGTCTGTATGACAGCCATCTAAGACAGTATGCACAGCCAGTCCATAGCTTATACAACAGCATGATAACAGCTTTCAAACAATATACGAAACCCCAGCAAACCATAAAGGCATAAGCGGTATACAATATGCAAGCTCTGTTTGATTTATACTCTCTGTGGAATGGGTAAGAGTCCAGAACGATATAAGAAAGTAATCCAATGCCCTTCTACTGCATAGCTCAGGAGGGCATAACAGCATACAGATGAATGAAATGATAGCTGATTTCCTGAAATGCTCACCTGAAATTATTCTGTGATTGTAAAAGTGCTGTTGTATTTACAAGGCTTGTTCACAGAAACAAATCGTTGTTTTTTCTCGTTTCACAGGCCTTTTTCAGCTTTTTGACAGAAGCAGCCAGCAACAGCTTATGCAGACTGCGGGCATGCATGGGACAGATTGCAATGCAGCGCATACACGAAATACAGGTATCTGTATCCGTTTTATTCGGATGCTCCCTGGAAATAGCCTGCACTGGACATTTTGCGGCACACAGACCACAGGAGGTACAACGCTTATCCGTGAGCGGCTTCAATGGTACACCGCCATAGCTTTTATACGGATGATTGCCTGGTACGAAAAGCTGTGTTCCGGAATCAATTTCGTTTTTCAGGTGTTCCTTTACTGCACAGCCAAAGGCTGCAAGCTCCTTTTGATCCTGTGCATCCGGACGTGCAGTACCATATACATGCATGATGGAATGCTCTGCAACAGCGGCAACCGCTGCCCTGCATACAAATCCACAGGCCTGCGCACTTTCCTTCATTTCCAGAAGGGTATCCTCATAAGCACGGTTACCATAGCTGCAGATCAGAATGGCCGCAGCATGATTTCCCTGAATTGCCTGCAGACGCTGCAATGCCGCCTCTGGTGCTCTCCCCCCATAGGATGGCATCGCAATGATGCAGATATCCTTCTCACATAACGGCGTATTTTTTCCTGTGCAATCAGGATTACTGAGATCGATTTCGATAACCTCCTCTTTCCACTCCTTACAAAAAGCATGAACGATATGCTCTGTACCACCACAGGGACTAAATATCATAGCATAACAGGACATATAATGTCTCCTTTCTTTTGCCGGGATACAGACTCATCATGGCTTCTGTCAGCCTCCACAAATGTGCAATAGTTGGAAAGCTCTGCTGTTTGAATCAGGATGTTTGCGCTCCCTTGCGTATGGCGATGATACCTGTCTTCTTCATCAGCAACACCATACCATGAGGCGGCTACGGCTGTTCTTGAAATACCTGTGTATTTTATCCTATCCGCACGCCACCTTCACCATGTAATCAGCATGAAAATCATCAGCCGTCTTATTCATTACCAACAGCAGCCATTATTGCCCGCAGAAACTCAAAAGCGTTCCATAGCAGATACACCCTATCCTTGAGAACCTTAGAATTCCCTTTTTTCTTTTGTCAATATCCATTGTCCATTATACGGCAACACGATGAAAGAAACAATATACGTTAAGTAATTCTGGTGTTATGCCTTATCTATGCGTTATGTGATAAAGTCACGGAACTTTCTGTTCGCGAATTGTATGCTTATTGCGTAAGATAAAGCAAGAAGGAGGTCATTCATATGACAATACATGTAACAAGTAACAATTACGAAAATGAAGTTATGAACAGCAAGGAGCCGGTTCTGATTGATTTCTATGCAGACTGGTGCGGACCCTGCCAGATGCTGAAGCCGGTAATCGAACAGCTGAGTGATGAGGCTGCACATACCAAGGTCGTAAAAATCAATATTGATGAGGAACCACAGCTAGCCGGTATGTTTCAGGTTATGAGCATCCCAACCCTTGTCTATATGCAGGACGGATCCATTCAGGGAAGCATCAGCGGCTACCACTCCCTGGGTCAGCTCAAATCCTGGATTGGGGAATAAAGCAATGCTGTTTTTCAAACAACGGCAGGAAATCCCTACCCTTTCCATGTCGGAAGGTGTCGCATTAAAGAGAAATCATCCGGATATCTGTCTGATGGATGTAAGAACACCAAGAGAATTTGCGCAGGGACATCTGCAGGGAAGTATCAATGTGCCGCTGCAGCAGCTGCATGAGGTAAAAAACAAAATGCCTGATCTGCAGACAAGCATCCTGGTCTACTGCCATAGCGGTTCCAGAAGCCGCAGGGCAGCCATGACGTTACAAAAATACGGCTATGCCTCAGTGAAAGACCTTGGCGGTATCATGCACTGGAATGGAAAACAGGTAAAGAGCTGATTATAATACAGCAGACACAGTGAAATGTACATGCTTATGCGTCTGAAACAGTACAAGGATATCCCTCTGGCTGAACCAGGATATATAAACTATTAAGGAAGCTTTCATTTTCTTCAATGATGCTATTAAAACAATAGTAAAGCATTTGATAATCTGTATGATGCTTCCTTGTAGGACTGTCTCTTTCCTGTCACAAAAAAAGACCTGCGTATCCCTTATGATATGCAGGTTTTCCTATTACTGTAGGGATGATGCTTTTTGAAATTGAGATGTGTAAAAGTAACCGATATACGTATATCCCTGTTCCATCAGCCTTTGTAAAGCTGCTTTATCCGTATTCCATTGTTCAAAGGTGTCGTATGCTTCTTGTCTGATGTTATAAAAAAATATTTTACTGCCTCTTAACATCGTACACACATATTGTCCATCCAGCAATCCGATTCCAATAGAACCGCAATGCGCTGTTTCCCTATACTTCTGCCAGTTCATTTTATAGTTCCTGATCCAAGGAAATGCTATAAGGCCTTCCTCCCTGGAATACGGTCAATGCGGATATACCATGATGTCGCAGAAACTCTCTGCCTTTATCAAATTGAAAAGCATATGCCTCTGTTTTGTGTGCATCTGAGCTCATGGTGAATAAGCTGCCTCCCATGTCCATATACAGCTTCACAACGGCTTCATATAAGGGTAGCTGGTGATACTGAAACATACTGCGGGTATTCAGCTCCAACGCCATATTCCTCTGCATCATCACGGGAAAGATTTTTTTCAGATAAGGAATCGCAACCGTAAGGAACTGCTCTGCTTCCATTCCCTGTATCCGGTTCACATAGTCAAAATGACTGAGGACATTAGCAGGAATATCGCTTTGTACCCCTTCCAGCATCTGTTGAAAATAACCGTGCAGCAGCTCTGCTGCATCGTGCTGCTTCGCCTCCTCATCCATATAATCAAAGACCCCGTTTTGGTGGATGCTGAGCAGGATGATGTCAAACTGTTTATCCTGCAGCCAGTGTTTAAGCCGCTCATGATGTGCAGGAAGCCAGCCGATTTCCACACCCTTTAGCAGCTGGATATCCGTTTTTTCCTGCAGCTGCTGAAGATATGCACAATATGCCTTATAATCCATCCAGCTGTCCCTGAAATCATTTGCAGAGTTTTCCAAATCTACATGCTCACAAGTCACAAATGTATCATTCGCATACGGCAAATAGTCCGCAAGCTCTGTCCTGGAATCAAAAGAAAAGCTGGAATGTACATGCTGATCATAATACTTCATAATATCCTCCCTCTAAAACGTATCCCTTGTATCAGAAATATCACAGGTTACTTTCATTGCCTTTGTATGTGCATTCTAACAGAATTTTATTGGAAATACAATTCCCATCCAAAATAAGGACAAAATATTACGTAACCTCTCTGCTTGCGCACTTCTCTGGACATTTTATGAAATTCAATACCGTATATTTTTCATACCGTCCAGCTTACACAACTGTATGAAATTCAGATACATTTTGATTCACAGACAATCAGCATTATCTGTATCATTTATAACCGTATTTGTATGGAAATTTCATAGGATTCCGATATCGTGTGTATCAAAAATGGGAATTCAGATTTCTTTCCATACCATTTCCACATCCTTACCGCTGTGTGCCAGTGCGATATAGATCACATTCCCGCTAATCGCAATATCATATTGATTCGCTTCTATCTGTTCAACAGCCTCTTTGCATTTCTCCTGTAATAGCTCCGGTCGCTTTTCATATTCCTCTTTCTTCAGATATTTCAGCTCTATGATATACGATGGATATTTGTTCGTTTTACATTGCAGGATGATATCATATCTTCCTTTTCCCGCCTCCTGATTGCTTTTTACCTCATAATCTGCGTAAAGACATGCACACATCCCCAATAACAGGGTGTGATAGCTGTTCTCATTGATCAGGTCATGATAGCTTGTGGTTTTTAAGAGAAACTTTCTATTTTTCCAAAAACATTTGCGGATTCTTGCGTGTCAGTCCCCGCATCATTTTTGTGAACCCGTCTGGATCCTTTTTCATATAGTCAAGGGTCAGCGTTTTAAATGCCTCCATCACTTCCTCATTTGGTACAACCAAGGAGTATAAGCCATCATCCACACCTGTAATCGTCAAGTATCCGGCATTCAGGCATTGCCCGCCTTTGGTGCAAAAAGCCCCCACAGGCTGGCATTGCTGGAATACTCATAAAAGGATGTCTGCAGGTCGACGACCGCTTCTAAATTCCTTGTCTTGATCAATGTCTCATATTGTGCATGAAATTCCGCATCCGCTTCCTCCATCGCCTTTTTTATCATTCCCGATGAGCTGACATTCACCCAATAGGGAGCCAGTTGTTTCTCACTTACATAGTTAATAACTGACCATGGATTAAAGATATCCTCATCACCGATATGATAACCGTCACGCCATGGGTGGGCACCGCCTACATCGCCTTTACTGCATCGCTATAAGGTAAGCCATAGTATTCCAGCATTGCTTTTACTTCTTCTTCCACAAAGCCAAAATAGCTAGCGTAATTACTACTGGCTACCGTATGCACTTTCAGATTATTTAATCCCGAAAAAAGGCTAAAGCCCGCCTGTGGTGTGTTCTCTTTTGCAACACGCTGAATCCCTGTCAGCATCGCATACTGTAGGAATGGATTATCTTTTAATGCTCTGCTCAGCATTCCGGCTAAGGATCCGTGTACCTGATCATAACATTCATTTACATGAGCCTCGATAAAGGGTGTATCACACCAAGGGCGGGCTTTAGCCTATTCATCGATAAGTAAAATAACTGGTTTCCCGTAAACCTTATATAATAGCTCGCACATGAGTACAATACTGAACTGAATACGCGTAAAATCTGTTTCTCCTGCCAAGGCTCTGTATATCATTTGATAACGTTCCTTTAAATCACCATCGACATTTTCATTATCCAACAAATTCAGATATTCTGCCATTTTTGTACGTAACAAATAAAAGATACTAATTTTAATATCATCATTTCTGCCTTTACAATCCGCAAAGCTTAAAAAAATTGTAGGGTACTGGTTTCGTGCTGATGCATATTCTGTATTCATGATAGCTGTATCCTTAAATAAAGTCTTTGCATCCTTTGTGCAATCAAAAAATTCAGACAGCACACCAGGGGCGGACAACGTCTACTCATATTCAGCGTTTTACCCGCTACTAGCGCGCCTCTTGTCGGATACCAAAGGTATCGACACTATTTCGGTGAAAACGGCGTGGACGCGTAATCAGAGTAACAACACATGCACTATCCAAAAATTCTTTTATTAGCATTGATTTATCCACTACATAATAATTTACTATTTTCAGTCTTCTATAATTAGATAATCCTACCGGAATTTTCTTCTTCATAAGCTGCACATTTGCATATTCCTTATCATCCAAATTCATGATGTCCTCCTTTATGATTACGTTTTGTATATTCGCCAAATTTCAATTGATACTACATACCATATATAACATCATTATTATACCACACTTTCCAATACAATCCTGTGTATAATAAAGGCGCAAATACAAAAAAAAGGAACCCACTGTAAAACAGCAGAATTCCTGTATACCATCTATATTCCATTTCAATACGCAGTACAGACTCAAACATTATAAATCGGATCGATCTGCTTTAGTTCCTTGAATGTATCAATTTCTACAATGTCCTCCTGCCGGACAGGCTTTACGATTACCTGATGATTTGACAGCTTCTCACGCAACGCCACTTCATCCCAGTATTTCTCCTTACCACCTGGCATTTTGAATACATCTTCAATATCCTTCGCCATTTTTTCTCCATCCTCTTTGTTCCAGTAGGAGATTCCAACCATCTGATGACAGTCCTTGCCACCAACCGCCAGCTTACTGATATACCCCTTGCGCGTATAAAAGCACCAGTCATCGGTAACATTCATTTTGATACCGCAGTAATTGGTTGTATATTCATATTTACGAATGATTTCCGGATTATAGAGCAGCAGATCACTTTCCAGAACATATGCATTACACATCATATCCTTAATCAGATAGGCACTGGAAATATTATTTGTCTCATTGAACAGCGGATTTTCAATAAATTTGATTTTCGGATATTTATGCAGCAGGACATCAAACTGTTCTCCCAGATAACCGCGCACAATCGTGATATCCTCAATACCGGCTTCCACTACAGCATCTAACAGGGTTTCGATGATCCGCTTCCCATGGACAAGCACCAACGGCTTGGGCGTATTCAGTGTAATGGGAACCATACGGGAACCAAAGCCTGCCGCAAGAAATATTGCCTTCTTCACACGATAGGGCTCCAATACCTCATAGCCCTTCAGCGTAACATCATACATAGAGCTTCCTCTTGTTTTAATAACCTCGCTGTCCTGCAGCTCTGTCAGCGTTTTATTGATAACACCCAGTGAGAGATCCAGCTGCTTTGCCAGTCTCCTCTGCGTGCATTTGTCGTTTTGGTGGCGTTCGATATACACCAGGGCTTCAAATTGATTCAATGTGAGGTTCATATGCGTATCTCCTTTACAGCGCTTTAAACATTATAGCAGAGTCCTGCATTTTTGCAAACCTTCTATGCCTCCTCATCCTGAAGCAGCTTCTTTTTCACAACATACACCAGCAGCTTCACAAGCAGATTGACAAGCAGGATCACTACCGATATAAAGGCAGTTGCCTCGATCAGTGACTGGGAATCAAATTGCGGAATCAAAAGGGATAACGGCATATTACGGAAGTTTGCCAGAAAGGATACTGCGGATATCGTAACCATGGAATTGACGAATAGGTAGCTGAACATCTCAATAATCGTACCTCTCGTACAGGGAATATATACATCCTTCAGCATCCGGAAGCGGGATATTCCAAGCGCTGAGGAAATATCCTCCAGATTGCTGTGAAACTGCTGCAGGGAATTGTATGCCATCAGATAGGGATTGGCAAAGAAATGCGTGATATTGACAAGCACCAGAATAGCGATACCGCCATACAGAAAGCTTCCCTTATAAAACAGCACATAGCTAAGACCGAGAACGACACCGGGGATTGCCAGTGAAATCATGGATACCAGATGCAGTACGCGGCTGGATAGCTGCTTTTCATTGCGGGCAGTCATAAAGGCTGTCAGATAGGTCAGACAAACGCCGATCATCGACGTCAGCATTGCAATGGCCAGAGAATTTTTCAGATACATGCGGACGCCAAGCTCCATGGCCTGTATAATATTATCCAGCGTCAGTGTCAGATCCGTCGGATAATGGCGGACAAAGGTCAATACCGCAAAGGTGATCAGCGGCAAGGACAGAAAAACCACGGTGGCAATGCATACGATATGCGCAATACGGTCACGCTTTGGATTGGTCTGAATGAGATAGGAACGGGTAACGGTGGAGCTACTGGCTTTGTTATCGTTCTTTAAATCCAGCACAAAGGCTATGACAGCCGGAATTAACAGCAGGATACCGATGATGGCTCCCTTGGAAAAGTCAAGAAGCCCAATCACCTCCCGATACATATAAACAGGAAGGGTAATGGATTTCCCACCAACGACAAGAGGAACACCGTAATCTGTAAATATCATCGTGAATACAGAGAAAACCACACTGATCAAAGGCCCCTTGATATTGGGAAGCGTGATGGTGAAAAACTGCTGACGTTTGGATAAGCCAAGAACACTGGCAGCCTCATAGGTCGTGTAATCCTCATATTGAAAGGTGTCATTCAGCATCAGAAAGGCAACCGGGAAGGAATACAAGATAGACCCTAGAATAATGCCCACATAGCCGTATAAAAAGAATTTCATATGCAGAAGATTGGATATAATCCCGTTATCACCAAATAAAAGCACCAGTCCCATCCCGTGGGATATGGATGGAATCAGCATCGGCAGCGTAAACAGCATGGTGAATACAGAACGGTGAGTGATGTTGGAGCGGTTCATAAACCACGCAAGTGCAAAGGCCAGAGATACTGACAGCAGCGTTGCCAGAATGGTCGTGCATAAGGAATTAACTACCATTGGCTGAAACTGCGGAGATGTGATTACCTTCTGTATATCCTGTACATCAATGTTCACCAGTAGAGCAATCAGCGGACAGACGACAAAGAAAAACAGAAACAGGGCCACAAGAATACGGGAGGCCTGATAGCGTTTATTTCCCATAGACCTGTTTCCCCGTACATTTACACAGACTTTCCAGCTTTCCATCCAGATGAGCGTTGACAAAATCGCGGATATACTGGTTTGCCGGATGATGGTAGATATTCTGCGGCGTATCGATCTGCTCGATATTTCCCTCGCTCATGACCATAATGCGGTCAGAGAGATAAAACGCCTCCTCCTGCTCATGGGTAATGAAAATCATGGTGGAATTAAAGCGCTTCTGAATATCCTTTAATTCCTTTTTCATCACCTCACGCATACTGACATCCAGTGCGCTGATTGGCTCATCCAGCAGGATGATTTTCGGATTCAACGCCAATGTTCTGGCAATGGCAACACGCTGCTGCTGTCCACCGGATAGCTGAGAGGGACGCTTTTTGATCTGGTCATGCATACCGATGGCTTCCAAAGTCTGCAGGGCAATTTCCCTGCTCTTTTCCTTTTTATCCGCCCGCAGCTTCAAAGCATATTCCACATTTTCAAGCACACTCATATTTGGGAACAATGCATAATTTTGAAAAATGATGCCCATTCCGCGCTCATTTGGCTTCAGATGGGAAATATCCTCACCATCCATGAAGATGGTACCGCTGGTCTGCTGTTCCAGACCGATCAGAATCCGCAGCAGTGTCGTCTTTCCACAACCGCTCGGGCCTAAAACGCTTAAAAATTCCCCTTCCTGTACCGTAAAGGATATCGTTTTTAATACGTCCTTTCCGTCAAAGTTTTTATACAGATCACGAACGATCAGTTTTTCTTTTCCTAATACTTCCATAAGTCCAGCAGCCTTTCTTTTTCATGTATGTCCTCAATACCGCGCATATCGGCATAGGGTATCTGTGTCGGATAATTTTTTATCGTGTTCTTCTGATCCTTTAAGATCGCTTCCGGAGAGAAGTGCGCTTTATCATATAACAGAAAATCATTGATGATGAAATCAAAGACCCTCTGCACATCCGGATCCTTCGCATTTCGTTTCATCAGACCCGTTCCTGTCAGGGAGTACGGAGAACCCTCCTTTGGATATATAATTTTAAACGGAGAGCCTTCATTGATCTGATTTACTGCCTGAAAGGTAAGTCCCAGTCCGATACCAACCTCTCCCTGAATGAGCAGCTTGATCGGGCCGCTTCCGGATTCGGTAAACTGCTTAACGTTGAATTCCAGCTTATCGATATAGGCCAGCGCCTTCTCTTCCCCCATGGTGTTTACCAGATTCTTATAAAAGAAATAACCGGTACCGCTGGATTTTGGATCCGGCATGGCAATCAGATTATAATATTTGCGATCCAGCAGATCCTCATAGGTTTTCGGCTCTGGCAGGTTATGCTTTTTCAGTACCTCGGTATTGATGATAAACGCTCCCGCCTGCCGTTCCCATGTGACATAGGCATTGTTATGATCTGCAGGTGTTAAGCCATCCAGATAGGATAAATGACTCATCCCCCGAATATCAGCCAGCTGATTTTTTATTTTCTCCATATAGGAGGTTTCCAGCCCGACGACGATATCGGCATCACTTTGATCCTGCTCCACGGATATTTTTGCCGCAGCCTTTGCGGTGGATACATACATTACCATAACATGCAAATCCGGAAATTTCTCATTAAGCTGCTTCTGCAGCTCCTCCCCGCGAAATTGTTCCATGGAGGAGTAGACGATGATCGTATTTTGTTCATTGGAAATACTTACGAGTAAAGCCATGATGATTACAACCATGGCAAGAATCAGCTTTTTCATACACCTCAACCCTATTCTTGTTCATGTAGTACCCATTTTATCACATTAAGAAAACATTTCAATCTTATTTTTTGATTTCATCATTACAATTTTGCAACATTTTATATGATTTTTGAACATACTGCAAGTTTCGTATAACCCCTTCCCTGCAACATATACTAGAAAAGGAAAGAAAGAAGGTATGCTATGAAACATAAATGTTCGCTGATACTGGTCATGTGTATGCTTCTGCAGATTGGGAGTGTGCATGCCGCAGAGCAGGAGGAGCGGCTTTTACTGATGAGCGATGATCTGGCGTGGCTGATGGATGTGCGGATCAAAGCGGATGACAGCCTGCAAATCGGATTCCTGCCAAACACCCTGCTGCTTCCTATAGCCTGTGCGGATGGCTATGCAGCACCACTTAAAAATGTAAGAATGGAAACCAACCAGACCTGTATTACGGAAAGTGTCGGTAATTTTCTGCATGTGAAATATGACCACAGCATTTATCTGCATATGAAAGCCTTCGGTGATGATGTCGGTGTGAAGCTGCCTCCGGATGGTTTAAAAACAAGCGGCAGTCTGGTGGATTATATGCACAAGGCAAGTGATGAGCTGGAGATGTCCATGCTGTTTCATTACAAAAAGTATATCACCAGTGATCTGTCTCTCATGGATTATATCCGCTATTACCGCAGGCTCCATGGAAAAAAGCTGCAAATCACCTATGCCTATATGAACTATATGGATATGGAGGGGACAGCCATTCCAATGGACAATCTGCTGCATAGCATAAAAAAATAAGATATCGCTCAAGCAGGACGATATCTTTCTTTTTGTGTGTATTCTGTTTTCATGATGAGAAGCGGTATTGCTTTATGTGTTCTTTTATAGATGCTTTGCCTGCTATGTTCCTTTATCTTTTTGTCTCTGTTTCCTAGCGTCCTTTTTTAGCTTGCTGTATAAATTGCACTATTCTGCACCTCGTTATGCGTCTTAGAGAGCTTTGTGATCGTACAGCTTCAGCTGTTTTGCTTCGCTGCCAGCTTCTTGAAGCACAGCACTAGATTCTGTGTGTAGTAAGCAGGGATGCGTGCAGACATACTGCAGGATATTCTCATAGTCCTGCAGCACATCTATTTCCGACCAGTAATATCCGGCGATATCCTGTACCGGAATTTGTTTATATCCAATCATGGAATACAGTGTGTTTTCCCACCAGAGCTGATAGTCACCCTCTGAAATAAGCCGCTCCATCTGCTTACGGAAGCAGGTAATTTCACCCTTGCGTATTTTGGCGATGCCGACATATTCACTTGTGCGCAAAGCAGAGGGCATATCTTTTCCATAATCCTTTAACAGCCCGTTTTCACAATGAAAGAAATAATCACCGCTCAGCCTGCGGGAGCTGTCTGCCAGCAAGACGATATCCTGTGGGTTTGCAAGAAGAAGATCAAGAATATCCTGCTGCCAGAAAACATCGGCATTGGCAAGCAGAAGATCCTCACTGCCTGTTAGCTGTTCTCTGGAAAACCAGAGAGACGCAATGCTGTTGGTTACCTTATAAAACGGATTTTCATAAAAGGTAACCGGATAAGCTCGCAAGGCCTCACGAATCAAATCCCCTTTAAAGCCCAATGCAATGCATACCTCGATATGATTCTGTAAAAGCAGCTCAACCGTATGCCTAATCAATGGACCATTTCCGATATCCAGCAGACACTTTGGTTCATTCGTTTTCGTAGCAATGCGGGTTCCCATACCAGCAGCCATTAAAATTGCTTTCATATCCCATACTCCTTCAGCCCGGCACACAGGGCGTCATAATCCTTCAGCGTCAGATTTCCCAAGTGACCAACCCGTAGCAGGCGATCCCTTAAAGCACCTCCGCTTGGTGTAAGCGTTATATCGCAGTTCTTTTTCAAATATTGATAGAGCTGTTGTGCTCCTTCCTGAAACAGAAGCGGTGTCAGTGCATTGCTAAGAGGATAAACAGGCAGCTGTATCCCCATTTGCCTCACCTTCCTGCGGAAATAATCAGCCCGCATCTTTATAACCGTTTGTTCCTGTGCAAGGCCTGTTCCCTGCAATGTAAGCAGCCGCTGATGAAGCTCCAGCAATATTCCGACGGCAGGTGTATTCGGTGTTTGTCCGCGCTCCATATTGCGGGCATGCTCCTTTAAACTCAGATACAGGCAAATATCCTCTTTCGGTTCAACAACCGTTTGATAATAGGCTTCCCTGAGTATGACCATGGAAAGACCGGGTGATAAGGCAAGGGCTTTCTGAGAGGAAAGTATCAATGCATCAATTCCCATGCGATCCATATCCAGCGGATCCGCAAGAAAGCTGCTGATGGCATCCACAATCAGATACATCCCCTTGGATTTTGCAAACTCGGAAAGCATTTGAATATCGTAAAGCTGTCCGGTGCTTGTTTCATGCAAATTAACAAGCAGTGCTTGGTATTGCCTGTCTGCGAAGGCCTCCATATGCTCCTTTCGCAATGGTTCCAGCTCCTGCAGCACCACTTCATCATATGGAATGCCATAGATGGTACAAAGTCGGACAAAGCGTTCACCGAAGCTCCCTCCGCGAATAATCAGAACACGATCCGTTTTGCGAAAGCTACTAGCGATAACGGCCTCCATTGCGGCGCTTCCGCTTCCCGTGAGAAAAAGTGCCCTTCCTGCAGAACAGCCGCACAGCTGTAACAGATATCTCTCATTCTCTTTCATAAGGGCTGAAAATTCATCATTGCGGAAATATGGAAGCTGGGTTCCCGATATGCGTAATGTTTCAGGATACATCTCTACCGGCCCTACAGTGAACAATTTCATAGTATCAACTCCGTTTATTTGTTCATATTTTAGATTATATGACGTAAAAACGAATTTTACAACCTATTTTTTTATTTTGTGATGTTCATTATATTGAGAAGAATATCAAATTTATAACAAAACAGGTGATATGCGTGATCTGTGGTATACGGTTTTGTGTGACTGATGTTGCCTTACTGCACACTTATATGCGTAAGGCAGGCAGTCGGAGAAATTAGGAAGCAGGATAGCCCTGACGATTCATGCAGGCTGTCGTATTGTTTCTAAATAAAAAGGATACTTCTTTGTATACTGCCTCCTTCAGTAAACGATAAAAGATGAAAACAGACAAATTCACTGAACTGCACGGCAATGGCATACCTTAAACAATTACAGATTTGCCTTTCTTTCCCTACGATAGAGATAAAACAGGAAAATTCAATATTCCCTTATGTCACTTACGAACTGTCACTTACGATTTTTTAAACGTTTCTATACTGATAAAAAAAGCAGTATAGAGCTATGATAGAAATTGAAGCAATGTATTGACCGTAGGCTTGTGTATTCAGACCTTGATGTTCTATTACCCCAAGCATAGTACTATAAAATTTTACAGGTCCCATAGACGCTATACGATTGTAAAAGCGTAAAGGAATATGCTGTATGTTTCATAATTGAGCACTCCACAATTCCCCCCTGATTCCGCATATTTGCGGGTTATTCCTTTTAATTTCCTTATAAATCATAACAAGGATTCCATTTTTTAAAAAAATGATGAAAAAGCCTATTGCATTTTCTAAAAATTATTGTATAATGTTAAAGCAACATGTTTCAAAAAGACAATGAAATGGTTCCGTAGCCAAGTGGTAAGGCAATAGACTGCAACTCTGTGATCATCGGTTCAAATCCGATCGGAACCTCCATTTTGTTGGGATCGTGGCGAAATAGGCAGACGCAACGGACTTAAAATCCGTTGGGAGTTAATCCCGTGTGGGTTCAAGTCCCACCGTTCCCACCATTTGAAAACAAAGTCCTTGGAAAAGGACTTTTTTCTTATATAACCTATAGGAATAGAAGGCTTTATAAAAGGAACGGTGGACGTAGCTGTTGTGTACGCCTATGGTCTTTCGGAAGCATTTATAAGTATGCATGGTAATGGATCATTGTTATTATGAGCTTACATACATCCATATAAATATATAGATTCGTATGTAACAGGAAGGGGAACCTATGAGTAATGTATTTGATTATCTGACATGGAGAAATGATTTGCTGTTTTCAGTAAACCCTGTCAATGCGGTAGACAGCCTTATTTTCAGTTGTCTGTCCTATCTGCGCCTGCAGCCGGCTATTCAAAAGCAATCGGAAATCAGTATCCGTGATGCTTCTGCATTTTTCAAACAAGCAAAGCCAGAAGAAATCCAATATCGTGTACAAGAGGATATGGAGCTTTTGCATAAGATGGCAGAAGGCAGCCGCTTTCAGGATGTACTGCTTTGCGGCTATATCGACCACCTGGATGCGTCCATGGAGAAGCAATTTTCTGCAATCACCTGCCTACTAGACGATCAGCTGATGCTGATTGCCTTTCGCGGTACCGATAACACGCTTGTTGGCTGGAAGGAAGATTTCAATATGACATTTATGGATACGATCCCCTCCCAGCTGGAGGCAGTGCGATATGTGGAAATGATGGCTACAGCCTATCCGAACCACCGCATTGTCTTATGCGGACATTCCAAAGGCGGTAACCTTGCAGTATATGCAGGAGCCTGTTGTTCTTCATCCATACAAAGTCGGATACAAACGGTATACAATCACGACGGCCCTGGATTCAGTACAGCGGTATTACAAAGAGAAGGCTACCGCCAAATTGCAGGACGCATAGAAACCTTTGTACCGCAATCCAGTGTAGTTGGAATGCTGCTGGAGCATGAGGAGCATTATACCGTGATTTCCAGCAATCAGATATCCCTGTGGCAGCATGATCCCTACTCCTGGGAGGTTTTAGGAGCTGATTTTATCCGATTGGATCGTGTTGATAAGCAAAGCGTTATCCTCGATGCGGCTATCAAGCAATGGATCAGTGATCTTGACCGCTCCCAAAGAGAAGCCTTTATAGATGCAGTCTTTCAAATTCTAAGCAATACAAATGCCGCATCCTTTAAGGAAATGAATGAGAATCGAATGCGCAGTACAGCGCTGATTTTAAAAGCACTCAACAGCACGGATAAGCAGACAAGAAAAATGCTTTCTGATATTACAATTAAGCTGATGGCCAGCGCGAAAAGTGCTATTGAAGGAAATCTGTCAAAGGATAAATCAGCAAAGTAATTCCGGATAGGAATATATTAGGATAGGGAATAAAAGAGAAGAATTTCCATCATCGAAGCTATCGCTGAAATGATTTTAATTCCTCTCTTTTTCATATTTACACAAAAGCAGCCTTGTCTATTGTGTCTTTGGTATAAGCGTTATCAGCAGCACCTCATTTTGTGATGCAACCCGCATAGGAATTCCCCAGGTTCCGGCCCCCGATGATACCAGCAGGCTGTAAGGGTCTTTAAAATCACCATATGCTTTGGGATAGGGAATTCTTGTCAGGATATTATTTGGAAAGACCTGTCCGTTATGCGTATGACCGGATAGCTGTAGAAAAATCTGATCGGTATGCTCCTTCACTGTTATCGGGCGATGCTCCAATAATAGAACCGGCTCTTTATCCCTGCACTTTGCCATGAGTGCAGATAACGCTGCACGGTTTTCCCCTTTGTCTTTTCTGCCGATGAACTGAAGACCGTTCACAGCTACTACCTGATCCTTTAAAATATGAACACCCGCTTTTTTCAGCATTTTCTCATATTCCCCACGCTTCCTTTGCAATATTTCATGATTGCCGGGCGCATAGTACAGCTTTGTGTCTATACTGGAAAGCAGGCTACACAGCTCTTTCATATCATTTACCGAGGTCGCTTCATCAAACAGATCACCACCTAGTAACACCATATCACTGTCTGCGGCCAGCTGCTTAATTTTTTCATAGGGCGTTCGCAATGCTGTTCCAGCATGCAAATCACTGAGATACAAAATCGTCTGTTTCTGGACTGTTTTTTCAACCTCGATTTGAACATGACGAAGTTGTAAAGCAGACGCCTGCCGTAAGCCATACGATGAAAAAAACAGAAGTGACACCGCTATTACTGCATATACGTACAGCAGCTTTACTTTGTTTATCTTTCTTCTGCGCAACAGCCTTTGCAGCAGCGCCAGCACACAAATCCCTGCCAGCTGTGGAATATAGATGCTGATAAGTATCAAAATCCCCTTTCCCTTCCATGGCAGGATATCCTTGTATAATGCAAACAGCGGTGTAAAGCGGTATATTAGAATACAGCAGTTTATGAGTGACACAAACAGCACAACAGTGCGTGCCCGCTTGCTGATTTGCAGTTGCCCGCTTACATGATATATCAAACATTGAACCGCCGTCAAAACCAGCAGACATAGAATTAAAAATAATAACATTCCCATAAGCTTCACCTTCCCTATCATCTTAGCACAGCTTTTCATAAAGCTCCAAGCTTTACAATTAAAAGTATGGAATCAAACACCGACTTCTATTAAAACTCATGCATGCAGCTTATACTTTTATAAATTTTTCTTATGATTTTTCTTTTCATAATTTACATTCTTTTCAAAGGTTGAATGTTCAACTATTGTGTGCTATCATTCTTATAGTTGAAAGCTCAACCATTGGAGGGAAGACATGGATAACAGCAGATATCTCAACTTGAACACATCTATTCTGTACCGCTGCGGACAGAAATATTATGATAAAAAATTAAGCGGTCATGACATCAACGCTTCACAGATTCTCTTTCTGATTCTGATCTATGAGCAAGAGGGGCTGAATATGCAGCAGCTGGCTCAAAAAGGCTGCTTCGATAAAGGAACTGTGACAAAGAGTATCTCCCGGTTAGAAGAACTTGGCTATGTTGCCACGCAGAGCAGCCCGGAGGATAAACGTATTCGTCTTTTATTCACGACAGACAAAACGAAGGATATCATACGGGACATCTATATGATTCGCCAGCAATGGTGGGAGCTGCTGTCAAGGGATATCGACGCAGACGAGCTGCACCAGTTTGAGCTAACACTGAGCAAGCTGAGTGAAAATGCACGACAGTATGAACAGCAGGAGGAAGCAGGAATCAAGCTATTTGGTATTCAAAAGCTGACTCTGCTTGATTATCCCCAGAAAATGGCCAGTACGATATTCACAGGAGGCTGTAATTTCCGCTGTCCCTTCTGCCAGAATAGTGATCTTGTCTTTCTGCCAGAAAATATGCCGGAGCTGCAGGAGGAGGATGTTCTGCGGTTTCTGGAAAAGCGCAAAGGTATTCTAGACGGCGTATGCATCAGCGGCGGGGAACCACTCTTAAACCCAGAGCTTGCAGGCTTTTTAAGGAAAATCAAAGCACTTGGCTATGCAGTCAAGCTGGACACAAACGGCAGCAGTCCGGAAAAGCTGAAGCAGCTTGTTGAAGAGGGTTTGCTTGACTATGTGGCAATGGATATTAAAAACTCTATAAGGAAATATGCAGAAACCGCAGGGATACGCAACCTCGATCTACAGGGTATTCAGGACAGCATCGCCTACCTGAAGGAGGGCCACATTCCATATGAATTCCGCACAACGATTGTGAAGGAATTTCATAGTGCGCAGGATATACGGGATATGACAGACTGGCTGGAAGGCGCAGCTGCCTGGTATCTGCAAAATTTTGAAGACAGTGACCATGTGATTCAGAGAGGATTGCATGCATGGGATAAGGAAACCATGAAGGCTTATCTGGAAATAGCAAGGACGAAGATTCCAAACACGGAGCTTCGCGGCATATAGGAAGGGAAGGAAATTCAATATGTATCAGGTTATCAAACGAGATGGAAAGATTTCAGAATTCGACATTGCTAAAATCAGCAATGCCATCACAAAGGCTTTTGAGGCAGTAGAGCGTCAGTATCACCCAAGTATTATTGATATGCTTGCTTTGCGCGTCACCTCTGATTTTGAGCCAAAAATCAAGAATGACCGTATTCAGGTAGAGGATATCCAGGACAGTGTAGAGTCTATTTTAATTCAGTCCGGATATGGGGATGTGGCTAAATGTTACATTCTTTACCGGAAGCAGCGAGAGAAAATCAGAAATATGAAATCCACGATTCTGGACTATAAGGAGCTGGTGGACAGCTATGTAAAGGCGACTGACTGGCGGGTAAAGGAAAACTCCACTGTCACCTATTCCGTTGGAGGGCTTATTTTAAACAACTCCGGCGCAATCACTGCGAACTACTGGCTGAGTGAGATATATGATGAGGAAATCGGAAATGCACACAAATCCGGAGATATGCATATCCATGATTTAAGCATGCTGACAGGCTACTGTGCAGGCTGGAGTCTGAAGCAGCTAATACAGGAAGGCTTAGGCGGTGTAGGTGGAAAAATCACCTCCAAACCGGCAAGTCATCTCGCTACCCTCTGTAACCAGATGGTTAATTTTCTTGGTATCATGCAAAATGAATGGGCAGGTGCACAGGCTTTTTCTTCCTTTGATACGTATCTGGCACCGTTCGTTAAGGCCGACAATCTGGACTATGATCAGGTAAAGAAGTGTGTGGAATCTTTTATTTACGGTGTCAACACTCCAAGCCGCTGGGGAACACAGGCTCCTTTCTCCAATATAACACTGGATTGGACAGTTCCTGCAGATCTTGCAGAGCTGAATTGCATTATCGGAGGCAAGGAAGTAGATTTCAAGTATAAGGATTGCAAAAAGGAAATGGATATGGTGAATAAGGCATTTATTGAAATCATGCTTGAGGGGGATGCCAATGGGCGCGGATTCCAGTATCCGATACCAACCTATTCCATTACCCGTGATTTTGACTGGTCAGAAACGGAGAATAACAAACTGCTGTTTGAAATGACCGCAAAGTATGGAACACCATATTTTTCTAATTATGTAAATTCCGATATGGAGCCAAGCGATGTACGAAGCATGTGCTGCCGTCTGCGTCTGGATTTAAGAGAATTACGGAAAAAGAGCGGAGGTTATTTCGGAAGTGGTGAAAGTACAGGCTCTGTTGGTGTTGTAACGATCAATATGCCAAGAATCGCTTATCTGTCAACGGATAAGGAGGATTTCTATAAACGGCTTGATCATTTAATGGATATTGCTGCACGCTCTTTAAAGGTAAAGCGTACTGTCATTTCCAAGCTGCTGGAGGAAGGACTGTATCCGTATACCAAGCGTTATCTGGGAACCTTTGCCAACCATTTCTCTACCTTGGGACTCATTGGTATGAATGAGGTGACATTAAATGCGACGTGGTTGGGCATGGATCTGACACAGAAAGAGGCACAGTCTTTCACTAAGGAAGTGCTGAATCACATGCGGGAGCGTCTGGTAATCTATCAGGAGGAATATGGAGATCTATATAATCTGGAGGCAACTCCGGCGGAATCCACAACCTACCGTCTTGCTAAACACGATAAGGAGCGTTATCCGGATATCATTACAGCTACTGAGGAAGGAAATACCCCTTATTATACAAACAGCTCTCACCTGCCTGTAGGATATACCGAAGATATTTTTGAAGCATTGGATATACAGGACGACTTGCAGACTCTCTATACCTCAGGCACCGTATTTCATGCCTTTTTAGGAGAAAAGCTGCCAGATTGGAAAGCTGCTGCTGCCCTGGTACAAAAAATAGCCGAGAACTATCGTCTGCCTTACTACACACTGTCACCAACCTATTCCATATGCCGCAATCACGGCTATATAAACGGCGAGCATTATACATGTCCTGAATGTGGTGGGGCAACCGAGGTGTGGAGCCGTATTACCGGATATTATCGCCCGGTACAGAATTGGAATGAAGGAAAAAGTCAGGAATTCAAGGAGCGCAAGGTTTATGATATTGGACATTCTGTATTGAAAGGGAAGGATGCACTTCCTCATGTAAATAAAGAAGCAAAAGCACCTACTGCTGTCGACGAAAACGGAATTTTCTTATTCACAACAAAAACCTGTCCGAATTGTAAGATAGCAGATACATGGTTGAAAAGTGCGGGTATTTCCTATGAGAAGATTGATGCGGAGGAGCAGGCTGAGCTCACACAGAAATTTTCTATTATGCAGGCACCGACTTTGGTTGTATGCAAGAATGGAGCTTGCGAAACATTTAGCAATGCGTCAAATATACGCAAATATATAGATAGAGTACAAAAAGCGTAAAAACGAGGGGTACATATTATAAGTATGTACTTCTTTTCTATGCCATGACTCATTATTTCTGTTATAATTGTGTTAGAGATACCATGTTCAGCTAAATGGCGCGAACCCTAAGCTCCCATGAAAACCCCGGGAGGTTCGCGCTTCATTTTGTTCAATAAAACACATATGTAACAATTTTCATGCTTTAAATCTATAAATGCAATATATTTTTATGTAAAATTGTTTCATTCTTGGCTATTCATGGGAATTTTCATGGTCTAGCCTCCCAGAGGCTAGTGGATCTAAATAGAGCATCACAGATTTTATCAATCGTTTCGAGTGTCTAGCCTCCCAGAGGCTAGTGAATCTAAATCCTGTAGTTGTATCAATAGCCATGAGCGTTCCTCGGTCTAGCCTCCCAGAGGCTAGTGGATCTAAATTCTTTGATAGCGTCTTGAATGATAAACACTATCGTGTCTAGCCTCCCAGAGGCTAGTGGATCTAAATCTGTATATCCACTGCTGATACCTTACCTATTCGGGTCTAGCCTCCCAGAGGCTAGTGGATCTAAATGCATATCTCCTTATTGAGATATGGATAGAGGAGGAGTCTAGCCTCCTTGAGGCTAGTGGATCTAAATTGTGCTTGAAACGATGGACTTTGAGGCGAATGCGTGTCTAGCCTCCTTGAGGCTAGTGGATCTAAATCTTGCAAAGCTACAGGGTGTAAAACCTTTTGAAGTGTCTAGCCTCCTTGAGGCTAGTGGATCTAAATCTTTGTGGAATGGAAATGGAACAGTTAAGGTCGTGCCTAGCCTCCCAGAGGCTAGTGGATCTAAATTTTTTTGCGCTTATTGTTGTACTTTTTACAAAAGTCTAGCTTTCTCAATCTGTATCTAATCATCACTTTCCTGAAGAACTACTATATGGTGTGAAATCTGGAACCTGTCCATTAACAACCTGTACCACTAATGGTATTTCAGTCTTTGTCTCTAACTCCGATGTACTTAGAAACGTTATAACCTGTGCATTCACTCTTACCACAAGTGAAATTTTAATCATAGTATTATTGATTCCATACGGCTTTGACTCAGTCTTAATCTCTCCGGTAACATCATTCAACATTCGCATACGAACCCTTATCTTTGGTCCCTTATCGTACAAAAAGAAAATATGACTCAAATAACCCGCCGGAACCTCATATAAAACACCATCCTCATAGAAAACATCCTTTGTAGTAGGATCCTTTTTGCCGTCCTGTGCTGCCAGCAACGACTTATCTATCGTATTCAATGCTGAATAAAGCAACTGATTTAATTTATACGAATCATATTCAATGCTGCTGATATCTCCACCTGTTGTACGGTTAATCTTGAACAAAGCATTCGTATCATATTCGATATCCGCCAGGACTTCCTTTACGATATTATTTATAGCAAACCCGGTATGCTGCTTGGCGATTGCCTGCAGCTGCGGCTCCATATACGTATTAAAAGAACGGATGATGCAGCCAAACCCCAAAACGATTGCGACCAGCAGAAGGATCAGCTTCTGTTTTTTATACTTCCTGCTTTTTACTTTTCTCATGAGCATCTTATCTGTTGCGAAAGCAAAGACATCCTCCTGTATAACAGTATATGAATCCCCTGTATAAAACATGATAAATCATACATATCGAAGCAGCCATAAAAAAAGATGCGATTTTCTCACATCTTATAGCTGATCCAGCACATCGAAGCGATCCAGTGTCTTGCAATCCGCAATCACGACAAGGTGATCCTCCTTCTGAATTTTATATTCCGCATCCGGACATACATTCAGATGCTCCTGTAAATAAGAACGGATTCCTACTACATTGATTCCAAACCTTCTACGCAAATCCAGTTCAATCAAAGACTGCCCTACCCATTGCGGAGGTGTTGGAATTTCAACAATACTATATTCCTTATCCAGATCCACAACATCTATAATATTCTTGCCGAGAACCCCTTTTGCGACCTGCTCTCCCATTTCCTTCTCCGGCCGAACAACCTTGTTGGCACCCAGCTCTGTAAAAATCTGCATATACCGCTTATTTTTAGCCTTTGCCACAATATACGGTACCCCTAACTCCTTCAGATTGATAATAGCCATCACACTTTCCTCAAGATGGCTTCCCATACTCACGATTGCGATATCACAATCCTGAACACCGGCCTCACGCAACTGATTGATATCTGTAATATCACACAGCATACTCTGTGTGACAATATCCGCCATGCGATCTACACACTTCTCATCATTGTCGAGTGCAATAACCTCACAATTATAGCTGCTCAATGTTTTTGCGACCGTTGATCCGAAAATCCCTAAACCAAGAACAACATACTGTCTGTTTGAAAACTTTTTCATTTTTCTATCTCCTTAACCCACAATAATATTTCCATTCGGGTATGAAACCTTATTTGCTGCATTTCTATTTGGCTTATTACGCGTCAGTGACAAAATCAGTGTAGAAATACCGATACGTCCAACATACATTAGAAAGATAATAACCAGCTTCCCTCCTACCCCCAAAGAAGCCGTAACGCCAAGGCTGGAGCCAACCGTCGCCATTGCACTGACCGCCTCAAATGACAGGCTTAGAAATGGCTTCTGCTCCACAACATTCAGCAGGAAAATACCGGTAAATAGCACAACAACATTGATAAAGAAAATCCCCATAGCACGGATGATGATTCCCCTGCCGATTTTCCGATGCAAAACAACGGTATGCTCTCTCCCCTTTAGGGAAGAAATGATATAGATAACTACCACTGCAATCGTTGTTGTCTTAATACCACCTGCCGTACCACCCGGAGAACCACCGATAAACATAACAACCATCATCAGCAAATCGGTTGCCGGCTTCAGTCCGGCATAATTGATGGTTGTAAACCCTGCAGTACGGAGCGCAATGGATTCAAACATTGCAGTCATCAGCTTTTCGAAAATGTTAAAATCTCCCAGTGTCGCAGCATTTGTAAATTCGACTGCCATAATCAAGCATCCTGGAACGACGATCAAAAGCAGACTGACACTTAATACGATCTTCGTATGTAGGGATAAAGAATGTCTGAACTTTTTGAACTTGATCTGACGGTGCAGAAGCGGCCCCACCTTATCGCGGATATCAAACCACACTGCAAACCCCAATCCGCCAAGAACGATCAGAGCCATAATCGTTAAACACATCAGCGGATCATGGACATATTCTTGCAGGCTCACAGACCCCAGCGTATCAAACCCTGCATTACAGAACGCAGAAACAGCCAGGAAAATCGCCTTAAAGCTCCCATCCACAAGACCGAAGCGCGGAATCATCCGAAAGGATATCAGAATTGCCCCAACAGCTTCAAAGAACAAGGTATAGTACAGGATATCCAGCAGAAACTTTCGCATATTTACAACCCGGTCCTGATTGAGCATTTCCTTCATAGCCATTTTCTCATTCATGGATAAACGGTTTTTCACAATCAATATAAAAACCGCCATAAAGGTCATTAGCCCAAGTCCGCCAATCTGTATCAGTAACAGCAGAATCACCTGCCCGAACCAGTTCAGCTGATCAGCCACCGTAAATACGCTCAATCCCGTTACACAGGTCGCACTGGTTGCTGTAAACAGTGCATCCAGCCAGTTTAGAAACTGAAAATTCTTATTGGAAATCGGCAGCATCAGCAGGAGGGTTCCACTCAGAATAACAAGCAGGAAGCTTGATGCAATTTTCTGAGCCGGAGACAGCTTTCTGAACCCCAGCACCGAGTGAATAAAATTTGTCATATCAATTTAACCAGACTTTCTTTCTATTGTTCACAGAATACTGACATATATGTATGCAGTCTTCACTTTTTCTTTATACAGAACAGACAGCGGCTGCTGAAAGATGTATCAAATATATTCTACACATATTATTTTTTTTTACAATATGCTTTTCTAAAAAACATATAAACTTTCCCAATACTTTTTATAATGATACGAAAAAAGGCTCCTTTCTTAACGAAAAAAGCCTTTTTCTTATTAAAATTCTAGTAATTTTCTTTACGTACCTCGAAGTAAGAGCGTGGATGGTTACATACAGGACATACCTCAGGAGCAGTTTTTCCAGTGTGCAGGTGTCCGCAATTCAGACATTCCCACAATGTTTCCTCTGCCTTTTCAAAAACGGTTCCATCCTCAATGTTGTTCAGCAATGCCACATAGCGCTGCTCATGTGTTTTCTCAATCGCAAGAACACCTTCCATCGTATCTGCGATATCATCAAAGCCTTCTTCACGAGCTTCCTTTGCCATACGTGCATACATATCTGTCCATTCAAAGTTTTCACCCGCTGCAGCATCCTTCAGATTGGTTACTGTATCCGGCATACCGTCATGCAGCAGCTTGAACCATAATTTAGCATGCTCCTTCTCGTTGTTTGCAGTCTGCTCAAAAATATTGGAAATCTGAACATACCCATCCTTTTTCGCCTTGGAAGCATAATACGTATACTTGTTTCTTGCCATGGATTCTCCGGCAAATGCTTCATTCAGGTTTTTCTCAGTCTTTGTTCCTTTTAAATTCATTTTATTTCCTCCTTTTAAGATTGTCCTTGTCCCAGTGTATGAATGTCATGAAGCGCTTATGCGTTCAGCGATACGCATACAGCTGAAAAGCGTGACAACCTTTTACCAATGCCTATATTATACTCTATTTTTCCATAAATTTCATTCTTTTTCTAGGATACCATCGTTTCACACAATGCTTTCCATTTTCACATTTTATGAGATAATCATCATTTTTATTCCATTTTTTCAAAATATTTTTTAGAAACTGTTCCTTTTTCTTATTTTTTTCATGTTTTTATATACAAATTTTCTGTTATGCAGTAAAATTCTTCTATAGGAGGTATCTGATATGGCAGAAAAACACCCGTTTGATGATTTTGGAATCAATTTATTCAGCGAAAGCGTGATGAAGGAATGTCTTCCTCATCCGATTTATACAAAATGGAAAACCGCAACTCGCAAGGAGGATGCATTGGATCGTCCCACAGCGGATGCAATCGCACACGCAATGAAAAAGTGGGCGATGGATAAGGGAGCTACGCATTTTACACACTGGTTTCAGCCGCTGACCGGCTCCACAGCAGAAAAGCATGACAGCTTTATCGAGCCGGGAGACCATGATCAGCCGATTTCCAGATTCAGTGGAAAATCTCTGATCAAGGGGGAGGGAGATGCATCCTCCTTTCCAAGCGGAGGACTGCGGGCAACCTTTGAAGCACGGGGATATACGTACTGGGATTGTACATCACCGGCGTTCCTGCGTGATAATGTATTATGTATTCCAACTATCTTTGTTTCCTATAACGGAGAAACCCTGGATAAAAAGGCTCCCCTGTTAAAGTCTGCGGAAGCGATCAGCAAGCAGGCAACCCGCATCGTAAACCTGTTTAAGGATAAGGATATTAAGCATGTCAATGCCATGGTTGGTCTGGAGCAGGAATATTTTCTGATTGACAAGGAGCTGTATTTGCAGCGTAAGGATCTTGTGCATACCGGACGTACCCTGTTTGGCTCCATGCCTCCCAAAAGCATGGATATCCGGGGACATTACTTCGGCAGCATCCCTGCGCGTGTTCAGGAATTTATGACAGAGGTGGATGAAGAGCTGTGGAAGCTGGGCATCTATGCAAAGACAGAGCATAATGAGGTTGCTCCGTGCCAGTTTGAAATTGCGCCTCTCTTTATAGATGCCAATGTTGCGGTTGATCAGAATCTGATTATCATGGATGTTTTAAAGAAGAAGGCGGATAAGCACGGTATGGCATGTCTGCTTCATGAGAAGCCGTTTCAGGGAGTAAATGGAAGTGGTAAGCATAATAACTGGTCCCTGGTGACAGACGATGGACAAAATCTGTTAGAGCCAGGAGATCGTCCGCATGAAAATATCCGCTTTCTGTTATTTGTGTGTGCCATCATTGAGGCAGTGGATACGTATCCGGAGCTGCTGCGTATGGCTGCCAGCTGCTATGGAAATGACTACCGCCTGGGAGCGGATGAGGCACCGCCTGCCGTTATTTCCATTTGTATGGGGGATGAGCTGGAGGTTATTCTGGAAAAGCTGCGCAGAGGAGAGCATGAAATCAAGCCGGATGTAGAAACACAGCCGTATGCGATTGCAAATCTGTCCTATGTGCCAAAGGATACCAGTGACCGGAACCGTACCTCACCGTTTGCATTTACCGGAAACAAATTTGAATTCCGTATGGTTGGAAGCAGCCGAAGTGCCTCAACAACAAATATTATATTGAATTCCATTGTTGCGGATTCACTGAGAAGCATTGCCGACCAGCTGCAGCAGTATAAATATATCGATGATATCCGCCGGAAATCTCTGGATATCTGTCGTGATATATTACGCAAGCATTCCCGGATTCTATTTTCCAAGGACGGCTACAGCGAGGAATGGATCAGGGAAGCGCAGGAGCGCGGTTTACCAAATATCAAGCACTATGTGGACAGCATTTATTCCATGCTGGATGATAAGGCTGTGGCGATGTTTGAAAGAAATAAGGTATATGATCGCCTGGAGCTGGAAGCCCGTGTGGATATTCTTACAGAGGAATACCGGAAATCCGTTAAAGCAGAGGTGCTCACACTGCTGGATATCAGTAAGAAGGATATCCTTCCTGCCCTTGTGCGTGAAATTAAATTTTATACGGATGCCCAAAATTCTCTGGGTGTGGAAAACAGCTACTATCAGCGTAAGATCAAGCATCTGTGTGATTTGCTAAATACCTTTGATACCCGCTATCATGATTTGAAGGAACAAATGATTGAGCGGCAGCAGTATCCGGATAATATGGAAAAGGCACAATACCTGAATCATACGATTGTTCCAAAAATGGGAGAGCTTCGTGCAGTGATCGACGAGATTGAGGAAGCCGTTGCGTCCGATAATTACCCATTCCCTACCTATGACGATATGTTTATCTCCATGCAGTAATAAGCGTATCATCTATTGTATGGTTCCTTCTGAATTTTAGATGTTTTACGATTATGCAGGTACCCTATGTGCCTGCTTTTTTATTTCATTCATTTCTGTGTTTATACTTTGTTTATCCTTTTGTAACAGATGCTTCACAAACAGGAGAAATTGTTAAGATTTTGTAAGCATAAATCGCCGTTTTAACGAATTGTTAACAAAACCTGCTTGTTTCTTTTTCTTTCGTTATTTATACTAAAGCCACTTGAAGGAAAGGAAGATCATTATGACTTTACAAAATGTATTATCCTTATTGGGAGGTCTGGCACTGTTCCTGTATGGCATGCATATGATGAGTGTCGGCCTGGAAACAGCAGCCGGAGACCGTATGAAGGCGATTTTGGAAAAGCTCACCAGCAATCGGCTGCTTGGGGTAGCAGTCGGTGCCGGTATTACCGCAGTTATCCAGAGCTCCTCAGCAACTACCGTTATGGTTGTCGGATTTGTAAACAGCGGACTCATGACGCTGAATCAGGCAGTCTGGATCATCATGGGAGCCAATATCGGAACAACGATTACAGGGCAGCTGATTGCTTTGGATGCCTCCCGGATCGCACCGCTGGTCGCTATCATCGGGGTGGTGATGGTAACCTTTCTAAAGGGGAAGCGAATCAATTCCATCGGTGATATTCTGGCAGGACTTGGGATTCTGTTCATCGGTATGGATATGATGTCCAATGCCATGACGCCTCTTCAGGATTCCCCGGTGTTTCTAAACGCCATGACCTCGATCTCCAATCCGCTGCTTGCGATTGCACTTGGCGCCGGGTTTACCGCCCTGATACAAAGCTCATCCGCTTCCGTCGGTATCCTGCAGGCTTTGGCTTTCAGCGGCCTGATTCCGCTATCTAGTTCAATCTATATCATATTCGGACAAAATATCGGTACCTGTATCACCGCAGTGCTGGCATCTCTGAGTGCAAACCGCAACGCAAAGCGGACAACAATTATCCACCTGTCCTTTAACATCATAGGCACCATATTGTTCTTCTGCTTCATCCATATCGTTCCATTTGTGGACTGGATGTGTGCAATTACGACAAATCCTGCAGCACAGATTGCCAATACACATACGATATTCAATATCGTGACAACACTCATTCTGTTACCGTTCGGCAATCAGCTGGCACGTCTTGCACAGATTCTGATGCCGATTCGGAAAGAGGAGTATCAGCATGATGAAACAGCGCTTCCTCTCACCTTTGTGGATATCAACAACATCGGCAGTGTTCCGATTGCTATTTCTTCCTTACGCAAAGAGGCACTTGCCATGCTGAAAATGGCACAGATCAATCTGCGTGAGGCGATCCATGGAATTTGCCAGGAGTCATGCAATGTAGAGGATATTGAGAAACGGGAAAAGCGCATCGATTATATCAATTACAAAATATCTGATTATATGACCTCGGTATCTACTCTGCCAATGAACCCCACTGCTTCCAATACGATCAATGCGCTGTATAAATGCTATGCGGATATCGAACGGATTGGAGATCATGCCATCAATATTCTGCAATATACGAAAAATGAGCAGGAGCGCCTGCACGATGTCCGTGTGATTCATGAGGAGCTGAAGCAGCTAGAGCAATTACTGGATAAAGGCTTTCAGCTGCTATATACCAACCGGCTGGAATCACAGGATGAAAGTCTGCAGAAAATCGAACGGATTGAAGCACGCATTGATGAGCTGACAGCAGAATACCGCAACCGGCAGATCGAGCGTATGGTACAGAAGCAGATTCACCCCAGAGACTGTGTCATTTATTCTGAAATCATGACCGATATTGAGCGTGTCAGCGATCATATCATGAATATCATCGAGGAGTGCCGCCGCTGCAGCTTTACCTTAAATGATGAAGAATTAAAGGATATGCCGCTCATTCAGGAATGCGCAGCGTAACAAAGACGCAAAAACAGCCTGTGTCCCCTCTCCTTTTTCAATCAGATATATTGGCAAACAAGGATTCCTTCGGGAATCTTTTTTTATGTTTTCTGACAATATGGTTACGCTGAACATCACACAGCAGGTGATCGCTTAAAAGAAGCTTTACAAAGCAGAGGAAATCGTTAACCATTTCATTACATTACCAATCAGAAAACGGTTTCATATACTGCTTATAAATATTTTGTGTTATTTATTAACAAACTCTTAACAAAACCTGTATTGTGTGAATATGTATTTACCGATATACTAAAACTATGTTCGTACGTCACTCGAACAGGAGGTTATGTATTCATGACATTTGATAGTATTCTGAAATTATTCGGGGGCCTTGCCCTGTTCCTGTATGGTATGCATATGATGAGCTCCGGGCTGGAGGGAGCTGCAGGAGACCGTATGAAATCCATACTCGAAAAGCTGACCAGCAACCGGTTTTTAGGCATTATTGTCGGTGCCGGTATTACCGCAGTGATCCAAAGCTCCTCTGCCACGACAGTAATGGTTGTCGGTTTTGTCAATTCCCAGCTAATGACACTGCATCAGGCAGTATGGATCATCATGGGTGCCAATATCGGTACGACCATCACCGGACAGCTGATTGCACTGGATGCTTCGAAAATCGCTCCTCTAGTAGCAATCTTCGGTGTCGTTCTGGTTACGTTTCTAAAAGGCAAAAAAATCAATGCCTTTGGTGAAATCTTCGCCGGTCTTGGTATTCTGTTCATCGGTATGGATATGATGAAGGATGCCATGGTACCGCTGCAGCAAAGCGAAGCATTCATCCATGCCATGACAACAATTTCCAACCCTGTTCTGGCGATTCTGCTGGGCGCAGGCTTCACTGCTCTGATTCAGAGCTCCTCTGCTTCCGTCGGTATTTTACAGGCACTTGCCGTTAGCGGTTTGATTCCGTTAAGCAGTGCGATCTACATTATTTTCGGGCAGAATATCGGTACGTGTATCACCTCTGTGCTCGCTTCACTTGGCGCCAACCGAAATGCCAAGCGGGCTACCATTATCCATCTGTCCTTTAACATCATTGGAACGCTCGTCTTCATGGCGTTTGCAGCACTCGTCCCATTTGTATCCTGGATGGAAAGCTTTACCTCCAATCCGGCAGCACAGATTGCCAATACGCATACGATATTCAACATTGCAACGACACTTATGCTGGTACCGTTCGGTTCCCGTCTGGCTAAACTGGCACAGGTGATTCTGCCTGTAAAGCCGGAGGAAATCGAGGATGCCGGCTACAATATACCGCTTACCTTTGTCGATGAGGACAATATCGGTTCTGTGCCGATTGCCATCTCCTCACTGCGGAAGGAGGCTATGGCGATGCTGCAGCTTGCGGAGACAAATCTGGCAGAATCCATGGATGCCTTATGCGGAAATGCCTATAATTATGAAAAAATCATGAAGCGTGAAAAGCGAATCGATTATATCAATTATGAAATCACCAATTATATGACCCTTGTCAGCTCATTGAAAATGAATGAGTCGGATTCCACCACCTGCAATGCATTATATAAGTGCTTTTCCGATATAGAACGAATCGGAGATCATGCCATCAACATTATTCAATATTCTGCCAGTGAGGAAAACAAGCTGTCCAGCTCGAAATACATACAGGATGAATTACACCAGCTGGCTTCCCTGTTATCAAAAAGCTTCTCCCTGCTGTCTACCTACAGCCTGGATTCCCAGGATGAATGCTTTGAGAAAATCGAACGGATTGAAGACCGTATAGATGAGCTGACAGCAAGCTACCGGCAGGCACAGATTGAGCGTCTGATGGACAAGAAGGTGGATGCCAAGGACTGTGTAATCTACTCCGAAATACTGACAGATGTGGAACGTGTTTCCGATCACATCATGAACATCATTCAGGAGGCAAAGCGCTGTAACTTCACACTGAGCGATGAAGCTATGCAGGTCAGCGATCCTGCATTATCCGCTGTCTAGACACCGCATAGGTGTCTTTTTCTTTTCTCTATGCTATACTTATGGAAAGAGGTGATGATATGAATATCAGTTCTCGTTGTATCCTATGCTTATTAAAGAAAGAAGAACAACGTGTAAGAGCCTGCCCCAGCGAGCATAAAAAAGCACAATATCTCAAGGATGTCATGCGTGTTATGCTGGAGGCAGATGCTGCAGATACCATGCCGTGGATTTCCGATCGAATCCGGCTGTTAACAGCACCTGTACCCGATCAGCCTGTGGATTATGCCAAAATAAAAACACATTTCAATACGATGCTGCTGGAGATGGAGCCTCAATTACAGGAAGCCATTGAGCAGGCCCCAGATCCGCTCTCCTATGCAATGCGCCTTGCCCGCTGTGGGAATTATATTGATTTCGGTGCTATGGAGAACGTGGATGAGGATATTCTGCATGCACTGTTACAGCAGGTACATGAGGAAACACTGGAGCCCACTGTTTATGAAGACTTCAAGCAACATGCCGCAAACAGCCACACACTTTTGTATCTGTGTGATAATTGCGGAGAAATCGTTTTAGACAAGCTGTTCCTACAGCAGCTGCAAAAGCAGATTCCACACCTGGATATCACAGTCATGGTACGCGGTGGTGAGGTTATCAATGATGCAACCATGAAGGATGTAGAACAGGTTGGGCTTCATGAGTTTTGCACATGCATAGACAGTGGTGTGCCATTAGCTGGCTGCGATCTGCGCCATATAAGCAAGGAAGCATATGCACGTATTGTTTCCAGCGATATCATCATCGCCAAGGGACAGGCAAATTTTGAATCCTTATATGGATGTGGCCTGCCCATCTATTATCTGCTGTTGTGCAAATGCGATTATTTCTGTGAACGCTTTGGCATGCAGCGGCTGCAGGGAATCCTCGCCTATGAGAAAACACTGGAGCTGGCTGCATAACACATGACATGATGATTAGCATCAGTCCGCATAAGAAAATCTCTCACTATAAGGTACAAAGAAGAAACAGGAGATACAAAAGGACGGATGCGTATGTATGCTTTTGTATTTCCTGTTTCTCATATCTTCTAGGACGAGAAAGAACCAGCATATGGGCTGGTTTTTTATTTTATCAGAGTACTTTCTCATACACGCACTGCACCACATGAAACCGTATACGGGATGTACAGTAGGTAAAACCAAGCGATTCAAGCAAACGGCGGGAACGGATATTTTTCTTCTGTGTTTCCGCTACAATTCTTCGCACGCTTCCCTGCTTTTGCAGATTGGATAAAACAGCATGAATGGATTCCTTTGCATAACCGTTTCCCCAGCTTGCAGAAGTATACTGGTACGAAAGCTCCAGCACATCGCTGACAGGATATTCCTCAAGTTCAATCAACCCGATACATGCATGATCACTTTTTCTATGTACAACAAAGCCCTGATATCGTGCGTTCTCCAGCTTTCCTTGTACATTGCACTCAGCAGTATCCCATGCTAATGCACCTCCTAAATATTCACGTATGGCAGCATCGGTAAATAAATGAATCACCTCATCTGCATTCTGCAGCGGATATAGCCTGCAGCGTGTTGTCTCCAGCATCTGCGTTCCTCCTATAGGATAAAAGCGGCATCTGTTTTACACAGAATACCGCCTTTTCTAATCCTCTATATCTTGTTCTATGCGCTCCTCTATTTCCAGCGCTTCCTTTTTCATTTCCTTTGATACCTCATCCAGATTCACTGCTTTCTTCTTCAGCCGATAGTTTACAAATTCCTTCACTGCCATATAGATAACCGCAAAGCACGGCACCCCGATAAACATACCAATGACGCCAAACAGTCCGCCGCCGACACAGACGGAAAACAAAATTCCAATGCTTGGAAGTCCCAGCTTATCTCCCAGAATCAGCGGCCCTAGAATATTGCCGTCAAACTGCTGCAGGGCGAAAATAAACAATGCAAAATACAGCGCCGTAATCGGATGTATAATAAAGAGAATCACGATTCCCGGTACCGCACCGATGAAGGGCCCGAATACCGGAATCATATTCGTAACACCGATAATGACCGACAGCAGCAATGCGTACGGGAACTGAAAGATCAGGGAACCGATATAGCATAATACACCGATAATCAAAGAATCGATTGCCTTTCCTACGATAAAGTTATTGAAGATATCACCGCTCGCAAGCACCATGCGATGCAGATATTCACTGACCTCTGTTGGAAACAGTGCATAATTGATCTTTTTTGCATATCCGGAAAGACGTTCCTTGTCAATCAGCATATACAAGCCTGCCATGATACTCAGCAGAATATTCAGCAATGTGCTTCCAAACGCATAGGTAGCCTTTGCCATCTGCGGCAGCGCATCGGTTACGAATTCAGTCAGCTTTTCAAAGAAATCCGTTTCGGTTATATAATTGGTTACCTGCTTAGTGTCAATCGCATACCGTTCAACAAAATCCAGGGCAAATTTCTGGAAATCCTCAACATAGCCGGGGAATGCCTTCACCAGCGAGAAAATACTGTCAAATAGCTGCGGCAGCAGCAATGCCAGAAAGGCGCACACGATGGTAATTCCCAGAATCACAGCCAGTACAGCAGCTATGCTTCGTTTATGCTGTGGTTTCATAGGCACCTTGCCAAGCAGCCTGGTTTCAATCAGCTCCATCGGCTTATTCAACAGGAATGCAATCGCAAAGCCCAGTATAAACGGCGTTGTCAGCGAGCAGACGCTCCGGATTGCCCGTATGATAAAGTCTATTTTATCAAAAGCGAAATATATGCTGATCCCTATGGCGATAACAATCACATAGAGCCATATCTTCTTTCTCATTTCCTCGGTTAATCTAAATTTCATATATGTCGCCTCCATCCCTATCTATTCTACCATGAAAAAGCACTTTCTTTTCTTACAAATTCGAAAGTATTACATAGGTAGAATGGTCTGCTTCAGCTTCTCAAATACATAAGAATCTGTTTGCATCTGTGCTTCCTTTTTATTTGCCAGCGTTTTCGCATGAACACTCAGCAGCGGAGGCAGCTGCAGCCGTTTAAAGCTGTTCTTCGCCATCGTGGTCAGCAGCCATTCCAAATCGGAAATAAACACCTTGGGATCATCCAGACCATAGTAGCTCAGCCAGCGTGCGATATCCTGTTC
Organism: Erysipelotrichaceae bacterium 66202529; assembly: GCA_017161075.1. Taxonomy (NCBI): domain Bacteria; kingdom Bacillati; phylum Bacillota; class Erysipelotrichia; order Erysipelotrichales; family Erysipelotrichaceae; species Erysipelotrichaceae bacterium 66202529. The sequence continues at coordinate 1,429,452 of CP046174.1, read as the reverse complement.
CCAGATGCTTCCATCCGCATAGCTTTCCATGAAGGCACGAAGTGTAAGATCTCTTCCCAGATGCTCTATGAGATAATCGTGATAGAACCATTTCATCGGATCAAGCTGGGCATCCTTTAACTCCGCACTCGGCGGCATTTCCCAATCTATCCCCTGCTCATGTACACGGGGCAGAAGGTTGCAGGGAATAACCTCTTTCCCAAAGCGATCATTCAATGCCGCAGACAGATCAAAGAGCTGAACCTTTGTCAAATCCCCAATGACGGATAATGCACCAATGCTGTCACCATACAGCGTGCAATAGCCCAGGGCCGTTTCCACCTTGTTTCCATTATTCACAACAACACCGCCCAGGATACCGGCAAAGCCGCTTAACAGATACCCGCGGGAGCGTGCCTGCAAATTCTCCATTACCAGGGAAGGCATTTCTTCCACATCATAGCCGTATTCCTGTCGAAGCAGCTCCGCACTCGCCTGTATCAGGGATTTCATATTTCCTTCCTTATAATGAATACCCAGGGCCTGCGCTTCCTTCGCCGCATTGGAAATGGTCGTGCTGCTGTTGTGCTGTGTCGCAATATTATAGCCGTATACGCGTTCCTTGCCAAGTGCTGCACATAACAGGGCTGCCGTCACACTGCTATCCAGACCGCCGCTCATCCCAACGATCCAGGGCACACGTCCGCCAAATACCTGGCTGTCAAAATCCCGGATTCCCATAAGCAGGGCATCGAGCAGCTTCGGCTGAGAAGGGAGTGCTTCCTTTGTTTCACTAAGCTCCACAATATGCATCTCCTCCTGAAACCAGTCTGCCTGATAGATTGTCTTTTTCGCAATACGGACACCGCTGCCCCCCTGCATGACAACAACCTCCTTACCGCTGTTTTGCATACCGACAGCATTTGCATAAATGACATTGCCCTTCAGAGAAACATCCTGATCCAGCGTAAACATTGCCGCATCCAGATTGATATTGATATCCGTTAATTGTATTTCCCGTCCAAAATTCAGTGCAAATACATGATCCTTATATTCGATTGCACTGTTGATTGGATTTTCTTCAAAATAGCGTGCATCATCTGTAAATGGTGTATTGCGCTTTACCCGCATATGCGTCTGTCTCTGATAGGCAAAAAATGCCGCATTGAATCTTCTGCGGTTACGATAGCGGATATTTCCCCATACAATGGCGATATCCTCACTTTCTGCCACCAATTCATCATTAAAGCTGTCCACATAGCGGCACCAGTCCTCATCCAGCCACTGATCACCCAGCCGGTATCCACTGACTGCATTTTGCGGGAATACGATTAAATCCGCCTGTGCTTCTCTGGCACGCTGTATCATTTGTTTCATATAGGAAACGTTTTCTTCACATTTCCCCTGTCTGACATGCATGGTTACAACTGCAACCTTCATGATATCCCTCCTAACTTCAACATGAGTATCATACCATGAATCCTGATAGAAATGAAGAATTCCCTTTTAAAGTTGACACTTCTCCTATATAATATAGAAACAGGATAAGTGAGGAATCAATATGGAACAATATATCGTAGAGGGAAACATCTCTGTTAAGGCCGTGCTGCTTGCACAAAAGCGGGATATCGTAAGGATTATCGTGGATGAGAAAAAAAAGGATCGCGATACCGCCTTTATTCTCCGCCAGGCAAGACAGCGCCATATTTTAATTGAACAAAGCAGCCGCAAGGCCATTGATGAACTGGCACAGGGGAAGACGCATGGCGGTCTGCTTGCGGTTTGCGCTGAGCGCAGCTTTCAAACATTGCAGGATGTATGCAAAAGCGAGCAAGTGTTTCTGGCATTGATCGAGGGTGTGGAGGATCCGTTTAATTTCGGTTATATCCTACGTACCCTGTATGCGGCTGGCTGTGACGGTGTCATTATACCTCCGCGCAACTGGACGAGTGCAGCCGGTGTTGTGACAAAAGCCAGTGCAGGAGCCAGTGAATATCTGAATCTGATCATAGCGAATGATATGGATGCTTTGCTTCAGGAAATGAAGCAGAAGGATATCACACTGGTCTGCGGACAGCGCAGCAACGCAATTTCCTTATATGCATACACCTTTCCACAAAGGGTCTGCCTGGCAATCGGCGGGGAAATGCGCGGGTTGAGTAAAAGCGTGCAGGGACACAGCGATCAAAACCTTTACATCCCCTACCGTCAGGATTTCCGCAATGCGATGACAGCGGCGGCATCCACAGCGATCTTCGCCTTTGAGCTGGTGCGGCAGAAAACAGAAAGCTAATACCTCCACATGCAGGAATGGATGCTTACTCGATCATGGGTATTAAAATATTAAAATATAAGAGATTTCAAAAGCTATTGGCAATATCAGTAGTTTTAAGTCTCTTATGTTGGTCACACCCAAACGTGAGTAAGAACCAAGGAAAAAGCCTGCATGTTTTTTTATCCGGCTATATACAAAAGGAAAAAAGAAGCCCGCTGCCAGACGGCATGGGCTTCGATTCAGTCTGCAGGAACACGGTGCTGGTGTTTCCTGTTTTTATTTAGTGTAAGTCTTATACAAAGACATTATTCTGAATCACACAGCAGCGTACGCAGCGCTTCCAGCTCATTGTGCTGCATTCCTATGGCTTCCAGATATGCGCCACAGCCCTGCTCATCCAACAGCTGCAGCAGCGGCTGCAGCATTTCCGGTGTACTTTCAAATAATGCACGAATCTGCGGTATAGCCATCATATGCGGTGGTAACAGGCTGTTGACCCCCTTCGCATTGTAGGTTGCCGACACCTGATAGTCCGCCAGAATATCCTCATTGCATACCCCACAAAGCTTCAGAAGAAGGGCTGCCAGAATACCGGTGCGATCCTTTCCTGCCGTACAGTGAAACAATACAGCATGGCCATCCCTCAGCGTTTTTAATATGAGCCGCAGCGCCTGACACACCGCATCGGGCACAGCACTGATCATCTCCACATAATCGAGCTTCATACTGTCAAGGAAACGCTTCTGCGCCTCCTGATCCAGCGTTTCAGCAAGCGGCACCTCCTCCTTCATAAACGGAAGGGCTACGCGTGTGATGCCATAGGCCTCACTGTCATATGCCGCTGTACGCTGCTCTGTCACACTGCGCAAATCCAGAATCAACCGTATATCCGCATTACGCAGCTGCATCCAGTCTTCCTCTGTTAGCTTGTTGAGCATATCGCTTCGATAACATTTATGCCATGCACTGATTCCGTTTGTACAGGGATATCCACCAAGATCACGCACATTGCAGGCACCGCTCAGAACAAGTCTGCGGGTATATCTCATTTCTCATTCCCCGCTTTCTGTTCATACGGCCAATGCACAATTCCGCCGATGTTATACAGTTGATCATATCCCATAGCCTTCAGCTTTTTCACAGCAGTTCTAGAACGCTGACCACTGCGGCAGTATACATAATGCAATTTGCGCACCTCTACAATATCCTTCGCCCTGGTCTCCAGCTCACTCAATGGCAATAGGTCTGCCCCGGGAATATGTCCCTCACGGTATTCATCCGCTTCGCGCACATCCAGCAGCTGGATGTCCTTTTGTTCATCCAGCTCCTTTTTTACTTCTTCCATTGTTTTATCAAAAGAAAATCCAAACATAACTTCCTCCTAATCTATGAACAGATAGCCGCAGAAAATATACAGCATATTGATATAAAAGGATCCCATGCCCAGATAAGCAAACCAGCGGTTCACGACAGCCAGATCCAGAAAGCCCAGCTGCATGAAAAGCAGCAGCAGTACGATAACGATTGCGACAACCTTGCGAAATACAGCATTGCTTCGCTTCTTTCGGTTCAGTGAGACACCAAACATAAACAGAGAAGCAACCATGATGATAATCAGCAGCGTATGTACAAAGCTTCCCTTCAGCCATGTTTCCACCAGCTTGGTAAGAAATGCTGAAAGCACGATAATCAGCAGCGGTGTTCCCAGTCGTTTGACATCATCCATGCTATTCTTCCTCGATGATCACTTTCGTCATAACATCGCCGTTGCGCATACTGCGAACAGCTCCCATGTTATCCGTTACCTTGCCAAACACAGTGTGCACACCATCCAGATGCGGCTGCGGGCAGTGGCAGATAAAGAACTGACAGCAGCCGGTATCTTTACCGCGGTGAGCCATCGACAGACTTCCCTCCTCATGCTTGTGCGGATTGTTTTCCGTTTCGCATGGAATCGTATAGCCCAGATCACCGGCACCTGTTCCATATGGACAGCCTCCCTGAGACACAAAGTTTTTTATGACGCGGTGAAAGGTCTTGCCATCATAATAGCCCTCCTTCACCAGCTTAACGAAATTTTCCACCGTTACCGGAGCATCCTCCGGATACAGCTCAAAGGGGAGCACTGCCCCATTTTCCATTGTTATTGTTCCATGGTATATCATGTTCATTCCTCCATTTCATTCTATAAATATACTATAATACGACAAAAAAAACAACAGCAAGCTGTAGATGCAGCACTGTTTCAGGCGCCTCACAAGGGAAGAAACAAGGCACCTGCAGGATTCCTAAGCATGGTTGCTAATGTGTCATTCCCCTGCCATCCTATGTTACCTCAGGCTGTACAGCTTTTGCATCTACACATACCGCATATCAACTTTCGTCTATCAAAAGCTGTACAATATCATAACCTCCTTATGATAAGCAGGCACCCAGTTATGCCAGTAAAACCATACCCGCACTGTTGATAATGCGTATACGGCGCCGTTTGAAGATTTCATTGCCAAATACACCGTCAAACGTAAAATGATCAAATAAATCCACACGTCCCGTCATCGTATCCTTTAAGGTGATTTCCGCCTTATCTACAAATAACGTCCATTCTTTTACAATCTTCAAATCCATCTTTTCTAGGCCATGAACACCAAATCCCATCGCGCTTCCCTCGTGTACGATCTGTAATGCATGCTCACGAACAGCCGATTCTCCAATCCAGCTTACACGGGAGCCGCTGTCAAAGCCAAACAGGGAAATGCCGCCATCTGAACGCTTTGCCAGAATACAGGGAAAGCCTCCCTTTATCATATTGGGATATGGAAGACGGAAACGGTTTTTTACGACAAGAAATTGCTTCGCGATATCATCCATTTCAAAATCGAGCTGATGTAAAATATCCCAGCCCAGAATGCCATCGAAGCCAAATAAATCTATGTTTCCAAAGCGTAAGGTAAAGTCGGAAGAATCTAGTGCGATCATTGCCATATTGCGTATTTCCAGCGCTCCCATCTGCATCGAATCCGCAACCAGCCCCTGCATATCTCTCATCTTACCGCCAATGCTTCCAATCTGTAAGCTTCCGGGTGCCTTTTTCATCTGAAAATGAGCAAGCCGTTCACTTTTAATGCCACTGATCTGTGCCCCGGTATCCACGACAAAAACAGCACGTATATGGTTGATATACACCGGGATTGTAAACAGACCAAACATATTCCTTGAAAGCGGCAGTGTAAATTCATCCTGATACAGCTGTTTCTCCCATGCATGCTCCTTCTGCATGATCTGCTTCTGTGCTTTTGATAAGGCACTGGAAAACAGACCGGAGGATACTTGTTTGTACTGCGCATCATATTCTGCTGCACTCACCTGTACAGCACTGCGGCTATGAACCTTACAGCTATGCATATCATCACCTCTCATGTGTCTGATTATATCATAAGCATATGTGATAAGTGTGGGTTACTTTCCGTATTGGCGCAAATTTATACAGCGTTCGATGCAGTAAGCTCCTGTCGATATCCCCTATTCTCATTTTTTCCTATCTGTCACAAGCCTCATATACGATAGCTGAAGACGTTTGTTTCAGCATTGTGAATTCCCCTGTGGATATCACTATGATAAAGCACGGATAACATCATAATAACACATTGAAGCTGTGTCCTTGTTATAGTAAAATATAAGAAGATGCAAAGCATGAAAAGCGAGGAGAGACGATATGCAAACAAACAAAGCTTTTTTACCTGTCATGAGTGTACAGGGCAAGGTGGATCATCCGGTTATGAGTGGTAACGGATACCGGGTAGGATACGATGGATATGGAAGAATTCCCATGGCGACCGGAGGAATCATTTACAATTATAAAATCGGTGATTCCTGTATGGGAATAGCAGGAGACCATATAGAACCAGGTGTCAGTCTGAAAAATCCAGTGGAAAAAGAAAACAATGCATTGCAGGCATTTGCCTGTATTGGAAATCCTGCCAAAATCATTACCGGTGATGCCAAGGGCAGAAAAGGATATGTAACAGGAAAGCATGGCGGTATTGATCATGTGATGGTGTATTTTGATGATGAAACGCTAGAACTGATGACGGTTGATGACAAAGTATTGATTAAGGCATGCGGTCAGGGACTGAAGCTGCAGGATCACGAGGAAATACAGCTGATGAATATCGATCCCGAGCTGTTTGAGCAGCTGGGAATTGAGGAACAGGGGGAGAAGATAAAAATACCGGTTGTCACCTGTGTTCCCGCCTACCTCATGGGAAGCGGTCTGGGTAGTGCTACCACTATGCTGGGAGATTATGATATTATGACGCAGGATGCTGAGGCTAATGAAGCCTTCGGAATTAACAAGCTGCGTTTTGGTGATCTGGTTCTGATACAGGATCATGATAATCACAACGGGCCGCATTACCGCAAGGGAGCGGTATCTGTCGGTATTGTCGTCCATGCGGATTCCTATACGAGCGGTCATGGCCCGGGACTTACAGTCATCATGAGCAGTAAAAGCGAAACTATAGAGCCTGTGATAGACCCAAATGCAAATATAGCAAATTATCTGAACATCAAAAAATAAAAAGGAGCCTGGCTGCTTCTTCGTTCCTGCTAAACGCGAACATGGAAAATAAGAGCTTTCAATATCTGTTGATTGAAATCCTATCAACGGATTTGGAAGTCTCTTTTTTTGTTATACTTTAAAGTGTATGAACACCTGATTCACGGTTCTTTCTTATATCAGATACAGCTACAAAAAAGAAGACATCCCATACACAGGAGTCTTCTTCCTTTGGTTTTGCAAATGCATTACTCATTCCTGAGTAAGACCTTTTTTGTATATCGTCTAATCTCTGTTTCCGATAAAGCGCAGAATATACAGGAAAATATTGATAAAGTCAAGATATAATTCAAAGGCAGAGTAGATGGAAAGCTTTTTCAGCATTTCTTCATCCCCCTCATAGCTTGCATACAGCGCCTTCATTTTCTGTGCGTCATAAGCAGTCAGTCCGGTAAAGATCAAAAGTCCGATGGCACTGATCAGCATCGTACTGGTATCTGCCCCCATAAACATCATAATAACCTCAGTGATGATAAGCGCAAGCAGACTTCCAAACAGAATCGGCCCAAACCGAAGCAGATTCATTTTTGTCGTATAGCCGATAACAGCAAGACTTCCAAAATAAACGGTCGTCATCAGGAATGCCATCGCCAGCGTTCCCGGCAGATAAACAACTGCCAGTGTGGAAAATGTAATTCCTGTCAGCATAGAGTAGGCAAGGAATAAAACCTTGGCACCTGTTGCGGATATTTTCATCAGTCGTGCACCCAGAGCAATTACGACACCAAACTGTGCAATAAGCAGAATCAGCGGTGCGAACCTGTTGCTGTAAATATAGTAAATCAAATCTGTGGAGTATACAGCAAATGCAGTAGCCGTAGTCACCAGAAGACCCAATGTCATCCATCCAAATGTTCGTACAGCATGCTTCTGCAGACTGGTAGCTGTATATTGCGGCTCAAAATAATCTTCGTTACGTTCAAACATAAACATTCCTCCTTTTCCTATAGTATACGGCATATTGTATCATTTTTACAGTAAAATTTGCAGGTTTTTCATTATTTTATGACGATTGATCAAACGCATGCAATATTCCTTCTGTTATTGCCTGTGCCATGGCATCCTGCTGCTTCTCTGATTTCAAATAGGAAAGATCCGAGCTGTTTGACAGAAATCCAGCTTCTACAAGAATGGTGGGAATATGCGTATATTCCACAAGCGATAACGGAGCATCCGCTTCCTCCTTCAATCCTCTGCTTTTGATACCGGACAGCTTTTCCAGCTGCTTATTTACCATCTGTGCCAGCTCACGGCTTTTAGTGTCACTGCTTCGCACCCATATTTCCGTTCCCTTCGCCGAGCTCTGATCGGTATCTGAAGAATTCAGATGGATGGATACAAAATAATCCGCCTTGGATGTATTGGCAATGCGGGAGCGCTCCAGCAAATCCTTTTCATTATCTGACGGCCAGGACACCTTATCACTTGTTCTGGTATAAACAACATCGACATCCTGCTTCTCCAGCAGCCTTCCGATCTTCTTTGTCAACTGTAACGTAATCGTTTTTTCCTTCGTACCATCTGCCGCTACACTGCCATCGTCATAGCCTCCATGTCCAGCATCCAGAACAACACGGCGCTTTGTCACCTTTTTTTGTTCTGCCTGCTTCTGTGTACGGATAATAATCGTTTCTGCCTGTTCTTTTTTCTCTGCCTGTTCCTGTGCATAGACATTCCGGATAAACGGAACAACAAGAAAGCAGAATACGATGATGGAAAAGAACAGGATATGTCGCTGTACAAAATTTTTCTGCATGAAATCACCTCATGTTAGTTATATATCTCTTTTTTCAATTCCTGAATTTCCTCATAGGACGGACTTTCCTTATCCAGCCGGGAAGCATAGCGCTCCAGAATTTTACGTGTGCGCTTCTCATCATCATCCAGATATGCCAGCGCATAATGCAATACCACATCGGTTGCATCGCTGTGTGTATTCAACAGCTTCTGAAACAGCTGTTCACCCTTTTTTGATTTTAAAGCGATATACGCCTTTGCCTGCTCATACTGCATGCCAACCCGGAAGAAATCACTTGTTTTTGAAAAAACCGTCAGAAATTTATCGACGAAAGCAATCAATGTCCGATACTGTTCCTTATCCGTTCTTCCCGCCTCCATAAGCAAATCGAGCAGAAATGTCACAACACCGATCATATCCAAGCCATCATTCACCTGATACATCATCGCTTCCAGACTGTCTATATGAAATCTTCTAGCTGTTTTAAACAGTAATCGAAACTGCTCCATCAGATCTTTGGCAACCTGCTCACTGCCCTGCTCCATCAGATCAAGAATCGCATCAGAAATCAATCCGTAATGCGTAAAACCATAGGCTTCTCTTTTGGCAATTTCCAGCACCGCTTCATCAATAAAAGACTTTGGAAAGGAGGCATGGGAATCATCAATCGTCTGTGTCTGAAAGATCGCATCCGCAACGGCCAGATCATTGTAGGTATTCTGCAGCTGTGCCTGAATATCCGCACAGGTAAGAGTACATCCAAGCTCCTTCAAATAGAGATCTATTTCATCCTTGCGCATCTTACGGATTTTCTTCACCATGCTCTTTGTTCCACTTTCGGATACATACAGCTCCTTCATGTACATCACTCCATTCCACCTGACTGTCGTTTCTTAGGTTTTCGTAAATGCAAATCCTGAGTCATAACGATATCATTTTTTTTATAATTTTGCAACCCACGCCCTCTTTGGACGATTCTGGAAATGAGGTTATAAGACCGGCTTCATGTTGATGATTTCCATATATATAATCATTATTCGCAATAAGTCAGATAAGGCAGGAATGCAAATATATGGTATAAATAAGCGTATGTGCATGAGTCAAATAGCATATGAGTTAAATGCTTCGTAGTAATGAAGAATGCAAACGATTGGTGTGAATAAGTCAAATAATTGCTGTAGATGCATTATGCAAAAAAATAGTACAAATAAGAAGCCAAGCAAAAAGGGTATACAAAAGCAGAAAAAAACTTGAAAGTACAGCACCCTTCAAGTCTTATTTGTTTTGCATATTTCAGACAGCGATAACACCAGTCTTGGAAGTATTGGTATTTTTTCATGCGTTCATAAAATTGAATAATCATTACAGCTATGTAACAATACCCTGCGCTGATTTAAAGCTCCTTGCTTTTCAGCTGTTCACAAAGTGCGTACAGGCCATCAAGAAAGCGCTCATTATCCTGCTGTGTCCGCTTTTTTGCGTGTGAGCCGTACATTTTATGCTTTCGCTCCATACTGCTGACATGCCGCATGGTTAACAGACGGTTTATATTATCTGTTGTATAGGGAATGCCGTTACAGGATATGGCATAGCCCTGCTTACTGAGAACCAGTGCCGCAAGACCGTAATCCTGTGTAACAACAAGGTCTCCTTTTTTTACATGAGAGAGCAGTAGAAAATCTGTACTGTCCTTTCCCTTATCCGCCATGAGTACGGAAGCGTTTTCAGGGGTAAATGCATGGGAGGTATCACATACCAGGATAACCGGAAAATCAAAAGCCTCTGCTGCCTGCAGGGTTTCCTCGATTACAGGACAACCGTCCGCATCAATATAAATATCAGGCATGCTCGACCAGATGCGGCTCATACCCGTTGTTTTTTAGAATTGCTAGTACCTCTTCAATATGTGCTGCATCGTTTGTTTCAATGATGACACCTACACGGCACTGGTTAAACAGCATAGCATTCTGAATTCGGTTATGGTTCACAGAAATGATATTAGCTCCGGTTCTGGAAATCAGTTCAATCATACGGGACAGATTCCCCGGCTTATCCATGACATTCATATTGATAACTGCCTTGCGTCCGGTTTTCATAAGACCCAGATCGATGATTTTAGATAACAGATTGACATCAATGTTTCCCCCGGACAATACGGCAACACATTTATGATGCTCCAGATCCACCTTGCCAAACATTGCCGCCGCAACACTCGTAGCACCGGCTCCTTCCGCGACCATTTTCATTTTTTCCAAAAGCGTCAGAATTGCCGCTGCGATTTCTTCCTCACTGACAGTCACGACCTCATCCACATATTTGCAGCATAAATCATATGTCAAAGTCCCCGGTGATTTTACAGCGATTCCATCCGCAATCGTGCTGACATCATTCAGCCGTATGATTTCCTTTTCCTCCAGGGAACGCTTCATGCTGGGCGCATGCTCGGATTGAACACCGATGATACGACAGCTTGGACGCATTGCCTTGATTGCAGTGGCGATTCCGCTGATCAGTCCGCCGCCACCGATTGGCACAATGACCGTATCCACATCACTCAGCTTATCCAGTATTTCAAGACCTATCGTTCCCTGACCGGCAATCACATACTCATCATTAAACGGCTCGATGAACACAGCACCTGTAATTTCCTGCAGATTTTTTGCGTACTCATAGGCATCGTTAAAGGTATCTCCCTGCAGCTCCACCTCAACACCATAGCTTCTGGTCGCTTCAATCTTGGATAGCGGCGCTGTTTTCGGCATGACGATTGTTCCCTTAATTCCCATCTTCATACACGAATACGCTACTCCCTGTGCATGGTTTCCAGCGCTGGCGGCAATCACCCCTTTTGCGCGTTCCTCCTGTGTCAGGCTGTGCAGCTTATTATAGGCTCCACGCAGCTTAAAGGCACCAGTCCCCTGCAGATTCTCCGCCTTGATCCACAAATTTTCATGCAGCTTATCCGCATGTACCAGCGGCGTTTTGGAAATCACATCCTTTACTACTTCCTTTGCATCATATATATTTGAAATATCCATACAAACTCCTCCTGTATCTGTACTGTTATTGTACTATGGTTGTTCTGTTTAGAAAAGAGTATTTTCTATATTTTGAATACAGTATAAAATATATGTTCACAAATGAAGTACATATATTTATATTACAAAAACACATCATAAAATCCGTATACAAATTGTAGAATCCTGTATTTTCTATCAATATTCTATTCATCATGAATACGAAGGGCTTCTTCACTGACGGATAACGGTATACGGAAATATGTTTCCCTCGAATGGAAAACGGTATTCCAGGTATTTACTCAGTGATTTACAGATATATACAAAAAATACACTCAAATGCTTCATACCATACTCATTTGTGATTTCTCAGTCATGGATGACGGTATCCCGATATGTCCGGCCAAATGGCTATTGCATATACTAACCTTATCTCCACTCCATAGCCGTACCCCGGAAATATGCTGCCTGGTAATTGATAACGGTATACAGGAAAAAGCAGTGCTTAACGTCTTCACCTTTTTCTCACAAGAAAAAAACTGCCGCTTCTGATTGTACAGAAAGCAGGCAGTTTCCAGCTTAATCTTTTTCAATAAAGTCCAACAGCTCTTTCGCTGCGATATTGATACCGTCACGGTTTTCTTTATCCAGTCCAAGATGTGTATAGATTTCCCCAACAAAGCAGCCGCTGTCACGCAGAGCAACGAACACCTGATCAATCAAAGGCTCGCATACCTCCTGCTGCTGCATTGGCCCGAAAGGATTCGCAAAGTAGGTAGTGGAAATTCCGACCTCCTGCGTCGTTCCCTTTGCCATACGTTTTCCTTCCTTGCATGTAGCTTTTGCATCCTCTAAATTATCAAAGCGGTGCAGGCCGAGCTTATCATCGTAATTGTTCGCATAGGCAAACAAGTCAATTTTATGGTTCATCGCCACGATTTCATATGGTGCGGCAGGTGTGATTACACGGGCATTGTTGCTTGATTCCGGATTCATAAAGATGGAACGGTCCATATCGCGGTATGGCGTACCAGGGTCCAGATCATCCAGACGGATAAAGGCACCGATTTCCGTACCCTGACCATATGGCACACCATCCTCCAGATGTATGGTACCCATATCATCAAAGACAACTTCAATATCCTTGATTACATCTGCACCGGCGATCTTCAATGCTTCAATAGACTCGGACTTACCTGCACCGGAGTCACCCATCAGCATGATTCCCTTGCGTTTTCCACTCTTTAATGTAATATTCACGAAGGCTCCATGTATTGGCAGCCAGCCCTTCTGCATTTTTCTAACATTATGCAGTGTCAGTGTCATTTTCTTCAGATAACCAAAATATTCAATTCGTTCATGATAGCTGACACATCCGATCCATACATCATCCTCAGCATCATAATGGAACGTTGTCTGTTCCTTATCATCCTGATTTCCGAAAAGACAAATCAGATCCGGTTTCTTACGGCATTCATCTTCATTTGCCAGTTCAAATAAATTTGCCAGGGATACCGCAGAGGAAATGAAGTCACGGTGAAAGTAAATGAAAGCCAGCAGGCTTCCCACCTTACATGGGAAACAGAACCACTCATCCGGATTTCCTGTAAATTCTGTAATTGGATTGGTATCACGTTCGGTAAACATACCCGTACGTTTATTGGATTTCGGATGAAGGATCATCGGCGTTCTCAGCATGACGGACTGAATGAATTCAATATCCTTCAGTGCATCGTATTTGGCACTCAGCTTTGGATTATCAATATTTTTCACCGCGATTGATGCATTTGTACCAGCCTGAAGCTGACGGTACACACGGTTTTTTCTCCCCATGATCTGCTCTTCAATATTACGGTACAGAGCAAGAATCAGGTTGGTGAAGCTGGAATCCGCACCTACAAAGCTTAAATCCTGCAATGCATTTCCCTGTCCGACAGACATAACGGAGAAACGCTGATGCTTTTTCCAGAAGTTATACATTTCCTCTACAAACTCCAGCAGCTTCGCCTTGTCGTTAAGATATGGTGATTCCACCTCAGCGGCTTTAAACACACGAAGCATACGGAACAGCTTCAAAATTTCGAATGTTGCCTCTCTGGTTGTTTTCCCGTTCAATGCGTAGAAGTATAAAGCCTCGTTATCGGCTTTTAAGTAATCCAGGTAGTTATGAACATAATTACTGAACGTTGAGGAATTCAACAGCTGATCACCGGAATGTGCATATCCCGCGCTGTAGTTCAGTATTGCAAGTTCTTTTGTTAAATACAATGTCTCTTTCATAATCTGCTCCTTTCAAATTCAAAAATGAAGTTGGAAAATAAAGTTAAATAACCCTATCGGGTTCTATTATACAATAAAAAGAAAAAATAAGAAAGTAGTTTTTGTAATATTTTCATTTTATGAAAAACTTTTCAATTCGTGATTCTGTTTCCCTGCTGAAGGACATCCCTGCCTTATGAAGCTGGTAACGATTACATCCTATGCATCGAATCAAAAATTTATTCCAATATCCTCTATTTCCTATCTATGCTATGAGCGTCTCTCACGATATGTACACACTAAAACTCATATCCCACACCGCTTATGAAAAACGCTCGAAATTTCTCCAAGCGTTTTTTTACAACTGTTTTAATTTATTTTTTCAGCTCTTTCTTTACAAGCTCTACGACCTCGCTCAATGCAATATCACTGCTTTCAGAAGCTGTTCTCGCACGGAATTCCACATTGCCGTCTTTGATTCCTCTGCCGACCGTAATACGGTAAGGAATACCAATCAGCTCCATATCCTTGAATTTCACACCCGGACGTTCCTTACGATCATCCAGCAGCACATCCACGCCTTCCTGTTTCAGTGCTTCATACAATTCATTTCCGATGCGCATCTGTTCCTCATCCTTGCTGGATACTACAACAACAGCGACCTCAAACGGTGCCACACTTGCCGGCCAGATAATACCGGATGCATCGTTATGCTGTTCCACGATTGCAGCCATGCAGCGCTCCAGTCCAAAGCCATAGCAGCCCATTTCCACAGGATGCAGCTTATTGTTCACATCCTGATACTCCAGACCGAGTGCCTTTGCATACTTGGTACCGAGCTTAAACGTATTTCCTACCTCGATTCCCTTGCAGAATTTCAGCGGCTTTCCACATACTGGACAAATATCACCCTCATGCACCTGTGCGATATCCGCAACTGTTTCCACGGAGAAATCCTTCAGATTTACATTCTTGATATGGTGATCGGTTTTGTTTGCGCCAACGATAAAGTTTTTCATATTCGCCACTTCCCGATCCATGATGATTGGGCATTCCAGATTGACCGGTCCGGCAAAGCCAACCCTTGCGTGTGTAACACGCTCCACCTCTTCAAAGGAAGCAAGCTCTATTTCATTTGCCTGTAACAGCTTCAGCACCTTTGTTTCATTTAATTCACGATCTCCCTTTAACAGGAACGCCATCGTTTTACCATCCACAGAATAAATCAGCGTCTTTACAAAATCATTCACTGATTTTCCAAAGAAGGCGGCAACATCTGCGATCGTCTTAGCATCCGGTGTTTCCACAATTTCCATATCCTGCATTGGCACATCACTCGGTGTACTCGTATCAATGACCTCCGTGATCTCCAGATTGCTGGAGAAATCACATCCGTCACAGGTCACAACAACATCCTCACCGATTTCCGTAATCGCCTGAAATTCCTCTGACAATGAGCCACCCATCGCGCCGGTATCCGCTTTTACGATCTTATATGTCAGATCACAGCGCTCCATGATGTTCTCATACGCATGAAACATCTTTTTATAGGATTCATGAAGACCTGCCTCATCGATATCAAAGGAATATGCATCCTTCATGATGAATTCACGCACACGGATCAATCCGTAGCGGGGTCTTGTTTCATCACGGAATTTGGTCTGAATCTGATACAGATTATATGGAAAATCCTTATAGGAGCTTCCTTTCATCATCGCTGCCATTGTAAACAGCTCCTCATGCGTCGGCCCCAGCACATAATTTTTCTGATAGCGGTCCTTCAAGGCGAACATATTGGAGCCAAAAGCCTCCCTACGCCCGCTCTTTTCATAGATTTCCTCTGGAATCATAGCCGGCATCAACAGCTCCTGGGCACCTGCTGCATCCATTTCTTCGCGAACGATTTCCTCAATCTTTTTCAGGACGCGCTTTCCCATCGGCATAATCATATAAATACCGCTGCTGCTTTTCTTGATCATTCCCGCACGCACCAGCAGATTACCGCTGGTACTGTCCTCATCCTTGACATTTTCACGCAATGTATAAAAATACGAATTACTCAGTTTCATAATAGCTTCTCCTCATTTCAATAAATACCCGAACGATCCCTATCCACGACCTTACGGATCATGGCGTCTTTTTCCAGACGAATCGGAATATGTGTTTTGATTTTCTGCATCGGTGTTCTGGCAACCTCCATCAGATTTCCATCGAGATCATACAGCTCCTGCAGGGTAAAGCGGGTAGCTGTGATATGTGGCCCAAAAACCTCTGCCGTGATATTTCCGCGGAAGTTGTTGCGTACCTCCAGTGTTGCCATTTCACTGTCTTCATCATAATCTAAAACATAGGCGATAAATTCCTGTGTGACCCCTGCACCGTTGATACCGTACAAATGACCGTCAAAGGCAGGCAGTCCCTCATAAAAGCCGCACCCTGTGGGTCGGTTTTCCGCCTTTGCCAATTCATTATAATACCATTCCATCCGTTTGTCACTCAAACGTCCGCCCTGCTCATAAATCTCATCGATTAGCATACGATACGTTTTAATCAGCGTTGCGATGTAATAGGCGCTTTTCATACGTCCTTCAATCTTCAGACTGGCAATCCCTGCTTCAATCAGATCGGGAATGTATTTGGCTGCCATCAGATCCTTGCTGGACATGGAAAATAAATCCGTTTCATCATGCAAGGGATGCTCTCCTTCATACAGGCGGTACTTCCAGCGGCAGCTTTGCGCACAGCCTCCACGATTGGCATCTCTCCCCGTCATATTATTGCTCAGCACACAGCGCCCGGAATATGAAATACACATGCCGCCGTGGATAAAGACCTCCAACGGTATATCGGTGTGTTGAGCACTGTCCCTGATTTCCTGAAGGGTTACCTCACGTCCCAGTACGACACGATCCATTCCCTTGTTTTTCCAGTAATTCGCAGCACTGGAATTGGTGGAGGAATGCTGGGTACTCACATGCACTTCCAGCCTTGGTGCATATTTTTTCGCACACATCATAATTGCCGGAGATGCCGCAATAATAGCTGTTACGCCTGCCTGCTCCAACGCAATCAGATATTCCTTTAGCCCTGCTAAATCCTCTTCATGCGGAAGCATATTCACGGTCACATGTACATGTGCGCCATGTTCCCTGGCAAAGGCCGCACCCTGTGCGATTTCTTCAAGTCCGAAATTGCTGGCACGAGATCGCAAAGAGAACTGCTTACCGCCTACATATACAGCATCCGCTCCATACAGAACGGCGATTTTCAAACGCTCCAAATCACCTGCCGGAGCGAGTAATTCTATCTTTTTCAAGCTCTCACCTACTTTACCTTGCTCGTTTTTGTATAATAGAAGCCATGTGTTACATGATCCTTTGTATATTTTTGCTCATATTCCTGAAACGTCTCACGCCCGTTTCGATTTCCTTTTAATACATCCTGATACAGCCGCAGTGCTTCACATACATATGCGATATCATGGAAAATACCATCAATACGAAAATGCCGTACACCTGCCTCATATAAATCCTTTATTTCCTCAAAGGATGCCAGTGTAAATCCGGTAAACACATGCGTACCCAAAGCATCCTCAATGATCGGCATATGATCGTCCCTTGTTTCCTCCATCAGGTATAGCTCATGATTGTCTCTAACAGCTTCCTTTTTTCCCAGGAAATCCATATAGGCAGACAGCAGCATTCGCTTAGAATGCATCATATTCAGTCTTCCATGAATGATGACTTCACATTCTCCCTGCACCGTCCTTGCGATCTTACACATTTCCTGCAGTGTGATTTCTTTGGATATGGTAGCCATGCGTATGTCTTCATCCAGATAATACTGCATGTCCATAGCATTTGTAATCAGTGTATCCGGATTGTAAATAAGCCGGTTTTTCATATGCAGGCGGTCTGCCTCATACAAAACACCCTCATCCCCATAATAGATGCCATCTACATCCAGCTCTTTCAACAGCCTTAAAAACTCACGAAGCCGTTCCAGCTCTTCTTCCACAAAAATACGATTTACGAGTACATACATCTGGACAGCACAGCGTCTGCATTCCGCTTTGATTTGCGCTAACTCGTCAATGGAAAAGCAGGCAGCGCCTCTTGCTGAGAAAAACGGTACTGCAATGATAACGCTCTGTGCTCCTGCAGCTTTCAGCTTCTCTATATCACCAAACGCAAATGGTGTTGCGATGAAATCAACCATAACGTCACCTTTCCTTCATGTGTTATCTGCATAACCGCACGCTAACACTGCTTTTTATTATAATATATTCTGTACAGAAAGGGTAGGGAAAACACGTATTTCAAGTAAAATTACAGGTCATATGCTGCATCCCTTACAAAGAGTTCAGGATGCAAAAGTAAAATTCTGCAAAAGAAATGCGGCTGAACATGAAATATGACAGAGAAATCGGTAAATGGTGGCTGCGATATCCAAAATGTATAAAACGTATATATAAATGATGGACACTACCGCCTGTTTCAGCTTGTTAGGCTTTCCTGTTTTCCTTCTTTCACAAGCAGTCTCACATTGGCTTTAAATTCTTTTCCAGCCGATCCACCATCCATGCCAAACGCTTTGTGCGGCCTGCCTCTGTTTTGGCATCCAGGTATGCACGGGTATATGTCTTTTTTACAGATGGCGGCATATTCATAAAATTGGCATATGCCAGGTCATAGGTCTTCAGCACCTCCATAACCATAGTCAGCTGTTCCTCACTGACTGCCGACGGCTTTACAGCCTGTTCCCACTGTCCGTTATGTTTGGCTTCTTCTATTTTCCGGCGTCCAAAAGCAGTCATTCTTCCGGATTCCTCCAGCTTTAACGCAAGCTCCTTATTCTTCACTGACCATTTACTGCCTGTTCTTCGCTGCGCAAAGTATTTTATATAGGAGGTATCGTCAAGCCTTCGCATGACACCGTCAATCCAGCCAAAGCAGAGCGCTTCCTCCAAGGCTTCCGCTGCCGTTAATGTTTCCACTGCTTTCGTCTTTCCAAATAACAGCCATACGCCTTCGCTGCTTTCACAATTTTCTGACAACCAGCTTCGCCATTCCTTTTGTGTTTTGAATCGTATCGGTTCCTTCATGATCTCTCCTCCTCATGCAAAGCATTTCCCTGTATATGCTTATCGTCTGCAATTATGAATTCAAATCCGAATTCATGAAACGTAAGATCATCATCAATCACCTCATCATATATACCTGCGGCTTTTTGAAATCCATTTTTTTCATACAGCCGGATTGCAGAATGATTGATATCCACGACGAACAGCCGCAAAGCCTCTGCCTGTGCCTCTTTTGATAATCTAATCGCCTCATGCAGAGCAGTGCTGCCAATGCCTAATCTCATATAATCAGGATTTACACCGAGCCGTTCAAGATAGCGCACCTGCCAGATAGATTTCCCCCAGGTCACATGATCTGCCCCGGCGCTGTCTTCACATAAAGCAAAGGCTGCCATCAAAGTGCCCTTTTCCTCTAGGACATACAGGCGTTGTGCTGTGATATCCTCTTGAAAGAACGCACATGGGTAACAATCATCCCATATTTCTATTTGCTTTGCATTCATATGCGCAATGATTTTCTTATACATGGATTTTAACTGCGTTAAATCCTGCAGTACTGCTTTTCTTGTTATCATAAAGCCCCTCTTTCCTGAAAATACGGTGTATACAGCCATTTAGAGCCAGGATGATTATTTCATCATACGATATGTCTCTTTGCTATCCTCATGTCTCCTTGCTTTATATATTTTGCTTTCCTTATATACTTTCCTTATATATTATGAAGCAATATAGATTCACATAAATTATAAATATTGTTACTCGCTATGTATAAGAGGTATCCTTATAAATATAAAGAGACACCTGGTGCTACAAGTACATAACCATAATCAGCCATCCCTTCTTTATAGTGAAAGAACAACCTTTTATTCCATCCTATAGGTCAGCTTCATTATAACAAAACAAAACACTACAGAGAAGAACAACAGAGAAATAATAGGAATTCGTTATAAGCGTTATTTGTAAACAGAAGAAAAACGGAATTATTTCAGATATATTTCTGCTTGGATTGCCTTAGTCAGACTTTGTATATAATGGGTCAGATTTATTCTCTCATGCTATGTCTTTGCTTCAAGGTATCTTCTCCCCTTTCTTTATTGATTATTTCAACATTCATCATCGTATACAAGTGAATGAATGATAAGAATACCAGCACTGCGCTTCAGCATACAGTTGCACCTATTCAAAAAAAACAGCATTCCGCGCTTAGAAAAATGCTGTATATTTCGTCTATCAATCGTCAATTCATATATAAATCTGCGCTTAGGAAACTGCATTCTTCATGGATCAATCATCAATCCATATATATAAAAAGGCTTTCAGGTATACATGATAGCTGTTAACACATAGTCATAGCTTCCCTCAAAGCTGTTCATGCTTATCAATAGCAGCTATACAATTCTCCTCATCCTTTTGTCCCCGTTCGCAGATAACGTTCCTCTATCATTGTAATCAGAGAACGGCGGTTTGCGAAGATGGCGAATGTGCTGGTTATTGTAAAGAAGGAATTTTGAATACTGTATGCCCCCTGTACCTCCTCCAGAATGATTGCAGCCGCTGCATAGTCCCAGCATTTCACATGCGCAGAAAGATACAGATCACTTAAGCCCTGTGCGATATGTACAATGCTTAAAGACGCACAGCCTAGGTAACGGTGTGCGCGCAGCTCATCCTGCATCGTCAAGGGCTTGCTGTCAAAATGTGTTTCTATATAGGACATGACATGCATGCCGGCATCCAAAATACAGTCCTTTGGCTCCTTCTTTTGAAGCGGTAGCATAGGCTGCTCATTCAGCCACGCCCCCTTGCCATGGACACCGAGAAACAGCTCATCCCGCATAACATCATAGACAATTCCAAACACCGGCTGCTTTTTATGATAATAGGCCAGTGAAATTGCAAAATCCCGATGCATACTGACAAAATTAGTCGTACCGTCAATGGGATCCAGAATCCACAAATGCTCCCCGCTTTCCTTTACACTTTCTTCTCCCAAAAAGCTGTGGGTAGGAAATTTTTCTATCAGCGCATCATGAATCTGCTGTTCAATTTTGCGATCATATTCGGTTACCAAATCCTGAAAATCCGTTTTGTACTCCGGTATCACCGTGGAAACATGACGAAGCTGCTCCCCGCACGATTTTACCAGTGCCTTTGCGAAATCAATTATATCCTGCTGCATACACTCACATCCTCATCCTTCATAAAAGGGTTACTCTGCCCAAGAGACGGTTCTTCACCATAGCGTCCATGGGTATCGCTGCCTCCTGTCTCTATCAGCTTATACCTTTTTGCGATTGCATGCAAGTCATCCACCTGCTTCTGTCCATGGGAGCTGTGCCAGGTTTCAATGCCATCCAGGCCGATTTGTACATATTCCGGTATGGAGGAGACGACCCGTGAGGAATACGGATGGGCAAGTACGGCAATTCCATGATCCTTATGTATCGCGTGAATGGCATCCTCCACAAAGACAAAGGTCAGCGGACATACACAGATTCCGTTGTTTTTAAACAATCGCCGGTATTCATCCGAATAAATGGCATCACTGTAGCCATGGCGCATCATGATATCCATGATATGCTGCTTGTAGATTGCAGTGGAAGCCTTCGCCACCTCCTCAACCTCCCTTACGGTAATTGCATAGCCATGTGCAATCAGTTGCTGAATCTGCCATAGCGATACGCTTGTGCGCTGACGGATTGCCACTTCACACAGGGCATCCACATGCGGGGTCTGTTCTCCAAAGCCATAGCCCAGGATATGCACCTGCCTTTTCGCAGCTTGATCGTAGGCACTGATTTCTATCCCCTTGATTACCGTACAGGGAAGCTCTTTGTGTTTCAGCTGCTTATAGGCTGCAAAGGTGTCATGATCGGTAATGGATATGGTTTGCATATGCTGTTCTCGGGCTAGAGCTATGATGTGTGCAACATCCAGTGAGGAATCGCTGCAGCTGCTGTGAATGTGAAGATCGATACGGTTCATGCCAGCATTCCCTTCTGCATATTATATTCCCGATCACACAGCCCCTCCATAAACTCCAGATCATGAAAGATGCCAAGCATGGTCGTCCCCTCGTTTTTCAGCTGCTCGATCAAATCCCGTACCTTTTGCTTGCTGGAATTATCCAGGCTGGCAGTCGGCTCATCCAGCAGAAGCAGCCGCGGCCTTTTTACCATGGCAGCCGCGATGTTCAGCCGCAGCTTCTCTCCACCGGAGAAGGTATTGGGATACATATCCCAAAGTGTAGGGTCCAGCTCAAAATGCTTCAGCATACGCTCTGCCTCCTTATGTGCTGTTTCCATATCCTCCCCCATTTCCAAAACAGCATGCTCAATGATCTGACGTGCGGTTGTACGCGGCATGATGCGTAAAAACTGAGAAACATAGCCAATTTCCTGTTTCCGCAAGTAAATCATCTGCCGTTCGCTTGCCTGACAGAGATCAAGCAGTCCGAATTTTTCACTGTCATAAAGAATACGCCCATTCTGCGGAAGATTGGTACGGTAAATCCCTTTGAGTATCGTTGATTTACCGCTGCCACTCTTACCAGTAATTCCGATAAACTCCCCCTTTTTGAGATGCAGACTGATACCGCTGCAGGCATGAATCACCTTTTGGCTGACATGCATAGTAAAGCTTTTTTCAAGATTCTCGATAACCAGCAGCTCCTGTTGCTTTTGCATATGAATCACCCTTTCCTATATTTACGGATAAAGCTGTCTATATCCAGTGAAAAATCATCTATCCTGCTACGGAAAACCGCATCGTCCCAATCCCACCAGGCAATACGTAAAAGCTGTGCAATCTGTTCCCGGTCGAAGCGAAAACGCAGAATCTTTGCCGGAACCCCGGCTACGATGGCATAGGGAGGAACATCATGTGTCACAACTGCCCCACTGCCGACGACTGCACCATTTCCTATTTGAATACCGGCTTCAATGATTGCGCCATGGCCAATCCATACATCATGACCGATTTCTGTCATACGCCCCCTGCGCTGTGCAAAAAATTCCTCATCATCGCTGTTTGCGACATCATACATCCTGCGGCGATAGGTGATATGATGCGTGGTGGGACGATGCAGGGGATGCTGAGTTGCCCCGATTCGCACATTTCTTGCGATATCCACAAAGCTGTGAATAATCGTATTCTGTATCATGCCATACGGCTCGCAATAGGAATACTTTCCAAAGGAGCTGTTTTCAATAACACTGTATGCTCCTACCTTATTATATATGGAGAAGACGGCCTGCTTTAGCTCCACATCCTGTTCGATGGTTACTTCCTTGGTCAGCTTCATAGGCTATACCCGGTAATGATTTTGTGCAATGCACATGCCGTCCACAAATACCTCGGTGATAGCTGGCAGGTCATTGGGTAATGTACGGATAATAAGCAAGTCAGCCTTCTTGCCTTTTTCAATAGAGCCGTAATCCTGGTCAATGCCAGTTGCACGGGCCGGCTGTATGGTTACCATGGCTATCATATCCTGGAGCCGCTGTCCCTGCTTTGTCATTTGAAACACCGCATGCAGAAGACTTGCCGGATAATAATCACTGCATAAAACATCCGCTGCAGCTGATACAATGGCATCCGCTGCATTCATATTGCCGGAATGACTGCCGCCAAGCAGGATATTTGGCGCTCCCACAACGGTATACATACCTCGTTTTTTCGCCTCCTTTGCGACGTCCAGCGTGATTGGAAATTCTGAAATCGTAGCACCGAGGCTTTGTACGACATCCAGCTTTTCCTTTGTATCATCATCATGCGAGGCGATGGAAATCCCCTGCTCTTGGGCAAGGCTTGCCGCCTCCCGGATATTTTCCAGTGTCAGCTTTTCACTGTTCATACGACGGTTCACCTCTGCCTCCACATCCTCATCACTCATATGCCGCGCATTGCGGACATAGTTTTTATATACCTCAATGTTGCGATACTGTCCCTGTCCCGGGGTATGATCCATAAAGGATATCAAATGTACCCGCTTTTGGCGCAGATAGTCCAGCATCAGCGGAAACTGCTCCTGATTGTCGATTTCAAAGCGCATATGAAATCGGTGATGAATTAGATGCAGCTGCGAATGACTTTTTTCGATGATATCTGCGAGCTGCTTTACAAGCTCTGGACGCCGCATTGGTGAGGCACCTACTCCTTCCCATATACTGACGGAGTGAAACATCGTTGTGATGCCGTGGGTACAGCATTCCTTTTCAAACTCATATACGGCAAGCTCCATATCCATGATACTGCTGGGACGCGGTGCCGCCATCGCTTCGATATGATCACTGTGCATGTCGATAAAGCCCGGAGTTACATAGCCTCCATAGGCATTGACAACCTCGTCCAGCTCCATGTAAGCAAGGGCTGCCTCCGGTACAATATCATAAATACGCTCCTGTTCGATCAACAGCGCATATCCTTCCAGAATTTTATGCTCCTGTACGATTTTTCCATTTGTGATTGCTAACATGTTCTTCTCCTTATAATAATGAATACACCAGCTGCTGTGTGTATGGGTGCTGAGGATCCTCCATTACCTGATCCGTCAGTCCCTGTTCAATGATTTTGCCATCCAGCATGACGATTGTTCGGTCTGCCAGCATGCGGATTACCCCAAGATCATGAGATACCACGATCATGGATACCCCTAATTCCCGTTGTATTTTTTTTATGAGATCCAGGACATTGGCCTGTACGGAAAGATCCAATCCGGTTGTAACCTCATCCAGTAAAAGGACAGGCGGGTTGTTGCTGAGTGCTTTGGCAATCTGTACGCGCTGCTGCATGCCTCCGGAAAATTTCTTCGGCTCCTCCTTCATGCGGTGAACCGGAATTTTCACGGCTTTTAACAGCTCCTCTCCCCGCTCACTCATATCCGATACATTTCGTTTACCAGCCGCAATCAGCTTTTCCGCAATATTTCCCATACTGGAAAAATTCATTTTCAATCCAAGATAGGGATTCTGATATACCATGCCAAGGACGTGATTGCGGATATAGCGCTTCTGCTGGGAGGTCAGAGCGAAGATATTGGCGCTGCCTTCTTTATATGTGCGAATCGTACAGCTTCCACTGGTTACGTCCTGATCAAAATACAGACACTGCATCATGGTAGACTTTCCGCTGCCGCTTTCTCCCACCACGCCGAGAATTTCTCCGTCATAGACATCGAAGCTGATATCGCGGCATGCATATACGGTTCCACAATCCGGGCAGTAATTTCCCTGCAGGTGCTCCGGATGATTCCGGCAATGGGAACAGCCGTCTCCAAACTGCTTGTTCAGATGCTGTACGCGCATCATTGGTATATCGCTATATTCCATTTTGCTCTGCTCCCTTCTCATGCAAACGCTCCAGACACTGACTGGTATCATTGCACTGATAGCTGACAGTGCCGGTTTCCTCATTGATGATTTCATCCAGATACACATGTGCTGCACCGCATAAACGACAGCGCTTACCCGTAAAATCCTCTGCCTCAAAGGGATAATCCGCAAAGTCCAGAGATACCACCTTGGTATATGGTGGAACTGCATAAATCTTTTTTTCCCGTCCGGCTCCCAGCAGAATGAGTGCTTCACTGTTCATCATTTTCGGATTGTCAAACTTTGGAATCGGTGAGGGAGCCATGACATAACGTTCATTTACAAGGACAGGATGATCTGCCCCCATGGTTACTCTGCCATATTTCATAATCTGTTCAAACAGCATCAGCCAGGCTCCTGTATATTCCTTTTCCGCATGCAGACGTTTGGTGGCACGCTCACTTGGCTCATATTCACGAAGGGGCTCTGGTGTCGGCACCTGTAAGATGAGAATCTGATCCTTTTTCAGCGGTACCTCCGGAATACGGTGACGCGATTGTATCAATGTGGCCTGTGCAGTATGCGTTGTCATGGCAACACCGGTTGTCGCAGCAATCAGATTTTTTATACTGATGGCATTGACACTGTCATCATTTCCCTGATCGATCACCTTCATACGATCCTTTGGCCCGACCAGGGAAAGACTCAGCTGAATGCCGCCGGTTCCCCAACCTCTGGCAATCGGCATCTCTCTGGATGCAAAGGGAACCTGATATCCGGGAATACAGATGGCCTTTAAGGATGCTCTGCGTATTTCCCGCTTACTGCCTTCATCGAAGAAGGCAAAATTATATTTCTTTTTCATCAGCCTGTACCTTCTTTGTTTTTCTCATACTGTTCAGCTTGGATTGGAATGTGACATAGTGAGGCAGCTTCAAATGGGAAATAAAACCAGTAGCCTCTACAGAATCAATGTGATAAAGGACAAATTCCTCATCATTGACAGCAAAGCTTTTATCTTCGCTTTCCAGACAGGTATCCAGAATACTCATGGCTATCGCTTTTGTCTCATTCTGCCCCATGGTGATTCCATAGCCAATCTTAAATTCCAACTCCTTCTCTCCATTCGCATTCAGCTTTCTTACCGGAATGAGGCTTTCCACCTCAGTCACCTTGATTTCACCAATATAATAGGAGTCCTCATAGGTATCCGGCTGCATAGGATCGGGGATGCTGATGGGCAGCAGCCCTACGCGCAGCTCTCCCACCGTGGGATGTACGACACCGTAACCGCGAAGGGAAGCATAACCAAGTGCCGTTACTGCCTGTGTCATTCCCCTGCTCAGTATCTGCAAACGTTCACTGCGCTGAGTAGGAAAGCTCAGCATCTGTTTTGTTGCATCCTTGGGCGGACGCTCATCATGCGTTACCGGCGGCAGCAGTCCTTCCTTGCGCAGATAATCACTGACCTTCGGCAGACGCAGGTCTGTTCGCTCCTTATGACATTCCTCCTGCAAAAATTCTTCTACATACTGCTTCAGCTCCTCCTCACGTTCCTGCAGCAAATCAAAATCGAGCAACCGATGGACATAATCATAGCTTGTACCCAAAATCTGCCCCTGAGGGATATCCTTAAAGGCAGCGGAAATTCTTCGTTCCACGTCCATATCCGTACTGTTTACTGTATTGGAATAATAGCTTCTGGGTAGTGTGGAGCGATAGCTTCGCAAGAGAAATACCGCTTCCTCCATGCTGCCCTCTCCTTGCTTGATAGCAAGTGCGGCAAGGGATGGATCATACAAACTTCCCTCACTCATCACCTGATCCACCAGCAGACGCATTCCCTGCTCTATTTGGGAAGCATCTGCCCCAGCCCCGGACTTTACACGTTCATATTTCAAACGACGGATGCTTTCCTCGATTGCCTCCGCTCCCCCCTTAACTGCAACATATGCCATGTCTTAACCCCTTTCCACCTGTGTTGTCCTTGGCAGAGCAACACAGTTTGCATCCTGATCAATCAGTATCATATCAAAGCCCAGCGGAAATTCCTCATTTACAACGCTGCGCATTTCCACCCAGTCAGTATCCAGCATGGAAGCAAGTGTATTCGTTTGGTAAATACCCGGTCCGCTGAAGATAAGATCATTTCCCTGTTTCAGTGCTTCACATTCCACAATTAGGGTCGCACCCAAATGAGGATCCTCCAGCGTTCCTGTTTTCAGCTTCTGCATGATATCACGCAGCTGTGCAATACATTCCGCTGTTACCAGAACATGAGCAGCTTGCTGTAATGTGCTGTTTCGACAATAGGTCAGTCTGGCAATATTGACTGCCAGTTGGTCATCCTGACTGATCGCACAGAAGCTTGTGTCAGCATCCAGCAACATGTAGAGCAAAACGCCTGTTCCTGCGCGGCAGCTCAGCGGTACCTCCAGCTTTTCTGCCTCCTGCTTTAAGCTAACAATTTCCCCCGGATAGGCGAAGGCATGCACAATCTGGCGGTAGGCATGCTGTATATCAAATACCATATCAAAGTTCATAGTGTTCTCCTTACACGTCCATCGTTTCAAAATTCACGCGTGTTTTTAAGATACCTGCCACATGACGGGCATGCTCTGCATCCTGTCGCTGCTTCTCCTGTACAAGTGCGGCTTCCAAAGCCTCTATACCGCATAATGCCGCATTGCACGCCGCATCAATAACAGCCAGGTCATAGGATTTCTCCAATTCATTTCCCTGTATGACACCAATGCCGATAACATTTTTGCATTCCACCCTTGTCTCACTTACAAGCACCTCTCCCAGATAGAATAAAGAGTGCTGTGCACTTTCCCGCATACGGATCATCGTAAGCGCATTTTTTGGTTCTTCCAACAAATGGAATGCTTCCTGCTGTTCAAAGTATTCTGCCCACTGTCTTAGAAATTGTTTGCTGCAGTGTACCAGAATACGGGTTCTTTCCAATCGTATCATAGGCTCCTCCTTGTTACAGGTATAGCTTACCTTGTAGCCAAGAGAAGTTTGTTAAGCGAGTGTAAACGTTGTGTTTGAAAATGATAAAAAAACAGACAATATGATCATTTTATCTGTTTGATTTACTGTCTGTTTTTAACGGTCTTTAAAAGAGAATCATGCTTTTGATATAAGAAAATGATAATAGGGTTATCACAGGAAAGCATTTCAGGCTGTTACCTAGTTAAAACGAAGCTGCTCATCTTGCCTTATAATAATGCCCATAAGAACATAATCCTGCATATCAAATGAAATGAGACGGTTACATGCAGCCAAGAAGCAAAGCATGAATAACTGTTTCAGCTTATTAGCATTATGAGTGAGCAGGGAGCGGTGTTTTGGAATCATTCACAGTATGGAAAAATGAAGGATGTATGAAACCGGTCAATGAAGAAACATAGATCCAGGACGTACAATTTTAACACTTCCATTTGTGAAAAAGAATGAAGCTACAAAACGGCGGAATGAAACCTGCGAGAAGAAAAGTGCGGGAAGAAAAGTGCGGGAAGAAAAACACTTCAGCAATATGAATTAATGCTATCTAACATGCAGCCTGAAATATGGTATCAATCATCTGACTTTACAGACCTGCTTAATGTGAAAGAAAGAAGGATTCAAATCTTATGAAAAGAATTGCACGAAAAGGTTATATTACAGATAATGGTCTGATTAAGGGAAAAAGATATAAAAAAATTCACGACTGATTGCGGTTAACTTTAAGGATATAATAATACTATCCGTATATTAAGAGAGAACGAGTTATGATAACTAAGTCGTATACGATTACTCAAAGAATTTATATATACTAGAATTCCCCTAAGAAATACACATAATTTTGTAACGACGTCCTGAAATATGTGACTGATCGATCGTAAATATTGGCTAAAAGGTCTGACACAAAATAATGATATCAAAAAAAGGATAACAGTCTTTGGATTCACAAGAGCCATTATCCTTTTCTTTACGATTGTTCATCTAGCACACATTGCATGCGTTCCTGCAGTAATGTACTCACACCCTCTGCCTTCAACGGCTTGTATTCCTCAAAATAGAGCGGCTTCAGTATGTGGATGTGAAAGCTGCCTTTATGCTTCATAACATTCATATAATCATATGAATTTTTTAAAACGATAGGTACGATACACGCCTTTGCCATAAACGCCGGCTGAAAGGAGCCTGCCTGCATGGGATGCATCACGCCGCCCTTGCTTCTGGTACCCTCCGGGAAAATCAACAAATTCTCTTTTCCCTTCAACCGCCTGGCAGCTTCTCTGAGCATATGAATGGCACTGCCGCGATCCTCCCGATCAAACAGTATGACCTCCAGTGTTTTCGACCAGGCTGCCACATAGGGAACCTTTTCATTCTCCTTCTTGGAAATGAACGTAAACGGCAAATCGATAACCGCCATCTGCAGCAGCATATCAAACTCACTCTGGTGATTGCATACAAACAAAATCGGCTGATCCTTTGGCAGTTGCTCAGCCTGCGCCACATCCAAGGTCACATGAAAATGCCGCAGCAGTTTTTTTGACCATTTCTGCATATGTGCATAGCGCTCGTTGAATGGCTTATTCCGAACAAGAACGGCATCAAGCCAGCTTCTTGGAATCAGCCACAGCAGATACAGACTTCGTATGATATACATAAACACCTACTCCTTCACCGCCGCCGCATAGGCGATCGCATATTCCTTTTCATGAGATATAGATACCTCTACCTGAAGTCCTGTCATAGAACAAATAGGTGCGCCTGCTGCATCCGCAAGAATTTCAACAGCGGAAAGCACACAGACCTTCTCCTTGTGCACAGCCTTAATAACAGCCTCCTTCGCCGCAAAACGGCCTGCCAGCCATTCTGCACGACGCGTTTTTGGAACACTGTCAAACAGCTTACGCTCCCGCTCACTCAGCACACGCAGAAAGGAGTCCTTTTCCATAGCAGTGCGTATTCTTGCGATTTCCACAATATCACAACCTACTCCAAGCAGCATACAATACCTCTTTTCTTTCTCTTAAAACGGGCAAGGACAAGCTCCCTGCCCTGTGTGCGAACAGGTTTTGAGCTGGAATGCCCTGTACGCACAGTATTCCTTTATTTGTTTGGATCCTCTACTGCAAACATCATTTCCGCAGTCAAAGCGATCTCACCATCCACACTGGCTACGGCATTTACAAAGGCGATTCCCATACGCTCTTTGGTAACCTCTGCCTCCAGCTTTAACACATCTCCGGGAATTACCTGGCGTTTGAAGCGCGCCTTATTGATACCCGCAAACAAACCGATTTTCCCCTTGTTTTCTTCCCTGCTCAGCAGCATGACAGCTACCGTCTGTGCCAGTGCCTCCAACTGCAGAACTCCCGGCATGATTGCCTTTTCCGGGAAATGGCCGAGAAACTGCATCTCATTGGCACTGATGCATTTGATACCCGTTACCTTATTTCCCTCGATGCTCTCAATACGGTCTACCAGCAAAAACGGATAGCGGTGCGGAATGATTTTCTGTATTTCATCACTGTTATATATCATACTTATTTCTCCCATTTGCGAATAAGAATGCTCGCATTATGACCGCCAAAGCCCAGGGAATTGGACATAGCGATATGAATATCTTCCTGTTTTCCCTCATTGACAACCAAATTCAGATCACAAGCAGGATCGGCGTGTCTGTAATTGATCGTTGCCGGTACAAATCCGTTTTTCACGGCCAGCGTGGAAATGATTGCCTCCAGTGCTCCGCTTGCCCCAAGCAAATGACCGGACATGGATTTCGTACTGGACACATAAGGCTTTTGGGCATGCTCACCGAATGCTTTTTTCACTGCCAATGTTTCGCTGGAATCATTCAGCGGTGTACTGGTTCCATGTGCGTTGATATAATCCACATCTGCAGTAGTAATGCTTCCATCCTCGATTGCCATCGTCATAGCACGGGCTGCCTGTGCACCATCCGCAAGCGGAGCTGTGATATGATTTGCATCACAGGTGCTTCCATATCCGATTACTTCACCATAGATTTCTGCATTTCTGGCAAGCGCATGCTCCAGCTCCTCCAGAATGACAACGCCGGCTCCCTCTCCCATGACAAAGCCCTTACGCTCTGCATCAAAGGGAATAGAAGCACGCTGGGGATCACTGCCCTCATGCAGTGCCCGCATGCTTGCAAAGCCAGCCATCGCGACCGGTGTCACAGCTGCCTCACTTCCTCCGGCTGCCATCACATCCTCATAGCCGTCACGAATACGGTGGAAGGCTTCCCCAATCGCGTTGGTTGCGGCTGCACAGGCTGTCACAACACTGGAAACATTGCCATGTGCATCCATGTCGATCGCAGCACTCCCGGCTGCCAGATTGATCAAAGACATCGGTATGAAATATGGAGAGATACGACTCGGCCCGCGGTTTTCGATTGTCTGGGACGCACCCTCGATTGTTGCAATACCACCGATTCCAGAGCCGATGATAACACCGAAGCGGTCACGGTTAAACTCTGCCTCAGCCAGACCACTGTTCTCATAGGCCTGCTTTGCCGCAATTCTTGTGAACTGCGTGAAACGGTCATTGAATTTTAAATCCCGCTTTGTGAAATACTGCTCCATATCCAGATTTTTCACTTCTCCTGCCAGCTTGGCACGGAAATCTGTCGCATCGAAATGTGTAATTTCCCCAATGCCGCAGCGAGAATGCAGGACACTGTCCCATACCTCTGCCACTGTATTTCCAATCGGAGAGACAACGCCCATCCCTGTAATAACTACTCTTCTTTTCATTTACATCACCATCCCGCCGTCTACGGCAATAACCTGCCCTGTGATATAGGCACTGTTTTCACTGCACAGAAATTTTACAACATTGGCAACATCCTGTACCGTACCGAATTTCTTCATCGGTATGGATGCCAGAGCACCCTCTTTTACACTGTCCGCTAACTTTTCTGTCATTGCGGTATCAATAAAGCCCGGCGCAACAGCATTCACGCGGACACCTCTTGTTGCCAGCTCCTTTGCGGCAGACTTTGTTAACGCAATCACACCGCCCTTGCTGGCAGCATAATTGGCCTGTCCCATATTTCCGCACAGACCGACAACACTCGCCATATTGACGATGGCGCCGGATTTCTGCTTCATCATGATTCTTGCGACGTGACGGATACAGTTGTATGTCCCCTTCAGATTGGTACGGATCACATCGTCGAAATCCGCATCGCTCATACGCAGCAACAGATTATCCCTTGTAATTCCGGCATTGTTCACGACAACATCCAGATGTCCGTATTCCTTCACAATGCTTTCCAGCATCGCTTTTACAGCCTCCCCGTCTGATATATCACACTGTATCATTTTATGGTTTCCGGACGGATCGCATTGTGCCAGAACAGCACGCGCTCCCTCTTCGCTGTGTGCATAATTGATAATGACATCGTATTCCTTTGACAGGGTGATTGCGATGGCTTCCCCGATTCCGCGGGATGCCCCGCTGATAAATGCAGTTTTTCTTTCCATAGCTCTATCCTTTCATGTAGTCAAGGGTTTCCGCAAGACTCGCACAATCCTCGACATGCAATATTTTGACATCCATTCCCTTTGCGCATTTTTTTACAAAGCCGCTGACTGCCTTACCAGGGCCTACCTCGATAAAGGTATCCACACCATCCGCCAGCATTTGCTTGATCGTATCCTCCAGCAGCACACTGTGGGAAATCTGTTCACTCAGCAAATCAATCAGTGCACGGTCTGCTGTTTTAGCGGAAATATTATGCAGAACAGGCAGCTTTGGCGGATGCAGCTCATAAGCGGATAAAACCTTATACAGCTTTTTTCCTGCATCCTTGAGCAGGGAGGAATGAAAGGCTCCGGATACCTGTAACGGAATCACCCGTCTCGCTCCGGCTTCCAGACATTTTTTCCCGCATGCCTCTACCGCGCCTTTTTCTCCCGTAATGACAATCTGTCCCGGGCAGTTGTAATTGGCAATCTCACAGACACCGATTTCCTTTACTGCGTCACATGCTTGTAAAATTGCTTCCTTATCCAGCATCAGTACCGCTGCCATCGCGCTTGTCCCGGCAGGCAGTGCATTCGCCATCAGCTTTCCGCGCTCCCGCAGAATTTCAGCACCCTCCTGAATAGTAAAGGAGCCGGCATAGCATAAAGCACTGTATTCGCCCAAGCTCAAGCCGGCAGTAACATCCGCCGTAATTCCCTTCTCCTTTAAGACAGCAGCCGCTGCCATGGAGTGGGCAAAAATCGCCACCTGTGTATATTGTGTATCGTCCAGCTTCTCCTTAGGGCCTTCAAAGCATAATGCTTTCACATCGAAATCGGTATGAATGCTGTCAAAGACCTTTCTGGCACTGTCGTAGGTTTCATATAAATCCTTTCCCATGCCGGGTGTCTGGGTTCCCTGACCGGAAAATAAAAATGCTGTTTTCATGCTGTTTCCTCCTCACCGCACAATTCCTCCATAAGCTCATGGACACTGACGATGTCTGTGATACGCCATGCGTTGGCACCTGCAAATACCAGGCCGTTTTCCACATCTCCCTCTACTGCGTGCACCAGTGCATCACTGATACAATACGGTGTGGAAGCCGGCGTACAGGGCTTCATACAGCCGATGCACCGTGCTGGTGCAATTCTTCCTTCCCTTGCACGGCTCATAAAAGCTGTCATGACCGCTCTGCCCGGCAAGCCGGCAGGACTTGCGACCAGTGTGATATCCTCTTTCTGCGCCTGAATGATTTTCTGCTTGAACGCAGGATCGGCATCACATTCTGTCGTAGCGATAAAGCGGGTTGCCATCTGAACACCGCTGGCACCGATAGCCATCAGTGCGTCGATATCTTCCCTTGTATATACACCACCGGCACCAAACACCGGGATGCTTCTTTGATATGCGTCCTCGTACGGACAGATTTCCGCAAGCACCTCCTGCACCAGCTCGCTCAGTTCCCTGACACGACCTTCCAGAAGCTCATCCTTTTTAAAGCCGAGATGACCGCCTGCCAGGCTTCCCTCTACAACGATGAAATCCGGACAGCGGTGATAATGACGATCCCAGCTTTTCAGAAGCAGTCGGGCTGCACGGCCGCTGGATACGATGGGAGCCAGTGCCACCTGCTCACTGCCTTCCACAGAGGGCAGATTCATCGGCATACCGGCTCCGGATATAATGACATCCACACCGGCATCAATGGCTGCCTTCACATATTCCTCATAATGATGGGAAGCAACCATGACATTGACGCCAAGCAGACCTCTGCCCCCACTGATTGCCCTTGCCTTTGCGGCTTCCTCCTGTAAGGCCTCCTTATTACAGGTAATCGGATCCTTCCAGAAGTTTTCCTTACGATAACCCGGATGGGCTGCGGAAATCACACCCATACCGCCTTCGCGCATAACAGCGCCGGCAAGTTTACCTAATGAAACACCAACACCCATTCCTCCCTGAATGATTGGCTTTTCCAATACCTTTGAACCAATAGAAACGTGTTTATGCATAGCGCAGACCCTTCACTGCTTTCTGCAGATTAGCGAGTTCTTCCTCACTCTCACGAATCAGGGAATCAAGAATATCCTGCAATGGACGGATTTCCTTACACATACCGGCAACCTGTCCCATCATGACGGAGCCATGACGCATATCGCCCTCCAGCACTGCTCTGCGTAAACCGCCCAGTGTCAGCTTTTCCATTTCTTCCTTGTCCGCACCGCTTTGTTCCAGCTTCAGATATTGTAGTGCCATCTGATTTTTCAAAATACGCACCGGCGTTCCTGTGCTTCTTCCGGTGACAACGGAATCCATATCCTTTGCCTTCATGACGGCTTTTTTATAATTTTCATGAATCGGACATTCCTCTGCCAGCAGCAGACACGTTCCAATCTGCGCACCGACTGCGCCAAGGCACAGTGCTGCATTCAACTGCCGGCCGCTCGCAATACCTCCGGCTGCCAGTACCGGAATGGAAAGGGCATCCACTACCTGCGGTACGAGAGACATCGTTGTCGTTTCTCCCACATGTCCACCGGATTCTCCACCCTCTGCAATTACAGCATCGACACCGGATTTTTCCAGGCGGCGTGCCAGCGCAACACTTGCAACGACCGGAATCACCTTACAGCCGCTTTCCTTTAATGCAGGAATATAAGGCCCCGGATTTCCGGCACCAGTTGTTACGACTGCGACCTTTTCCTCACAGATTACCTGCATGATCGCCTCTGTGTGCGGATTCATCAGCATGACATTCACACCGAACGGTTTGTCTGTCAGCTGCTTGCATGTACGGATTGCTTCTCTTGTCTGCTGCTCATCCATCGCACCTGTCGCGATGATGCCCAGTGCGCCGCAATTGGATACGGCTGCCGCAAACTGCGGGGTTGCTATATTGGCCATTGCCCCCTGAAATATCGGGTATTTGATTCCTAACAATTCATTGATTAACATAAATCTCTCCTTACAGTTCCAGATAGCAGCCGGCCCAGGTAAACCCGGCACCAAAGCCGCTCAGAACGATTTTCATTCCTGGCTTCAACAGTCCCTTTTCACTCATTTCACCAAGTGCAAGCGGGATACTGGCAGCCGATGTATTTCCATATTCATCGATATTGATATACACATGCGCTTTGTCTATGTGCATGCGTTTGCATACGTTGTTAATTATTCTTAGATTTGCCTGATGCGGTACGATCCAGTCAACCTCCTCGATGGTGACATCTGCCTGCTTCAGCACATCCTCAATCGCCTCCTGCATCGCTTTCACCGCAAAGCGAAAGGTTGCACTTCCTTCCATGCATACCACAGAGGGCTGATAGGTCTGCTTGGAAAACAGTGCTCTCGGCTTAGGTGCATCACTGTGGATCACACCCGCAGCATCTCCCATACTCCCAGCAAAATGCAGCATCCGCTTTTGCGTGTCCTCCTGTCTGACAATGGCAGCTCCGGCTCCGTCCGCAAAAATGATACAGGTGGAGCGATCCTCCCAGTCCAGCTGTTTGGATATGACCTCTGCACCAATGACAAGCGCGCATTTCACCTGTCCCGCCGCAAGCATCGCATGCGCACTCTGCAGCGCATAGAGAAAGCCGCTGCAGGCTGCATTGAGATCAAACGCCATCATATGCTGTTCATTCAGACCCAGCTTTTCCTGAATCAGACAGGCCGTTGCAGGGGTTGTCTGATCGGGCGTAAACGTCGCCGTTATGAGCAGGTCGATTTCCTTTGGATCAATGCCCGATTCCTTGATTGCCATGCGGGCAGCCCGTGCACCCAGATCACTCGTATTTTCCTCTTCCGATATATACCGTGCGCGGATTCCTGTTCTTGTGGATATCCATTCATCACTGGTATCGACAAAGGTACTCAGCTCCTCATTGGTAACACGGCGCTTTGCCTTCGCATACCCAAAGCCCTTAATGCTACAGCTCTTCATAATTCGCCCCCATTGCTCTATATTTTTCATACCGCTGTGCTAACAGCGTTTTCTCTTTCTTTTTACACAATTCATCAAGAACCTGTTCCATATTGTCACGCAGCTCCTCAATCACATATTCAAAGCATATATGCGCACCGCCCTGCGGCTCTGAAATGATGGTATCAATGATGCCCTTGCGCTTTAAATCTGCGGCCGTAAGCTCCATGACACCGGCGGCCTCTGCAGCTCTGGATTCATCCTTCCATAAGATACTTGCAAAGCCCTCCGGAGAAAGAATGGAATAAATGGCATGCTCCAGCATCATGATGTGATCAGCCACACTGAATGCCAGCGCTCCCCCGCTTCCTCCTTCACTCAGGACAATAGCCAGTACCGGGGTGCGGATATCGGAAAATACCGCAAGACACTGCGCGATGGCTTCCGCCTGTCCGCGCTCCTCGGCTCCCCTTCCCGGATATGCACCGGCTGTATCTACCAGCGTGATGATCGGACGGTGAAACCGTTCGGCCTGCTTTGCCAGACGGATTGCTTTACGATAGCCCTCCGGATGCAGCATACCAAAGTTGCAGCTCATATTTTCTTCCAGCGTCTTTCCCTTGCTTTGCGCAAGAACCGTCACGCTTCTGCCTTGAAAGCTCGCAATACCGCCGCGGCAGGCTGCATCATCCCCATAGGCACGATCACCATGCAGCTCCAGAAAATCCGGAAACAGTGCATGAATGTAGTCCATTGCCTTGGGACGCTTGGGATGTCTTGCCAGATAAACCGTATCCCATGCATCCATATTGCGCATCGCTTCCTCGCGCAGGGTAGCAATCGTAGTTCGCAGCTCCTCTGCATGCGGATCCATGGGCGCAAGTGTATGCAGCTCGGCTTCCAGAGCCGCAATCTTACCTTCTGCTTCCTTTATGCTCATGATGCTCTCCTTTCATGCAGACGCAGGATATGCGTTAACGTATCCCGGCTGTCCTTTCGTTCAACGATGGCATCCACAAAGCCCTTTTCCAGCAGAAACTCCGCCTTCTGGAAATTGGATGGCAGCTCCTCCTTCACCGTAGAGGCGATAACACGCTTTCCGGCAAAGCCGATCAGACAGTCCGGCTCACTCAGGATGATATCTCCCAGCATGGCAAAGCTGGCACTCACACCACCGGTTGTCGGATGTGTCAAATACGAAATATACAAAAGTCCTGCTTCCTTATGCTTTTCCAGTGCTGCACTTGTTTTTGCCATCTGTACAAGAGAGAGGATTCCCTCCTGCATTCTGGCACCGCCGCTTGTCGTAAAAATCAACAGCGGCAGCTTTTTCTTTGTCGCATATTCAATGCAGCGAGTAATCTTTTCCCCGACGATCTGCCCCATGCTTCCCATAAAGAAATTGCTGTCCATAACGGCTATGGCACATTTATAGCCGCCGATACTGCCGGTTCCGCATACCACCGCTTCATACAGTCCGGTTTTCTTCTGCAGCCGGGACAGCTTTTCCTCATAGCCGGGAAAGCCAAGCTGATCCTTTTTCAGAACCAGACGGCGATCCAGCTCCTGAAAGCTGTTTTCATCCACAATCTGACGTAAACGCTCATGTGCTGTCAGCTTCAGGTGATGACCACAATGCGGACATACATAGCGGTTATGCATCAGATCTTCAAATAAAATACTCTGTTTGCAAGCAGGACAGCTTTGAAACAGATTGTCCGGAGCTTCCAGCGGCTCTCTTTGCGGCAGAGAACGGCGCTGCTTGAACAGATTCAGCCGGTTCTTACGCACCTTAAATAATTGTTCCATCCTCTTTCAGCTCCTTTATAAATGAATCCATGAATCCGGTATCATAGCGCCCGCCGACAAATGTCGGATGATGCAGCAGCAGATACTGGAATTCAATGTTTGTTTCCACACCCTCGATCAACAGCTCCTCCAGAGCGGAACGCATTCGCTTAATGCATTCCAGACGGGTATCCGCATAGGTGATGATCTTGGCAATCATAGAATCATAATATGGCGGTATTTTATAATCGTTGTATACCGCACTTTCAATACGCACACGGCGTCCCTGCGGGAAGTTGATAAACGTCACCTCACCCGGACTCGGCGCAAAATTATATTTGATATTTTCCGCGTTGATACGGCATTCGATGGCATGGCCTTTACAGACAATATCCTCTTGCGCATAGGCCAGCTTGTGACCGTCTGCGATACGAATCTGCTGCTTGATGAGGTCAATACCGGTGATTTCTTCGGATATGGTATGCTCGACCTGGATTCGCGTATTCATTTCCATGAAATAGTAATCCCCGCGGGCATCCAGTAAAAACTCAATGGTTCCCACGCTGTCATAGCCGACACTTTGTGCAGCGCGTACCGCATCCGCAAGCAGATTCTTTCGGATATCCTCCTTCAGGATATGACAGGGTGCTTCCTCCAGCAGCTTTTGATTGCGGCGCTGACAGGAGCAGTCCCGTTCAAACAGATGTACGACATTTCCATGCTTATCTGCCATAAGCTGTACCTCGACATGCTTTGGCTCCACGATGAATTTTTCCATATACACCGCATCATCCCCGAAGTTTGCACGGGCCTCCGCTTTGGCTGTATCAAATGCATTTTCCAGCTCCTCGGCACAATCCGCACGCCGCATACCGCGACCGCCGCCGCCGTTGCTGGCCTTAATCAGTACCGGATAGCCGATGGTTTCCGCCATAGCCAATGCATCCTGTGCAGTTTCTAATAGATCCTTACTGCCGGGAATAACCGGTACCCCAGCCTCCATCATACATTGACGGGCATTGTTTTTATCCCCCATCTGTTCGATGACATCGGGATTGGGGCCGACAAAAATCAGACCGCACTGCATGACCAGACGGGCAAATTTCGCATTTTCACTCAGAAAACCGAAGCCGGGATGAATGGCATCACAGGCCGTCATACAGGCTGCACTTAATATGTTTTTCATATTCAGGTAGCTGTCATTCGCACGGGGACCGCCAATGCATACCGCATAATCCGCAAGCTGAACATGCAGGGCATCCTTATCCACAGTGGAGTATACCGCCACCGTTTCGATGTTCATTTCCTTGCAGGTACGGATAATTCTAACCGCGATTTCTCCGCGGTTCGCAATGAGGAGACGGCGAATCATGCGGCCTCACCGATGCGGATCAGCTCCTGATCGAATTCCACCATCGCTTCATTGGTAATGAGAATCTCCTGTACAATACCATCCACCGGTGAAGGAATCTCATTCATGACCTTCATAGCTTCAATGATACACAGGACATCGCCCTTTTTCACATGCTGGCCGATTTCCACAAACGGTGTTCCCCCCTGAGAGCGGGCATTGTAATACGTACCGACAATCGGCGCCTTCACCCAGGTACCCCCTGCTTTTTTCACCTCTGCTGCCGGCTGCGCTGCTTGCATGAATGCTTCTGCCTCCGCTTTGTTCTCTGTCCTGAGCGGCTCAGTGAACTGCACACGGTTTGTACCGGAAGCCTGCTTTTCCATTTTCAGCTTCATGTCATCCACTTCCAGCTCCATCTTATGAAGTCCGCTTTCCTCAAAAATGCGGATGATGTCTTGGATCTTATCTGTATTCATGTATTTACCTCCCACGGATTTTAAAAAAGCCAAGTATTCTTGGCTTTTCTCTTGTTTACGCTTTGCTTTCGAGCAGGTTTACGATATCTGCCACGGTAACCAGTTTTGCTAATTCCTCATCTTCAATGCGTACATCAAATTCTGTTTCCAGCTCCAGAGAAAGCTCAACGGCTGCCAGGGAATCAATTCCCAGATCATCCTTTAAATTCGCTTCCATTTTGATCATATCCTCGTCGACGTTGATGGCCTCCATCAGCACTTCTTTTACTTTTTCAAACATGTTTGTTCCTCCTGTTCAAATTCATTTGACTGCTACCAGAATAACACTACTGGTAAATAATGTCAACTATTTTAGTTTTAAATACTAGATTTAAAAGTAAATAATAACCCTAGTATTGATTACTAGGACGATATACTACGATATTTTTGACGATATGAATCTCATTTTTTTAAATGCTTTGAAATTCAAAAGGAATTATAATCCTTTGATAGTCAAATGTAAATAGTTTGATGTTCAAATATGAATTTTCACACAGTTTCACATAATTGACGAAAACGGTATCACGCTTTGGACTGGTTCTTTCCAAAATCCGATCCATCGCATAAGAGCCTGCGCTCCCTGTCCGCGCAGGTATCCGCCCTAACATACTTCATGAAAAAGCTCCTGCCTTTACCATACGCCGACTTCTTTCAAAGGCTCATGCATACCTTCCCTCCCCCTGTACCTGTATCCCTCAACCATATAAGAGACAGCGCTGTTTTGATCTCGAAAGCGTTCAATGCTGCTTCCTTTTGATCGCACTATCGAATAATTCAGGAAGATCATACATTACCTGGATTTATAGGCGTATTATGATTGCTTATACATTTGTGAACGTATTCACTTTGCAGTCGAAAGGGATTACAATATCCTTAGTGCCAGCATGCATGAGTACGCTTGCTCATGCATATGGTAGGTTGTAAAACATAGAGGAATTACGTGAGGAGGACGACATATGTCATTTGAATTAACGCTCGAAGAAATGAATCAGGTCTTTGACACACTTCGGCAAAGGTATCGCATCTATGCTCCGAAACGGCTGAAGAATGCAGGACGCTACTGCAATACCGATCTCATCCGCTATCAGGAAATCCGCAGCATGGAGGAAATCGAATGGAAGGATCGCAGTGATTATTCACCGAAGGAGGTATTCTATCCAATCAATCAGACGCTGTTTCACTTCACCGAGCATTATTTTCTGGAAAGCCAGGTATTTGAAAAGGATTTGCTGATTTTTGCACGAAGCTGCGATATCAACGGAATTAAGCGCCTGGATAAGGTATTTCTGGAAAACGGACCGCATGAGGATCCCTATTATAAGAGAATGCGGGAAAAGGTGCATTTCATTTTAATGGAATGTCCTGATAACGGCTGGGAATCCTGTGCCTGCTGCTCCCTGGGTACCAATGAAACAGAGGATTACGATCTGGCAGTGCGCCCCTTACATGAGGAAGGACGGGTACAGGTGTTCTGCAAGAGTGAGCTGTTTACCTCTTTCTTTGACAGCTTTGCGCCAACACAATATACACCGGAATTCGTAAAGGAAAATAAAACGGTTATACGCGTACCGGAAATTCGTGAGGATATGGTCGATTCCATCCGTGAGCTGGATATGTGGAAGGATTATCAGAGCCGCTGCATTGGCTGCGGGGCCTGTAATTCGGTATGCATCACCTGCTCCTGCTTTAACACTGTCGATACACCGTACACAGAAAACGGAAAAAGCGGTGAACGCCGCAGAACGTGGACAGGCTGTATGAATGATGATTTCACGACGGTGAACGGAGGACACGCCTTCCGTGATGAATATAAAGACCGCATGCGCTTTAAGACGATGCATAAGGTCTATGATTTTAAAAAGCGCTTTGCGACAGACTATCAGATGTGCGTGGGATGCGGCCGCTGTGATGATATCTGTCCATCCTATATATCCTTTTCCCATATCATCAACCGTCTACATGATGAGGTAGAAAACATGAAGGAGGAAAACTGATATGATCAATCCATGGCTGCCTGAACGGCATCGCATTTTAGAAATCATTGAGGAAACAGATATGGAATCCACCTTTGTCGTAGAGTTTAACGAGCCATCCATACGGCATGGACAATTCTTCCAGATTTCCCTGCCAAAGATTGGAGAAGCTCCGATATCTGTATCCAATTTCACTGACAGTACGATAGAATTCACCATACGAAAAGTAGGAACGCTGACCAATGTTCTCTTTAATCTTCACGCAGGGGATGATCTGTATATCCGCGGACCATATGGAAACGGTTTCCCACTGGAGGATTTCAAGGGAAAACACATCGTTGTCATAGCCGGAGGTACCGGTGTTTCACCGGTACGCAGTACGTTGAATCACTATCTGAACAATCCGCAGGACTGCAAGGATGTATATGCGATTGCCGGCTTCCGAGATGCACAGCATGTCCTGTTTGAAAACGATCTTACAAAATGGCGCAATGCTCCTCACTTTCATACCACACTGACACTGGATCAGGGAGAACGTGTTGGCTTTCTGGAGGGCTTTGCAATGAAATATGTCAAGGATATCCCATTTCAGGATTTTCAGGATGATTATGCCGTTATTATCGTAGGGCCTCCTGTGATGATGAAATTCACAGCCCAGGAATGCATGAAATACGGTGTGACAGAGGATCATATTTATGTATCCTTTGAACGGAAAATGTCCTGTGCCCTTGGTAAATGCGGCCACTGTAAAATCAATGAAACCTATGTGTGTCTGGAAGGCCCTGTGTTTCCATATACCAAAGCCCAAGGGCTTGTGGATTAGGAGGTAAAAGCTATGTCACAAGATATGAATATCAATGCCCTTCGTACAAACTGTTTTCGCCAGTCCAAGGTCAAGGGCGAATATATGCTGCAAATGCGTGTACCGGCAGGGCTTATTCAGGCGAAATACCTGAGCTTTGTACAGTACCTTGCAGAGAAATACGGAGATGGAACCTTTCATTTTGGCTCCCGCCAGTGCTTTGCCATCCCCGGTATTAAATATGAAAATATAGATGCAGTAAATGCAGAATTAAAGGAATATCTGGAGGATGTCGAGGTTGCCCAGTGCGGAGTGGAAATGAATACCGATGCCGGCTTTCCTACCATAGGCGCCAGAAATGTCATGGCCTGTATCGGTGGAATTCATTGTATCAAGGCGAATATCAATACGCAGGATATGGCTCGAAAGATTGAAAAGGAAGTATTTCCAAGTCATTACCATATCAAGGCTTCTGTCGCAGGCTGTCCCAATGACTGTGCCAAGGGTCACTTCAACGATTTTGGTATCATCGGCCTCACTAAGCCTACCTATCACAGTGATCTGTGCATCGGCTGCGGCTCCTGTGTAAAAGCCTGTGAATCCCACGCGACAAGAGTGCTGAGTCTGAAAAACGGTAAAATTGAAAAGGATACGTGCTGCTGTGTCGGCTGCGGAGAGTGTACCCTTGTTTGTCCAACCAATGCCATGCAAAGAAGCCCGAAGCCGTTCTACCGGATACTGATTGGCGGACGGACTGGAAAGCAATACCCGCGTATGGGAAAAACCTT
This sequence comes from Erysipelotrichaceae bacterium 66202529, assembly GCA_017161075.1. Classification (NCBI taxonomy): domain Bacteria; kingdom Bacillati; phylum Bacillota; class Erysipelotrichia; order Erysipelotrichales; family Erysipelotrichaceae; species Erysipelotrichaceae bacterium 66202529. The sequence goes on along the minus strand of CP046174.1, from coordinate 1,385,533 downwards.
TGCGGATTTTTTAAGTGAGGATGCTGTTCTGGCAATCATGCGCAACTGGCAGGCGTTCTCTGCCGAGGTTTTAAAGGGACAGCCACGCTATCTGCATGGCGGCCACCTCATTGATATGGCAGGCTATGAAAAATTCAAGGAACTGATGCTGAAGGATGTTAAGCTGAATCCGGAAGCTAGAATTGCTGAGAATCTCTATTTTGCCGAAACCGAGTACCGTGGAAGAATCCATGTAAAGCCTGTTCAGTAAAGGTTTAAATAAAACAGCATAAAAAGTCAGACACAAAAACGGGTCTGGCTTTTTATGCTGGAATCGTATTGTTATCCTGAAATTATAATATTGTGTTGAAATCATACTTGTTATTTTGAAATTTATGTGCGATGCTGAAATCGTGTTTGACTCCATTTTCCACGACATCTCGTACAGAAACAAGGCTTGCATGAAAGGTATTTCAAATTACTTATTGAATTACAATCTGGATTTTCTTTCACACCTGTTATCTTGAACTTATATTGTTATGTGAAATCGTATTTGTAAGAAATCATATTGTTTGTTAAAATCACAGGGATAGTTTGTAGTCCTATCATTATGCAATCCTATCAATATATAGAAAGCAATACATAGCAGCTTATTGCATCCTGCATATGGCGCTATCCTGCTTTTGAATAGCATGGAATGATATCGCTATATAGAAAGCCAATTATAGAAGCTCTGATGATTTTGGTATTTGGATTCTGTCTAAGATATATCCTGCTTTGGAATCGGAAATTTATATTTATAGCAAATGTCCCCTGCATATGCCATATGCTTTCGATAATCCATGACCTTTATACCGTTGTATATTGCAGGAATCCAAATCTTTTTTCATAAATAAAGGGAAACCATGCTACAATAAGATACTAGAGGAGTGATGTCATGCAGCAGGTTGTAATCGTTCTGGCAGATACCACAGAGCAAACGGAAAAAAATGAGGAATTCATCGAGCTGATACAGGCAGCCGATATGGAAATCAGGAAAACCTTTATACAGAATTTAAAAAGCATTACGTTAAAAACATATATCGGAATAGGAAAATGTGAGGAAATACGGAAATATGTACAGGAACAGAAGCCTGAGCGCATAGTATTTAATCATGATCTGAGTCCTTTACAGATTCGTAATCTGGAGGTTATCTTGCAAACGCCGGTTATGGATCGTACGGAACTGATTCTTGCTATTTTTGAAAGCAGAGCCGTAACAAGAATCGCGCGTCTTCAAATCGAGTGTGCGCAGCTTAAGAAGCTGCTTCCTCGTCTGGTTGGTGCCAACACACAGCTTGGAAGACAAAGCGGCAGCGGAAAAAACAGAGGTGCCGGTGAAAAGCAGTTAGAGCTTGATCGAAGAAGAATCAATGCCCGGATCCAGGAGCTGCAAAGAGAGCTGAAAAAGGTGGAAGCCCAACGCCTCACACAACGCCGTTCCCGCCAGAAATCCATGCTGCCACTGGTATCACTGGTCGGCTATACGAATGCCGGGAAAAGTACGATTATGAATATGCTGTTGGAATACAGCAGCCCGTATGAGTATGATAAAAGGGTACTGGAAAAGGATATGCTGTTCGCAACTCTGGATACCAGCATCCGGCATATCGATCTTCCTGATGGAAAATCCTTTCTATTATCTGATACGGTTGGTTTTATATCTGACCTGCCGCATGACCTTGTGGATGCCTTTCATTCCACATTAGAGGAGGTTCGCTACGCCTCATTGCTTGTACAGGTCGTGGATGTATCAAGTGAAGCCTGCGCAAGACAAATGGAAATCACGCAGGACACCCTGCAGCAGATCAACGCTGCTGATATTCCCATGATCACCGTATATAATAAGTGTGATCAAAGTCAATATCCCTATCCCAGAGAGCACGCACACGACCTGTATATGAGCGCAAAGGAAAAAGCGGGCTTACATGAATTGCTGGAGCTGATCCACCGGCATCTGTATCCGGATGAAAAGCATGTAATCATGCATATCCCCTACCAGCAGACAGGAATCTATTCCCTCTTAATGAAGCATGCCCGGGTCATCACACGAACGGATGAGGAGGATGGCATCCATCTGGAAGTTGTGATATCAGATCATTTGTATCAGAAATATCAGGAATATGTAACAGCTATACGCACATAACAGTTGTACAAAAACAAGACCCCATATTAGGTAAAGGGTCTGTGAACAAATCAGCTTACTGACGCAGAAAGCAATGCATACAGGAGGAAATTCTGAATGAATGCACGGAACTATGATGCTCAGGAAGCAGAACGATAAGAACCGCCTTCATCCTACACACAGCATGAGCCTTTATAAGTAAAAGCATGAGCCCTTACTTATAAAGGCTGTGCGCTGGATATACCACAACCAAAAAGACGAATTTCTTGCAGTTAAGCTTCTTTCCCGCAAGCATCCGGTTTCCCGGATATTTACAGGTAAGAACACTTTTAACGACCGCATGCTGAATTCGTCTTTTTTTATAGATTGGACAATTGATTGTGATCAGATGCTAATCAATGCATCCGCTTATGAATTTATTTCCTTGCGTTTCACAGGCTCAACAAGCAGATTTCCCTGTAAAACAGCACCTGATTCGATTTCAAGAACCTGCGTCTGTACATCTCCGATCACACAGGAGGTTGACATAAATTTTGCATTTTCAGATACCAGTGTATCTCCCTTGACCTGTCCCGAACAGATAATATCACACACACGGATATTCCCCTTTACCGTAGTTTCCTCACTGATTTCCATATGCTGCTCACATTGAATATCCCCTTCGATCTCAGCCCGCTGCAATACAACATTCTGACATGTCACATTCCCCTTGACACTGCCGCTGACAATCAGATTACCACCACAATGAATATTACCGATCAATGTACCATGAATCGTGATATTATCATCGCTGTTCATATCTCCCTGTATGGTTGTGTTGTGTTGTATAACGGTTGTTTCCTTACTGACAGGTCTGCTATCTGCCAGAGGAGCTGCGGATGCTGTTTGGGGCTGTGCAGCCTTCACCTGTATTTCTTTTTTCATTAACTGCTCCTTTTTTACCGTCTGTTCTACCGCGGCTTCCTTTTCCTGTGATGTTAGCGTTTTTCCTTCACTGCCGACAATTTCCTTTTGATTCTGATCATACAGCTTCTTCTGTTTCTCATACCATTTCATATTTCATAGTCCTTTCTCTAAAAGCTTCAACAATTCCCTATAAAATTGTCTCCAACGAATACCGGCTTCCACAGGAGCCGTATCCATAAGAGAAAAAAGATTCTTTTTAACACCACTTTTATAGGATTTTCAACATTCAAATTATAACAGACACATCCCCTGTCTTCCATATACCTATAGTAAAATGTAACGCCAGCGGATATTGGCAGATTTTTTTTTACATCGTCTATATTCTTTGCTTTCGTATTTTTTCATATGCAGAAAGTGAGCTCATATCATCACATCTGTATCATATCCTATTACCGGCTTACGTAAATCTAAGGCGACAGATACCGCAATGCTTTGTCCATTTATTCCTGCGCAGGATGAACCGTATTCGACAGAATTTACGGGTAACAGGACTACAATCCTGCAGACCAATCATTAGCCACAGCTGCTTTTTTTGACCGCGTAATGAAGCCTTATTAGAATAAGATGCAAATCCAGGAAAGCTAATGAGACTTTCCCGTTAAAAGGCACACGCTTCATTCACTGCCATTACCATAACCAGCTATAAAAAACGGACACTCAGCGGATAATCGCAGACGGTATGCAAAGGAATACATGATATAATATTATGGTAGTAAAGGAGTGGACATATGTATCATATATTATTCATAGACGATGACGACATGCTGCTGGAAAGTGCATGGCGATTCTTTAAAGGTATAAATTATCAAATGGATAAAGCAGCGAATGCAAAAGAGGGTTTAAAAAGAATGCAGTCACGTAGCTATGACTGCATCATTCTGGATTTAAAGCTCCCGGATCTGGATGGTTATGAGGTTCTTCGACAGATGCGTCTGCATACCTCAACACCGATTATTATTCTCTCAAATTATACAGAGGTAGACCGCCGTATTCAGGGACTGCGGATGGGAGCAGACGATTATGTATGCAAACCGTTCTCCTTTGATGAGCTCCTGCTTCGCATACAGCTTCGTATACAGGACAGCCGGAAACGGACAGCTGTTGTTTTGAATTATGGTGAGCTCATCATTGATACCGGTACACAGAAGGTCACGTATCAGGGAAATACCATATTTTTCAATCGCACAGAATTTGAAATACTTTCCCTGCTTGCAAGCCAGCCTGGCAGAATCTATACCTATGAACAGATTTACGACGCTGTATGGAAAGAACCATTAAATGAAAGCAGACATACGCTGCAGGCCCGCGTGGCAGAGGTTCGTATCAAGCTGCTTACTTTAACCGGACTGCAATATATTATTACTGTTCGTGGAAAGGGCTATTTATTCACCGCTGAGCCACAGAAATGCCGCAATACTGCATAAGAGAGCAGCACCAGCATTGAAACAGCTCCTGCACCAAGCAGAATCTGAACAGAAGCACTTCTGCTTTTCTCTTTTACAAATGCATGCTGTTCCTGTACAGGCAGCTTCTGTTCCTTCTGCCGTGAAGCCTTTTGTATGTTTGGTTCGCTTTTTTCAGGATATACCCGCTGAACCTGTCCTGCTTGAGATGACAGATATGTATTTTCTGTATGTTTAGAAAGCATAGGGGGATGTTGTATATTGGCAGAACGTAAATCCTGATTTATAATGAAATGAGGCTTTATGAAAGAAACAGAATTAAAATCGGATTTTTCAACATGGTCAGTGTGCATTCCTGCTAATGACCCCATTCCCGCTTCATTTTGTTCAGGCAGCTGTAATGGCAGCTCAATCTGATCTGTGTTCTCCTGTCCGGCAGGGAGCTGCTCTTTAGATGGCTGTTGTTCATAATTAGAACCAGAGGAGGGCTCCTGTTCAGGTACTGTATTGGAAACGGAATCATTCTGATCTGGTTCAGGCTGTGGAGGCTTTTGTGGCAGCAGCTCAACACCGCCACCCCTGCCGCCTTCGATGTCTTGAAAAACCAGTTTGTTTTTTTCCCATGATATCACGTTGGTCGCATAAACACCCTGATCCAGTACAACCTCTGCATAAAATTCAACATATTCTTTCTTATCCAGCAGGTAGACAAGGAATTTGCCTTCATCCAACCAACTTTCATCCTGCAGAACAGGTGTTATCTGCCAGGAATCCGTTGGTGCTGTTCTCCAACCGATAGCAACAGATTTGGGACGCTGTGCGCTATATACTGAAAATTCAGCCATCTCTGCTTCATAATTATAGCTGTAGGATTTGCGCATTCCCAACAGCGCCACACCGCCATCGGTGGTGATTACCCGCACACTGGGAGGTGTCAGAACATAAACATCATGAAAATCAGAGGCAGGAACACCCTTAATATCCAGCTTTCCGGCATACCTGCCATGATAGGTGTAAAATGTATATGGCTTTGGATGCGGATATTCATCCACATCCCAGACGATATCCGCATACTTTACATTATAGGATTTTCCCTGATAATAGAGGCTCAGACTATTGACATAGGATTGCAGCATATCCTCATGCAGTGTCTGCTGCTCAGATAAAACGACATCCGGCAATGTTATATTCGATGCATCAATAACCGGCTTTTGTGCAAACCGCACCTCTCCCTGGATCCTATTGCCATATACCGGGTTTAATTCTTTTGAAATACATCCCAGCACACTGCCTTCCTCCTGTATAAGAGCAAAGCCGCAAGCAGCTTCTATATTTACCATACCGATATCCGCATTCCCACCGGGCAAAACATGAATCAGCCCCTGTTCATTCCCCTCCCCGCGTATGGTCAGCTTGTAATTTAAAGCCTCCATTAACAAAAAGCCTTTCACATAAATGGTATGTGCACCAGTGTCAATGGTAACCGGCTGCAGATATCTGATCATTGTTCCTGATAAATAATCAAAATCATGTTCAATATAAATATCCTGTGTCAGTGTAAGTGTGCCGCCTGTTGTTTTGTGCGCATGCAGCCACGCTTCAAATTCCTCTGCTGTTGCGGCGGTATCGTTGCCGTTCACTACGGCAGCAGTCTGTCGTGCATACAGCGTATTGGGGAAACAGAAGAGAAAGCCCCATGTGACAAGAAATAAAATGCATAAACGTTTCATAACGGCTCCTTTCAGAAATGAGGTGATTTCATGCGTCGCTATACAGCTCTGTCTGCGATACTTTTTCTATTTGTTATTTTTTTGGTACAGCATGAATACCGTTTTCATAATAAGTATACCATCGCTTCGCAGCAAAATACAGCCTTCCTTTTAAAAGGGATGCTCTACCCGGACGTACTTTTATCCCCAAAGGAGGTAAAGCAGCATACAGGTATTCCTGTCCTTACAGGCTCTTATCAGAATCTTTCCGTATTTCATGAAGATGAAAGCGGCTTTGGAAAAGCAACGATGGTATTTACCTATACGACCGACAAGCCAGGGATCAAGCAATTATATTTACAGGAGCTGTTCAGTGCAGCAAAGCTGTATATCAATGGAAAACCGGTTGCGCAAAGTGGCAGCTTTGAGCCGTATCAGGAACAGATACAGGATATTCTCATCACCTTTCAGGAGGAGCGGGAAAACACCATTCTTATTCAAAGTGAAAACCGTTCCCATTACTATACCGGTGTGCAGTATCCTCCCATTCTGGGCGATGCGGATACTGTGACGGCTATGCTTGGGAAACGACTGCTGACCTATGCTTTGTTTGCCTGCAGCTCACTGACCCTTGCAGGCTTTACCATCGTATTATGGATAAAGGAGCGTGAAAAGGAAAGAGGACGGCTGCCGTTTTATTTTGGTATGATGGCTCTTTGCTTCGGTGTTTACAGCTGCTATCCCTTCTTCTCCTTTTTTCATCTTCCCGTCACAAGGCTGTTATATAGCATACAGGATGCCTGCATATGCGCAGCATTATATTTTGCTTATCTGAGCATTCTTTATCTGAAGGATCCGGTTATTTCCATAAGGAAACGTTTGCTTCCTTTCTCCATAGTAGTAATCAGCTTCTGCATGCCCTTCATCCTCCCCTATCTGCCTGCCTTTGTTCAGCCCTATGGCTGGATGCTATCTATCTGTAAGCTTGGTATCGCAGGCTATATGCTTTTTGTATGCATACGTATAATAAAGCAGGCGCAAAGGGAAGGAAGTATTGTGCTTTTCGCTCTGTTGTCTTACGCAGGACTGCTCATCGTACATGTGCTGACGATGAACCGCTTCGAGCCTGCGGATGGTGCGTGGTTTGAGGAATACGGCGTATTTATCCTGATCATTTTCTTTGCCTGGCTGATGGTAACACAGACCGCAGCATTGTGGAAGCATGATCATCTGCTCAGTATCCATCTACAGGAGGAGGTTGACCGCCAGACCCGGCAAATCAGTAAGCTGCTGGATGAGCGACGTTCTCTGCTTGCTGAGCTGCTGCATGATGTGAAAAAGCCGGCTGCCTCCGCAATGACCTATCTGGAAATGATGGATAAAGAGAAGACGGACATACAAATGAAAAAAGATCTTTCTCAGCTAAGGGAAAACAACCGGCTCATGATGGAGCAGCTGCAATTACTTCAGTCCTTCAATGAGCAGGATCACATTCCGATTCTGAAAAAGCCGCTGGAGCTTTGTTCCTTTTTACAGCAGATGGAGGCTCTGTTTGCGCCGGATGCAGAGGCCTATGATATTGATTTTCAATTTTCCTGCACATGTGACAGGTGTGAAATATTTGGTGACAGTAAGCAGTTAAAACGTATGATACAAAATCTATTTTTCAATGCTCTGTCCTATGCGCCTGCACAAACCTGTATTTCCATGACTCTTGAAAAAAAGGATGCAGAGGCCATCCTTCAATTTAAAAATCAGGGAGAAGTCATTCCACAGGAGGAGCTGCAGCATATCTTTGAGCGGGGGTATTCTTCACGAAAAAAGGAAGGTGGCACAGGTCTTGGACTGTTCATTGTCCATACCATTGTAATTCTTCATCAGGGCAGTATACAGGCAGCATCCGATAAGGATAGCGGCACCTGTTTTACCATACGGCTCCCTTTGTATGAGGTAATATCATAAAGCCTATCCATTCGTATACCTACAGCTTCCTTTCCTGTTTCCCATTCTTTTCAAGGAGGCTGAAATAGAAAACAAAATTATAACAGCTTCACAAACCATACAAAAACGGATGCAGAATTTCTTCGATGGCATCCGTTTTTTCTTTTCAAAATTTACTACCAGCTAAGTAAGCTGAAGCTGCTAGAAATCAACCTCTGTATCGTAATAGCAGCATTTCAACAGCTTCACCATTTCCTCCTGGCTTGGCTGTCTTGGATTACTTCCTGTGCAGGCATCCAGAATGGCATTCGCCGCGATATCCTTTACACGGGATAGGAATACATCTTCACTCACAAAGCCTTCCTCTGCAGGCAGACCGTCTTTTCCATAATGGGCAATGCAGTGCGGAATATGAAGAGCGTCACTCATATCACGCAGGTATGCAATGAGCAAATCCACTTTTTCCTCATCGCTGGAGCCGCCCAGATGCATATAGTCCGCAATCACACCGTAGCGTTTTCTTGCTGTTTCATCCATCGCATTAAATTTGATAACCTTCGGCAAATACATCGCATTCGCTGCACCGTGAATGATATGTGCGCCCTGATCTGCAAATACGGCACCTGTTTTATGTGCCATGGAATGAACGATACCTAGCAGGGCATTGGAGAAGGCCTGTCCTGCCAGACACTGTGCATCATGCATCGCAGCACGGGAATCCATATCTCCATTATAGGATTTTACCAGGTGCTCCTTAATCATTTCAATCGCATGAATTGCCAGCGGATCGGTGAAGTTACTGTTTGCTGTGGAAACATAAGCCTCCACAGCATGTGTCATGGCATCCATACCGGTATGTGCTACCAGCTTGACTGGCATCGTTGTTACAAGATCCGGATCGACAATCGCTACATCCGGCGTGATTTCAAAGTCGGCAATTGGATATTTAATGCCCTTTTCATAATCTGTAATAATAGAGAATGCGGTAACCTCAGTCGCTGTTCCCGATGTAGATGAGATTGCACAGAACTGTGCTTTTCTGCGCAGCTTCGGAATACCAAATACCTTGCACATATCCTCAAATGTGATATCCGGATATTCATATTTGATCCACATGGCTTTTGCGGCGTCAATTGGAGACCCGCCACCCATTGCGACAATCCAGTCCGGTTCAAATGCAAGCATTTCCTCTGCTCCGCGCATAACAGTCTCTACGGATGGATCGGATTCAATGCCTTCAAATAAACGCACTTCCATTCCTGCTTCCTTGAGATACGCAACGGCACGATCCAAAAAGCCTCCACGACGCATGGAACCGCCGCCAACACAAACGATTGCCTTTTTTCCTTCTAGTGTCTTCAATGCTTCCAATGCACCTTGTCCATGATACATATCTCTTGGCAATGTAAATCTCTGCATGTCTGTTTTCCTCCTTATAGGGCTTACAAATCCCCTTCTATAGTTACATTCTACGCCTAAGTGTAAAGAAAAACAACCACTTTGTGTATATTTTCACAAGAAAATACCACAATCGGATATCCTTCATCCTACAGCATGAAGAATGAAAAACAATGTAGCTGGTCACTGTTTTTGGCAATGAAGCAACAGCCACTACCGGCATTTTGATAAAATCTTTCTAATTACTGTTTGTCAAACTTGTTTATTAGAAAAGCATCAATTTCTTTATCTAGTTGTGATGCGGAAATCTATCAGTATATTGAAAAGGACTGGAAAAATGCAACAGTCCTTTTACTTACTATCAATGAATTATTTAGTTACATCAGGAGCATTTCAACGCATCAAAAATTACGGGTCGAATATCAGCTTCCACACCAAGCATATCCATTGCTTTCTCTGCATTGATACCGGCTGCCAGCATCAGGTTTTTTACATAAAGCAACGTTGAATCTATCTTTTCTTCTGCTTTACCCTGAGCCAGTCCCTGAGCCATGCCCTGTTGTAAACCTTTCATAATGCCTCTTTCTTCAATACCGTCACTTAAGTTGCACATATTCTGAACCTCGCTTTCTATTTCCTTCGTCATTATTATATCATATTTTTGCAGCTGTTCCTTCATATCCTTTACAGGAAGCTTAGCAATAAACAGGATGTTCAACAATTCCAGCAGGCTGTGCAAATGCTCGTCTGTATGCTCCTTTTTGTGGTCATATTGTTTTCCCGGATATATCATGATGGCAGTCATGAGATCATATTGCTCTTTAGGGGCATTCCAGGGTTTCATATGACAGCTTTCATGAATGGCATAGGTGTTGACTACATCATTCTTATAGTCGGAATGCTGGATGCAGATCCATATGGAATACACCTTCTTTATATTTTCAAACTCTGAATGCCGGAAGCCATCTGCTGCGTTTTTCTGCTTTGCCACCAATCTGCTGCAGTAATATAACGCTCTGCTCACCAGGGGATATCCCGGATTATCCTTATTTTGTGCTTCCAGATTGATAATCAAACAGACCTTGTTCCCTGCAGACGCGGTTGTAGTCTTTTCATTTTTTGTATTTACATCCTGCGGCAGAGCTGCTTCAAACAAGAGGTCATATTTTATCAGCGCTCCCGGTATTGCTTCATCCTCTATATTCCTGCCATTGATATTTTCATTCATTTCTGTATCTGTTACAGAAAAGGCTTCAATGTATTGCGGAATGGCTTCCAGAGCTAAATCAGCGTATTCTGGAACGCATCCCTTTAGAATATAGGCTAGAATCTGCTTGTTTGATAAGATTTTTTTACAATAGGCGTCATAGCTTCGCTTATCCTGATGCTCTGAAAGGATAGAAGCTATCGATAAATTTTCGTTCATAATCATATTCCTTCTTTCTTTAAAAAACATCTTTGTGTAAGAAATATGATAGGGCGGCCCTCTTTGATAAGCTCTATAAGGAAAATCGAAATCAAATGAGAAACCGCGGTCATGAACAATAGGCTTCTGTCGTATAGGCGGTTCAGCATATCCGGGGATACCCTGGATATATGGATTGCTTATGTAGGCTGGTTATGATACTTAATATAAATGTATGTTTTGTGAAAGTTGGATCAAGAAAAGAAAAGCTATCTTTAACAGGATCAAGAAACGCAGAGGTACCGGGGCTCTTGCGAATATGAAATGAAGCTGCTTCTGAAATATCTAATATTTGTTACCAAGAAAACCCCTCCTCGTAAAATGAATTACCTACAGTGTAGCATAAATGAATATAAAAATACAGAAGGTTATTTGCGTATGTTTATTCTTTTTTAATATAGGATGTATCCGGATCAGAGTGATAGATAATAAAAAAATAGCTACATACATCTACCGGTAATCAATGAACCGGTAAGTAGCAAGGTATTTTGAAGTATGCTGTATGCTTGTAATTTACCTTTCGTTACCCACCAAGGAATATAGAAAACAAAGCCGCCCTTTATGATGTAAGGATGACGATACTTTTTTGTTCATGTATTATTTGCACATTTGATGAGATTTGGGGGATATGATTTTGTAGCTTATGAGACACTATGCGTCTCTGCATAATCTTTACATTGTCTACTAATCATTTTATCTACGAATAACCTGTATTATTAGTTCTGCATTAAACCTGTGTTTTTTTCATATACTTTTTCCTCTATACAGCTTCAATTAGTCGTTGAATACTAGCTGCTTATACATTTACGGGCTTCACAAAGAAGAAGTACCTATACAAAAACAGGAATATATCGTATATCTTTATATATTCCTGTGTCCTTTGGAAACAATATCCGTTACGTTTCTATTTATTTTTTAGCTTTCCATAAATCCCTGACAAAGCGGTAATCAGATCATTGGGCTGAATGCTGTAGGCATCCATATGATGAATCAGCTCATCCGCAGCAGAAGCATGTACGTATACAGCTGCAGCAGCTGCCTGCAGCGGCTGCTTTCCCTGCGCATACAGTCCTGTTAAAATACCGCACAGTACATCCCCGCTCCCCCCCTTCGCAAGCGCATGATTTCCTGCCGTATTCATATATACGCTGTCTTTTTCTGCGATAATCGTATGCTGATCCTTCAGTACCAGCACGACATTCTCACAGCCTCTCACAAAATCCTGTGCACACTGTAGGGGATCCTGTAATACCTCCTTCACACTGCAGCCACATAAATAGCTCATTTCCTTAGGATGCGGTGTCAGGATGGTCACTGCCTTACGATGCTGAATCAGCTCCTGCATCCTTCCAGCCTCAAATAATGCATCGCCGTCCAGCAGACACGGACGGTTACTTTCTAGCACCGCCTGTACCATCGCACCGGTTACCTCATTACGTCCCATACCGTTCCCGATGGTAATCAGATCATAATGATCCAGATTGCGCTTTAACAGGTCAACGGAAATCATTGAAAACGTCCCATTCATAGATGGCGCCAGCATCAGCATACTTTCCTCCAGCTTCATGGAGATGATATCGGAAATACAATCCGGAAGAAACAGTGTCAGCGTTCCGGTACCACTTAGCAGGGCTGCCTTTGCGGCCAACGTGATAGCCCCATGCATAAAAGAGCTACCACCAACCATCAGCACCTTACCGAAGCTTCCCTTATTGGAATGTGCATCCCGCTTGGGAAGAAAGCTTTTTACAATATCCTCATCCAGCAGATGAATCTTATCCCGTATAGCTTCCTTCACCCTTTTAGGGAGAGTGATTTTTTTCACCAGAATATCACCGCAATAGCTGCTGCCCGGATATAACAGCTGCCCTTTTTTCAGACATTCAAAGGTGATGGTTACACTGCTCTGCACTGCACAATTCATTATCTTTCCCGTATCCCCATGCACCCCGCTTGCAATATCAATGCTGATTACATGCTTATGCAGTAAATTCAAATACAGAATAAGCACATCATAAAAGCCTTCGATATTTCGGGACAATCCGGTTCCAAACAAAGCATCCACAACAACATCGGCAGCATCCAGAGCAGGCTTCAGAATTTCCATATCCTGTGTCTGCAGAATTTCAATTCCATAGCTTTCCGCTATTCTGGCATAGATGGCTTCATCATGGCTCATCCGGTCATAGGGAACACTACAGTGAATACGCACATGCGTATACCCCTCCTCCACCAGAAGACGGGCCAGTGCAAAGCCGTCACCGCCATTATTTCCCGGGCCGCATAAAATCATGATGCGACTGTCCGCGGCTATATTTTCACGCATATACTCCATCACTGCCATAGCTGCATGCTCCATTAACACGATACCGGGAATCCCATATTCATGAATCGCTTCCGCATCCATTCTCCGCATGTCATCTGTATTTACGATTTCCATAGACTTCTCCTCCCGCATCATAGTTTTTGTAAAGGAATAACGCCTTTATAAACATAGATAGAAACATCTATAAAAGTAGGAACGTTTAAATCCCGATCCGCTATCCTTATCTATTACCTATATTATAATATCATTCGATATAAAATGTATAGAAATAATGAAACGGATTGCAATTTTGCAGGAATGTTTCATTTGTGAATTTTTTATCTTTTTTCGCTTTGAAACAGTTGTGATGCAGAGAATGATGCGTTATAATAATAAACGACTTATAAAGAACCTGTGAGGGATACTATGAAAAAAACAGTCGTATTGGGTGTCAGCGGCGGTATTGCTGCCTTTAAAGCCGCACAGCTGACCAGCAATCTTATCAAGAAAGGGTATGATGTGGAAGTCATTATGACCAGGAATGCCACAGAATTTATCGCTCCTTTGACCTTTGAATCACTAACAAAACACAATGTGATGGTGTCTACCTTTGAAAAGGTGGCAGATCGCAGTGTCAAACATATTTCCATCGCTCATCGTGCTGACGCCTTTGTCATCGTACCAGCAACTGCAAATGTCATTGCTAAGATTGTCTATGGGCTTGCCGATGATATGCTGACAACGACCTTTCTGGCTGCCAGCTGTCCAAAAATCATCTGTCCGGCTATGAATACCGGTATGTATGAAAATCCGGTCACCCAGAAAAACCTGGAAGCCGCAAAAGCACTTGGCTATGAGCTGGTTGAGCCGGAGGTTGGCTATCTTGCCTGCGGAGATACCGGAAAAGGGAAGCTGGCAGATATCAATCTTATTGAAGAACGCATTCTTCATGTTCTGGAAGCATCCCAACAGCTGAAGGGAAAACGCGTGCTTGTCACTGCCGGGCCTACTCGTGAGGCTTTGGATCCGGTACGCTTCCTATCCAATCATTCTTCCGGAAAGATGGGCTATGAAATTGCCAGAGCTGCCCGTGATATGGGAGCTGAGGTAACACTGATCAGCGGACCGGTGAACATCAGCGCACCACAGGGCGTACGTGTGATTCCTATCATCAGCGCACAGGATATGTTTCATGCGGTACAGCAGGAATATGCAAGTCATGATATCATCATAAAGGCTGCGGCAGTCGGTGACTACCGGGCACAGAAAATCGAAGAAAACAAAATAAAGAAGCAGGGAGAAATTCTGGAGGTCACCTTTGTGAAAAATCCGGATATTCTGGCCTGGCTGGGTGAGCACCGCCTTGATCGGCAAACCATCTGCGGCTTTGCCATGGAAACAGAGCATTTACTGGAGCATGCGACAGAGAAGCTGAATAAGAAAAACTGTGATATGATCGTTGCCAACAATCTGCATGAGCAGGGCGCAGGCTTTCAGGGAGACACAAACGTGGTAACCCTGATACAGAAGGATCATACAGAGACGCTGGATCTGATGAGCAAATATGAGGTAGGCGTGGAGCTTCTGACGCGTCTGGCAGCACTCAGCAAAGAAAAAGGAGAATCCCTATGCTAATAGTCATTGACGTAGGCAACACGAATATAACCATCGGTATCTATCATGGAGACAAGCTGATAGGAAACTATCGTCTAACAACAAAAATGAAGCGTACAAGTGATGAATACGGCTTTATGATGATGAACTTTTTAAATGCCTCCAGGGTACAGCCTGAGGATATTAAGGATGTCATCGTATCCAGTGTGGTACCGAAAATCATGCATTCCTTTCTAAACGGAATCCGCAAATATATGCACAGGGAACCGATTCTCGTTGGGCCCGGCATCAAAACCGGCATCTCAGTAAAAACCGAGAACCCCAAAGCGGTTGGAGCTGACCGTATCGTGGATGCCGCCGGTGCTTATTTTGAATACGGAGGTCCCTGTCTTGTTGTCGATTATGGTACAGCGACCACCTTTGATTACGTAGATGCCCACGGGAATTTTGAATATGGTGTTATCACGCTGGGAATTGAAACTGGAGCACAGGCGATGTGGACACAGGCTGCCAAGCTTCCGGAAATAGAAATAAAAAAGCCTGCCAGTATTCTTACCAAAACAACGACAACCAGTATGCAGGCCGGTCTTGTATACGGCTATATCGGACAGAGTGAGTACATCATTAAGGAATTTAAAAAAGCACTTAACGTGGATATGAAGGTTATTGCGACGGGCGGTCTGGGAAAAATCATTTACAAAAATACGGATGAAATTGATATATATGACCGCAATCTTACATTTAAGGGTTTAAAATACATCTATCAGAAATATACTGCTGAAAGAAAAAAATAAGAATTGAATATATGATCCCTGCGTCTGATCTCCTGAACAGGAGGACAGGCGTTTTTTTATTCTATTTTATTGGTATGGCTGTCTGTATGCACAAAAAACGGATGCACATTCCGGCAGAAATACATCTGTATCACTGCTGTAAAAACATCCGATTTCATTCTGTAAAGCACATACAAGTATCTACAGGATATTCTCCTGCTTCTACAGATTTTTTTTCATATAGATCACATCATTCATCGGATTATTATAATACGGAGCTGTTTCCTGAAATCCAAGGCGCTGATACAGGCGAACAGCACTTTGCAGAGGCTCTATGGTATCCAGCACCATTGTTTGATATCCGTCCTTTTTCGCAAGAGCAAGGATGTGTTCTGCCAGTTTATGCCCTATGCCGCAGGTTCGATATGACTCTTGAACATACAGCCGTTTCATTTCACAGCATTCCTCACAAAGGCGATGATATGCCACACAGCCCGCAACCGTGCCATCATCCGCAACTGCCGCAAGCAGTCTTCCCTGCTTTCCGCTGTATTTCTGCTTTAAATCTGCCAGCTCCTCGTCAAGATGCTGAAAACTCAAATCCCTGCCCAGCATCTTTGTGTATTCTTTAATCAGTGCTTCAACCTCTTTAAGACAGGTCGTTCCATCTATGATATTCATTTGACCACCTCCATATTTGTACGGTTGGATAATAGTAAATGCAAGGATGTGCAGGATGGCTGTATCGTCCTGTAAGAAAAGTCAGAGGCCTGACTGTCTTTAAAGCTGTGTATAGACAATGCTTACCTCTTGTTCCAGAAATTGTTCATAGGAATGTGCCCAGTGCTTGATATCCTCGTTGCTTATTGCTTCAAACAATGTGATTTCCAGTTCAATACCATGCCTTCGTTTCCGGGATTTCCAGATTCCGCATAAGCGACCGTTTTTTATAACAGCTCCCGGATTCTGCACTGTTTTCCATACCAGACGTTGCAACCTGCAATCCTCAAGAAGTAAGGAGCGATCATGAATATTCAGATAGGGATCATGTGCAGGCAGCAGCATGGTCCTATCCGTAATTGATTCAGTATAGGTATCCTGTTTCCAGATAACACACTCTTTTCCTTCATACAGCACACGCAGGCATTCATCTTCTGCAAGCATCCATAACCGCCGTGCCTGTGCCGGATCCATGCCTGTCCATTTTGCAAAGCCCTTCACATCTGATGGTCCATAAGCATGCAGAAAGCGGCACACCAGTGATTGACAGGCTTCTTCATATGTATAGGGATTTTCAGTTATATGATCAGGAAATGCTGTAAACAATGGTGATGCTTTCTGTCTTGGTCCGAAGATGATCCCTCTTTGAAAGGAAGCAGGTCTCAACAGAAAAGAAACAATGGCTTCCCCAAACAGTTGTCCTGCCGCATAAGGAGAGGGAGAGTTCCACAATGTCCGCAGGGATGCAGGAATACGTTCCTGCATTGCCTGTGCCAGAAGTGTATCCAAACGCTGCTTTGAAATAACAGGCTCTTGTTTCAGCATACGCAGACATTCCATCAGTTCCTTCAGAAGCAGCTCAAATGGAACTTTCATATCCTGCTGACAGTGCTTCAGACCTCCAGCATAAATCCAGCTTTCGTCTTGTTTTGCACAAAGAGCATCCAGAAACACAGCTGCATCCTTCACAGGAAAAATCCATGGAGCACCACGCAGACTCCACGCTTGTATTACTCCCTGCTGTTTGTCAAGCTGTTCCCGCAGCTGTTTTGCGGTAACCTCCTGCAGCCGATTAAAAGCAGCGCACAGCCAGGTGCCGGGTGGACTGTTTTGAAAGCCACAGGTGGAGGAAGCGACCTCCAGTGAAGTTATCGCAGTATCCAAATGGTGGGCACGTAGACGATGCGCCAGCACCTCTTCTTTCGTGATGATTCTCATACAGCTCTTTCCTTCCTATAGAAAAAGCGATTCCTTATAACCGCTTCTCAAAGTTTCCACTGATACTCATACCCTCATTAAAAATGACAAAGGCTCTGGGATCGATCTTATAAATGATTTTTTTCAGCTGTGTTACCTCATATTTGGAAATCACTGTCACAAGAATATGCGTATCCGTCTTAGTATATGCTCCGGCACCCTTCCAGTAGGTGACACCGCGTCCCATTTCCTTCATGATGTTTTCCTGTACCTCATCCTCCTTGGTAAAAATCATCGCCGTCATATTGATATTCTGATAATGCGTCTTATCCACTACCAGATACATACATGCCGTATAAATAATGGAATAGATTGCCGTTGTCACATTAAACAGAATAGCACAGACACCGAACACGAGGACATTGATGATATTTGACAACCGTCCGACACTGAAATCTGAGAATTTCTTTGTAAAATATACGCCCAGAATATCCAGACCTCCGCCGCTTCCGCCGCTGCGCAGCGCCAGACCGATGCCGAAGCCGCAGATCAAGCCTCCAATCAGACAGGCCGCAAGTACATCGTCAAGAATCGGTGTGGAGGGTATCATAACAATGGTAAAGGCTGCTGTCTGCGTCAGTACACAAAGTAGCGTCTTTACGAAAAACTTTCTGGAAATACTGCGGTAGGCCAGGATAAACAGCGGTACGTTCATTAGAAAATTGATCATACCGGCAATGTCCAGCTGTCCGAAATCCATATGCGCATACTGAGCCAGAATGGTACGGATAATCTGTGCGATACCGATGACACCGCCACTGTACAAGCCCAGCGGGACAATGAACAGGTTCAGGCCTATAGCAAACAAAAAGCCGCCGATGATCACATACACATATTCATACATAATTTTTTGCAATTTCATAACACTCACCATCCCCTGTAATCGTAAGAATTATACCATAAAAGGCGGCAAGCGCAATCCCTGCCGGCTAATTTCTATTTAACAATTTTTTCACAATCTCCGTCGATGCTTCCAATCCGGCAGGTACTGTCATAAAGCAGCTTCCCATCGCAGGTTATATGATCAACTCTGCAGTGGCTGGAAAGATGGATTTCAGTTGCGCTGATGGAATGAGCAGACATGTTACAGGCGGTCAGCTTACTGCATTCGATGTTGCGTGCTGTATTTCTTTTTTCAGGCCGAAAACCAAACAGACCGTGGAAGATATGCTGTCCATGACCATAATTGATCCGGATATCATCACCAAACAGATCATTTAGGGATGCACAGCCTTCAATGCGCACCTTATCGGCATTCACCTCTCCCTTATTTTTCAAAACACCCTCCACATAAATCTCATCCGCATAAACGCGGATACCATCGCTTTTCAAAACACCCTCTACATCCAGGCGCTTTACACGGATATCCTTTTTACAGGTCATAACACCCTCAACATCCATGGTTCCACCCTTTAAATCTCCACTGCATTGGCAGGTTCCTTCCACGTTCAATATTTCAAATTCCAAATCTCCGTTAATGGATCCGACACCCTCGATGTCAATACGTCCATAGCTGCCCCCTGAAATTGACCCGATGCCTTCAATCGTTGTATTCGTGTGCTCTGTATTCATACCAGCGTACCCTCCTTGTACATAATAACCGCAAGCCGATCGCAATGCAGATGATCGCCATCCAGACCGGATAGGTGAACTTCACATCGATCCACGCATTGGCATCAGCCAGAAAGTATGCCCCTGCCAGGGCTGTTAAAATATTATAGAAATGCAGACCGTGATCCAGCATACTGTAGACAGCAGGCAGAATCAGCAGCATGGTCCACCAGCCCGGAAAGAATATGGTGAAATCCCACCATTCCAGCTGTGTTCCCAGATATCCTATACCGATAGCCACAAACACCAGTCCCCACAAAATTCGTTTTACGCGATATGTCATCATGTCCTCATCTCCTCTTCATCGAACGTAAACTGAAAGGTTTCCTTATATTTCAGCTTAATCGCATTGTTTAATTCATTCAAATGTATACTTCTGACAACACCTAATGCATCATCCACAAATACATCACTGCCTTCCTTTTTCAACAGCACATACATTCTGTCCTCTGCCTGCAGCAGCTCCAGTACATAGTCCGCACTGTGCAGCAGCTCCATTTTTTTGCTGAGAAATACGATGGCACGTGTACGTTCCTCAGGGGAAATCGTTGTTTCATACATCGCCTGGGATAAGGCAATCATGACCAGCACCTCCAGGAAAACAAAGCTGTCCTTGTTCATCGCATCCATAAAATCCGCAGCCACATCGACATCCAGCTCATCGAAATGCTCCAGATCCTCCTCTGAAAACAGACGGTTACTGACCTCCGGTGTCAGAATATTCGCCAGCTCCTCCAGCGAATAGCTGTCCTTTAACTGCTGTATGGCATGAATGCGTTTGAGAATCTTGTCCTGCGGGAAAAAGGTTTCCTGCCCCGTTGGACTGGAGCGCTTTACAAACCATTCCTCCGGAATCAGACCCTCCCGTTTCCAGCGATACAGCTGTCCATAGGATATCCCGGTTGTCTTCAATAATTCCTTTTTGGATATTTCCATTTTACTACCTCTTTTGTAACATTGTTTTATTACATCACCATTATATCGTAACATTGTTATGTTGTAAAGAGATAGTTTTATTATTTTGAAGAAAACGGTTACACATTCGACAAGATGTGCTCTTTTCTGAATTCTGTCTGAAAAAAGATGCAAATCTATTGACCGCCGGTCATTATGGGTATAAACTATACAAATGTATGAATAAAGGAAGTGTTTTTGTGGAAGAAACCGTAAATAAACGATCACGCATTCAGGATGCCGCCATCGCTCTGTTTCATGAGCAGGGAGTGGAAGGAACCTCCGTCAATGAAATTGTCAAACGCGCAAATGTCGCAAAAGGGACGTTCTATGTATACTATAAGGATAAGAAGGAGCTGATATCTCAGATTCTCACCAAACAGCACGGCTGTCTCATGAACGATATTCTTAACCGCTCCTACGAAACAGCAAAAGCACAGCATACATGCTGGAAGCGCACCTTTATCGATGAGCTGATCTCCTATTATATCCAGCATCCGAAGCTGCTTCGTACGGTTCAGAAAAACATTGCTTCTATATTAGATACAAAGGAACATCGCAATATGGTCTTTACCCATATAGAACGCATGCCGGATTTTCTCAGGCTGCTGCAGCGCGAGAATGAATCGGAAAAGAAAGCACTGAATCGCTTTTTAATGCTGATGGAGATTATCGGTTTCGTCTGTTACAATGCAATCTTTTTTGAACAGCCGGATTCCATTGAGGAAATCCTTCCGGAATTGCGGGAAACGATGTTCAAAATGCTTGAGAGAAAGGAGTAACCTATGACATATAAACTGGGAATAGATGTAGGTTCAACAACCCTGAAGGCGCTTGTGCTAAACGATCACGATGAGATCGTATACAAGAGCTATGAACGCCATAAATCCAAAGTAAGGGAAATGAGTGTTTCCAAGCTGAGGGAGCTGAAGGAGCTTTTACAGGGACAAAGAATCTCGCTTGCCATTACCGGAAGCGCCGGTCTGGGCATCGCGGATGATGCAGGGTTTCCTTTCGTACAGGAGGTATTCGCAACAGCACAGGCTGTTCGTAAATACTATCCGGCTAGCGATGTCGTCATAGAGCTTGGCGGTGAGGATGCCAAAATCATCTTCCTGCAGGGAACATTGGAGGAACGGATGAATTCTACCTGTGCCGGAGGTACCGGAGCGTTTATTGACCAGATGGCTACCCTGCTGGATGTCGATCTGGAGACGATGGATCAGCTGTCACTGGAGCATACGACGCTGTATCCGATTGCATCACGCTGTGGTGTGTTTGCGAAAAGTGATGTACAGCCCCTGATCAATCAGGGATGTGAAAAATCAAACCTTGCGGCCAGTATCTTTCAGGCGGTAGTCGATCAGAGTATCGCCGGGCTGGCACAGGGAAGAAATATTGAAGGAAACGTCCTGTTTCTGGGAGGCCCCTTACATTTCTTAAAGGGACTGCAGGAGCGCTTTAAGGAAACGCTCCAGCTCAGTGATGCACAGGCCAATTTCCCTGAGCTTGCCCCTTATTTTGTCGCCCTGGGAAGCGCCGTTTATGCCGCAAACGAAACAACGGATTTCTCTTATGAGGAGCTGCTTGAAAGAATGGAGAGGATGGCTGCCAAAAAGGTACAGACGGCCGGACTCCCCCCGCTGTTTGAAAATGACCAGGAATATGAGGAATTTAAAAAGCGGCATACCAGCGCAAAGGTGGACCGCAGCGATATCCATACCTATAAAGGAAAGGCCTTTTTGGGAATTGATGCCGGAAGCACAACGACTAAGCTGGTACTGATTGACGAGCAGTGCAAAATCCTGTATGAAAGCTATGCGAACAATCTTGGAAATCCGGTGGATGTCGTACAAAAGGAGCTCATGAAAATTTATGAGCTGATGGAAGACCGCATCCAAATCGTTCACAGTGCCGTAACCGGCTATGGTGAGGAGCTGATGAAGCATGCCTTCCATCTGGATATCGGTGTTGTGGAAACGATTGCCCATTATCATGCGGCCCGTCATTTTAACCCGCAGGTGGACTTCATCATTGATATTGGTGGACAGGATATGAAATGCTTCCGTATCCGGGATCATACGATTGATGATATTTTGTTAAATGAAGCCTGCTCCAGCGGCTGCGGCAGCTTTATTGAAACGTTTGCCCGAAGCATGGGCTATGATATTCAGGAATTTGCTAAAATGGGGTTATCCGGAAAGCATCCGGTCGATCTGGGAACACGCTGTACGGTGTTCATGAATTCCAGTGTGAAGCAGGCACAGAAAAACGGTGCCAGCATGGAGGATATCTCTGCCGGCTTGTGCATGAGTGTCGTAAAAAATGCATTGTATAAGGTCATCCGTGCCAAGAGTCCGGATGATATCGGAAAACAGATCGTCGTACAGGGAGGAACCTTCCTAAACGATACTGTTTTGCGAAGCTTTGAGCTGGAATTGGGAAGGAATGTGATCCGCCCAAGTATCTCTCATTTAATGGGGGCATACGGCGCTGCACTGATCGCGAAGGAAAAGGGCGCAGCTTCATCCACGATTTTAAGCAAGGAGGATGTAAAAAGCTTTACGCACACATCCCAGGCCTTCAACTGTGCCCTGTGTACCAATCACTGCAACCTGACGGTAAACACCTTTGCGGATGGCAGAAAGCACATTGCAGGAAATAAATGCGAGCGTCCGGTAACTGGAAAGGTCAACCGGGATAAGCTGCCAAACCTGTATGATTATAAATATGAGGAGCTGATTAAGCTGAAGGGTGTACCCGGTATCCGTGGAAAAATCGGCATACCGCTTGTATTGAACATGTATGACAATCTTCCTTTCTGGCATTCCTTCTTTACCAATCTGGGCTATGAGGTTGTATTGAGTGACCGCTCCAGCAAGGCGCTGTATTCCTTAGGACAGCATACGATTCCAAGTGACACTATCTGTTATCCTGCAAAGCTGGTGCACGGTCACATCCAGTCCCTGATCAATAAGGGCTTGAAAACGATTTTCTATCCGTGTATGACCTACAACGTCAATGAGGAAATGGGAGATAATCACTTCAACTGTCCGGTCGTTGCCTATTATCCAGAGGTTATCGAGGGTAATATGGATGTCAGGGATGTGAATTTCCTATATCCGTATGTTTATCTGGAGGATAAGAATATCTTTGATCAGAAGATGTTTGAATATTTCCAATCCGAGAGCATGGATATACCGTTTAAGGATGTGCAGGCTGCCAGCAATCATGCTTACTTTGCCTATCAGCAGTTCAAAGACCGCGTTAAGGAAGAAGGGCGCAATGCTGTTGAATTTGCACGGCGCAATCATCGCAATGTCGTGGTGCTTGCCGGTCGTCCATATCATATTGATCCGCAGATCAATCATGGAATTCACCGGCTGATGAACGATTTAGGCTTTGTTGTCATCAGTGAGGACAGTATTGAAAAACAGCCTGTATTACCAAGTGTCCATGTACTAAATCAGTGGACGTTCCATTCCCGTATGTACAACGCCGCACAGTATGTGGCACATCAGGAGCATATGGAAATGATACAGCTCGTCAGCTTTGGCTGCGGCATTGACGCGATTACCACGGATGAGGTAAAGGATATCCTGCGGGATAACGGCAAGCTGTATACGCAGATCAAAATCGATGAGGTTGACAACCTCGGTGCAGTAAAGATTCGCTGCCGCTCCCTGCTGGCAGCCATGGAAGAAAGGGAGGGATAATCATGTCTCATGTAGAGTTTACAAAGGAAATGAAGAAAACACATAAAATTCTTGTTCCGATGATGCTGCCGATTCATTTCCAGTTTCTGCAAAACATTCTTTGTAAAGAGGGATACAATGTGGAAATCCTGCAAACAGAGGGTCAGCAGATTATTGATGAAGGCTTGAAGAATGTGCATAATGATACCTGTTATCCGGCCCTGCTTGTCATTGGTCAAATGATTGATGCATTAAAGAGTGGAAAATACGATACGGATCATATCGCTCTGGCGATCACACAGACAGGAGGCGGATGCCGTGCTTCCAATTACATCCACCTGCTGCGCAAGGCGCTGGTACAGGCCGGCTTTGAGCAGGTACCAGTGATTTCCGTCAACTTTTCGCAATTAGAGAAGAACAGCGGATTCAAGCTGACGCCTAAGATGCTGCTGAGATTATTATATGCATTTTTATATGCAGATATGCTGATGTGGCTCAAAAACCAGTGCAAACCGTATGAGCTGGAAAAGGGCAATACGGATGCTCTGGTCACAACCTGGGTGGAAACCATCACAGCACAGTTTGATTCCCTCTCCTATATGCGGCTAAAGCACAATTATCAGGAAATCCTGCATGATTTTGCAGCACTGCCAAGAAGCAGCAAACCAAAAATCCAGGTGGGAATCGTTGGAGAAATCTACATGAAATATGCCCCCCTGGGAAATAATGAGCTGGAAGACTTTTTGATTCAGGAGGGCTGTGAGCCTGTCGTCAGCGGTGTGCTGGATTTCGGCTTATATTGTCTTGAAAATTCTCTTATTGATCATGAATATTACGGACGCAATAAAAGAAGCTATCGTTTTATCCAGATGGCGGTTAAGCTAATTCAGAATATGCAGAAGAAAGCTATTACAGCTATTCAGAAGCAGGGCATCTTCCGTGCTCCGGATTCCTTTCAAGAAGTCATTGAGAGCAGCGAAGGAATCATCAATCGCGGTACAAAGATGGGTGAGGGCTGGCTTTTAACAAGTGAAATGGTATCGCTCATAAAAAGCGGTGTTAATAACATTGTATGCTGTCAGCCGTTTGGCTGTCTGCCAAACCATATCGTTGCCAAGGGAATGACACGTAAAATAAAGGATAAATATCCAATGGCAAACATCGTAGCGGTTGATTATGATCCAAGTGCCACAAAGGTAAACCAGGAAAACCGTTTAAAGCTGATGCTGAGCAATGCGCGGCTGAGTGAGCGTTTCGCAAAAGAGGATGCTGCATCTGCCGCAAGCGAACCACAGCGCTCACTTGCTAGCTCACGTTCCTATAATTAACCGATAAATCCTGTATTTGACATCAGATACAGGATTTTTTTTGAAAAGAAACAGAAATTTTCTTTCATCGTATACAAATTTTTCAGTCTCTCTATACCGCCTAATGCTTGGAATTCCTCATTTATTATCATATTCCTATGCATAAACAACTTAATTTCTATACGTTTCATGTATACATAAGGCTGTAAGAAACAAAAGCTGCCATAGGATTATTCTATTATTTTTTATCCCCTATGTTTTAGAACACAATGTATGGATGCTTATGATTACCGCAGTTTCTAACGTGTTTTTCTTTCATTGGTAAGGACTGCCGTGGTATAATACGAATAGAGGAGCTGATCATATGCGAAGATTACCAATTGGTATAGAAGACTTTAAGGAACTGATTGATAAGGAGTATTATTATGTAGATAAAACGATGTTTATCAAGGATGTATATAATGAGAAAGTCGTTTTATATACCCGTCCCCGCCGGTTCGGTAAAACCCTGAATATGAGTAGGCGGTGCCCGCTCAGGCGTGCTGTCTTATTTTTTTTCTATCAAGGAAAAAGAAAATGCGTATATATTTGATAACTTGCGTATTATAAAGGATCATGAAATAAAAAGCCATCAGAACCGCTATCCTGTCATTTTCATATCCTTAAAGGATATGAAGGATATCGCATTCGCAAATCAACTGGATGCTTTTAAAGGTATTATCAGCGAATACATTGGAAATAACAGCGAATTATTAAACAGCGAAAAGTTAGACAGTGTTGATCTGGAGACTTTGGCAAGATACAGAAAAGGTAATGTAAGCAAAGCAGAATTGAAAAAATCCCTTCGTTTTATTAGTCAATGCTTGAAAAAGCATTATAATGAAAAGGTCATACTTTTGCTGGATGAGTATGATGTACCTTTGCAAAATGCTTATCTAAATGGCTATTATGAAGAAACAGCAGATTTCCTTGGAGGTATTTTCAGTGCTGCATTGAAAACAAATGATGCATTGGAAAAAGGGGTATTAACCGGTTGTCTGAGAATTGCGAAGGAGTCAATTTTCACAGGACTGAATAATTTTAAAGTAGATTCCATCTTTGATGAAGTATCCAGTCAGAGGTTTGGGTTTACACAAAGTGAAATAGATCCATTGCTTCAGGCGTATCATGCTGAGGAATACAAGGCTGTAATAAAAGAATGGTACGACGGCTATCAGTTTGGCGGCTGTGATGTGTACAATCCCTGGAGTGTCCTGATGTATATGGATCGTTTGCTCAATTCCAGTAGAAAAGAGCCGGAATCCTTTTGGGCGAATACGAGCGGTAACGAAATCATTTATCGTTACGTAAAGGAGGCAAATCCTCTCATGCGGGAGGAATTTGATGTACTGGCATCCGGTGGTATAATTGAAAAGCCGATCAAGGATGATTTGACCTATCGTGAAATGGATCAGATCAACAATGTGTATAGCTTTCTCTTGTACACAGGATATTTAAAGGTCGTAAGCTGTGTGAATGAGGAAGAAAAAAGATACCGTCTGATGATACCTAACAAAGAGATTAAACGGGTGTATGTATCCATATTCAGGGAATGGTTTGACGAGCAGGTAAAAAATAACGGAGCCACCTTTGTGGAAGCGTTGAAGCAAAAGGATATATCAGGTGCAACTGAGCTGTTAAATACTGTTTTATTTCAAAGCATCAGTTATTTTGATTACGATGAGAAATTTTATCATGGCTTGTTGCTTGGAATGATGAGCGAATATCAGGTCGTATCCAATCAGGAGTCAGGGCTGGGAAGAAGCGATATTACACTGCTGCCAATCAGCAGATTATCCAGAGGGGTGCTGCTTGAATTAAAGGTCGCAAAGCGTGAAGAGGATTTACAAAAGCTGGCAGAGCAGGCGTGTAAGCAGATCATTGATATGAAATATATCGAAGGCCTAGAGCGAAAAGGTTATGAAGATATCGTTGGTTACGGTATTGCCTTTTATAAAAAATCATGCATCATTCAATACGTAAAGAAGTAAGCAAAAAAAATCTGTATCACAGATAATTATTTTTCATATACAGCCGGTATGAAAGCCGGCTTTTTTTATGATTATGACAATATGCAATACAGGTGTCCTATCGTATATGTGGTTCAATTTAGCAATACTATCAACATGCACACCTTTCACGTAAGCTGCAGGCTGTACAGCTTTTCTTTTCTATGCCGATTTCTGAACCTGTTTTTGCATTGTTCCTAATTTTATACAAACGGCTTCTTTGTATAAAATCTTATGAGGATTTAGTAATGCTTCTATATCATAAAAAGAATGAACTGAATACGCTTTTCATGAGGAACTATTATCACAGGTCATTGTTCCCCGCACTAAAAAGGCTGGCTTACCAACCAACCCGTATTTGCACTATATTAGTATACTTTTCCCATGATAGACTTTTAGACAATTTGCCAGTCAATCGGCTGCTGTCCATGCTCTTTGAGAAATGCGTTTGCTTTTGAAAAATGACGGCAGCCAAAGAAGCCATAATCTGCACTGAAAGGGCTTGGATGTGCACAGCTTAGAATCAAATGTGCCGGATTTGTAATCAGCTCCATTTTTTCCTTTGCATTGCGACCCCACAGAAGAAAGACAATCGGCTCTTTCCGTTCATTTAGCTTACGAATGATTTCATCCGTTAAAATTTCCCACCCCTTGCCGCGATGTGAATTCGCCTGTCCTCTGCGGACAGTTAAAACGGTATTAAGAAGCAGAACACCTTCCCTCGTCCACTTTGTTAATTCCCCATGTACCGGAATAGAGCAGCCCAGATCATCATGAAGCTCCTTATAGATATTTACCAGAGAAGGCGGCGGATTTACACCCTTTTTTACAGAAAAGCACAATCCGTGAGCCTGTCCCGGTCCATGATAAGGATCCTGCCCCAAAATAACAACCTTCACGTCCTTATAAGCGGTATAGCGAAGTGCATTAAAGATATCATACATATCCGGATAGATCGTCTGTGTTTTATATTCTCTTGCCAGAAAAATACGCAGCTTTTGATAATATTCCTTTTGAAATTCATCCTTTAACAGCTCGTCCCAGTCATTTCCAATTTGTACCATTATGATCACCTGTATTTATTCTACCGCATTCCCCGGTAAAAGAAAACCGTTTCTATCATAAAAGCACAGCGTTAGGAAGATATTGTACCGCAAACTGCTCTGCAGGAATAGGCCGGCTGACTAGGAATCCCTGTCCGATGTCACAACGCAGCATTTTCAAATCATAATATTGTTCTCTGGTTTCGATTCCCTCACAAATTACCTGCATACCGATACTGTGGGCCATTTCAATGATTTTCCATGATATCGTCATTTGTCTGCGATCAGTGCCAAGACCGTTCAGCATACTTTTATCAAGCTTTAATATATCAGCATCCACCTGACTCAGCATACCGATTCCGGCATATCCGGTCCCAAAGTCATCGATGGCAATCTGAAATCCTGCCTTGTGTATTTCCTTCATAAAATCCTGCAGCTCCCTGACGCAATCTGTAAATGCCGATTCTGTCAGCTCATAAACAATCAATTCATGTGGAATTTTGTAAAAATCAACAATTTCACAGAATTTCTTCAAATAGGAGGGCTCCTTGATATGCAGTCGGGACTGATTGATGGATATTGGAAGCATGCTTCTGCCCTCATCCAGCCAGGAGCGCATGACTTTACAAAGCTTTTCCAGCACATAAAAGTCAAAGCTAGAAATAATACCGTGCTTTTCAAAGAGCGTGATAAACTCATCCGGAGGAACAGCAGTACCATCCGCAAGAAACCAGCGGGATAGTGCTTCTCCGGATATGACATTTTTATCTATGAGGTTAAATTGCGGCTGAATATACAACTGAAATGCATCCTCCTGCATAGCCTTTACAGCCTCCTCCAACAATTCACTGCTGCGGTTTTTCTGATTCAGCATCCAGTCTTCAAAATATAAGAAATCACTGTTGCGGCTACTTCGCTCGACATACTGCATTGCCAGCACTGCCTTGTCCAGCATAGATTTAATACTCTCTGTATGCCCTGCCTGTATCAGATAGACACCTCCTATGTATTGTATTGGATGCTTCAGGCGTTTTTCAATATGCTCATCAAGCAAGTGCTTACGTATATTGTGCAGACGGTTATGAAGCTCTTTTTTATTTGTGAAATGAAACAATACAGCAAATGTATCCTTCTCAATACGCGCGCACAGCTCCTCCTTCTGACAGATCGAGCTTAGATTACGTGCAATACATTTTAACACATCGTCACCAAAAGCATAGCCGTGCGTTTGATTTATGAAACGAAAATCACGAATACCGAATTTAAACAAGGCAAACTGCTGCTTTGTGTTCTCAAGAACAGACTGCACTGCCTCTGCGAAGCCTTCCAGATTATAAATATGAGTGAGAGCATCGCATTGCCGGTTGTGCAGCTGTGTCATTGTTTGTGGGCCGTTGTCACAGCCTTGTGTCAGCTTGGGTGTTTCCTCCTTCCAAGGTGCAGAGATGTGTACATGGCAGATTTTCCAGTCTTCTGCTTCCAGAGTCCAGATTAGGGAAATACGAAGATAGTGCTTTGTGGAATCACGGCTTTCCCCTTGCGAATATAGAGTACAGGATATTGTTACAACTGCAAATGACGGTTTCTGACAGACAACCTCATAAGCCTCCTCCTGTATCAGAAAACGCTTTTTATACAATTTTGTTTCCTCATGAAAAAGCCGTTGTACATCAGGTAATGTGAGGCAGCAAGCATGCTGTCTCATCCCATACCAGGATATATCGGCAGACAGATAGGTATGCAAATGCTCATAATCTCGTTCCTCAATATAAAGATGGATAAAATGGCTGCTTAGCTGTTTCAGCTTTTCCATGTTCTGTATCATATAGATCATCCCTTCATCATTCCGGCGATAAATTCCATTTATATTATCTTTTAAGTACAACCCCATAAACAAAAACCAGACATATACCTTAAAACGGCATATGTCCGATACATCTTAATTTATAAATGACATTATAGTTCAGTGAATTACACCCTTATTGTAATATATTTAAACGTGAATTTCAATGTTTACCGGTTTCATTTTCCACAATCTGGCAGAAATGCTGTATTTCTTATAATCACACAGACATAACAAATACATCCTCTCCTTTTGCATCATTGATTTATGATTCTCCTGTGATTAAGCACAGGAATTACTCTCATAAAGGAAAAGGAGCAGCCATATATCTCAGCATTTCGTTGCTGTTAGGATACGGTTAAGATCCACAGTATGATGGTAATAGCGCTCCATAAGTGTTTTCAGTATCCTATCGCCTTCACAATCAAATTGCAATGATTCTGTTGTTTGTCCCTGTCCGTGCTCGCATTGCTGTATCAGAGCATCACATACATGAAGAAAGCTCTGAATCTGCTTTTCCTGTTCAGCAGTAGGCGGGGTGTGCTGCATGGTAAACATCATTTGTTCCATTTCCGCAGTCATATGCCATAAGGCTGACAGGATAGGACGATATGGATCCATAGGCTCTTTTCTGCTCTGCAGGTAGTCCAGAATCTGATCATATAGCATATGAAAGCTGGTAAGAGCATCCATAATGATGCCATAGTCAACCGGTGCATAAAGCGAAGCCTGCAGGATGCGTAGATAGGAATGCTGCATATGAAACATACGTTTCATATTATCGTGAAACAGACCGGTTTTGCTTGTTGGAAAAAAGAATCGGTTAATGACAAGAACAAGGATGATCGCTGCCGCCACATAGGCAAGACGAAGCTCTATTGCAATTGTTTCCTGCATAGCAAGCGAGGTTAATGTAATTGCAAAGCAGGTAGAGAATACTGCCTGTATCCAGGTACCGGGTGTAGCGCAATACATGAGGGATACAACAATACTGGCAAATAGAAAATGTGCACCTAAGCCAGGAAAATGCGGCAGCAGTATATATATGATAGTGCATCCCAATACCGTTCCGATAAACCGGGTTTTCATGCGATAAGCGCTTTCCTCATACATTGGCTGTAAAAGCAGAAATGCATTGAGTACCAGCCAGTAGGAATGATTTAGATTGGAAAGGCGGACAAACAAAAATCCGCTGAATAGTACCAGAGAAAGACGGCTTGCGAAACGAAATTCAAAGCTGTCCAGCCGCAGACGGCTGCGCAAGGAGGTGAAAAACTTACGATGCTTGGGCAGCTTCCATTCTCGATGCACCTTTTCTTTATCATTTTCTTGAAGATCCTGTAAAATCTGCTGGAAAAGCTGCAGAAAATTATGGAGAAATAAAGATACCTCATCCTGTTTGTTCTGACATCGTGTAAATACTTCCTGTGCCTCCTGGATCAGATATGCATTATCCGTACAGGTGAAATGCTCAGCATGTGCAAGAAAGCCTACAAAAGCTTGCAGAAGCTCCTGCTGTTCATCGCATACCTGAATATGATCGATCGTTTCCAGGAAATAGCTGCTGCGCTGAAAAAGCAAAGCAAACAGATATCGCAGCTTTCCCTCTTTTGTCGTAATATAAGTAAACCCACGGCTCTGATATGCCTGTTTATACAAAGCGCGCTGTATCTCAATCAGCTGCTTTTTCTGCGCTGTATCCCTGGTTTGCTGAAGGAATGCAGTCATCTGCTTCTGCAGTAAATCAATTCCCTTTCTTGCCAGTACGTAATCATCCTGCTTTCGATGACCGTAGGAGGCGATCAGTAAACAGCAGATGGCAAAGCCCAGCGAGAATGCCATAACCAAAAGATAGGTAAGAAAATCTGCATAGGGCACCGGACGGAGCTGCAGAAAAACAAAGCCCATGGCACTTGCCATGTATCCCTTTTGGTTGAATTGAGAGGATTGCAGAAAAACGAGCAGAAACGGTACAATAATATTCAAAATGATACAGGCAATAAGTGAATGGCAGGCCAGAAATGCAAGTATGCTCAACAGCATCTGAACGAGAAACATGGTAAGGAGTCTTCGCGGACTCTGCTTTCTCTGTCTGCGTAATTTATGAAGCAACGTCACAAAGGATACCACGATTACATACTGCACGCCGAACAGGACAAGGATTGCATAAAATAAAAACAAAAAGAAAAGAATGTCCGGCAGGGCATCCAGGATTTTTTTCTTAGCTGTCTGGTATAACACATCCGGTTTCAAAATTGAACCACTTCCTTTGGAATCTTTCCCATTATACCACAAATAAGGGTATACGTAAAATCAATACGCATGCTCATACAGCAAACAAAAGAATCAGTAAACGCTATCACTGATTCTGTATTCTCTTTCTTCTATTTTCCCTTTGCCTGCTCAATTTCCTGTTTCTTATCCTCCAGAAGCATCCAGCGTTCCATTTTTTCTTCCATTTTCTGTTCCAGTGCAGCTCTCTCATCTGCCAGTTCCTGAAGCTTCTTAAAATCATCCCCAGCCATAGTCATTTCCGTATCTAAATGATCAAGCTGCTCCTGAAGATGTGCGATATCCTCTTCCATATGCTCCAGCTCCTGCTTTTCCTTACTGCTCATCCGCGGAAGCTGCTGCACACGCTCCACTCGTTTCTTTTCCTTTTTCTCCTTGCCTGCGGATCCCAGCTCCAGATAAGCACTGTAGCCGCCGATGAACTGCTGTACACTTCCATTCTGAAATACAAACATTTTATCACAGATACGATCCAGGAAATAACGGTCATGCGATACCACGATCACTGCACCGTTAAAGCTGTCCAGATAATCCTCCAGAATCTGCAGTGTCTGAATATCCAGATCATTCGTTGGCTCATCCAGAAAGAGGATATTCGGTGCCTGCATCAGAATCTTTAACAGATACAGACGGCGGCGTTCTCCACCGGATAATCGCGCGATCGGTGTATACTGCATCCTGGAATCAAATAAAAAACGTTCGAGCATTTGGGAAGCACTGTACGTTCCCTCCAGTGTCCGTATTTCATTACCACTGTCACGGATATAATCAATCACCTTCGCCGACATATCCATTTCTTCGCAGCCCTGACGAAAATAGGCAAGCTTAACAGTTTCACCTACGACAACACTGCCATGATCGGGTTCCATATCCTTTGCCAGAACATGCAGCAGCGTGCTCTTACCACAGCCGTTTGGACCCAGGATACCTATGCGGTCATTTCTTGTCAGCGTATAGCTCAAATCCTGAAACAATACATGATTTCCATAAGCCTTTGAAATATGATTGATTTCAATGGTCTTCTTACCCAGACGGGATGTTACTGTATCCAAAACGACCTGGCCTTGATACTTTACAGCCTCCATATCATTCAGCTTATGAAACCGTTCGATACGTTCTCTGCTTTTCGTTCCTCTTGCCTGTACACCGGCACGCATCCATGCCAGCTCCTTGCGAAGAATACTCTGACGTTTCTTTTCCTGTGCAGCCTGTATACTTTCACGCTCTGCCTTTTCCTGCAGATATGCTGAATAATTAGCATGATAGGTATAAATAGCTCCTCGATCAATTTCCATCATGGAAGTACAGACACGCTCCAGAAAATAGCGGTCATGCGTTACCATAATCAATGCATTGGCATAACGAATTAAATAGGTTTCCAGCCACTCAATCATTTCATTATCCAAATGGTTGGTAGGCTCATCAAGAATCAGCAGATCACTCGGCTTTAACAATGCCCTTGCCAGGGCTACACGCTTTCTCTGTCCACCGCTGAGATGCGTTATATTCAATGAACTATCCTGGATGCCCAGCTTTCCAAGAATTGATTTTGCTTCAAATTCCTGAATATCCTTATCCATGGACAAAATCTGATGAAGAATTGTGTCCTCCTCATCAAATTCAGGATCCTGCGGCAGATAGGAAATACGCAGTCCATTTTTTCGAATGATCGTTCCTTCTTCATAAGCTTCCAAGCCTGCAATTATACGTAAAAGCGTTGTTTTACCGGTACCATTTACTCCTATCAGAGCAATTTTATCGCGCTCCTCGATCGCAAAGCTCACATCGTTCACGATTTCCTTTATATTCTGACGCTTGCTCAGATGCTCCACTGATATCAGCATACTCTCACCACTTTCCTGCCTTATTTTATCACATTCATGACGAAAGAAAAAGAAGAACTCCCGGTATGAGCGAAGAAACATTAGAAAAGAACAACCAGCGGTAAGCACAAGAAAGAAGGAGAACATATCCATTCTATCAGGGATACATTTTTCTGATTTTATTTTCCTATATTTAATCACAGTTATTCTATATGTTTTATCAGCAAGCTACTAAATCATCGCTAATCAGGTACTGTCCAGTAATCAACATAATGCAGTAGCTACTGATATGTCCTTAAACTGTCCTTATAATATATTTAGATTGCATGTACGTGATATATGAGCTTTGCTTATAAACAGCTATCGCATCACAACTGTATTCTACTGTATTCATAACAAACTGATAAAAAAAGAAAGGAACATTTTCACATTCCAATCTAATGAATTTTTGTACTTTTTATGCTTCTATTCACACAAGATCCATTGCATTTCCACATCTTTCCCGCTGTGTGCCAGTGCGATATAGATTACATTCCCGCTAATCGCAATATCGTATTGATTCGCTTCTATCTGTTCAACAGCCTCTTTGCATTTTTCCTGTAATAGCTCCGGTCGCTTTTCATACTCCTCTTTCTTCAGATATTTCAGCTCTATGATATATGATGGATATTTGTTCGTTTTACATTGCAGGATGATATCATATCTTCCTTTTCCCGCTTCCTGATTGCTTTTTACCTCATAATCTGCGTACAGACATGCACACATCCCCAATAACAGGGTGTGATAGCTGTTCTCATTGATCAGGTCATGATAGCTTGTGGTTTTTAAGAGAAACTTTCTATAGTTCTCCAAAAACATTTGCGGATTCTTGCGTGTCAGTCCCCGCATCATTTTTGTGAATCCGTCTGGATCCTTTTTCATATAGTCAAATGTCAGCGTTTTAAAAGCCTCCATCACTTCCTCATTTGGTACAACCAAGGAGTACAAGCCATCATCCACACCTGTAATCGTCAAGTATCCGGCATTCAGGCAATGCCCGCCTTTGGTGCAAAAAGCCCCCACAGGCTGGCATTGCTGGAATACTCATAAAAGGATGTCTGCAGATCAACGACCGTTTCTAATTTTCTCGTCCTGATCAGTGTCTCATATTGTGCATGAAATTCCGCATCCGCTTCCTCCATCGCCTTTTTTATCATTCCAGATGAGCTGACATTCACCCAATATGGCGTTAATTCCCCTTGCTTTACATAGTTGATAATTGACCAAGGATTATAGATGTCCTTACCGCCGATATGATAACCGTCACGCCATGGGTGGGCACCGCCTACATCGCCTTTACCGCATCACTATAGGCGAAGCCATAGTATTCCAGCATAGCTTTTACTTCTTCTTCTACAAAGCCAAAATAGCTAGCATAGGTCTTATCTTTAACAGTACATACCTCTAAGTTATTTAAGCCAGAGAAAATATTCTCTTTCGCAACACGCTGAATCCCTGTCAGCATTGCATACTGCAAATAAGGGTTATCCTTTAATGCACTGCTCAACATACCCGCAAGCGTATTATGGAGCTTGTCATAACATTCATGAGTATGTGCTTCAATAAACGGCGTATCGTATTCATCAATAAATAACATTACAGGTTTCTGGTATACTTTATTTAATAATTCGCACATCACGCTGATACTGAATTTTGTAGAAATAAAATCCGTTTTATCGCAGATTTCTTTATACATACTTTGATACCTGTCTCTCAAATCTTCATCAACCGTATCATTTTTAAGCAATGCAAGATACCTTGCCATTTCTTTTCTTAATAGATAAAAGATACTGATTTTTATATTTTCTTCATCACCCCTGCAATTAGCAAAACTCAAAAAGATTGTAGGATACTGATTTATTTCACTGGCATTTTCTGTTTTCATGATTTTCGTATCTTCAAAAATCAACCTGGAATCCTTTGATAGGTCGAAAAATTCAGCCAGCATACTCATATTTAGTGTCTTTCCCGCTACTAGCGCGCCTCTTGTTGGATACCAAAGGTATCAACACTATTTCGGTGAAAACGGCGCGGACGCGTAATCAACGTTACCTTTGCACCGCTATCCAGAAATTCTTTAATCATTAAAGATTTATCCACCACATAATACTTCTCTGTCTTCATTTCTCGATAATTGGATAAACCAACCGGTATTTTTCTCTTACTTGGTTTCATTTTCTGCTCCTTTCCTGTCCATAAGACAATCTGCATTCCTATGATACCCTGCAGCAAGGATAATAGTACCTGTCCTGTTTGGTTCATTATAACATACATCGATGCCCCTTTCATTATCCACCGCAACAAATTCTTAAACGGTTTTCCAAAAGGGAATCCTTTACAGCCCAGCATCATTTTTGTAATCCCCCCTATGTGCATTCACTATTTTAAAGTAAGCAATACTCACCATTCCAACAGACTGTCCCATGCACTAAAATACTTTATCCGACAGAAGTGAGAAGCTGTTTGATGATGTTATTTTCAATAGAAAAAACGACGCAGTTTAACGCCGTCATGATATTCCATTCAATAAACCTCTGCTTAATGGATTCGCAGTCCCTTTGGATATTTATTTTTCAAAACAGTGCCATCCCCCTTGGCAAACCCGACAGCATAGCCATGCCACAGCATTTGTGTATAGCCTTTATAGCCGGGTACAGAAAGTTGCTGACCCTGTAGGAAAAGCAGGCATTCTTCCTCGTTCATTTCATAGGATTGCAGGATATCTTTGCCATAGGCATTGGAAACATAAAAATGCTGATGCGGCTCCAGGCGATTTTTAATAAGCTCACCGATCTGACACCCCTGACGAAGAATGCGGATATCCTTCAGCTTCAGAAATGGCTGCTCCATCGCATACACACGCCCGTTGCTTTCCATGAGATAAGCCGGCTGTTTGGATAATGAGGTCTTTAGAAACTGTGTCACAAACGGTGGTACCACAGCCGTTTTCATTTCTTTTTTCCTGCTTTCCACTTGGCTTCCGTGTTTTTTAAGCTTGGCTACAAAATGCCCCTCCCCCTGATCCATAGGAAAAATCCTTCTCAGCTTTTCATGCTCCAGCTTCTCATAAGGCAGACCGGAACGCCCAAAGGACACACCGCAGTCCACAAGCTCCATATCCGGATGCGACTGTAAGAATG
This sequence comes from Erysipelotrichaceae bacterium 66202529, assembly GCA_017161075.1. NCBI lineage: Bacteria > Bacillati > Bacillota > Erysipelotrichia > Erysipelotrichales > Erysipelotrichaceae > Erysipelotrichaceae bacterium 66202529. The sequence goes on along the minus strand of CP046174.1, from coordinate 1,348,044 downwards.
CATATACCACCTGCTCATTTTCTTCCATCGCATACGTGCAGGTAGAGTATACGAGAATGCCATCCTTCTTCAATGCTGTATAGGCACTATCCAGAATGTGCTGCTGCCGCTGTCCGCAGGCCTTTACATGCTCCTCACTCCAATCCTCCATCGCCTTGGAATGCTTTTTAAACATTCCCTCACCGCTACAGGGTGCATCAACCAGAACGCGGTCAAACCAACCGCCCATTTCTTTGGCAATCTGCTGAGGACGCGTATTTGTTATCATACATCTGGAAAAGCCGAGACGTTCCATATTGGATAAAAGAATACCCGCACGCTTACTGTCAATTTCATTGCTGACAAGAAATCCACTGTCCTTCAGCTTAGCGGCAATCTGCGTACTCTTTCCTCCGGGGGCAGCACACATATCAAGCACCCAATCTCCGCTTTGTACATCCAACACCTCAACAGCGCTGGATGCACTGGGCTCCTGCATATAAAACAAGCCTGCTAGGTGCGCAACATGATTACCAAGCCCCTTTAAATCCTTTGGTATATAAAAGGACTGGGGGCAGATGGCAGAGGGACGGCAATCGCATATGCCAAGCTTTAAAAAGTCTGTTTCCGTAATTTTTGCTGTATTTACGCGGATTCCGCGAAAGGCTTCCTCATCCAGTGTTTTCAGATAATCCTCATAGTCCTCCTGCAGATACAGCTGCATACGCTTTAAAAATTGTTCGTTCATAATCATCCTCACTTACCCGGTTATTTTATCATACTTTTCTGGTTTCCTCATCACAAAACAGCTCCTCAACAATACATTTCCGCTTTACAAGCTGATGAATCAGGAAAATCATGCAGAGCAAATATGCAGCCGCAACCAGTAAAGGCAAAAACAGTGACAGCAGAATGGAAATATCTGCGGACAGCTTCAGATAAATCATACCCACAAATACAGCTACCACCAAGGTTGCCATAAGACAGCCGGCAATAGTATGCTTGCGCAGAAGGGTACTCATATGCTGCTCATAAAACTGCTTTAATACATGCATATGCTCCCCAAACATATAATAAATGCTCATTTCCTTTTTTCCATCCTCCATAATCAGATTTAACAGATGGATAAGCAGGGTGATGGATAACAGCATCGCACAACCTCCGCTCATAAACAAAAGAAAGCTCATTTTCTTTAAATCAACTACAAAGAACTGTAATAAACGGGAGCGGCTGAAAAAAGCAGAATATGTAGGATGCTGACGCAGATACTGCAATGCCCCGCGCATATCCGCTTCCTTTTCCGTATGAAAATAAACACTCTGTATCATACTGTTTGGCTGCATACTGTCAGCTACCGCATGTTTATTCATCAGAATACTTCCCTCACTTTTTACATAGTTCTCATCAAACTCCCAGGTGATAGGAAACAAAAAGCCTTTGATTGTAACGGTTTTCTTCATCAGAGTACTGTCATCCGGTGCCGTATCGATCGCATATGCCTGTACCTGTATCGTTTTACCGATCCAGTTCTTTATAAAGCTGCAGTAATCAGCCTCACGCATATCCCAGGAAACCCCGCCGTCACGAAAGCCCTGAATATAGCGCGACTGATAGCCAAGCTTCAACGCCATGGAAAAATCCAGAAGAACCTCGTCCTCTTTGACCATAGATTCATTATTCCCGTCATTATCCAGATGCAGCTGTTTCCCGTCATAGAAATAATAGGCGTTCGCATAGGGAATCGGATATATATTGCCAACCTCATAGGAGCGCAGGGTCAGGGTATCAATAAACCGTTTATGAGAAGGTACAAATGCCTGCTGCTCCTGCATACTGTGATGTTTGTGAAAGCCGGGATAAACATACAGGGAACGGCTGTTCAGACTAGATGCCTCACTCGTACTGCCTGCATAGCCTGTCATATTCAAAGAGAGGTTGCTGTTTGACTGCTTTTCATCTATAATGCCGGTGACTGTCAGCGGCAGACCATACCAGCTTACCGTCTGATACAAATAAAATTCAGGTGCCTGTATCCCTTCCGTCGCTGAAAATAAATCCAGGGCAGTCTGATAGGTGATCGCTGTCTCATACACATTTTCAGGATAATGGCCATACAGGTTCTGTAGGCCTGCCATATCGGAATGCTTCATTTCAATTACTGCATAGTTATCCGCAGAGGTAAGATAGCTTATCTGTGTGGCAATGCTGGTATTGACAGGTACATAGTCGGCAAATACATCCCCATGTAATTCCTTCTGCAATGCTTTTAAATCGGAATCCTGCATAGGAACATATTTTTTTTCATATATATCCCCACTGGTGCCAGTCGCATGCTTTTCCACTGCAATGCTGGTGAGATTATTCTGCTTCAGATACAGCATTTCAATCTCTGTAACATCCAGTGTAGTAGAGAAAACCGCGGTTGATACAAGTACAAAAGCGGTTAAATGCAAGAGCATCAGCAGCAGGTATTTCAGACGAAAGCGGTGATGCAGCCTGGTTAAAATGCGTTTTTCCATAGCAGGCTCCATATGAAAATCCACAGCTTGAACAAAGCCTGCTTCCTTACCAGCTCCCTTACCGCAGGAATCGGATATGACATAGCCTGCTTCAAATTCAATGATACGATCACTCCAGGTATAGCTGTTTTCATCCTGTATGACAATCACAAGAAGCTCTGTGCTTAGCTTTTTCAGCAGTGGATACATCCTTCCCCATTCTCTTGCGGAAAAGGGGGAGCTTGGCGGATATACAATGAGTATCTGCGGATGACGCAGCAAAATGCGCAGAAGAACCATGCGAATATGATCATCGAAATCCAGATCCTCGATCCATGTTTCTTTTTTCCCATAAAGTCCCCACTGCTTCAATAATTCATCTAGCTCCTGCTCATCAACCTGAGAGGTAAGATGGATATTATCCAGTACGGATCTTTGTTCCAGCAGCTGAAAATCACAAAACAGGGAAGCCGTACAGGAGGTACGGTAGCGGCAAAGCTCATCCTCGCTGAATTGCTCAATTACAGTATCCTGGTATTCCAATGTCCCGCAGGCCGGTTTGGAAAAGCCGGAAAGAAGCCTTGCCAGCTGCAGCAGCATGTCTTCATCATCCCCGTGTATACTGATAAAGCCTGTATCAGAAAAGCAGAAAGACACATCCTCAATCAGATGCTCCTGTCCCTCTTTTTCCAGTGTGATGTGGTTCAGCTTCAGCATATCATCCATCCTTTTTCTTTAGGTATACCGTATCTGCGTGAAAATGTCAAATGCCTTCCCATATTGTAAGAAAATGTTCATGAACTATGCGATTATATTTATCTCATTGTATAGCATAGAAACGAATTGCGACATTTATTTTTAAATGATATTATTACTCTTCATATTATATTGTTTACCTTCAAATGACATTGTTAATCTTCATATTATATCGTTCACCTTCAAATGACATTGTTTATTTTCATATCATTTCTCTTATTTCTCTTCAAATGATATCGTTTACCTTTAAATAGCATTATTTATCTACAAACAGAGTTACTTCATCCCTTAACTTTATTATATTATAATTCTTTTCTAATATGGTTTTATCCGATCTTCAAAGCTGTTTTTCTTATTCTTCTAGCCGCAACGAAATTCTTATCAGATAAAAAAAGACAGCCATATCAGCTGCCTGTTCTGCATATTATTTAAAATAACGATCCAGCAGACCCTTGAATGCTTTTCCGTGTCTTGCCTCATCACGAGCCATTTCATGAACAGTATCGTGAATTGCATCAAGATTCAGAGCCTTTGCACGTTTTGCAAGATCAAATTTTCCTGCAGTTGCGCCATTTTCAGCATCTACACGCATTTCCAGATTTTTCTTTGTGGAATCGGTAATCACCTCACCCAGAAGCTCTGCAAATTTTGCGGCATGCTCTGCTTCCTCATAAGCTGCTTTTTCATAATACATACCAATTTCAGGATATCCTTCACGATGTGCCACGCGAGCCATTGCCAGATACATACCCACTTCGCTGCATTCACCTTCAAAGTTCATACGCAGATCCTTCATGATATCTTCTGGAGCACCCTGTGCTATACCAACCACATGCTCAGCAGCCCAGCTCATTTCACCTTCCTGTTTTGTGAATTTTTCAGCAGGTGCCTTGCAAATTGGGCAGAATTCAGGAGCTGCATCCCCTTCATGAACGTAACCGCAAACACTACATACAAATTTAGCCATAATCAAATATCCTCCTTTTAACTTTACAAACCTATTGTATTACATTTTGGTAAAATTTGTAAACTTATTTGACTGAAAAATCACAGAATTATCACAAATCAAAATACTATGTCTCTCCGGGATGAAATACTCAGATATTTCCTAAACAAAATCCCACCGTATTTATGAGCTAAAGAAGCATACAGCGCTTATGACATTTTACATACATTCGGATATGGCTTTTTCCTGTGTGCTTATGCAATCCTGTTATCCACACGGTATACCTTGCGCAGTATGTATAAAACAATGCATTGTATCAAAAACAGAGTGACCAGAATAACCGGAAGAAACATCATTACACCGGTTACCTTGTACAGACTTGCTATGAAGCTGATTTTCGGCGGTACACCGACAAACATATACTGTGTATGTAAATTCAGATTGATAACGAATGCAGTTGTGAACATGCCACAAATGATCAGAAAATTCTTTTTCATATAATGATATTGCAAGAGCGTATGATCCTGCAGCTGAATCAGCGCAAACAGTACGAATGCCGCATGCAATGCATAAAAGTTAATTGTCCGATAAGATAGTACCGGATATAATTCACTGATATTAGCCGGATACAGCATAGCGACAAGGCCTGCACAAAGACCAACCACACCACTGAAAAAACGCAGGGTATCCCTTTTTAAATATACTGTCAGTGCATTCATATAAACGCACAGGGAGCATAATTCCAAAGGCAGAATCTGATGCCATACATTATCATGGCAAAACAGAAACAGCCAGGTTGTATACAGCAGCTCCTCCACCAGAAAATAAACTGCCATAATCACCTGCATACGGCGTTGTATCACGGCATCCTGGCGCCGATAATACGAAAACAATACCGCAATCCCAACAGCCGATACTGCCAGAAAGAGCATATGGTAGAGGCTGAACGCCGTAAATGGTACTGCCATATCTTTAATATCTGTATAAAACGTAAAAAAATCCTTCATCCCTATCACCTTTGCCTATTGTAACATATTTCATATACTTATCACATCATTTTAAGATTTCTTCAGATTCTTTTAAAAATGTGATAGAATAAGCATGACAATCCGATGGGGTAGATAGCAGTAGCGATTTTTAGCGAAAAGCTTTCCCCCCCTTCCCTATAACACCTGTAGTCACACACAAAGCAAAGAATGAGAGGCAATTATGAAAATAGAAACAGCTGCTTTACATGAAATACAATTTAATGAATGCGCATATACGGACGCCTTATACTGCAGTCTGAAGCGCATCGGACTGAATTTTCCCATTCATGTCAAAAGACTGGAAAACGGGTATCGTTGTGTGGATGGTGTGAAGCGCTTAAATGCCATCCAGCAGATTCTTTCTGAGGATCCCCTGTTTCCAAAATTCCAACAAATTCGCATCCTTGTTGTGGAAACCGCAAGAACAGCACCTCCCTATCATTTACATAATCATCATTAAAAAAACAGCTGCATCGTTTGTTTGATAAGCAGCTGTTTTCCATATGACATTATAACCGTCTGGTATAGGAATTTTGAAGATGGAGTATCTTTTCTGCGACAAGCTTTCCTGCAAATGACATCGTTGCCATTTTAATTGCCGTATTCTGAACAGTGATCCCTTCCAGTTGAAAGGCACTGTCCTGCTTCTTTATATGATCCGCGACTGCCTTAATCGCCGTTTCCTGTTCTTCACAAAACAGATTAAATGCCTCCTTCAGACCGTTGATACCGGCCTGATACTCAATCCCCTGCTTTACCTCACTGATCGTCAGTACCTGTTTCAAAATGGTAATAGCGATCAGATAGGCGATATGTACCCGGTTATAGCGCTTTTTTTCAGCCTTGGGTATCAGCTTCAGCTTTACATAATTATTGATCATTGCGGATGTTAAAATGGTATCATTTTCCTCATCAAAGAGATGCTGCAGATATCCCTCAATCAGCGTAATCACCTGATCGAGATATAAATCAAAATTGGGCAGCTCCTCCCAGCGGGGAAGATGGAAGTCCTGCAATGTATCACTCCACAAAATCAGATCCTTGCGCAGATTGCTCATGTGTGTACCTTCTTTCTCATATACGCCATTCATGGGGTGGTAATATCGGATACCCAAGAAAACGTATATCGCTGTAATTCCTGCTATTGACATGAAACGTCATGCTTACGGGAAATAAAGTGAGAACACAACCGCATTGGCTGTGTCATTCTTAATTTCCTATATTATAAGTATACGGTATTCCTTCCTTTTTTTCTACTGCATATTTTGCAAAGAAAAAGACCGCACTATCGCATTACGGTCTATTCCCTAAAGCCATACGCATATATATCGCGAACCTTCACGGCCGGCATAACCGGCTGATCCTGCTCTGCAGGAGTTACCCTTTGTATCTGTTTAAAATGTGCATATGCCTTTTCATCCTCTTCAAACTCTCCCCTGACATACCCGTCAAATACCAGCTTCTTAGAATCAAACACACTGATTTCCAGCTGATGCTGCGATGAGTTTTCCAGCTGCTTCAGATTCAGTGCAAACAGCTTATTCCCCTGCAGCTTCAATTTGGATGAGGCAAGAGAAATCGGAGATGTTATTCTCATAATCTGCGTTTCCTTATCGTACACATCCAGATAGCTCTCATTTCTCTTGGATGTCAATATGAGAAGCTTATCCTCTTGTATATCAAAATGGTGAAATACGATATTTTTTTGTAATTTTTCTTCCTTTATAAGCTGTCCATTCACATCATAAAGCTGAAGCCAGCTCTGGTTATTTTTCTGTACAGCGACATACAGCTGATCGTTATAGCTGATCATATCGGAAATCGTAACCACAGACGGATCAAAGACAATAAACTCAGCTACCCTTGATTCCTGCCTTGCTTTCTTTATATCCGGCATATCCTCACTTTGCAGGGCCTTTTCGATTTCGAAAACACGGTATCGTCCACTGGTGCCATTTCCTGCATCGTATAGCGTTACAAGCGTTTTATCCTTCAGCTTCGTATAAGGATGCCACAGTCCCTCTCCCTTTAATTTACCATAACGTTTGGGATTGCTTTTAAAATACAGCTGATCATCCGCCTGCAGGTGCAGGATGGTGCCACGGGTATTGGGAAAGCTCTGATGCAAGCCACTTGGAAAGCATGCATATCCTTTATCTGTTTTCACGAGCAGATCAACGCTGACATCATCAACATTATAGAAACCCGCCGTTGTTTGTTCCTCATAGCGCATATCGTCTACAGGCTTGCTTTGTTCCAATTCATAATCTGTAAGCTTTTTTCCTTCCAATAAGCGTGGAATATAGAGGTAAAACCCCTCGCTGAACGTCGCATATTCCAGCGAAAGTGATTCATTCTCCTTCAGAAATGCAGTCGTATAGGTGAGTTCAGCACCGTTGCCACTAACATCCCAGCGCATGGCATCATCTGCAAGCGTCAGGCTGTATTGCAGACCCTCCACCTCCCGGATATTCCCGCTGCTTGTTTTTAGTACAAGGGAAAATTGCGGCTTTGCCATATACAGCAGGGTACTGATGAAAAAGAGTGCGGCAAGCAACAGAGGAAATAGGATCATATGCCGTTTCATATTATCGTCCTCCATACTGATTCTGAAGCATTGCATATCGAAATCTCAGTGCCATCACGCCGGCAATCAGCAGCATGAGAGCCAGCTGTATACCGCGCTGTAAGCAGAACTGTATGCCATAGGGGATTCCCCACACATAAAGGATACAGCCAAATGCTACTATAAAAAGAAGATAGCTCTGCAGTTTCTGGTAGTAAACGCCCAGATATACGGTCATTGCGGATACCGTTACAATGCTGCATGCGATAATCAGAAGCTGTGTTATCGTTAATGGGAACAAGTATTTCAGCATGTCACTTCTGACAATAGATAAATAGAAACCGTTTTTCAGGTTATAGAAGGGCGCAAGCGTCATATAGTAGCAATATCCTATATAATACACCGCATACTGCAGCAACAGCAGGAATACGATGGCACTGATATTCATAAGCAGTTCCGAGAGCATGAAGGCTACACGGGAGCGTGGAAGAATCAAATAACGATGCAGTGCATTTGAGCGCAGCTGCATGTATAAGAGCGTTGCTACACCATACACGACAAGCACACTGAATGCAATAAGAAACATGATTAGACATGGGCGTGAGCCAAAATACACCTCATAGCGTACCCAGCCAATCTGTTCCCCCTTCATAAACAAGAGTCCCAGACACGTAATCAAATAGATTGCAAAGACAATTCCATAAAATTTCCAGCTTCGCTTCCAGCGGTAATACAGAAGCAGATTCAAATTTTCAAATTCCCTCGTCATAGTTTTCACCTACCTTATTTCCAACAGCTCCAGTGTATCCAATGATCTTCCACGATCAAAGGTAAAGCCTGCTATCAGCTTCTCATACGCGGATACCTTTTGGTTATAAAAGTCAAGAGGCGTAAGCTGTTCATCCTCCTGATATTCCCCATACACCTCACTGCTGTACAAAACCTTATCCTTATTCGCAGCTCCGATATAAATCTGTCCTTCATTGTTGTAGATTGCCTGCAGATAGTATAAAATGCCATCCTCATACTGCAGGATTTTTTGATCTGTACTTTCAGCCAGCTCCGTTGGTATCGTAATTTCATCCTTCTGCTGCAAGCCCTGATCACGCTGTTCAAGAACATGGACATGAATTCCCTTTTCAAACATTTGGTGATAGCCGGCAAGCAGCTGCTGATCCTTTCCAAACTGAAGCAGAAGCTCGGTGGCATCCTCCAGCTTTACAGGCAGCTTTTTGTTTCCAAGCTCCTTCCCGCTGTGGTCAAAGGTATGAATATACAATTCATTTGTATGCTCCAGTGTCAATACGGCAAGCAGCTTATCCGTACTTGTCATTCTCAGAATATCCTGAGAGCCGAGTGGAAGGGAAACAATTTTCTTTACTACCCCATGTTCCATTTTGTAAATACCGCCCGGATTCTTTTCTATATTCACAAGGGAAAAATCAATACTGAATTGCATGGGATTGATATTGAAAAACCCATATTTATCAGGAATCATATAACGCCCTTCCTCATACATTCCCATCATGCGTGCATTCATATACGGATCCCCGCCTGTATCATTTTGCATGTCGCATTGCAGCGTGGCCTGCGGCTCTGTAAAATCATAGCTGATGTTCAATGGCCGCTCATCCAGGAGAGATGAAATGCGAAAGGATATGCCTGTATCATCCGGCTTTTCATCAAATTGTTTTTTCTCATGCAGTAAACGATATGTGATTGCTTCTACACTCCCTATCATATGCCAACGGCTATCAACGTCGGATACAGTTCTATCTATGAATGAATTCATCTTCATGCTGTCCTCAAAAACAGGCTGCAGCTGATAGCTTTCCTCACTATCATATACCCCAAACTGTGCAGTCTTACCTTGTGGATCATACACTGCCTTTAGCTGATTTCCTTTGCCGTCAATACGCCAGATATTGACACTATCCGTAACAGTAAACCGGTAGGAAAGATTTTTAATAGCATCTGCATCACCGAGAGCCGCAAATTCATTATCCTTTGTTTCCCGCAGACCTATATGCATATTATTTCTTTGTGTCCATACAACTGCGGAAGAAAGAGGAATTGCCAGAAGCAGTGCAGGAAGAAGATACATCATGTATTTTTTCATGTATCATCACCAGCCTTTAACAAACGAATATCAAATATATTTCTTTTCTGTGTATTTAAAAAATCTGAAATTATTTTTTCATAGGCATTGGCCGTGGTGAGCTCTACAGTGTCCGCAAGTGCCAGCTTATCATCATCGCTGTAATCACCGAATAAGCTGCTGCTGTATAATACCTTCTTTTTATTTTGTGCTGTAATGCTCAGGGTAGTGTTATTATTGACAATCGAATACAGGACGCCTTTTGTCCGGTCATAATGCAGTATGGCATCTATCATAAAGCCATCCAATGCCGTTATTTGTTTTTCAGCAAGCACCATACGGTCTATCTGTTTCAGCTTATTGTCGCTGATATCATATATCCGCACATCACGCTCCATACTGTTATAAATCGGTTCTTGTATATACATTAAAGCATCCTCTTCCGCATACAGCATGAGGCTGTTTGTCTGATTTAGTTCTTCTTCAAACAAGAATTCATCCAGAAGCTTTCCATTTGTGGAATACAGATGGCCGTACAGCTTCCCGTTTTTTTCAACAACCGCTGCCAAACGTTCTTTGAACGCCGTCATATATAAAATAGTCTCTTTTTTTACATTCATCGACAGGATTTGTGATACCTTACCAGCCTTGTCAATTTTATAAATTCCGGTAGGATCCTTATCAAATTCCACCAGATCAAAATTCACATCGAACTGCAGGGCACCGATACTGATATACGTATCACCATGGATTTTTGCTATGGATGCCCTGGAAGCTTCATAAATTTTCAGATTCCCGTATTTATCATCCGCATTCCCATCACTGAATGTTGTTCTTATATACATTTGTTTCTTTCCCCTATTGTATGCTTCATTGTAAGTAACCGGTATATCCTTTTTTCCACTCTTTGCCAGAAGTGTATACGTATTCGTATAGTTATTTTTCAATTTTTCAGCTTTTTTACCCGACGTATCGTATTGTTCAAAAACGATTTCATACGATAACTGCTTCAAATCTGCTTCATAACTACAAACTGGTGCACCGTCACTGTAATAGGTATCACAATTCAACACATTATCGGATACCGGCATTGTTTCCTGATCATAGACAGGTCTAACATCTACAAGAGTTGAAGTATCTTCTGATTCTTTGTAACGGTAAGTAGTATACATCTTTTGAGGCTCATAGGTAACCTGGAAGTGATTTCCCTTCGCATCAATGCGCCAGGCATTTCCACTTTCAACACTTTTGCCATTCATGATTGCATCTGCGATATAAAACGAGTAGTGTAAATCTTCAATTTCTTTAGGATCCCCCACAGCCTTATTTTCCTGTTCAGCTATTGTACTGAGTCCCACGCTGAAATTATTGCGTCTGCTGGAAACCAGCTGAGATAACAAGACGATCAGACACAGCATGCATACCGGTAGATAACTGCAATATTTTTTCATACTCTTCACCTGCCTACCATGCCTTACGGCGTGTTTTTCTTAGTAAGCCTGCGAACATAAGCACGCATACAGGTATCAGATACAAACGCTGCCAGCCGTTATAATAAACTTTTATATACAAGGATAACATGGTTTTCTCAATTCCCTCAGGCATATCATATAAGTTTACCTGATAATAGCTTCCATAGAGATTGATCAGAACCGGAATCAGAATATACAGAAGCATTAAAAACAGGATCAGCTTATTTCTACGAAAACCGAATCTTCCGATACAAACAACAAATAGTGATATGATCACACTATACAGAAGCTGTAGCAGGTATCCGCTGACATGCAACGGCAGAAACATAGAGGTATAATACTGCGTTCGCGTCATTGACAGGAAAAATCCGTTGTGCAGCAATATCTGCGGACTTTTTAAATTATAAATCTGATATCCTGCATAATATACGATGCTTTGCAATACATAAAAGGCATACAGACTCAGTAACGTAAACAATATATTGGACAGGATTAAATCTGTTCGGGAAACCGGCAGAATCAGCTCCCGGTCCTGTACATTGTATTTCCATTTCAACCGCTTCAGATCAAAGATGGAATACAGCAGCCATAAAAATATAACAATAGGAAATACAAGTGCACACGTTGGTGTCAGTAAAAATTCATTATAATACCCCTTTTGAAAAAACGAGATATCCTTTATACTCATGGAAATCAGCGGCAGCAGTACCAGCACAGCCACAAACAGCACATACACCTTTCCTGTACGATGCAGCTGATAATACATCAGCTTGGAAATATGCTCCCTATGCGTCTGGAAGCTCTTCATGCGGATCACTTCCTTCCTCAAACAGAAGATTCACTCTGTTTGGATCATATTTTTCTATATCGTTCAGACATTCCTTTAAGGATAATCCCTGATCATGTAGCTCCTCCATGCAGACATCCTGAACGATTCTGCCACGGCGAAGTACAACTGCCCGGTCGATAACCTTATCGATGTCGTCAATATCGTGAGAGGAAATCAGTACCGTTTCCTCATCGTTTAACAGACTCAGCAGCATCTTGATAGAATCCTGCTTTGAGAATACATCCAGATTGGAAAACGGCTCATCCAGTAACAGCAGATGTGCACCCTGTGAGAAACCGGCAGCGATTTCAACCTTCAGCTTCTGTCCGGCAGACATCTTCTTCAGCCTCTTACGGCTGTCAATTTCAAAATGCTGTAAAATACGGTTGTAGCGCTCCATGTTAAATTTTGGATAAAAGTCCTTTAGGAAGCCGCCATATGTCCTTGGATTCATATCCGGCAGAAAGCTTAATGTGTCTGTGATATAGGCTATATCATCAAAGATGTCCTTGATTTCCGATCCCTTCCATGTAATCGTTCCCTCCTGAAAAGGCAGAAGCTGCAGGATGGTTTTGATCAGCGTTGTTTTCCCGCTTCCGTTGCTCCCAACAAGACCGATGATCTGTCCCCTTTCACAATCCAGACAGATATCGAATACCCCCTGTCCGTTCCCGTAATCCTTTGTAAGATGTTCAATGTGCAGCATACTAAGTCCCTCGCTTTCTGTATTACTTAAGTAGTACACTTCTTATAAACAAAAAATCAGATGTCCCAACGTGTGCTCAGAATAGCTATCACCTTCTGAAATGGGAGTCCGCATTCGCGGCAGTTGGCGATGAAATCATCCACGGTTTCCTGAATCATTTCCTGCTGCAGCCGTTCTATGATTTGCTCATCAACATAGACCACACTTTTTACATTGCTCATGGTACGCAAAATACCTTCTTCCTCCATTAGCTTATACGATTTCTGTACCGTATTTGGATTGATGGATAAAAAGGATGCCAGCTCTCTGCGTGAGGGCAGCGGCGTATAGCAAGCAATGCTTTTATTCAGAATCTTGCGTTTCACATGTTGGATGATTTGGAGATAAACGCTCGTTTTATTATTAAGCTTCAGATCACTGAATACGTTCATCATATCACCTCTTCAAGTGTATTATACAAATAGTACACCACATTTGTCAATAACCTATCACCTTTAACTATATATTTTCTGTAATCTCATTACGATTCGTCGATTATTAACGAAAAAAGAGAGTATAATGAATACTCTCACACGAAAGCTATAGCAAATGCTTCATATACATAGACACAAGAGCATGTAATGATACAGGTCTTTGTATCTGAACAGCATGAACAGTAATTTTCAAAAGGAAGTAAGGGCTGCATCATACTACTATCATAATCCTATCTTTCTTGTATCAAAACCAAAAAAAAGAATAGCATATAGTAAATTTCACGTCTACCGTCCCCGCATGCGCAGCCTGCTTGTGTTTTATAAGCATGCAGACGTATGACGCTTCAGCTGCTTTTCCAATAGCATCACAAAAGGATTCCACATATTCGCAGCTCCATGTTCCGGTATCCACAGCTTGATCCTTGTACCCTGTAGCTCCCTCACATAAAATTTTTGAAGCGGCAAACTTTCTGAGAGCACATGCTGGGGCAGCAATGTAAATCCGCCCAATGCCGCCATATTGAGCAATCCATTCAGACTATCATATTCTATAATTTCTGTATCATTTTTATGTAATGCCGACTTCCAGCGAAGCAATGCTTTGCGATATGGACAGGATGGCAGCGTGTTTACTAGCAGCGGATATCCCCATATATCCTCTATACACGAGCAGGATAATGGTGCTATCAGCATCAGCTTTTCCTCCTGCTGAAACAGCAGCTTCCCAAATATAGCAGATTCACTATTCGTAAGCAGACAATCCAGTTGTCCCTGTTGTAACAGCTCTTCCAAATGATCCTGATCCTGTATACGTACAGAAATGGATACCTCGGGATATTGTTTACGGTATTCAGCAATACACATCGGCAAGAGAAATCCTGCAATCGTCTGCGTTGTTCCAATAACCAGTGATGCTGTCCTTTTATTAAATTCATGCTCCAGTTCATCAAGCTGTATAATAATCTGTTCAGCACGATACAGCAGCTGCTCCCCATCCCTTGTCAGCGTAATACCTTTGTTACTACGTATAAATAAGGGTGTCCCTAATTCCAGTTCCAGCTTTTTAATATGTGCCGTAACATTGGATTGTACATAACCAAGCTGCTCTGCAGCCTTTGTAATTGATTTTGTTTGCGCTGCCTTTACAAATATACGCAGCTCCAGACTTTCCATATTCCGCCTCCATCATTTTAAATGATACGCTTCATCATTAACAACTATTATACACATGAATGCTACAAAAGTATAATGAAAGAAACAGCAAAGACTGTTTAGAAAGAAGGAATAGTATGATAGCAATGCAATATAGAATTATGCTTCCCAACTCATATGATATGCAGCTGATCAGAAAGCGCGTAGCAGATAACGGACACAAAACCGACGGCTTTCCGGATTTAATCTGCAAGGCCTACCTCATGAAAGAAAGCAGTAATTCCTACAGTGGAAAAGAGTATTCTCCACTCTATATCTGGAATCGCAGCGAGGGAATGAACAAGTTTCTTTTTGATGGCTTTTACGATAATATTCTAAAGTCCTTCGGTTGGCAGAGCATCCAGACAGGAATCGTTCTTCACTGTGAGCTTACAAGTGCATTTACCTCCTTTTGCTATGTATCCCTCATTGAATATACGTTATCACCAAAACAGCATATGAACCGCATACCGTTCAGCATGGAATCAGATGAGCAGACAGGGAAGATATTGATATACAATCCTACGCAATGGACAATCAGCGAATTTTATTTTTATAAGAAGTACCCTCAGGAAACAAAGAATGCCATAGTTTATGAAATCCTGCACCTATCTGTATAAGGTAAGAAAAAACTGTTTCTTTCCGTAATTTTTATGTTACGAATACGAAACAGTTTTTCTGTATTTATAAGATCACCATATCAGGAGCTCCTTGGCTGAAGCAGTTACACAGGTAGCATCCATGCAGAAGTAGCCGGTTTCCACAACGCCGGCGATATGCAGCAGCTCCTCATGTGCTTCACAAAGTAAACGGTTTTTAGGAAGCAGCACATCCAGGATAAAATTGCGGTTATCGCTGCAATATGCTTGGCCATCCTGCTGACGCTGCTTCACGGTATATCCCTTCGCTTTTAGCCTTCGTATCACAAAGGGTAAGGAGAATGGAACAATTTCAACAGGCAGCGGGTAGGCTTCTATCGTGCTCACCCGCTTGGATGCATCCATGATCCATATGATATGCTCTGCCGCCTCCGCCAGTATTTTCTCACGGACAAGCGCACCGCCACCGCCTTTGATAACCTGCTTCTGCTCATCAATCTGATCAACGCCGTCAATTACCAGATCGATATGATCGACAAGCTTTGGCTCTATGATATGCAGGCCATACTGCTGTGCACGCTGTTGTGAATCCTTCGATGAGGATATGATTTTTAAATGTGTTAAATCCTTACGGGCTCCAAGCTCCTCAATCAGCCAGCGCACAGTACTTCCGGTTCCAAGACCGAGCACCATGCCATCCTTCACATAGGAAGCAGCTTTTTTTGCGCTGCGCTGCTTTTGTTCCTCTGCATCAGACATCACGGTGTCCCCATGCATGATCATGTCGCTGTAAGAGCTCCTCTGCTTCCTTCGGCCCTTCACTGCCCGCCATATAGGTGGTTAAAGGCAGGCGCTCCTTTTGATAACGCTGCTTCAGCTCCTCCACATACTTCCAGCTGCTTTCAATCTGATCCCATTGCGAGAACCAGGAGATATCCCCCTGTACCGCAGCTGCGAGCAGACGTTCATATGCCTCCGGTGTATTGATCCGGTTAATATCGGAACAGCTTTGGCAGAAATCCATGCTTGTCGGCACAATCTCATCACTGTCTCCCGGCTTCTTGATATTAAATTGAAAATAAACACCCTCTGTCGGCTGAATACGGATCAGCAATACATTTGCCGCAACATCCGGATTGGTCTTTTTAAAGGTGATAACAACCTCCATTTCCCGCTCCTTCAGCTTCTTCCCCGTACGGATATAAAACGGAACATTCTTCCAGCGTTCATTATCCACAAACAGACGCAGTGCCGCATAGGTTTCCGTCATGGAGTCATCCGCAACACGATCCTCCTTCTGATAATGAAAATACTGTCCCAAAACAACGCTGTCCGCCATGTCCAGCTGTTCCACCGGACGCAGAGCATGCAGTACATCCAGCTGTTTCTGATGCATATCCTCTCCGAAGAAGGAAGCCGGCTGTTCCATTGCAGTAATACTTAGAATCTGAAACAGATGATTCTGCACCATATCCTTCAACGCACCGCTTTGATCGTAATAGCCGCCCCGGTTTTCCACGCCGACCGTTTCCATCGCACTGATTTGCACGTGCTCGATATACTTCGCATTCCACACATCCTGAAAAATCGGATTCATAAAGCGAATTGCCTGCATGTTGCGTACCATTTCTTTTCCCAGGTAATGATCAATATGGAAAATCCGCTCTTTTGTGAAAAAACGTTCCAAATCCTCGTTTAATATTCTGGCAGATTCCAAGTCCTCACCAAATGGTTTTTCAATGATCACCTTTCCCTTGCAGGCTTTTTCCACCTGTACAAGTCCCTGTGCGATTACAGCAAAGAAACGGGGAGCCACCGCAAAGTAGAAAACATGATGCTGGAGATTATGGTCTTTATAAAAGGTATTCAGAGCTTCATAATTTTCCAGTTTCGTAAAATCCATCCTTACATAGTGAATGCGATTCGCAAACCGTAAAAATTCATCATCCCGGTAGGGAAGGCGGGCAAACTGCTTGATCCAGCTTGCCGCCTCTGCACAATAGCTGTCATGGTCATACTCTCTGCGTCCGATGATGACAATGGAAAAATCTTCTTCCAGCTTACGTTGCGCCTGCAGATTATACAGGGCCGGCAGCAGCTTGCGAAAGGTTAAATCCCCGGTACCGCCAAAAATCGTAAATGTCAGCTGCTTCATGCGGAACGCCTCCATTCATGGTGGAAGCTGCCTTCTTCATCTGTACGTTCATACGTATGCGCTCCAAAGTAATCACGCTGTGCCTGTATCAGATTGGCACCGACATGCCGGGCATGAAAGGCATCCAGGTAGCTGATGGCATTTGCCATTGCCGGTACGGGAAGTCCGCTCAAGACTGCCTGAGCCGTGATTTGACGCAGATTTTTTTCATAGGAAACCACACGCTCCTGGAAGAACTCATCCAGCAGCAAATGGGATAATTGCGCATCCTTTTCATATGCTCTGGTAATTTTGTTGAGGAATTTTGCCTGAATAATACAGCCGGCACGGAAGATGGACGCAATATTTCCTAACGGAAGATTCCAGCCATACGCAGCGCTTGCCTGCTTCAGCAAATCAAATCCCTGTGCATAGGCGATAATTTTAGCCGCATACAGTCCCTGACGAACCTCTTCCGCAAATGCCTCTGTATTGGATATTTCAGCGATTTTGATATGCGGATACCGCTTTTCAGCGATTTTCCTGTTTTCGTTATTGGACATGACACGGGCATTTCCTGCCGCTGCAATCATGGACACATCCACACCCTGCTTTAAGGCTTCTATGCTTGTCCAGCGCCCGGTACCCTTCTGCTGTGCTGCATCCCGAATGCGATCCACCAGCTCACCGTCTCCTTTATCATCACACTCACGGAAGATATCCGCTGTAATGTGAATCAGAAAGCTGTTCAGCTCCCCCTTCTGATATTTGCTAAATACCTCGGCAAGCGCTGCATTGCTCAGATGCCCGATGTGTTTTAACAGCAAATACGCTTCTGCAATCAACTGCATATCGGCATATTCAATTCCATTGTGCACCATTTTGACATAATGTCCTGCCCCATTTTCTCCGATATACGTACAGCATGGAGTTCCATCCTCTGCACGGGCCGCAACCGCCTCCAGAATCGGACGAATTTCCTCATACGCTTCCCTGTTTCCTCCCGGCATGATGCTTGGGCCAAAGCGCGCTCCATCCTCGCCGCCGGAAATACCGACACCAAAGTAATGCAGCCCCTTTTCCTTTAAATCGCGTTCTCTGCGAATCGTATCCTCAAAAAAGGAATTACCGCCATCCAGAATGATATCTCCACGCTCAAGCAAAGGAATCAGCTGCTCAATAATCAGGTCAACAGCTTTTCCGGCCTTCACCATCAGCATGACCTTTCTTGGCTTCTCCAGAGATGCCACCAGCTCCTCCAATGTTTTGTAGCCGGTAAAATTCTCATGCGGCCAGGCTTCCAGCATATGCTTGGTTACTTCATAGCTGCGATTGTAGCCGCCTACCTTATATCCATGGTCTGCCATATTCAATGCAAGACTTCTTCCCATAACCGCAAGTCCTACCATACCAATATTGTTTGTTCTCATATAAATCTCCTCCTATTTGTAAAATACTATGCTGACACCTTCCGGTATCGTATCCGTTTGTGCCCTTTTTTCCAGCATTCCCGTGATACGGTCAATATGGAATACCACCAGATTACCGCTGTTTCGATTAGCGGCAAACAGATAGTCACCCTGTGGTGACAGATTGATATCCCGTGGATGGTCACCACCGCTATCGATCTGCTGCAGTATTCTCCAGCTTGCTATATCAATGACATAAATGCGATTCACACCGCGAACAGAAGCATACAGAGTATTACCGTCAGCACTGATACGGATTGCGGCGCCGCCTCCCTGTTCCTCTTTTTGAAGCAGGGACAGCTTTCTGGTAATCACACCACCCTGCTCCATATTCATTTCAAATATTTCGCAGCTATCCTCACTGATCATATACAAAAATCGTCCGTGATCATCCATTACACCGTGCCGGATTCCCGTACCCTTGGGAAAAGAAATGGCGCGAATCAGCTTCATACTAATTTGATCATACACATAGACACGATCCAGTAAACGGCAGGGTACCAGAATGGTAGAGCCGGTTAATATCGCCTGATGAGAGCCTGCCTCATGCTGTATATGCACGATATGCTCCTCCTGCAGCCCAGCCTCACTCAATCGGTAACGAATCAGGGTACCATCATGATAATTAACAGTATAAACACAGTCCCCATCCTGTACAACGTAACAGGCAGTACTGTTTTCCAGACCTGCATGCAGCTCATTTCCATTCACAAGCACGCAGAGTCCGGCATCTGTCAGCTGCGTTGGAAACGCCAGTCTATTCTTATAATATGACAGATACTTTGCATCCTTGACCGGATAAAACAAATCTGTCTTTACAAACTCCTCTTTCTGCACATCATACAGAAAGGAATAAATTCCCTTCCCAGGTGCATAGGTTCCTACAAAGCCCTTGATTTCATTCATAGTGAATACCTCCAGTATTTACTTTATTTTTTAAAGTCACCTTCTATACCTATCATACAAAAGTATTTCCATAAATGCAAATATCATGCACAAAAGAAAAAAGACTGCTGCATGACCAATATCATTAAATTAAGCTTCTTTAATAAACAGCGGAGATAGGAAATAATAAACGATATCAAGCAATTACCAGGAGGAAGGTATAAATATACAAAAATCAGCTTTTCAATATGATTTGCTTTTATTTTTGTGTTTCTTACCTCTTGTTGGTCATTTTTTTAAATCATATTCATAAGAACGCATAATTTTACATCTATCATCATACATATCCAAATATCCTGACTGGGTAACAACAAGATAACAGATATTTCACTATTCAAATAACAAATTGCCCTATCCTCATTAGCAACTATATACGAGGTCGTTTTGCATATCGTTTTTACTCTATAGCGTAAAAATGTTTTATTATATTTTAATTTTTTTTGAAATTTTTAGGAATTACAACATTTCTTTTCGTATATAAGAGTGTAAGGAATAACCTTGCAGAAACGAGGAAATGTCAAATGACTAGAAAACAACCAGAAGATGTATTGAATTACCGCAATGATTTGTTCTTCAAGTACACCCTCTCTCGTGAGGATGAAGGCTCCATCTTTGCTCGCAACACCATTATTGAACGTGTGACCGGGATACGGGTTAAAGAAAGTACGGTTATGAATCCTAATCTGGACCCCAAGACCATCGGAAAGAAAAAGATTATTTTGGATGTCCACGTAAAGGATGAAAACGGCCAGCTGTTTTGTATCGAAATGCAGACAACGTTTACTGAAACAGAATTGAAGCGCTTTGAGTTTTATGGGGCAAGAGCGCTGAATGATCAGTTAAACAGCGGGGAGAAGTATGAGCTATTGAAGCCTGTACATCAGATAATTTTCATTGATGAATATCCATGGAATAATCAAAACCTGATGAATCACTACCAGATGCGTACCGAAAAGGGAGAGGTGGAGAATAAAAAGGCACTGATAAAACGCAGCTACATACATCTGCCGGTAATCAATGAACTGGTAAGAAAGCAGGGAATTTTGAAGTTGAATGACTTTGAGCAGTTGTGTTTCTTATTTGAAAATAATGAAAATGATGCTATACTAAAAACGAAGGAAAGGCTGGTGAAAGTGTTTATACCCACAGGGCACCAAGTGGAAAAGTACAAGGAAATGCAGAAAAATGAAAAGCTATGGTCAACGGCAATGGCAATTCAGATGGGAGAAGCACGCTATCGCAATGGTCTGAATGACAGCTATAAAGAGGGACTTGAGAAAGGCAGAGAAGAAGGAATAAAGGAAGGGAAAGAAGCAGGGGAGCGACTTATCCTGAACCAGCTGATTGAAAACATATATCATGAAGATGCCACGACATGGCTACAATCACTTACCATCGAACAGCTTAACAGTATCTCTCGTATGATTTTAAGCTGTGATACTTTTGATGAGTTAAAGAAATACGTTTATAACAGCCTTTAATACTTTCTTAGCAAGGACTTTAAAATAACACAAAAAAACGTTGATGACTTTCATAATGTTCATAGTAAAACAAAGCAACATCTAAACAAAATGAATAGATGTTGCTTTCCTCGTGCTTCCTTAATTTCATAATATTGGCGGCAGAGCCTCTGATTCCTTTATATAATACTTCCATACGAGCCTTCTGTATGATGTTTCTAAACCTTTATTCTGTTAACATGCTCCCATTAGAGAAGTTTCGTTTCACAAGCATTCATTTGCATAATTTATTCTAGTAGCGATATAATACCTTGCACATTGTAAAAGGCTACAAAGTTTATTCTATTAACCTTTTAAGTATAATATTTCAGCAAGCTCTATAAAAAAAGATAGAGTCCTCTATCATAAGGTAATCTATCCTTTACTAAACGCTAGCAGTTTCTTCTGTCAAATTTTCTTGTAATCGGCTTAATCGCCTTGCATACAAGCAATGTCGCAACAGCCCCCAAAACAGCCTCTGCAATTCCATTGGTCGCCACAACCCCTAATAACACGGCTATCAGAGTATCATAAGCCACCTTTATGGCATCCGCATACGCAGAGCCAAAGAATATATAAATACCACCTAACACCAGCACAGTGTTCGTAATCGCACCTGTTAATGCTCCTGCAACAATTCCAACAGATTCATTTACACCCCGTTTGCATAGCTTTTCATAAACCAGACCTGCCAGGTAGCCAAGCAGTATACGCGGAATAAATGCAATCAGCAGGCTCATCCAGTTTCCCCCGATACCGCCAATGGTTACAAACGGGGAAAAGCAAAAGGAAGTCAGTGTTGGACGAAAGGTCGCATTCAGCACACTTGTTAAACCAAATACAAAGCCAAGCTGAGCACCCGCCTTCTTTCCTAAAGCAATTCCTGCAATGATAACCGGAATATGCATTGTCGTTGCACTGATTGGACCAATGGGAAGATAGCCCAGAGGTGTGACTACCAGGATGATCTGGATAGCCAAAAACATGGCCATAATGGACATGTACTGCGTTTTTTTCGATTTCATATGTGTCCTCCTACTCTCGCTCTCTTACAGATGCGATGTTTATCGAAAGATGTCCATCCATATTGTCCCATTTCTTACAGGTCACAAGCGGATCCTGCAGAAATATCTTCTGTATATGAAGGACGCCTTTATTATAATACAATTCCCAATGTCTGCCAATCAATTTGTGCAATAATTCACATGATACCGATTACATTTTATATGCTATACTGTTTTTGAAACAGGGAGGTTTTTCAATGAATGCAAACGATATTTCTATTATCACTCTGCAGGAGCAGCCACACCTTCTGCATACAGCCGCAACTTGGTTTCATGAAAAATGGGGCATCCCTTTATCTGTCTATGAGGAAAGCATGCAGGCATCTATTGACAGCACCTCTTTACTACCGCGCTGGTACATGCTTGTGGATACTTGCGGAGCGGTGATTGCAGGTGCTGGTTTGATCGCCAACGATTTTCATGAGTGTACGGAATTGACGCCTAATATCTGTGCGTTGTATGTGGAAGCCACCTGGCGGGGAAAGGGGCTGGCAAAAAGGCTGCTGGATTATATCCGAAAGGATGCCGGCTCCTATGATATTTCGCGACTTTATTTAATTACCAGTCATACCCGGTTTTATGAAGCCTGCGGATGGGAGTTTTTTTCAATGATTAAAGAAAATGACGGCACAGTAACGCGTATGTACACCGCCTCTACTCTGTAAATTCGCAAGCAGACGCTCAATACAACTGTCATTCCCGTATGCTTCTGTTTACCTGATGCATCTGTTTTTTCAATCTACACCTTATTCATGCAGCAATCAACAAGTAAAAAAAGGACAGTATCCATTGCATGAAACAAAAAGGATACTGCCTTTATTTAGAAAGTGAATTCCTATATCGTTAACACCTTTTCCATCAGATGCAGACGGGCGTAGCCCTCTAGCTCCTGCAGCAAGCCCAGATCACGATATCCGTGATTTATAAACCATTGCATAGGGCCATTGGGAAATGTACCAAGCTCATCACTGATGACAAGTATTCGCTGATAGCTCTTTTTCAATTCTGCTTCCAGCTGTTTCAAGGGCCAGGATTTATAATCTGCCTGTTCACTGGAATGATATACGCATGTTAGAAATGCAGTATGTGCATCCCTAGGTATCGGATAAGGAACCTTTAAAGACGGCAGCCATTCCACACCGCCCACAACATTTCCATCAATCCGATGCAGTAAGCCAAAGCGTGATACGCCACAGGAGCAAAGAAACGCTGCTTTTTCCTCCATTTGTCCATGCTGTTCACACAAGGTACAGCCCTGCCCTGCCAGCTGTATGGTGTCTTTTGTCAGAGGAATCAGCTCTCCTCTTGCCTCATGATTAGATTGCGATAGTAAAAACGGCTCCTCCTTTATTAGCTTTTTATTTCGAACTGCTTCCAATATTTCTGCATTCACCGGGCCGTACCAGGGGATGGTATCATTAAACACGGTGAGAAACGGATAATACAGCTGCTTCTGTAAGGCGACATCCTCACGCTTTGTAAAATCTATACAGGTTACCATATCCTTCCTATCCTTGTGAAACAGCTCAAGCATTTCCACAATGATTGGACACTGGACGCCCCAATGATAAAACGTTATCTTCATACAATATCCTGATGGGCAGGTAGTCCGTAAGCACTCTGCGCATGCAGAACAGCGCGTTTGATAGCTTTTGCCATCATTTCCGTTGCCAGCATACCGACAGCATCTGCCATAACTTCAACCTCTCCGCTGCTCAATACAAAAATAGAATCTCCATCACTCATGGTATGTACAGGATGAATGGCTCTTGCATAGCCGTTGTGTGCTATTCCTGCGATTTTTGTACACTGCGCCTTATCCAGCTTTGCGTTGGTAACGATGCATCCGATTGTCGTATTTCCCTCCGGCAGCTTACGCATGGCATCCATTTGTTGAAATAATACATCCTCTGCCTTTAACATGGTGTTACTATTCGCATCATAAACACCGGCAAGCAGTTCATTTGTCTCATAATCCACAACATTTCCGCATGCATTCACGGCAACGATTGCAGCAACCTGTAAATCGCCAACCTGGATGCCGCAGGTTCCGATACCACTTTTCATCGCCCGTTCAAAGCCAAGCAGCTTACCAACACTCGCTCCTGTTCCAGCACCATGATTGCCTTCCAAAACCGTATCATTTTCCGCATCCACACATGCCGCATATCCCATTTCCTTATCCGGCCGTATGTGTGCATTTCCAACAGATAAATCAAACAGGCTTGCACCGCAGACAATGGGAACCTTCGCTACCTGCATATCAAAGCCTGCATCGTGCTCCTCGAGATACTGCATAGCACCGCTGGCTGCATCCAACCCATAGGCACTGCCTCCGCTAAGCATAACTGCATGTATTTTTTGAACCATATTGATAGGATGAAGCAGATCTGTTTCTCTTGTCGCAGGGCCGCCGCCACGCACATCCACGCCGGCAACTGCCCCCTCCTTGCATAAAATCACGGTGCATCCGGTTCCTGCCTCCGCATTTTCAGCCTGTCCAACCTGAATCCCCTTGATATCTGTAATTTTTATTTCTTTCATGTTTGCTCACCTCTGCTTTAATTGTAGCATATCCTGCTGTTATTTTTGCAAAAGTTTTAAAGAACAGCAGAATTGGATTCTTTAATTATTATTGTTTGGCATAAGCACTTTCTTGACTCTGACACACTGTCATAGTATATACTTATTGCATAAACAAAGGCGTTTCTGAATTGGATGCCTGCAGTTTTCACAAGACCAGGAGGATACTCATGAAAGAATGTAACGAATGCTATAGCCAACACAGTCGCATAACCCCTCTGCGAAAGCCACGGGAATGTCTGGAAAACCATCTGCAGTACATATGTGGTACCTGTGGCCGCTGTATCTGTGTGAACGCAACGAAAAGCAGCGGTCTGCAGCGATGGAATTTCCCTTTTACAACATTGGAAGTCGCAAAGCTCTATCTGCGCAGTGCAGATGCCACAGAGCATACAAGCTGTGGTATTTATGAAATAACAGACAAAAACGGCAGAAAGTCTTATAAAATTTTTCGTGCAGAAGCCGATTTGCTCATATTTTTACAAAGGAACAAGGACAAGACCTGTTCCAGCCTACAGCCTGTTTACAAGAGAGCATCCTATGAGCAGTTTCCAAATACAGAAATAAGAAGACTGCGTGCTGATGAAGTAGAACGGTATCTAAAGGAGCAGTAGCTTTCGCAATACTACGTATTATAACCATATAAAAACCGGATTGCTCCGGTTTTTAGTTTATTTCATAAGCTGTTTTCTTTTTCGCTGTACAGCAATAATTCCCATGGAAACTAGTCCTAATAACGCAAATGCTGTAAACAGTCCTGCACTTGTCGTATCTCCTGTATCCGGTGTATTCTTATCACTAGACGGTTTTTCCGGTGTAGCTGTAGGTTTTTCCGTAGCTGTAACCTTTTCATATACCGGCTTAACTAACAGATCTTTTGTGACCTTTGAGAAATCCGTATCCCATTTCACAAAACGGTAGCCTTCCACAGCTGGTGCAACAGGTGCTGTAGCTGCACCGTTAGCATTCACCTTTTCGACTTTCAAAACTGCACCGTTCATATCCACGAATACTACATTATATACAGTAGTTTCTAGTTCTGGTGTAGGTTGCGGATTTGGTGTCGGATCAGGATTTGGTGTAGGTTCCGGTTTTGGATCCGGTGTTGGTGTTGGTTCTTCTGCTTTCTTATCTACATATACCAATGCATACGTAGAGAAAAGATTTGTATCAAACGTTAGTGCACTACCATCCTTATTCATGGTAGTATCCAGCATGGTAACCTCGCCATTATGTACGCGCATAACTTTGAATTCTCTTCCTTCTGCCTGCAGCTTTTCCGGAATAGCAATCATAAAGGTTACTTCTTGCGGCAATTTTGTGACATTACCCAATACCTGGGTGTCTGTCTTAATCAATACATTGATATCCAGATACATTGCTACAGAAGCGCTTGCTTTATCTTCTGATACTAATGTTTTCAATTCCTTCTGAATTTTTTCAGCATCAGCTTTGATTTCTGCTTTATTCGTATCTGCTTCTTTTACTTCTGTAGAAACGGTAATGCTTTCTCCTTTGTTTACCGCTTCAGCTACTGCTTTGATAGTTTCAGTAGAAGCAAAGTCCTTTGTGCCTGATACAATCTGATCAGCAACATTTTTCAAAATTTCTCCTGCTTTTTCATCACTTATACCAACAGTAACTTCCTCAACCGGTTTAGAGGTATCAATAGAAGGCAATTCTTCCACTTTTACAGGCTTTGTAACAGTTACCTTACATTCAGCTTTAATGCCACTTTCAGTTTTTGCAGTAATGGTTGCAGTTCCAGCAGCAACTGCTGTAACCTTACCGTCTTTAACGGTAGCAATCTTTTCATCACTTGATGACCAGGAAACTGTTTCAAGTGTATCTGTTGGGGTTAAGGAAGCTACTAGTGTTTTGCTCTGTCCTTCTTCAACTGTTAATTCAGTGTTAGAAAGAGTAACCTTAGAAGCTAATGGAGCTACGGTATAATTACCGTCAGAAGCAAATGCTCTATAGTTATCCTCTACAAAAGCAGATGGATCAGAATCAAAGGTACCACCTGAAACCTTTACATGATCTTTTGCTTCCAGCCATTCAGATGCTGTATCTTTTGACCAAGTATATGCAAGAAGTCCTTCACTATGTGTAGATTTAAAAACCCCACCAGTAATTGTCACACTTGGTACAGAGCTGTAGCCTGCTCTATTGACAACAGATACAGCAGCACCGTCAGGTACTGCACCATCACTGGTTTTACTTGAACGCTCATCTTCCCCTGTTCCTTCAATCACTCCACCACTGATGCTTACTACAGAAAGATTTCCTGCGCATAGCTGAATTCCGAGATCCCCACGAATAATACCACCATTGATTGTGATAGTTCCTGTTTGAGGATGATAGATAGCTGCTCCTGTTCCATCAGGGTCATTATTTAAAACATTACCGCCATTGATTGTAATCTCGGTTCCATTCTGATTTAAACCGTTACCAGAAATACCATACCAAGACCCCTTCAATGTGCCGTTATTCAGAATTAGTTTTGAATTGATAAATACACCTACAGCGCATTGGTGTCCAAAGATTGAACCTGTCCCCACGCTATCATTTACAGTTAATTTTGAGTTATATAACCGTAATGGTGCAGCAGTATTTTTAATAGTTTCATTTAATACCTGAGTTATATTTTTACCATTTAATTCTAATATAAACGCTTTGTCATGTACATCTATATTACCTGTTAAATCCATATTATCAAGTATCTTGATTGTCTGATCATTTTCTACTTCCTGAATAGCCTCAGCCAATGTCGCATATTCTTTGCCGTTGATTTCAGCCACAGCGTTGGAGACTTTTTCCACTGTCTTAGCTGTTTCAGTCTCAGCAGCAAACAACGTGGTTGGTGTTATGCATACAGCTAACAATGCAGCTGATGCAAGTACTTTTACTAATTTTCTCATACAGTATGTATTCCTCCTTTTACCATCTTCCATAACATTTAAACATTAAAAATTTATATTTCTTACCCCTCCCATCTCTAAACGTATACATTTCTGCATATTCAAAAAATGGGCGGTTTTTATGAAAAAGTTAACTTTTTTCGTAAATAACGTCTAAAAAAGCAGGATTTTAAGCCTGCTTTCTGTTATCTCTATTGGTATACGTTTGAATACAACTATAGTATAGCTCTTAAAATGTCACTTTGCAAGAGTTGTTTTATATAAACCATTGTATGATGCCTATATGATATCCTATGTAAATCCTATGATATATAAGGGCTTTGTGACTTCTGTACAATCCGCAATCGCGGTATGCTTTCCCACTCTTTCTCTTCTATCGTAGCTGCTATGTGACTACTGAAAGCACGCTTTCTGCCATACCTGTTTGATACAGAAATTCTCATCCATAAGAATTAAATCTGCATCATAGCCAGGCTCAATCGACCCCTTTTTCCAGCCATACAGCTTTGCCGGATTATACGCAGCCATACGCACAGCACTTTCCATACTGCAGCCGGTAAACGTACACATATTACGCAGCGCTGTATTCATCGCCAATGTACTGCCGGCAATGCGGCCGGTTTCCTTCACTGTCGCTTTTCCGTTTTGAATGATGATATCCTTTCCACTAAACGGATATTCTCCATCAGCTACCGCCTTGTACGGGTTAGCATCACTGATTAAAATAATGCGGTCATCTCCCAACGCACGATATGTCGCATGTACCACATCCGGATGCACATGAAACCCATCCGCAATCAGTTCACACATCAGCGTTGAAATCATTGCACCTGTCACGACCCCCGGATTGCGGTGCTCATGCTGGCTCATTGCATTGTAAAGATGCGTGATTCCCTTAGCACCTGCGTTTTGAGCTTGCAGCACCTGCTTTGCATCTGCCATACTGTGCCCGATATTCATGACAATGCCTTTCTCTGCTCCCTCGGCAATTAACTGCTCTGCATGTAAAAGCTCGCAAGCTATCGTCATAGATGCAATATGGGAAGAAGCCTTCAAAAACTGTGAAAATTCTTCAAAATCGGGCAACCGCAAATATTCTTCCTTCATTACAGCCTTCTGCTTCCTGTTCAGATATGGTCCCTCCAGATGGATACCGAGAAAAGGCTCCTTAACCAGAGAATCCAGTACATGCAGACGCTCCATTGTCGCCTCATGATTTTCCACAACCAGGCTGGAGAGAAAGCCGGTAACCCCCTCTGCCTGCTCCAGACGGATAATTTCTTCCATATCCTCTGCCGCGCAGGTATTAAAATCAAAGCCTCCGATGCCGTGGGTATGCGTATCCATCAGACCAGGCGATAAATACAAGCCACCAGCATCGATCACCCGGTCACACACAGAGGATTCAGATTCATCGCATATGCACTCAATACAGCCATCGCTGATTATAACGGTCCTCTCACAAATCTGACGTTTTGCATTCAATATAACCCTTGCATTTATAATTTTCGTTTTCATACTGCCTCCTTATCTCCTACACCCTGCAGTCTTCTGTATTGCATGACTCAGTTCAATAAAACACGGGAACCTGGTATTCCAGATCCCCGTATATGTCTATTCTTCTGTTTCCTTCTTATGCTGAGCAATGATTCCATCTGCGATATTGGACGGAACCGGTTCATAGCGGTCAAAGCTTTGTGAATACACACCACGTCCCTGTGTCATTGCACGCAGCTCAATTGGATATTTTTGAATCTCTGCCAACGGTACCTGTGCAGTGATTTCCTGATAGCCGTCAACCATATCCATTCCCATGATTGCCCCGCGGCGCTTATTGAAATCACCGATGATCGTTCCGGTAAATTCATCCGGCACCTTTACTGTCACATTCATGATCGGCTCCAGCAGAATCGGCTTTGCCTCCGGAATCCCTGCCTTATAGGAAAGACGGGCAGCCAGCTTAAATGCCATTTCACTGGAATCGACATCGTGATACTTGCCATCCAGCAGCGTAGCCTTAATATTGACAACCTTGTATCCAGCCAACAGACCATGCTGCATACACTCGCGAAGTCCGGTTTCCACAGCCGGGAAATACTGGCGCGGTACAGCTCCTCCGAATACCTTTTCTTCAAATACCATTTCTTCCTCATCCGGATTTGGTGAAAATTCCACAAATACATGACCGAATTGTCCATGACCGCCGGATTGCTTCTTATGACGTCCCTCACCGACAGCCGTTTTACGAATCGTTTCATGATATGGCACCTTCGGCGTTTCCAGGCGTACCTCTACCTTATATTTGTTTTTCAGCTTGTTTAATACGACGTCAATATGCTGATCTCCGATTCCATAGAGAACCGTCTGTTTGGTTTCCTTGTTGTTTTCCAGGCGCAGCGTCGGATCCTCCTCAACCATTCTGGCAAGTGCATTGCTCATTTTGTCCTCATCATTCTTGGAATTCGGGAAGACAGCCATAGCAAGCATCGGCTCTGAGAATTTGATAGGATCTACAAGATAGTGTTTTCCCTTCTCACACAGGGTATCGTTGGTCTGCGTAACCTGCAGCTTAACTACTGCACCGATATCACCGGTAAACAGCTTTCCGACGGCCGTCTGATGCTTACCCTTAACAATGAATATCGTTGAAATTTTTTCGTTTTGTTCCTTTGTTGCATTATAAACAACGGAATCACTGCTCATAACCCCTGTCAGTACCTTAATATAGGAGATACGACCGACAAACGGATCGACAACCGTTTTGAACACCTGGGCGCATAGTGTTTCCTTCTCATTTGTTTCCAGCATAACCGGCTCGTTGCTTTCCGCATCGGTAACCATTACGCTTCCCGCTTCCCCATACGTAGGGAAGTATTTCACAATCAAATCCATTAAGCGCTCAATACCGACACTATGGGTGGCACTTCCACTGTAAACTGGACGGATTTCTCCATTTCGTACACCGAGGCGAACCCCTCTTGTCAGCTCTGCTTCACTAAATTCCTCACCGCTGAAATATTTTTCCATCAGCTCATCGTCACTCATAGCGATAGCCTCTGCAATCTGATTCTTATACTCGGCAACGATATCCTGCATATCCTCCGGTACCGGCTGCGCCTTGTTTGGATCAGCCAGCGGACCTTCAAAATACCAGGCCTTATCACGCAGAATATTTACGGAGCCTATGGTCTTACCATTTTCCATGATAGGAACCTCAAACGGGATAACGCTTTTTCCAAAGGTATCGCGCAATACAGAATACGCTTGATCAAAGGATGCATTTTCCTCATCCAGCTTGTTTACAAAGAAGATGGTTGGAATGGAGCGCTTCTGTGCTGCCTCCCATGCCTTAATGGTACCAGGCTGTACAGCATCCTTCGCATCCACAACAATCAGCGCACTGTCACCTACCGCAATGCCTGCTTCCGCACCACGGATAAAATCTGCATATCCCGGTGTATCAATAAAATTGATTTTGCAGTCCTTCCACTCAATCGGTACAAGCGATGCATAAACGGAAATCCCGCGGCGGATTTCTTCCGGATCATAATCGATCAGCGAGCTTCCCTCACTGGTCACACCAAAGCGGTCACTTGCTTTTGTATAATACAGCATGCTTTCCATAACGGCTGTTTTTCCAACACCGCTATGTCCCAGTACGACTACGTTTCGTACCTCATGGCTCAGATAGTCTCTCATACAGCGACCCTCCTACTTCAGAATCGGCTTCAGCTGAGCCAGACAGTCTTCCCGCACATAGTGAACTGCCTTATGACCTTCCTTATCGATCAAATCCTTATCAGCACCATTTGCCAGAAGATCCTCTACAAGCCCTACATAGCCGCCATATGCTGCACGCATCAGTGCCGTACAGCCATTGTTATCACAGAGATTCACATCCGCATTCCGTTCGATCAGCATACGGATCACATCCTTTTTAAATGCCACACAGGCCTCCATCAACGCACTTCTTCCCACTTCATCCTGCGCATTGATTTCAGCACCGGCATCCAGCAGCACCTCAACACAGCGATCATGTCCCAGAAAAGCCGCACGCATCAGTGCCGTTCTTCCACGATCGTCTGATTTATTTACATCTGCACCGGCCTCGATCAGCTTCTTACAGATAGTTTTATTTCCTTTTTTGGCTGCGCCCATAATGGCTGTCTTTCCTTTATTATCTTCCAGATTTACCTCTGCACCATTATCCAGCAGCACTCTTACGATATCCTTGTAATCACGCTTTGCAGCACGCATCAGACCCGTTCTTCCATCACCGTTCTGATAGTTGATGTCAGCACCCTTTTTGATTTCGGCACATACCGTCGCAAAATCACCGTTTGCACATGCATCCCAGAATGCTTTGTTGAATTTCTGATCCATTTTAATTCCTCCTTTAGTTTACTGAATCATCTGAATAAAAAAACGGACGCAAAGCAATCGCACTTTACATCCATTCTAAGGCCGCGAAGAAACTACGTACATCTTCATCCGGTACGTCAGGAAACGCTCTGTCTACGTCAGGTTTTTTCATGATTCGATTTGCTGTCATAGACAATCGCCCCTTTCCTTCATCATTTCTAGTATAGTTATATTGTATCTTATTTTATGATTTTTGCAAGCGATTTCATACATAATTTTATTGATTTTTTCATTTAACGGAAAATGAAAATTTTTCACAAATTTATCTGCAGGCTTCCTTGCAATACCAAAGCCCATTGACATCACTGTCTGCCGGTTGTAAAATATGTAAATCACATATAATAAAGGAAAGGAAGCGACGCTATGGATATCACACTGTATGAACAACAGATAGAAGAACTGAACCGGAAGCTGATGTTTCAGCGCTCCCGCTATCTGAAGGATGAATATGAACACTATCACATAACAGACATGCAGTATTCCGTGCTCTCTTATATACAGCAGCACCCAGGTATCACGATTGGGGCTGTCGCAAAGGCCCTGCATACCGATGCCGGCAATATGTCCGCACTCTGCAAAAGGCTGGAGCGAAATGGCTATCTCAACCGCAGGAAAAGTGAGCGGGATGAGCGCAGTGTCGAGTTGAGACTGAGTGAGGAAGGAATGCAGTGTGTGCAGGCAATCGTTTGTAAGCTGCAGATACATTATGAGGAGCAGTGGAAACAATACAATTATAAGGATAAGGAAATGATTGGCAAAGGACTGGAAAAGCTGAATCAGTTTCTGGATACGATCATGGGAAAGGAGAAGAACATTCGATGATAAAAAAAGGAATCTTATTTGATATGGATGGAACCCTGATCAACACCTACGAAAATATAAATTTCAAGCAGGCACTGAGTGAGCTGAAAACCGTTCAGAAAACACTCATACTGAAAATACTAAAATCCAGAGTACGCAGCTTTGCGGAAATGGAAGCACGTATTTTGCAGGAGGTGGATGACCCAGTTGAGGGAGAAGAGCTGGTGCGCAGAGTGAGCGACTTTCTGCTGGAGCATTATGACAATGCCCCATTGAAAAAGGATGCGCTGATTTTCCTGCAATATCTGAAGCAGAAAAATTATAAAATCTGTCTCTGCACCAACAATGCAACGGAAATCGTTTCCCATATATTAAAGGAAAAGCATATAGAATCCTATTTTGATTATGTCGTAACCTCTCAGCAGGTGACGCGCTCCAAGCCGGATCCGCAAATGTATCTGGAGGCATTGCACAATATCAGGCTCAGGGCTGAGGATTGCATCGTATTTGAGGATACGGAAAACGGTGTGATGGCAGCACGGAATGCCGGAATTGATGTCATCGTGGTGAATGACAAGGAAAAACGCAAATACAGCGATGCCCGCATGACAATTCGTGATTTCGCTGATGTGCGTTTATATCAGGAGTTTTAAAGGACGCTATGGAAATCATACTATACTTTTTCCTGTACAGCTTTTTCGGCTGGCTCTGTGAATGCATCTACTGCAGTATCCCTGCTCATAAATTTATCAACCGCGGCTTTCTCGCCGGCCCCTATTGTCCGATCTATGGCTGTGGTGCACTCGTGGTTCTGCATATTCTGGATCCCTTCGGCTACAGCGCCTCCCTTATGTTTGTTATGGGAATGATCGTGACAAGTGCATTAGAGTATATAACGAGCTGGGGTATGGAGATTCTCTTTCATACGAAGTGGTGGGATTATTCCACGTATCCGTTTAATATCAATGGGCGCGTCTGCCTGAAAAATTCCCTGCTGTTCGGGTGTATGGCTTTAGTCGTCTACTACCTTGTGCACCCGGCCGTAAGAGACCTTGTGAATTTGTTGTCCCCTCTGTCTCAAAGCATCGTATGCGTGGTGGCAGTGCTCGGCTTTTGCTATGACCTGTTCACAACAGCGCTTGCCTTGTTACGCAAGAACAAGGATTTTCAGGAAATCGAAGAAAGTATCCGCGAGCTGCGACAGGATTTCAGCAATGCCAGTATCTTGTCTTTACAGGATAGTTTAAGCGATGCCCTGACGCGTGTTCTGGATTCCACAAATGCGGATGACATACTGCTGGAGCATATTGATAAGCTGCGGGAGCGGATTTCCCGTTTTCACGACAAACGTAAACGCACCCATAGCCGGTTACAAAAGGCTTTCCCGACAAGAATTGAAGCCATATCGCGTATCAACGCAGAACGTCTGTTTTCGATTATCAATGAACGACGGAAAAAGGAGGATGAGAAATGAAACGTAACGATGTCCTGACGATTCCCAATCTTCTGACAGGAATCCGCATACTTCTCATTCCTTTTTTTCTATACTGTTATTTGAACAGACAGGAAGCAACTGCCGCACTTGTGATTATCATATGCGGTATCACAGATTTTCTGGACGGATTCATTGCCCGAAGATTTCATATGGTATCTGAATTCGGGAAAAAGCTGGATCCGATAGCGGATAAGCTGCTGCAGCTTGCCCTGCTTCTGGCATTGCTGTTTCGTGTAGATCACATGATATGGCTCTTTCTGCTGTTTCTGGTCAAAGAGGCATCCATGCTGATCTGCTGGCTGCGCCTAACACGCAAAGGCGGCTATCTGAATGGTGCTTTATGGTTTGGCAAGGTATCCACAGCAGTCTTCTATGTAGCCATGGCGGCAATGCTTCTGCTTCCGATACAAAATACAATCTGGTCAACCCTGCTCATGCTCGTTACCGGTGCCGCACTTGCGATGAGCTTTCTTATGTATATGGCAACCTATTTCCGCATGTTTCAAGAACACAAATAAAAAGGAGGAATCCTTATGAATACCGAAAAACAGAGAGCCTTTATCATTCATTTTGTTTATATTTGTATCATCATCACATTGCTGTACGTCTTTCTGCGCTATGTCATATATGCCATTATGCCCTTTCTTATCGGTTTTCTGATTGCCTTTATGCTGCGTCCGCTGATTAAAAAGCTGACTGCGATGAGCGGCGGGCATGAACGACTGTGGTCTACAATTGTGATTCTGCTATTTTATACAACGATCGGTGTCTTTGTGACCCTGCTTTCCATGAAGGGCTTTGCCTTTCTAAAGGATTTTGTAGAAAATATACCAAGGCTGTATCAGGAAAATCTGGAGCCGTTTCTCAACGATACGCTTGGAAATGTGGAAAGTGTATGGAAGGAGGTCGATATCACCAGTGCGCAGGCGATTCAGTCCTTCCTGGATGGTCTGCAAAGCTCCTTATACAGTATCATTTCCTCGATATCAAAAAGTCTGGTATCTATGTTTACCGGCGCAGCCGCTTCCCTTCCTAACCTTGTTATCTCCTTCTTCTTCGCTATAATCTCCTCCTTTTTCTTTAATGCAGATTATCAGCGTATCATTTCCTTTATCATACGGCAGTTACCGGAAAAGGGGGCACAGATCGTATTCACCGCCAGACATTACTTCACGGATACGATTGCGAGCTTTGCACTTGCCTATGGGAAAATTATGCTGCTGACCTTTCTGGAGTTGACCATAGGTCTATATGTTCTGGGAATTGAAAATGCCCTGGTCATCGCTTTCTTAATTGCCATTTTTGATGTACTGCCAGTCCTTGGAACCGGTGGTATCATGATTCCCTGGATTCTCATCTGTTTTCTGAATAACCAGATAAAAACGAGTGTCGGGCTGCTGATCCTGTATCTTATCATAACAGTCATACGCAATATTATCGAACCGAAAATCGTCGGTAAACAGATTGGTTTGCATCCCCTGCTGATGCTGCTGTGTATGTATTTGGGAGCGAAGCTGTTCGGCTTTCTTGGTATTTTCATCCTTCCAATCCTTATACTGATACTTCAAAACTTAAATGACAACGGCATCCTTACCATATACAAATCGTAATTCTCATTTTCTGACATCATCCAGCATATTATCAAGAGCATCGTGAGGTGTTCTTTTTTTCATAGATTTTTACTCCATATTTTATTATTCCTTTTATGAATTCTTTCCCTACTTAATATATTTTTCTAATGCATAATTTCCTAATGAGTAACTTTTTCTAATGAATATCTTTTTCTTTCCTTATGAATTATTTTTTCTTATGAATTATTTTCTTAGTATTTCTTCTTCATATAATTTTTTACTTCTCATGAAATATTGCTTTAAATGGATATTTCTTATATAGCTTTTTGCATCTCATGAATATTTGTGTTTATGGAATATTTGCTCTTGCCGGTTTTTGCAACGTATGAATTTCTTCCTTATATATGTAAGGTATCGCAAATGCAAAAGCAATCACGTATCAGAAACACGGTAAATAGAAAAGCCGCTATCCTTGTAACATTATATAATATAGGGAAATTATGAAAAGAAGACGGGATACACCTAATCTAACCTGTATACAGGAAGTTCGTACATAGCAATACGCATATAATATATTTCAAAATACAGCCAACCGCACTTTTCTTTTAAAAAATAACAGCTCATGCAAACAGCACTCATTTCCCTGGAAATAAAAAAGGTAAGCTTACTGCTACAGGATACAAGTAGGATACATGGGAATGCTACTGTATAGATGGATAGCGATTTGCCTTCCCTGTATAGAAAAAAAGAGCCGGTTCATATAGGAACAGACTCTATATTCAGCTAATATCCACACTGCCCTGGATTGATCATCCACATGAGAACGGATATGCTATTCCAAATAAGCAGGAAATTGCATACATCCTGCTTGTATGAAAACCGTAAGCAAAGCCTTTCCCTTATCACTGATTCGGTTCTTTACATTTACCGAATTCAATTCCAGCTGTTACAGCTTTTCAAAGAGAGCAGCCGGCGCTCCGCATAATGGACATACATAGTCTTCCGGAAGCGGATCTCCTTCATAGATGTAACCGCAAATTGTACATCTCCAGCCGCTTTTTTCACTCTTTTCCTGATAGCTTGGCGCATTCTTCGGAGTTGCTCCGTTTTTCACCTGATGATAGTAGGCATAGGTCATAACCTCTTCCTCACTCAGCACCTCGGCCTCCTCTACTTCACCAACAAACATAACATGTGTTCCCAAATCCAGTGTCTGCACAACTCTCAAGCTGTAGCGTGCTGCCATATGCTCCTTTGGATATGGAACACCGTGTGTATCCCTTTGATATACACATTTCTCGAATTTATCGTTATCCCTGCTGGAACAGAATCCAAAATTTTTAATCGTATCCATATCGCAGTACTCTGTCAGTACCACGGCAGCGAAACGTCCTGACTTCTCGATCAGCTGCTCGGTATAGTTATCCTTATTCAGTGTCACTGCAAGCTGTGCAGGTGAAGAAGTCACCTGATGCAGTGTATTTGCAACACAGCCTGCATCCTTTCCTTCAAATGTAGTTGAAATGATGTATAAACCGTAACTCAGTTTGAAAAATGCTGTTTGATCCATAATATTTCCTCCTTTAATATTAAGAATTATTCTCAATTTATAACTATAGTATGCTCCTGTTTCAGACATTTGTAAAGAGAATTGCCTTCTTTTTATTTAAGTTTTTTTAAGAAGTTATCCGTATGCGCAAACGGTCTTTCATGTCATAATACATATGGACAGGATTCGACAAATTTATACAAATTTCTATAAATTTTTCAAACTTTTTTCCTGCAATATGCGTCTAATAACTGAAACAGCAAGATAGGAGACACGGTACATGAAACAGCGATTGCATCCAAAGGATCTAGAGGTTTACTTAAAAGCAAATGAAAAACGCCTGTATCGCCTGGCTTATTCGTATATGCACAGCGATGCGGATTCCAAGGATATGCTGCAAAATGCAATGATCAAGGCATTTACAAATCTTCCCCGCCTGAAGAATAGCGAATACATGGATACCTGGTTCTACCGTATATTGATCAACACCTGTTTGGATCAGCTTCGCCGGATGAGCCGTGAATCCATCTACCCGCTGGAAGAGGATACGATGCTGCAGGAACAGGAAGACATCCTCCTGAGCGAGGAGCTCCATCAGCTGCTGTTTACCCTGGATCCGAAAACCAGAACCATTATCCTCCTGCGCTATTTTGAAGATAGAAAGCTGGAGGAGATTTCGGATATTCTTTCCCTTCCCTTGAGCACAGTGAAGACAAGGCTTTATAAGGGACTGAAGGAGATGCGCATACAGATGGAGGAATATGAGATATGAAAAACATGGATAAGCTACGACAGGAATATGAAGCACTGCCTGTGCCGGATGATCTGGACAGCTTTATGGATTCCTGCATGGAACAGGCACAGAAGAAACAGCACCGCTTTACTCTGCGTAAGGTATGGAAGCCGGCACTCAGCACCGCCTTTCTATTATATCTGATTATGCTGAATACCGTACCGGCATTCGCACAAAGCATATTCGACATTCCACTGCTTGGTGATGTTTCCCGCATTCTCTGTGTCAGGGAATATAAAAAGACAAGTGATGTGGACTCCCTCAGTGTGAAAGTACCAAAGGTGAAAAATACTGGAAATCCGGATATGGAGGAACGTGTAAATAAGCAGATTGAGGAACGTATAAACAAAACAACCCGACAGCTGTATAAGGACAGCGAACAGGTACGAGAAATGATGAAAAAAGAAAATATGAAATCGCTGACGGCCAAAACGGAAGTGACGATTGATTATAAGATCACCTGCAATAAACGCAATCTGTTATCCTTTCAGGTCATGACCAATTATCAGCTGAATACCTCCATGCAGGAATATCAGACCTTTAACCTGGATTTATCCACTGGAAAGGACATCACACTGGAGGAATTGTTTGGATCAGATTATGAGGAGCTTATCAACAGCAGTATTCGTAAGCAGATTAAGGAACGCATGGAGCAGGATGAAAATGCGAGCTATTTTGACGGAGCTATGGGATTTCAGGGGATCCGTAAAAATCAGCCGTTCTATATAGATGACAACGGCAATGTTGTAATCATATTTGAAAAATATTCCATTGCCCCGGGATATATGGGAACACAGGAATTTAAAATTCCGTGCGGGCAGCTTCAGAACTATACAGGAGGAAAGTAATGATGATACAGGAACATAAAACAGACAGACATATACAGCCAAAGCGGCTGATGCTGTTAATACTGATACCGATTCTCTTGCTTGCAGGAGGCTTCGGAGTCTATAAAATCATGGCACAGGATGCATACGCAGCCTACAATACCTATGATGAAACAAACAAAAAGGAAGGAACGATGGAGCATTTCACGGAAGAAAAAGAGGATACCTATTATCTATCCTTCTATTATCCAAAATTTGACGATAAGCAGTTAAATGAATTAGTACAGAGCTATCGCAGCAATAACATCCAGACCAAACGTAAGCACGACGGTATGATGTATGTCGCAATCGATTATGCCAGTGAAAAGCTGTTTGACCAGTATGTGAACCTTACCTTTACACAGAAAATTTACAACGCTGACCAGAAACAGATTGATGAAATCCGCAATCATTATACGTATGATACGAAACAAAAAAAAGTACTCACCCTGCCGGATGCATTGCGTAGAGACTATATCAGTGTTGTAAAGAAGCTGGCAGAGCACTCCGGTATCCACAAGCCCAGTATTTCTCAGATGCAGGTACAGGTGGGGAAAAAGGAATTGCATGTGTATACAGACAAGGAAACAAAGGGCTTTTCCCTTCCCTATCAGGAATATACGAAATACATCCGCCTTGCGAACCGAAACATTCCTTCATTATATCAGAAAGACGCGATCATCCCGGCAGAGCAGAAGGTGGATCCCAATAAAAAAATGATTGCGTTCACCTTTGATGACGGCCCACATTGGAGGAATACACAAATCATTATGAAGGAATTTGAGAAATACAACGGTCGCGCCACCTTCTTTATGCTTGGTCAGAATGTAAAGGATCCGACAACCGGTGTTGATAATACGGATATTGTCCGCGATATGTATAAACGAGGCTTTGAGGTTGGAAATCATTCCTGGGATCATTCCATGAGAATCGCCGCCAGCAAGAGTGATGCTATGAGCAAGGCAGAGGTATCGGATGAAATTTATCGAACACAGGATGCCATTTTTGCGGCATGCGGTGCAGATGCAACGATGTTTCGGCCTCCTTACGGCGCTTTAAATAACAATGTACGTGCAGTTTCTACCCTGGATTTTGCCCTATGGGATCTGGATACTCTGGACTGGAGTAATAAGAATGCCGGTATCATTACACAGAACATTATGAGTAATGTACATGACGGCTCCGTTATCCTGCTGCATGATATCCACGATTTTTCAAGAGATGCCATCCTGCAGGTGCTGCCAAAGCTGGAGGCACAGGGCTATCAGTTTGTTTCCCTTTCCACCCTGCGCAAGTATAAAAACGAGAAGCTGGTGAATGAAAATGTCGTCATTCCAGCTTCTATAAAATAATCGAACGTTTAAAGATTTTTATATGCCTTACCTTATGTTATCAGATTGAGAATATACAGCCATACTGCAGCAGGTATGGCTTTTTCATCTTCATTCTACAAAGCAGCTTTTAATAATTCTTTCTTTACTCATAACAGCAGGCTTCGCCTGATCAGCAGGATTTCCAGCTTTTTTATGTTGAAGTACAGGATGAAGCTATGTATCCAACGGCTTCTGTAGGATTTAAACCATGTGCTTATGGAACTTACTGCATCTGGCTGCAGTATGATTACAGGATGGCCAGCTATGCTATAAGTAAATGATACAGATTTTCATTAAAACAATATTTACAGGATGGCCAAGCTCTGTATTTTTCATATAAGAACCTACCGGAAGCATTTCTAAAGTTTTCATGATTTTGACTATTCTTAGGTAAATATTGTAAAAGAATGCTATAATATTACCAGATAGCTGTTTTGGAGGGATTATGAATACGAAAAGAAAAAAACTGAGAAAAGACCGGTTGGGGATTCTGGTGGGTATTTGTGTTGTGCTGATTGCAACGGCAGGCTTTGGTTTATGGAAGATCAGCGGAATGCTGTTTACAGATCCATATGAGGAATATAAGGCTTACAATACATCCGGTAAGGAGTATGGGGATATTCAGCAGGTCAGTGAAGAATACGAAAATGAAGCATTTGTATCTTTTACATATCCTGCATTTAAAGAAAAAGGTCTCAATGCTGTGGTCAAGGCATATGAGAAAAAAGCAGTGCAGTCAGCTGGTAAAAAAGCAAAGCAAATTACCAGCATTGACTATGACAGCGCACAACTGTTTGACCGCTATGTTACGATTGCATTTCATGAGCGTGTATTTGCGGAGGATGGAACACCAAAGGATACAAGGACAACATGGATTCTGTATGATAAGAGAATAGATAAGCAGCTGACACTGGAGGACGTACTGCGCCGGGACTATCCGGTACTGGTTAAGAAACTTGCGGAAAAGCAGGGCTGGAAAAAAGAAATCAAACAGGATTTTTCTGCGCTGTCCATGACGAAAAATGAGATACAGCTGCATCCTGATCAGAAGCATACCATTTCCATACCGTTTGCGGAGTATAAGAAATATATCCGCTTAAAGGATAAAAACATACCGTCTCTGTATCAGGGAGATGTCCAAAAGGTAAAAGCACAGCCAAAGGTTGATCCTAACAGAAAGATGATTGCCTTCACCTTTGATGATGGGCCGAGTGCCTATACCACACAGGTTATGGATTTATTTGAACAATACGAAGGTAGGGCCACCTTCTTTATGCTGGGACAGAATGTAGAGGCAAATAAGGAAACGGTAAAGGATATGCACAGACGCGGCTTTGAGCTTGGTAATCATTCCTGGGATCACTCCATGGATCTGGCGGCTTCCAAACATGGCTATATGTCTGTTTCTGAAGCTGCGGAAAATGTTTATAAGACACAGGATGCTCTGTATGCTATTTGCGGTGATGAACCGCAGTATTTCCGTCCACCGTATGGCGCAGTGAACAAGAATCTGCTGAAAGCCAATTATCTGGGATATGCTTTCTGGGATATTGATACCAGAGACTGGTCTAGTAAAAATGCTGCCAGTATTACCTCTGCTGCTTTATCCGGAGCGAAAAATGATAACATTGTCATATTGTTTCATGATATATATGAGCCAAGTGTGGAGAGCTTGAAAACGATTTTGCCAAGGCTGAAGGAACAGGGATATCAGTTTGTCACCTACTCCACGTTGATGCAGTACGAAAAGGATTATCTTCTGAAGCTGGATGCCGGTTATAGAGTGCCGAAGGAGTATGCAAACGGGCATTAGCTTTATACGCGTTTTGAAGTAAAGAACATCTACAAAGTCTGAAGCTGTGGGAATATTACAGCTTCAGACTTTCTTTTTATATCCATACGAAAAAGTGACATCGAGCTTTTTCCGGGTGAGAGATATGCAAGTTATGATCAGGAAAGAGGTTCCTGCCAATACATGAACAGGCTGACACCTAACATATTGCCATGATGTGTTGGTTCAAAAGGGAAGCAGTTTCTTTATCCATTCAACCGGCTCTGTAGGCAGCGTAATTTATTTTCTCTCTTATGTTGAATGCCCGTGTTTGCACTAAGTCTATTCCCTGATTTTGTGCTATACTAAAGAAAAGATAAAGGAGGAAGCTTATATGCTGGAAGAATTATGGACAAGACAAAGTATACGGCGGTATGAAGACAAGGCGGTAGAGGATGAAAAACTGGAGGAGCTGCTGCGTGCAGCCATGCATGCACCGACCGCAAGAAATACACAGAGCTGGCGCTTTATAATCATACGCAATCGAAAGGCACTGGATGAAATGACGAAGCTGCAGCCTTATACCGGAATGATGAAAACGGCTCCCTGTGCTATACTCGTGATGGGTGATCGTAATGCTACAGATTTGGAAGAATATCTGTACTGTGATTGCAGTGCTGCGATTGAAAACATATTGATAGAGGCACGGCATCAGGGCTTATCCACCTGCTGGTGTGCAGTCGGCCCCAAAAAGGAGCGCATTGATAATTTTCGCCGATATTATAGGCTGGAGGAACACCTGTTACCGGTGGCTGTTGTCGCTGTCGGCTATGGCTGTGAAGCAAAAGAAATTATAGACCGCTTTGATCCAAAGAAAATCACGTATTTCGACTGATTTTTACATACATGAAAAGTATAGCATCACTCACAATTTCAGGATACTATAAAGGAAGAATCGAATGCATGGAATGTATCCATGTCGCTTGATCCTTCCTTTTGTATGCTATATGTATATCTTCAAGTATATGCTTTTCTAATATATGCCTTTCTGAGTATAGATTTTGCTAAATAAGCCCTATAGATTTTCCCATGTACATTTCCTATTCAAAGCTGCCTCATATTTATGTTATTTCCAGCCATATTCATAAAAAGAATATGGGATGCAGCTACGCATGATATATCAATAATCACATCTTTTCTTTGATATTAAGGGATATAATCAGCAGCGCCTGCCCCCTTAGGGAAAATACTTTTTTCTTTCATAACTAGTAATTTCCAGTTCAATACCCTCGCTGTCCTTGAAAAAAAACGCGTAATAATCTTCACAATATTCCGGATAAAGCCTCGGAGCGTGAACAATCTGCATATCCTGCTGAACGAATTGTTCATACAGTTGATCGACTGTATGTCTATTCTCAACATGAAATGCAATATGATGCATAGCACCGGGCTTCCTTCTATTGATAGATTCCCGCTCGAAACATCTCCGCGGACTGATGAGTCCCAGTGAAAACTGCGCATGATGGTATTCTATGATTTCATATTCATGAGCGTTTACACAATCGTACTCCTTATAACGCAGATCAAACCCCAATAATGGCAGAAGCTTATCATAAAATGTTTCCGATCGTTTCAAGTTACTAACAGTGATATGAATATGATCCAGAACCGGCACCATACTAATCACCCTGATATTGCTTCAGCCATGCAGCGTCTGCAGGGAAACAGCGATGTATTCCATCTTCATAAGCCGCAACCATCAGCGTTACCTTGCCATCCTGTGCCACAACGTAAGGAAATTCCTTCAAATTTGTGACAGCGGCACAATTTCCATGTACGTCCATTGCGATCATAGAAATGGCATCACAGTGATTTCCCGCTTGCTTCATACGCTGCATATGTGCATCCAAAACCTGAATCAAAGCATCCTGGACTGCCACACCGCAACGCATCTGGTCAACAACCCGAATGGACAGGCAGCCACGCATGATATCCTCTCCAAGTCCGGTAGCCGCAGCACTTCCTGCCATCGCGTCACTGTAAAATCCAGAACCGATGATTGGACTGTCTCCTACTCTGCCCGCATGCTTCAAAAATAAGCCGCTTGTCGATACACCCGCTGCCATGTCATTCCCTTTTCCGGCAAGTACACAAACAGTATCATGTCCATCGTATGCTTTTAAATCTACATCCTTCTTCGCCTTTTCATATCGTTTCTTTGAAGCCTTCGTCAGATTATTCGCAAATGCAAAGCCATTTGTTTGTGCATATGCCTCCGCGCCACTTCCTGCCAATAGACAGTTACAGTGCTTACCGCAGAGTGATGCTGCTACTTCAATCGCAGAGGATATGTTTTCTACCTCGATCACACCGCCAAAATTCAAGGTA
Source organism: Erysipelotrichaceae bacterium 66202529 (assembly GCA_017161075.1). Taxonomy (NCBI): domain Bacteria; kingdom Bacillati; phylum Bacillota; class Erysipelotrichia; order Erysipelotrichales; family Erysipelotrichaceae; species Erysipelotrichaceae bacterium 66202529. The sequence goes on along the minus strand of CP046174.1, from coordinate 1,303,259 downwards.
CTACCATCCATATAGGCTGCATCAAGCTGTACATGCCCCTCAATGTTGGGAAGTCCGCCTTTCCCTACAGATACAAATTCCTCACGCTGTTCCACATCTTGAATCGCTGTCACAATTGCTTCCTGTATCCCCTGCTCATGCAACGCCTGCATTCCCTTATGTATACCATCATATGCCATCTTCCATGTCGCAATCATCGTTTCTTTCATATATAATCCTCCATTTCCTTTTTATGTGCAAAACTGCTTCCCTTTTATTATACAGGAAACATGAAGAAATCCCTATAAAATCCTCATTAGAATTATTTTGGAAATCGACCTTTTAAGCAGGAGATTGAAGGAAATGAAAGCTAGAAAAAGAACAATCTAATTGCATGCTTTTACTATCGCTAATATCATGATATTGATTAGGCTCATTTCCACTCTTATCTTTTTCAAAGCTCGTATCACTACGGATTTCCATCCCATAATATTGATCCATCCTTCCATTGTACCTTTCCACTGACGTCCTAACGTTGTACGGCCTTTTAAACTTCTTTGAGTTTTTTGCAAAATTTGTGGAATATCCGCACCCCTTATTCTGTATACGATTTAGGTATGACAAGTATTCAAATATGCTACTAATTAGATTTAGAGCTCTCTTAAATGAAAATCTTAGTGTGATTAAAGAAAATCTATCGAGAGAACTAAATCTTTACATTATGAATCACATTTATGTCTATAGGGATATTCTTTATATAATCGCATAAAGAATGAAGCATCTGCAAACAAAATCATGTTTATGTGGAAAAGGCAATAGATAAAATAAGCGGCAATGAACTAGATTATGTTGGAAACCAAGGAAGCCATAAAATATTGTAAAATAGGAATAACAAAATCATGTGGTTTAGTATATGATTTTGTTATAAATTTTTTATTTGTAATTACGTAGTCCTATATAAAATGGTTTATCTCTCATTACAATGTTATATTGATAATTTTTCAACATTTCTATAATTCTGTCTTTACTAGAATTATTTATTTTGATCACCCGCGTACAATGAAAAGATAGTTTTTGCTTTCTAATAATTAAAAATTGATTTGTGAAAATATATAAAAATTCATCTTTATCAAACAAATGAAGTTTATTTATATATATGCCATTTTCCGTAAATTGGAATGTATTGACTCTATTGATCACACTTTTCACATTTAGCCACATTATAATAAAAAAGCATATAAGAACTAAAATTACAATCAGAGCAGCAGTTGCATATTTCACATCTGACTTATCAAATGCTAAATAAAGAAGCCATACTATATACAAAAAAGAAGCTGGCCATAATAGGTTACCACGATCTGCGATAAAATATTTTTTATATAAAAACCATGAATCTGCTTTAGTGAATTGATTTTTGAATTCTTTCGTAAAATCTTCCATGATAACCTCCATTCCGCCATTCTTATTTGCGGCACAAATAGTAATAAAAACACTACAGTCTAAACGAATGTATTATAATATATAGGTATTAGGCATCTGACATCAGTTTTATACTCACCTATCAGTATGCAGTGCGTCTCTTCTATATAGGTAGAAATATCTAAACTGATTCCAAATGAGCCCTTTTGTATTTTACTTTACACTTATTTAGACTAATTCTCTTTTTTATACTAATCCTCCTCGTATAATATGTAATGTAATCAATGAATGATTCCTTAAATAATTCTTAATTGCATTATCTAATTTTAAGATAATAGTATCGTTTTAAAACAAGGTTTTATTCTCCCTCCTTGCTGCTGCATGCACGTTCGCTATTCATAGATTTTATCCTTTATATCTTAATATTACTTTAGACTCGAATTAGTTTATACAGTAGACCGTTACCCATCTGTCTATTACTTATATATAAATCGGTTACATTGTACCATAAAACGTCTAAGAAATGTATGGGAATCGCATATTAGAATTGAGAAATTGCAAGATTAAGATAATCTAGTATAACATACACATTTGTGCTTTGAATTATTTCAAAAATATTCTTGATGAAGGAGGTGTTAAATGTAGAGGCCACTGCGGAAACAAGGTTCTCATAAATGCGTGTGAAAATCATAAAGTCAACGCATTATATTATGATATTGCAAAAACGTTTTACGATTCAGTAGTAAGCCCCAGGATATCGGTAGTTATATATGTTAATGGAAAATATTTTAAGAAACTCTTTTGGCCTCTTATTAGATACTCGAAGCTGGCGGCTACCATAATGTTAATAATACAAACAAATCAGCATCTTTATAAAATAAATGTTGCTTTGCATTTGCTTTCTTAACATACTGGTATTTATAAAATCCTATGCTTTTTCATAATATACAGCCGGTTATTCAAGGCAAAAAAAAGGAAAACCAACATGGATGCTTCATATCCATGCACATGGCGTTCCTTCAAATCATTTTTTCTTTTGTTTTACAGCAGCGGGTCAACTGCATGGGTATTGATATCCCGAATCGTTTCACAGCTTTGATTGAACTTTGCCTGATCCACTTCATTCAGATCCAGTCTGACGATTTCACGGATTCCCTTACGGTTGACGACAGCAGGCACACCGATATACAAGCCCTCCTGACCATATTCACGATTCTGATAAGCAGATACCGTAAGAATGACATTTTCATCATCCAGAATCGCATGTACCAGACGATTCAGGGAAAGGCCAATACCGTAATAGGTAGAGCGTTTACGCTTCACAATTTCATAACCGGCCTGCTGGACATTCGTATAAATGTCGTGCAGATCGGATAAAGCTCTGCCCTTTTCATCCAGTAAATCCAGCAGATTCTTACACCCGACATACGCGTTTGTCCATGGTACAAAGCTGGAATCTCCATGCTCTCCCATGATATAGGCGTGAATATTGCTTGTTGAAACATTCAGATATTCACTCATCATATAACGCAGACGTGCCGTATCCAAAATTGTTCCGGAGCCGATGACACGCTCCTTTGGCAGCCCGCTTACCTTTTGTGCGACATAGGTCATCGCATCCACCGGATTGGACGCAACGACCAGAATACCGTCAAAGCCGCTGGACATAATTTGTTCGGTAACACTTTTGATGATTACCGTATCTCTTGCGGTAAGATCCAAGCGGGTCTCTGTCGGCTTCTGTGTAACGCCTGCTGTGATGACAACGACAGCCGCATCCTGACACTCCTCATAGCCACCTGCACGAATGCTCATTTTTCCTCTGGCATAAGGCAATCCATGCTGCAAATCCATCGCCTCACCAATGGCCTTTTCCTGATCCACATCGATCAGTACCAGTTCATCGATACCACCGGTATTCAGAAAGCTGTATGCCATGCTCATGCCGACAAAGCCACAGCCAACCAATACGATTTTTCTTTTTTCATTCATAAACAATATAACCTCCAGATATTCTTTTCCTTTTAACTTTACCATAAAAAAGGAGATAAGAAAATGCCAATCATTTCCTTATCCCCTGCAGAAAACTGTCTGAATTAAAGGAGTGGATCTATCACATCACGATTGATACCCTTTAACGTATCGCAGCTGGCATTAAATTTTGCCTGATCAACCTCATTCAGCTTTAAACGGATGACTTCACGAATTCCCTGACGGTTGACAACAGCAGGTACTCCGATATACAGACCCTTCTGTCCATATTCGCCCTCCTGATAGGCAGAAATAGTCAGAATCACATTTTCATCATCCAGGATTGCATGCACAAGACGGTTTAAGGATAACCCGATTCCATAGAAGGTTGCCTTTTTCCGATTGATAATTTCATAAGCCGCCTGCTGGACATTCGTATAAATATCATGCAGATCGGATAACGGCTTTCCCTGTTCATCCAGCAGCTCCAGCAGTGACTTACTGCCTACATAGGCATGTGTCCAGGGTACAAAGCTGGAGTCTCCATGCTCCCCCATAATGTATGCATGGATGTTGGAGCTGGAAACATCTAAATATTCACTCATCATATAGCGTAAACGCGCCGTGTCAAGGATCGTTCCGGAACCGATTACACGCTCCTTTGGCAGTCCGCTCACCTTTTGTGCTAGATAGGTCATACCATCCACCGGATTGCTTGCAACAACAAGGATACCATCGAAGCTACTTGTCATAATACTCTCTACGACACTTTTCATGATTCTTGCATTTTTTGCCGTTAAATCAAGACGTGTTTCCTCCGGCTTCTGTGCTGCACCAGCGGTAATAACAACGACACTGGCATCTCTGCAATCCTCATAATCTCCTGCATAAATATCCATCTTTCCTCTGGCATACGGCAGACCATGCTGTAAATCCATCGCCTCGCCGACTGCTTTTTCCTTCGCTACGTCAATCAGCACCAGTTCATCAATTCCTCCGGTACTCAAAAAGCTATATGCCATGCTCATACCGACAAAGCCGGTACCAACCAGTACGATTTTTCTTTTCTCACTCATTAGAAAGCCTCCTTTGCATGGGTTGTTACTATATGTTACCCAAATCTAACCATAATATACCACGCAAATAAAAAAAGTGAAAGAATGATGACCGCGAAAGATAAAATATGCTCAGTAAGAACAAACTTCCTTTTATTTAAGCGTTCAATCTCATAAGAAAAGCAATCCTATCGGATTACCTTCTTGATATTTACAACATCTTCTTCACTACCTTCGCCATCTACCTTATACAGGCATGGTACATGATATTTCTCAGCAATCACATCTCCTGCCCAGCCAAACGTTGCGGCATGCCGTTCTTTGCTTCCTCCAGCAATAACCCCCTTCAGTCTGCCGCCGTTAAGCTCAAGAAAACTTTCTACAGCTTTTGGAACAATGCCATTTCCATCCGTATAGGTGAACAGGATAAAATCTCCCTCAGCCTTCTCAGTACCGTTTTCTATTTTCATCGCATGAATTGCAAGCTTCTGTATCAATTTTTCTGTTTTCCCCATACGGGATGCATATACATAGTTCATAACATGACCTCCTTGACCTAATGTAACTACAAAAATATTACCATAGGCTAACTGTAGAAACAATTCATTTGCTCACCATATGATTTCATCCTTGTATGTTTATTTTATGTTCAATGGAATTATACCTTATACAATTCATTACAGTGGATGAAATACAGTCATGTAGAAGTCTGTTAGAATAAATTGATTCCAAAAAGCAACAAAAAAGGAGATTGGATATCCCCTTTCTCGTATAGCCTTGTTCTTATACAGTCTAATACAGACCTGTACACCTTCATAAAAATATAACGGTCAGCATCTGTATTTCATTCTAAAATCATAGTTTACGACACGTCGTTTTCATTATCAATCACAGCATATCACTATACAAACACTGCCTGTATTTTTTCTTACACTCACACTTTCATAAGAATGTACAGCTAGGCTGCTTTTGTAAATAACGAATTATAGATCATCCACCAGCGCACTGCTTTTCGCATATGCTGAGGAACGTGCTTCAAAGAAATCCGTTTTAATCAGATTCGCATTCGCATACATTGACACCCACTCCATAGATTTCGGCTCACTTTCAAAGCCCTCATACAGAGGACCGAAGCCCAGTGAATTGCTGCGAAGATTTCCCAGGTAATGAATATAATCAGACACCATCTCCATCGTCAGACCTTCGATGTTATTTCCGATAACATATTCTCCCCAGCGGATTTCCTCCTCCACACCATGGCGCAGCATATCCTTATACTCCTGAATCAGCTCCTCTGTAAACAGGTGCGGTTCTTCCTTCTGCAGTTCTAAAATCATCGAGCGAAACAGCCAGAGATGCGTATTTTCATCCCGGTTGATATAGCGGATTTCCTGTACGGAGCCAGGCATTTTCCCCATTCTTCCCAGATTATAGAAAAACATAAAGCCGGAATAAAAGTAAATACCCTCCAGAATATAATTCGCCATCATCGTTTTCATCAGATGCAGACCGTCTTTATGCTCCTGAAAGTCATTATACAAATCCCCTATGAACTTATTTCTGTTTAACAGACGCTCATCGTCCTTCCACTGATACAAAATATCATTGCGCTCCTGCGGGGAACAGATGGAATCCAGCATATAGCTGTAGCTCTGGGAATGCACAGCCTCCTGAAAAGCCTGTATTGTCAGACACAGATTGACCTCGTTGGCTGTTACATATTCACCGACATTGGGTAAGTTTGCTGTCTGGATGGAATCCAGAAAAATCAGAAAGGACAGCGTTTTGTCATACGCGGTTTTCTCTGCCTCATGCAGCCGGCGATAATCCTTAACATCCTGATTCAGATTGATTTCCTCAGGTATCCAAAAATTATTCATCGCCTGCCGGTACCAGTCCGATACCCAGGTGTATTTCATATTATTAAAATCATTCAGATTGGTTGTATTCCCATTGATCATGCGGCGCTTACCTACCTCGCAGTCCCCATGCTCATTAAATAACGGTTTTCTTAATAAATCACTCATAGCTTCTCCCTTCTAGGATGCACAGGATTCGCATTCCTCAACCTCCAGTGACTTGCTGCGGACATAGTATATCGTTTTCACCCCATATTCCCAGGCATGAATATACAGCATCAGAACCTGCCGCAGTGTAAACTCATTGGTAATGTACAGATTGACAGATTGTGCCTGATCAATATGACGCTGCCGGATTCCAGCTGCGCGCACTACCCATTCCTGATCGATCAGATGTGCATTTTTATACAGCCAGAAGGTCTTTGCATCCAGATCCGGTGCAACACGGGCAATCATACTGCCCTTTTTTTCCTCCAGAAAATACTTATTCATAATCGGATCCACACCGGCCGTAGTACCGGCAATGATGGAGGTGGAACTGGTCGGTGCGATTGCCATGAGCCATGCATTGCGCATTCCCTGCTTTTGCACCAGTGCTTCCAGCTGCTTCCAGGAATCGGACACATAGCTGCGCTTTGTAAAATAGGCACCGCTTTGCCAGTCGCTTCCCGTAAATTCCTGATAGCTTCCCTTTTCCTTTGCCAGCTCACTGCTTGCCTGAATAGCATAGTAATTGATTTTTTCAAATAAGGCATCAGTAAACTGTAAATGCTCTTCTGATTCAAAACGCAATCCCTGCTTCACCAGCATATGATGATAGCCGCTGACACCAAGGCCGATTGGGCGGTATTTTCGATTGGTTATTTTCGCATAGGGAATCGGATAATAATTCAGATCGATGACATTATCCAGCGCACGGACGATGACGTGAATAATATGCGACAGCTCCTCATCCTTATTTACATCGATATTTCCAAGAGACAGACTGGCAAGATTACAAACAACAAAATCCCCCGACTTACTCTCATTCACAACGATCGTTTCACCATTCACTTCCACGATGCGGCTTTCCTCCAGCTCCAGCGCCTTCATGTTTTGTGCAATTTCCGTACAGAGATTGCTGCAGTAAATCATGCCGGCATGAGAATTGGGATTCATACGGTTCACATGATCACGATTAAATGTAAACGGTGTTCCTGTTTCTACAGCGGACTTCAGTATCAAACGCACTAAGTCCTTTAACACCATGGCACGCTTTGGAACGCGGGGATCCTGCACACAGTCAAAATAACGCTCCTCCCATTCCTCACCATAGAAATCCTCCAGGTGATAGCCTTTTATTTTATGAATTTCATGCGGGCACATCAGATACCAGGTCGCATTTAAGTCCTCCTTCGCCATCTTCCAGAATAAATCCGGATAGCACACCGCCGGAAACACATCATGTGCCTTCATACGGTCATCCCCGTTATTTGTGCGCAGATTCAAAAACTCCGGTAAATCCTTATGCCAAGCATCCAGATAGACGGCAACTGCCCCTTGACGCACACCCAGCTGGTCTACTGCTGTTGCGGTATCATTTACCAGCTTGATCCAGCGGATCACACCGCCTGCTGCGCCCTCAAATCCGCGGATATCACTGCCATTGGCACGCACCTTTCCAAAATACAGTCCCATACCGCCGCCGTATTTGGATACCTGTGCAAAATTATCAATGCTCTTGTAAATATTATTTAGCGTATCCTCCACTGTATCGATGAAGCAGCTGGATAGCTGATGATACGGCTTGCGGGCATTGGACATGGTTGGTGTCGCCATGGTCACCTGCAGCTGGGAGAGAATGTCATATATCTGTTTTGCCCAGTATACACGCTCTTTTTCTGGCATTGCCAGATGCATAGCGATACCCATAAACATCTCCTGTGGTGTTTCCAGTACCTCATGGGAATGAGAACACATCAGATAGCGTTTTTTCACAAGCTCCAGGCCGCTATACGTAAACAGGGCATCCCGCTCATCCTTCAGATATGCGCCAAGCTCATCTATTTCAGCATCGCTGTAAGCCTTGCGGATATAATCTCCATAATATCCCTGCTCCTCCAGGTACTTCAGCTTGTTACTGAACCGGGAAAGCTCCAGCTTCTGCATACGGGCACTGATTTCCTCATGCAGCTCATAGGAAAGAAAACGGGAGGCGATATATTCCCATTTCGGTGCTTCCTTGCTGATCAGCTCCACACTGGCCTTGATCAGCATACGCAAACGCTCATCCCTTCTCATATCCTCTTTCAAAAAGGAATGAAATTTCATAAGCAGATTGCGAAGATCATAGACCTCCTCACGATATGTCTGCTGAATATCTGCCAGAACGGTACCAAGCTCCTCCTGCTGTACTGCCTGCACCAGATCATGCAGCACCTGTCTGGATTCATTGCGCTTCTGCCGGTACAAAATATAGCTCTTTGCTTCCTTATAATACTGATGCTGCATCAGCTCTTCTTCCACAAGATCCTGCACGACCTCGACACTGAGCAGCTGCTCATTGGATATGGCTGCCTCTGTTATATCCGCTATGATTTCCTGCAGTACCGCTTCCTCTATTTCTGTATTCGTACTGCGAAATGCCTTTCTAATTGCCTGTGCAATTTTTTCTCCTTCAAATTCCTGAAGCTGTCCATCTCTTTTCTGTATCTTCATATACATACCACCTATCTTATATTAGTATAGGGGAAATCTCAGCTTTTACGCAACTTAAATGACTGAAAACAAAAGTGTGCAAACACAACCGTATCACACGCTGTACAGGTATCGCAGTGATACCTGCGATATCCAATAACAGACATTATAATTCAGCAAAATGGCACTGCCATATGCATTCTATAGCAGTCAGAGCAAGGCCATACTTGCATAGGAAAAAGCGTAAGCCTTTATCCTCACACATCGGATATAAAAAGAACCATGTACCCTTATAAAAAGGATGTCTGCTCTTTTCACACATTTCAGATAGAAAACATACAGATATACATAATAATAAACTATGGAAGAAGCAAAGAACATCAAGGATACATTGTCAACAGCTATCAAAAAATATGACAAGCAATAAAAGATAATGAACATGGAAGAATAGTGAAAAGCTACACCCCATAATCTCAATTATACAAGCATTGAAGTGCAGTTTAAAAATTTAAAAAGTATAATAAAAATCTAAATTTCCTGATTCGTCACCTACATATCGAAATCTGGTTTTACTTACACATGCTTCTTCACATTCCCTCATGTACTTACACATACTTCTTCACATTTCCATTTAATTATTTGATCCAATATCTCCTTTACATTCCTTTCGCTTTTGATACTTACTTAATGCAGCCTTTAATGCTTTCTCTGCCTCTATATTCATTTCACAGCATAATCCCAATAGAGAAAATAAACAATCTCCCATTTCTTCCACACTTGTTTCATTCAAAGCATAATCCTTTTTCCCATAATCTGTTTCTTTCAAAATCTCTTTGCCCAACTCGCCTATTTCACTCACTAAATCAATATACCAAATTTTTTCATTACGCTCCAGTGAATTCTGCATCACGAATCTTTTAACTGTATTTTGCATATAAATGGCCTCCTTATCAAAAAAAGCTGTCATTATATTGATACGTATACAACAATGACAGCTCTTTACTCATATATAATAATATAAGATATGGATTCCTATGTAAATGTAGAAAGCATAAACTTCAAAATTACATATGCCTGTAATACAGCTAATGTATGAATTTTTTTTAATAATCCTTTCATTCGATCCATGACATTATGCAACTGGAAGAAGCTTTTTCCTTGCTCTATGCTTTGTTATATATAGAAAGGTATGAACTCTCATGAGAATTATCACTGTATCCTCCAGAATGTAAAACATCTCAAAGCAACCAGAAACGAAAACAAGAATCCGCAGGAAGGCTGCTATGTTTGATGCAAAATATAATGATCTTCAAACGTATCCACCGGAATCGGCCGGGCAAACAGGTATCCCTGTCCGTTTGGACAATCAAGTGTTTTCAGAATATCCTCCTGACGGCTGGTTTCCACACCCTCCGCAATCATTTCAATATCCAAATCTCTGCACATCTGGATGATATTGCGCAGGATAATACGGCTTCTTTGCTCATTTACCAGCGTTTTAATCAGGCTCTTATCCAGCTTCAGCGTATCAAAATGAATATCATTTAAAACTGACAGATTACTGTAGCGGATACCGAAATCATCCAGCGAGATACGTAAGCCAAGCTGCCGGATTTCCTGTACGGTTTTATAAACCATAGCGGAACAATTTTCCATGGTACTCTCTGTCATTTCGATTTCCAGGCATTGTCTTGGAAAATCATACATATCCAGAATTTTCTTCATACTGTTGATTATATCATCCTCCATCAGTGTGATTCTGGAAAAATTCAGAGATACGACCATATCATCCCGCTGCCATTTCTGTAAGAGCTTGCATACCTCCTCAAAAACGAAAAGATCTATATATCGAATCACCCCGTTGGATTCCAATACAGGGATAAATTCAGAAGGTGGCAGGATACCGAATTCCGGATGCTTTTGACGAATCAATGCTTCTGCACCGATTCCCATATGACTTTTCAAATGATACTTCGGCTGCAGGTAAACCACATACTCACCTTTTTGGATACGCTTTGTCAGATTTCTAAGCAGCTGGCGGTGCTGCATATCATCACTACCGTGCAGCTCATCATAATGACGCTTTTTATTTAGCTTCATCACAGTGTCCGCAGTATGTATCAACGCTGTTACATCACATTCCACGCTGTCCCAGGAAAAGCCCAGAGATACACTGAAATTTTCATTTTTCTCGATTTTCTCCTTCAGCATTTGAACCTTATGCTCCAACACAGCCTTTTCACAATTTATCGCGACAAGCAGAAATTCATCCCCATTAAAACGATAGATATCCGATTGTGTAAAAATCATTTTCATCAAATTAGCCAAATGACGGATATACTGATCACCGGTAACGGTACCGTAATCCTCATTGATTTTTTTAAGATTATCAATATTAGCTACAATCACCCCAAGGGAATGCACCACATCGGATTGATAACGTGATAAATTATTTTCATAGCTGTTTCTATTCAAAACATCTGTCAACAGGTCATAATGATTGGCATGCAGCGTAGCCTGCAGCAGACGGTGCCGTTTGATTTCATTTACGATAAAGCCGGATAAGGATTCCAGAAAGGACACATTCTGAAAGTTGGCATTGGTGTTATTTATGACCAGACAGCCAAACTCCTCACCATGCTCCTCCAGATGTATCCAGTGCTGGTTTTCCACATGATGACTCTGCATCAGCTGATACATATCAAAGGACTCTCCAATCATCGCCTGCGGATTTTCCAGCTTTATCGGCTGGTTCCACTTCTGTGCACTCAGCCATGCACTGAGTACCGCCACCTCCTCCTCACACAACGTCCATACGTCCTTGGAATAGCAGCCGATCCATTCACTTTTTAGCGTGTAAAGACCGCTTTGCTCATCCATTATCCAGATTCCGGCATGATGCGCCTTAAAAAAATGACAGATCGTTTCCAGAATGCTCTGCATCGCATCATCAAAATTCACGCATTCCTGCATATGCTGGATACCGCTGAGCAGAAAATGACTTTCCGTCGCATGGCTTTCCAGAGAATCGACAATGCTTTTATCATTGGAAATATCTACAGCGATTGCCAGCAGCACTACCTGCTGCTTCCACAGTATCAGCTTATTTTTAATAAGAAATTCCTGTTCCAGTGCCGTATTCATATCCTTCCATAAATAAAACTTATCTCTTGACCAGTTCGCCCTTGCACAAAACGGACAGGGAGTTTTCCGCCGATGCATGATTTCATAGCATTTCTTATCACGGCACTGGCTTTTTGTAAGCCCGACGCGATCATAAAAGGCCGTATTCCCCAATAACAGATCATAGGTATCCGGGTCAACGAGATAGGCGATATCGCCCACCTCCCCCAGATAGGTGTCAAAGTCCTTTTTTTCCAGCAATTCCAGATTCTCATAGCTAAGCCCTGTACCCTCTGTCTTTTCTGCAATTCCTTCCCGGATGTCCGGTATGGAGCTGAGCGTTCGGTTATAATACTGGTAAACACCCTTTTGTGAATTTTTCACCTGATACAGTGTCTTATCAGCCTGTGCGAATACAGTTTCATAATCACTGCTGCCTTTTACAAGCGTAATGCCGGCACTAAACTTAATATCGTACAGCTTTTCCTCCTGCAGCTTCTGATAAAGCTTCAATAATGCTTCATCAATCTCCTGATCAGATGCTATCTGCTTCATAAAAACGATGAACTCATCACCGCCAAAGCGTCCAACGATACAGTTCTCATGAAAGACCGCCTTTAGCTGGGAAGCAAACAGTATCAGGATTTCATCCCCTGCCTTATGTCCAAAGCTGTCATTGATCTCTTTAAAATTATCGAGATCCAGAATTAGAAAGGCACGCAAATCCTCCGTTTGCTTGCGCAGACACTGCATGATTTTGGTTTCCGCGCTTTTTTTGTTGTATACGTCGGTAAGCTGATCAAATTCAGATTCATAACGAAGCTGAAAGCTGCTTTTCTTGCGTTCATCGATATCTGTCAAATACATCAGCGCCATCAATTCATTCTGAAGCGGTTCTTTAAACAGCAGAATTTCTATTTCCATCCACATCATTTTATTCTGTTCGATGATTCTTCGAAATTCATATTTCAACCGGGTGATTCCGTTCTCATAGGACTGCGTGAGATTACTGCGGTCCATCAGCTCCATATAGCTTCTTCGATCCTCCGGATGTACAACCTTATGAATAAAGCGTGTATATAATTGTGTATACGTCAGCTTTTCGCTCAGCTCATTGTATAGATTCCAGATTCCTCCCATACCGTAAAACTGATCCTGCGTTATATTGATATGTCCATAGGCCTGCTTCTCTGAAAGCAGCATATGATAAAATTGTGTTTCCTTAAGATACGTTACATATTCCAGCTTTTCTTTGGAGATGTCCTCGATAAAGCCCATGATAACAGCTTCCCCATCCTCTTTTTTCTCATAGCTGCAAAACTGCAAACGAACCCATTCTCCACTTGTCAGCTTCACTTCATTTATGGTACGGACATGCTGCTGCATCGTTTTATGATACGCATGTTGCAATCTGGCATGATCCGCCTCGCTCAACGGCAGCGCTTTATCAGCATATTCAGAAAAGAAAGCAGTGTATGTCAGCATTTCAGGAAAGCCGGCAAGAAATTTTTTCTGATTGACCATATGAACAATCTGATTTTTAACGTCTATTACAAAGGCCTCCTGGCGAAGCTGCTTCAATAAAATATGCAAAAGCTGAAACATATCCTCTTTTCTTGTTTTATTAAGCACAAAATTACTTACATCCAGTGACATACAGCAATACACATCCTCTGCTTCCATCGGCTTTAGCTGTGTATAAAACCTGTGCGTTTCATTATCAATCTCTGCATCATGCAGAAATTCACTGATTTTACTATCACTGCGATATCCCTCGGAAAACTTTTCAGTAGAAAGCAGTGCTGACAGGCTGTTTTTATATTTGTATCGCACATCATCACGGGTTTGCTTCAGCAAAGTGTAAAAAGCGTCATTACCATACAGGATGGTAAGCTCCTTATCCCTTTTCAAGAAATAACAGGCCCATGGCGCATATGCAATCATAGCCTTTAATTGCTCTGTAAGCCCCTCGCATAACATTATATTGTCTTCACCCATATCTATCTCTCCTTCATGCACATCCACATTCCACAATCCTGCAATCATCCTCTACTTTAAACAGCACACAGCCAAAGCCATTCCTATCATAGCGTACCTGTATCAGAAAAGCATGATAAGTGTTAAATGCAAAAGCATTTAAACAGGCTGCAATAACAAAAGACGCTGATCTGTATGGCAAACAGGGATGTAACGCCGCCTAATCCTTATCATACCCTTATGTTGCATACGAACGCAGAATTGAAAGGCTGTAAAAGCGTAATCCTTCTTAACAGAAAGCAGAAGAGATTATTGAGAATAGCTGCACCATCCTGTCCGCATTACGTTCATCATAAGATAAAAGCATTTTATACTACTATTATTTTACACCAGAACCCCTTATTCTGAAAGGATAAAACCGTATTTCTCCCCTATTTATAAGCCTCTTTACACAATTTCCGTTATATCAAGGAATCCGGCTATACGCTGTGCCTGTAAACGCATCCAATTCATGAATGGAGCATGCTCCTTTAATAAGCCTTATCTGACACACGCGAACACTTCATCGCGTCTTACTCCTGCATGATGAAAATCGTTTTGCGGCTGTCATTTCTTGTTGTTTAGCCACAAAAAAAGCAGCATGTCCGATTCTGACATACTGCCTATGCTGGTAAATTTTTGGTGTTACTTCTTTTTCATCAGCTCATTGATTTTCATTTCATACGGTGTTCCCTTGAGATCACGGGAAGCTGCCTGCAGATGCTCCTTCTTCTTCTTTTCATCCTTCAGATAGCTGTACTGCAGAGCGAGCATGTAATGAAACATCCCCTTCTGTGCATCCTGCAGCTCTTCATTTTTCAGCTGTTCTTCCATATCGTCAATATAGCTGGTCTTTTCTTCCAACAGGATATCATAAATCACCTGACATTCCTGTGTAATGCTTTCATCCGCGATGGTTTTCATACGTTCCAGCAGCTTTTTACATTTCACTCTGCTGTCCTCATCCAGATAATAGTAAAATGCCTTAATTACAACATCCAGCTCCTGCTTCTTATTCATGCGCATACCGAGAATCAAATCGAAGCATTCCTCGATTTTCTTCTTGTCCGCTTTCATAATATACCCGTTCAGACGCATGTATTCACGATTAAACGGAGGATAGAAGTACTTACAGCTCAGGGTATCCAGACGCTTGAAATATGCATCGAAATCTCCCTGCTGCATATTTTTCAGCAGCTGCTTTAAAATTCTCTGTTTCCAAACCTGTGTGCCGACAATCAATACGATGGTAATCATCACGGCAAGAATAATAATTTTATAGTCCATAGTACACCTCAATTTTCATTAAGATTATTGTACTATATATCACGGCCTTTTTCACTTAAAATTTTCATTTTCTGCATAAAAAGCACAAATATTTTTTCATCCCCTGCAGTTTCCTGTAGAAATACTGTATAGTCCTGCTGTGCAAGCGTACAGATCTGCTTTTTCTTCACCCTGTTCTATTACTCTGTGCATTATTTGAAATTACGCAGGCGCAGGGCATTGCTGACAACACTGACCGAACTGAAGGCCATCGCAGCACCTGCAAATACCGGAGAGAGCAGCGGCCCGCCAAGCAAATGGAGAACACCTGCCGCGACCGGTATACCAAGGGAATTATAGAAGAAGGCCCAGAACAGATTTTGTTTGATATTGCGTATGACTGCCCTGGACAGACGAATCGCTGTTTCCACATCCTCAATGTTATCCTTAACCAGAACGATATCCGCACTTTCTACTGCAACATCACTGCCGCTGCCGATGGCGATACCGACCTCGCTTTGTGTGAGGGCAACAGCATCATTGATACCGTCTCCTACCATGGCAACGATATTTCCCTGCTCCTGCAGTTTTTTTATTTCTTCTCCCTTCTGGTCAGGAAGCACCTGTGCAATCACATGGGAAATGCCGGCTGTTTCAGCGATTGCCTTCGCTGTAATTTCATTATCTCCCGTCAGCATTACCACATCAATATGCTGGTTACGTAGACGGCGGATGACATCAACGGTCTGCGGCTTCAACTGATCCGCAATAGCGATGATTCCATAGATTTTCTTCGCTGTACCAATCCATACAACGGTTTTCCCCTGCTTCAGCCAGGCAAGCTCCTGCTGCGCATATACATCGCATGCAGCGCCTGCCTCCTCCAGGAATTTCCGGCTGCCTGCATACCAGACCTCATCCTTCCAGAATGCACTTAATCCACGTCCGTTATGTGTTTCAATGCGTCCCAAATCATACGCCGTAAGATCACGCTCCTTCGCTTTTTCCAAAATTGCGACAGCCAGCGGATGCCGGCTTCCTGCCTCCAGGGATGCTCCTATGCGAAGCAGCTTGGACGCATCCTCTGCGGCGATATCCGTAACGACCGGCTTACCAATCGTCAGTGTACCGGTTTTATCGAACACGATCGTATTGATACTGCTTGCTGTTTCCAGTGCTTCCCCGCTTTTCATAAAAATACCAAACTGCGCGGCTTTGCCGGTTCCCACCATGATTGCGGTTGGTGTCGCAAGCCCCAGGGCACAGGGACAGGCAATGACCAGAACACTGACAAAGATTGTCAGCGCAAAGGTGAAATCCTGTGTGGATATATACCAGAGAAGGGCCGCAATACAGGCAATCACCATGACAGTCGGCACGAAATATAAGGATATTCTATCCGCAATACGTGCAATCGGAGCCTTCTTACCCTGTGCATCCTCCACCATGCGGATAATTTTCGCCAGTGTGGTATCCTCCTCTACTGCATTGCATACCATAACGATTCTGGCATCCAGTGCAATCGTTCCCTGTATCAGAGGATCTCCCTGCTGTTTGGCAACCGGCATGCTTTCTCCTGTTAGCATGCTTTCATCCACATTCACATGACCCTCCTGTAGAATGCCATCCACCGGAATATGCTCTCCCGGCTTTACAACAAGGACATCCTGTACACTGATTTCCTCTGCCTGAATTACTACTTCCTTGCCATCCCGCAAAAGTGTGGCAGTTGTCGGACGAAGCTGCAGGAGCGCGGAAATCGCACCTGTTGACTTTTTCTTGGATATGCTTTCCAGATGCTTGCCAAACTGTACCAGCGCCACAACAACACCGGCAGATTCAAAATACAAGCTATGCACCGCATGCATATTTCCCTGCAAAATGGAAAACAGGGAATACAGGGAATACAGATAGGCACTTCCGGTACCCACTGCCACCAGCGTATCCATATTCGGCGCCTTATGAAACAAAGCCTGAAAGCCTCTCGTAAAGAAATGGCGCCCCAAAAGCAGAATCAGCGTCGCAAGGACAAACTGGATGAATGCAAAATTGAATGGATGCGTGTCATAGTGAATGATATCCGGCAGCGGAAGCCGGATATTTCCCAGCATATGCGACATACCGATATACAGTAGCACAAAGGCGAGAACAAGCGTCGTATAAATTTTCACACGCTCGTAATCCTTCTTTACCTCTGTTTCCTGCGTTTCCTCATGCAGTCTTCCCTGATAGCCGGTATTCCTTATAATTTCCAGTATTTCTGAAAGCTTGATGCTATGCGGATCTGCCTCCACAGTCGCTGTATTGGTTACCAGATTGACCGCTACAGAGGAAATGCCCGCTGTCTTCTTTAACGCACGCTCCAATGCCGCACTACAGGAGGAACAGGTCATGCCGTCCACATCGATTACATAGGTTTTTTTCTCCTCATCCAGCAGTGTAAAGCCGGCTTTTTCAACTGCAGTTGCCCAGGCTGTAAAATTCTTTTTTGTATAGGTGATACTGACAGTGTTCATTACCAGATTCACACTCGCCTGCTCGATTTCTTCAAAACGGTTCAGTACACGCTCCACCGCACCGCTGCAGGCAGCACAATGCATTCCCTCCACACGGTAGCTCTGCGTATGCGCCTG
Source organism: Erysipelotrichaceae bacterium 66202529 (assembly GCA_017161075.1). Taxonomy (NCBI): domain Bacteria; kingdom Bacillati; phylum Bacillota; class Erysipelotrichia; order Erysipelotrichales; family Erysipelotrichaceae; species Erysipelotrichaceae bacterium 66202529. The sequence continues at coordinate 1,285,262 of CP046174.1, read as the reverse complement.
CTCGCGGTTCTTCATAAGGAAGCCGCCCTTTTCCACCGCCTGCTTCGCCTTGTTCTCATCAAAGCCATCGCCAAAGGTGACAGAAGCCTCCTCCATCACTAGATTCACACTGGCTGCTTCCACCGCAGGCTGACGCTTTAATATGGTTTCCACTGCGGCAGCACAGGCGGAACAGTGCATACCTTCTATTTTATATATTTTGTTCATATCGTTCTCCTTTACTCTATTTCAACAGAGCTGCAAGTACAGCTTCGATCTCGCTGATTTTTTCCTGTGCATCCTGCTGTTCTATGGCATTTACCACACAGCTGTGCAAATGTCCGCTCAGAATATGCTTATTTGCCTTTTTCAGCAGTGCCGTAGATGCGGATATCTGATTCGATATATCAATGCAATAGCGCCCTTCTTCGATCATTCGGATAATACCGTCGATCTGTCCGCGCGCCGTCTTCAGATTCTGTAGTGCTTTCTTTCGCTCATCGTTCATCGTTTACCTCCCCCAGGGGGTGTCCTGGTACGTTACTATTATAGTAGCTGCTGTTTTTCCTGTCAACTGCTTTACCCTCTGCATTTTTATCTCAATGAAATCTTACAATTTCTATAAAATTATGCACTTTCACATGTCACGCACACGATTGTACGATATAATGAAGCTATTGCGGAGGTTTTGGACATGTTAAAAAAGAAACGATACATCCTGATACTGAGTCTTTTACTGGCTGCCACCCCTGTTGCGGCATATGCGAGGGAGAATTCCCTGCAGGATGATGGAGTCTATCATATCGTCAGTGTGGAAAAGGATGGTTCCTATACTATATTGGAGGATTGTGACACCTATGCGAAGGCCAAGGTGCTGTATACCCTGCGGAAACGAAGCTATGACAATCTCGCCATCACCTATGGCAGCAGCTTTCTCGCTCTGGAGCAGGGGGTGGTGGAATTTGCCACAGCAAAGGACTGTACCGTAAACATCACCTATACAAATGATGAAAACGGGGAAAACGGCTATACCAACGGCTGCTATGGCATCGACGCCGCCTTTCTGGAATACAATCCCGGAACACAGAAGGTGAAATTCCGCCTTTCGGGTGTTACTGGATGGGCGGATGCAGAGGATGTCACCATTCATCCCATCGAGCAGGTAGCCAATGTTTCCTCCTTTACCGTAAAGGATGGTATCCTGCAGCATCACCTGAAGGCAAGCCTCACTACAGCAGCCTATGACAATGTATTGCGGCTGGGCAGCGCACCGCAGCAGCTAACGGAAAACAAGACCTACTATAGCTATGATACCCATTATTTCTATGATGATTACGCGGCGATGATGGAAGACTACCGAAATAACACGCATACCCGTGCAGTAAATGCGAATGCACCCTATTATAATTATTATCAGTATCTGAATCATCGCTCCACCAGCTCCTATACAAAAGAGGATGTGGACGATTATCTGAAAAACACGCTGGCTTTGCAGCACACGATATCAGGCTTTTATGATAAAGATAATTACATTCATGATATACTGACGCAATCTCTGCTGCTGCAGGGGGAAGCAGCCTTCTTTCAGTATCAGAACCAGTTCGGTGCCAACGCACTCATGATGCTGTCGCTGTCACTGAATGAAAGCGCCCTCGGTCGAAGCTATCTGGCGTATACCAGAAACAATCTCTTTGGACATGCCGCATATGATTCCGCAGTAGAGGAGAATGCATCCCGTTATACAAGCATCAGCGGGAGCGTCTACTCTCACGCTCTGCATTATTTATCAAACGCGTATTTGAATCCTGAGCAGTTTCAATTTCATGGCGGCTTCTTTGGCAACAAGGCAGGCGGCATGAATGTATCCTATGCCTCCGATCCCTACTGGGGAGAAAAAGCAGCCCAGTATTTCTATGAAATGGATCATGCCATGGGGGATCAGGATCACAATCGCTATGCATTGGGAATCGTAAAAAGCTCTGGTGTCAGCATCTATAAGAATGCGGATACGAAAAGCGATGTCATTTACCGTATTAAAAAAGGATACGATGCCGCATTGATCCTGCTGGAGAAGGTCGAAAACAAGGATGGAAGCTGGTACCGTGTACAAAGCGATCCTTCCCTTGACAGCAAGCAGAAGCAAAGCGATGGTACCTACAATTTCAAAAACAGCTATGGCTTTATCAAGGCAGAGGATGTAGCCAGCGTGTTGAACAGCAAACGCATACAGGAAAAATCCTATGTTGATATCACCTTCGATGCCAATGGAGGTACCTTCTATCCAACAGATAAAACCATCACCATGCAGGTGGAAACCGGTAAGCTTCCCACCATACAGGCCCCGGTAAAGGAGCATGCCCTGTTTGATTCCTGGGATATCAAGCTGGAGGCTGCCACAGAGCCGCTGACCTACAAAGCCAAATATAAGGAAGTCAAGCAAATCGTTTTCACTCAGAAGCCGCTGACCAGCTATGATATCAATGAATCGCTGGATGTCAGCAAAGGAAAAATCCGTGTGGATTTCGCAGATGGAAGCAGTAAGGAGGTAGCTATGACCACCGACATGGTGGAAGGCTTCTCAAGTAAAAAAACGGGGACAAAGACTTTAAAGGTCACCTATGCGGGCTGTACACTGAATTATGAAATCCAGGTTAGTGATGAGCTTTCCCGAAAGCAGGAAAACATGCAGCAGCGTGCGGCGGCTATCATCAAGCTGTATGATGGAAAAACCGGATTGAATGAGGAAGCACTGCAGGAGCTAACACAGTTTCGAAAGGATGTTACCGCATTTCCGCTGACACCCCTTGCTAATGAACAAATCCGCCTGATTGATCGTATTCTGCAGGAAAATTTAACGCCTCGCTACAGTGTCATCATAAAGGATAGTAAGCATGATTTACAGATATCCGGTCTTTCCACAGCGCGGATACAGGAAACAAGCTTTCTCAATAAGCTGATGCCAAAAACAATCGTCGTTAAGGTGAAGGATACCATTGATGCAGAACGAAAGGAGCTTGCAAGTAAAGTCGCTAAGGCAAACGGCACAATAGTGGAGGAGGCTTTCTCCATTGACGGCACAGATGATTTCTCCTCTTTGAAGCTGAAACAGGAAGCCGTATTCTCCATCAAAAAGCCTAAGGACAGCAAAAACAAGCGCTATCTTATCTATTATGTCGATGATCAGGACGTCTATCAGATTCCTACCGAGCAAAGCAAAAGCAGAATCCGCTTTACAACGGAAAAGCTGGGAAGCTATGTGTTGGTCTCAACCTCCCAGCGCAATCTCAGCGAACAGCAGGATTTCACTGAAGTGAATACGATAGCCCATAACGGTAAGAACTACATTATGCGCTATATCCTGATTCCATGTATCGTTCTGATGCTTCTTCTTGTTCTTATTCTGGCGGTTTTCCTTTATCATAAGCGTCATCCGCAGTTAAGGTTAAAAAAGCCGTGGAAGAAAACAGCACATAGAAAGCCTCCGCACCAGCCAAAAGTGGAGTAAGAGCATACGCCAGGAGAATAACAAAAGCAAAGAAATCACAGGCCTTCTTGTGATTTCTTTTTCTTTGGCATACAATAGAGCTGAGGTGATTATATATGGAACGTAATGAGCTTGATTCGCAACTGACCTGGGATCTTCGTTTTCTTTTTGAAAGTCAAACGGCTTTTGAAGCCCAGCTTGCGGATGCAGAAAAGGAATTGAAGCAGCTATGTGCTTCGCTGCAGGAGCTGGCTGTTGACAAGGCACATTTTATCAGCTTCATGGAGCATCAGGAAACGCTGGAGCGCTATCTTGATAATCTGATCAGCTATGCGAAAATGAGCTGTGATGTTGATCCGAAGAACATGCAGAATCAGGAAAATCTGGCAAGCAGCTATACCCTGTACCAGCAGGTACAAAAAGCGCTGTCCTCTCTGCCGCTGCTTCTGATTGAAAACAGGACACAGATAGAACAGTGGCTGTTGGAGGATGATTGCAGGGACTTTCGCTATCCGATGGAGGAGGTCTTCCGCACCATTCCTCACCGCCTAAGTGAAGATCAGGAAGCCTTACTCGCACAGGCAGGGGAGCTGATCCGCAATCCGCAGGAAACCTTTGAAAGCTTCCGTCTTTTCTTTGCCCCGGTACATGTGGATGGCAAGGAGGAATTTCTAAACGATGGAACGTATCAGCAATTTCTTAAAAACCGCAATCCGGACGTAAGAAAGGAAGCCTTTGAACATTTCTTCACTGCCTATAAGACCTATGAAAATGTATTTATGAATCTGTTGAGCGGTCATGCCCGCGGTCAGATTTTCGAGGCGAAGCTGCGTAAGTTTCCAAGTGCACTGGATGCATCCCTGTTTGAGGACGGAGTGGATAAGGCCTTATTTGATAAGGTTCTGTATATGGCAAATGAAAAATATATCGATGGTATCCATCGCTATTTTGCCGTACGCAAGCAGGTGAGCGGTCTGGGTATCCAGCATGTTTACGATATCCAGATACCACTTGTGGATACGGTGGACATTTCGTATACCATAGATGAAAGCTTTGATATCCTGAAGCAGGCACTGGCACCGCTTGGAAAAGAGTACATCCAGCTGCTTGAACAGGCAAGAACAGAGCGCTGGATTGATTTTCTGCCCTGTGCTGGTAAGCAGGGAGGAGCCTATTCCGGAGGTACATACGACTCCCGTCCATATGTACTGACGAACTTCACAAATGATTATCCTTCTCTCAGCACCCTTGCTCATGAGCTTGGACATTCTATGCATTCCTGGTATTCCCGCCATCATAACCGGTCGATGCTTTCTCAGTATACTATCTTTGTTGCGGAGGTTGCTTCCACCGTGAATGAGGTTTTATTAAACCGCTATTTGCTGGATCACAGTGACAGTGACAAGCAAAAGGCATATTTGCTATCCAACCTGTTAAACCAGCTTGTCGGCACGCTGTACCGTCAGCCAATGTATGCGGAATTTGAAAAACAGCTGTATGAAATGCTGGAAAACGGAGAGGCTGTTTCTTCACAAAAGCTGACCTCACTCTATATGAAGCTGTCAAAGGACTATTATGGAGAAGCAGTGGAGGTGGATGATCTGCAGCGTTATCACTGTTATCATATCCCTCACTTTTATTACAATTTCTATGTATACAAATACACACTCGGCATGTCTGTGGCACTAAGCTTTGCGAAAAAGATTCTGGCTGGTGATACGAAGGAATATCTGGAGTTTCTGAAAAAGGGCGGCAGTGAAGCACCGTTAGAGGAGCTGATTCATGCAGGTGTAGATCCAAGAGAGGACAGCGTGTATGACGATGCCTTTACCTTCTTTGCGAAGACGCTGGATGAATTCTGTGAGCTGATGAAGGTACACTGATACTGCGATATGCAATGATGAGAGTATTTAAACATAATAAGCTCTATTTGATATGAAATTTACTGAATAGTACCCAAAAAAGAAAGAATGCTGACATACACCATATGGATACCGGGTGTACTTGTCCGCATTCTTTTTCGTATAAGGAAATAAATCCTACAATTTCTGTTTATACTCCATACTTCTTCCTCCTTTTTCCCCAATAAGAACAGTGATGAATACTACATGACAATTTGCCATGATTTTATTGAAGGAAATTCATAATCAATGAAATCATGATTTCCTTTTCCTCAGGGTTTGATTCAGCTACCATTAGAGTGATGGCAACTAATGCGCTCTCACTTATGATTTTTTCACCATCATTATGCACCAGGGCATTATTCTTGTTTAAAAATTCAAGAAATAATGCTGCTGATATACGCTTGCAGCCGTCTGCAAAAGGATGATCCTTAATAAGAAAATACAAAAGATTTGCGGCTTTTTCTTCAAGCGTAGGATAAATTTCTTGACCAAATACTTCCTGGTACACAGCTGCCAAAATGCCGGCAACTTTTCCAGGCTCTTTTTCTACTCCGAAAACATCTGAGTCAAAGCTCATTTTGTCAATAAATTCTCTACTTTCTTCATAAGTCAATTGATAAACACATTTGGTTCCATCTGGCCTTTTTAAGCATTGATGATCGTAATCATCCAATAAAGCCAATGCTGCAGTATATTCTTCAACGACCTGGAGTACGGAGTCTGCATCTATGCCAGCCATTCCTGCTATGATCCCAGATTGTAATTGTATCGTTTTATTTAGATATTGCAGTCTTTTTTCATTAACAGCATACCCTTTAAGCATGTAATCCTTTAATATATTTGTAGCCCATTTTCTAAATTGGATTCCGCGTTGCGATTTTACCCTATACCCTACAGATATGATAACATCCAGATTATAGTTATCTACTTGATACACTTTACCATCTGTGGCAGTTGTCGCAAATTTTGCGACAACTGAATCTTTATCCAATTCTTTTTCTTTAAATATATTGTTTATATGCTTACCAATTGTTTTTATATCTCTATCAAATAAAACAGAAATTTGCTGCCTGTTTAACCAAACGGTATTTCCTTTTGGGTTCAAAGTTACATCGATCTGTAATTCTCCATCTTGAAACACCACTACATTAAAATCGCTATCTTCGATATTTTTAACCATTTTCATCTACCTCCTTCTCAAAATCTACTTACTGTATCAATACCAATACCTCTATTTAAAACCTTTGTATATACTTTTTACCTGGCAAATTTCCAGGTAGGGCATTTGTCCTCTTTAATCTTTTAAATTTTACTACGTAATATCACTTTCGTCCATACTTGCATGTTATCAGTCCATCTTATTTTCTTCTTCTTTTTTTGAAATAATATAGTGACAAGTATAAAAATGATAAGCAAAATAAGGAAAAGATAAGTTAGACGGATATGATCATATAAGAATTGTAAGATGATAATGGTTAGAAGGATAAGAACTAGGGCACTGATCGTTATCCATAAAAGATGATGCAGCAACCTCTTTGCATAAAAATGCCATGAAACCAGGCAATTCGTTTTTGATCCTTCCTCATGAAATTTTCAAAATCTTTAGGATCCATAAGACATCACCTTTTTTTCTAAAGCAAAATTATATGCGAGTTCTGTTTCAAGACTGATCCATGCCATATCGTTTTCATTAAGTTTATTTCTATAGGGGAGAGTCGGATCTATTTCCACACGCTTTTTTTAAATATCGTTGATTACGTCATCCTTGACGAAATAATCATCCAAAATAAAACAATTTTTGATGATTCCATAAAATCTCCTTTATAGATATCTAACCGTCTTTTTTATTGCTATTTCTTTTGTGTATCACAATATAACGGTTCAATAAACTGCTTGATTAGCTCCATACTATCCCTGACATTTCGCTCAAAAATGCATACCAGTGAGACGACTAGCTGTTCCTTTGGATTCACATAAATGATGTTGCCTCCATCCCCCATGGCCGCAAAGCTATGCTCTTTCTCATCAATCCACCATAAATAGCCGTAAGGCAAATTCTGCCGCTTCCAGCGGTTATGCTCAGTTGTACTATCCTGTACCCAGTGACGCGATACAAGCTGCTTGCTGTCCCACATGCCGCCATTCAGATACAGCTGTCCCAGCCTTGCCATATCCCGGGCTCTCAGACTCAATCCCCAGCCTGCAGCATGTAAGCCCTGCGCATCCGCAGCCCAGCTGCTTCTATCCGTTGCCTGATTGAACGCCATCTGTTCCTCCTTGCTTTGAAAAACAAGACTGCCCTTTACCTTGATATCCAGCGGCGTAAACAGATTCTCCTGTGCAAAATCCAACACGGATTGCTGTGTTGCCTTTCTCAGGATACCGGTCAGGATATCCGGCCCTATTAAAGGGGTGTAACGAAATGCTCCATCCTTCCCCCTTCCCTTTAGCTGATTCAGTGAAAAGGTAAGCCAGTCATCGCTTGTAAAGTATTTTATATAAGGCGGTATCCGGTATTTATATGCCGCCCGCATGGTCAATATATCCTCCAGCGTCACGTTCTCAATCTGTGAATCCTGCCGTTTTGCAGCATATTCCGGAAAAAAATCCAGTACTCTTTGATTCACATCTTTTATATAGCCCTGATCCATTGCGATTCCAATCAATATGGATACAATGCTTTTGGTGACAGAATATACATGCAATGTGCTTTGTGATGTACAGCCGTTAAAATACTTCTCATATACCAGCTTCCCATTTTTCATAATGTTCATACCGGCAATATTACGATATCTGCTTTCTATGAGCTGATTCAGCTCTGCCATTTTTTTCTGTTCCATCTGCTTCCTCCTTGTTTTTACTATCTCTATTTTACAGCCTTCCCCCAGGACAAGGTCAAGATGGGTAATGGCAGAAGAAGGGTATACCGCCTGTAAATTGCATAACGTGACCGCGATACAACGCCGCTAATAACTGCTGTCACAAATAATACACTTGCGTATTGCATATACATAACCTGTTCAAACATTATACTTAAAACAGCATTGGAAGAACGGCTTGCATTTAACGATCTCTTGCACTGCATTTGTTAAAGACTATGGTATTCATTGACATTTTTAAGGTATACTTAAAAACGCTTATGTACCATATGCAAAGCGTATGAAAAAACCTGTGTCACACATACGATATGTGATACAGGTCTTTTATGATCAATAAGAGAATTTATCGTAGTATTCCATATCCTCTAAAACGGTAATGTCCTCAATCGGATTTTCATCCAGACGAAGCTCATACAGATTCTTCAGCTTCGTTAGCGGTGTCACATCCGTAACATAGTTCGCTTTCAGGGTTAAGGAGCTCAGATAGATGCATTCCTCCAAAGGAGACAGATCCATCACGCCATTGTGATCCAGTCGCAGAGAGCTTAAATTGATCAGCTTTTTCAGTGGTGACAGATCGGTAATGACATTATTATATAAATCAATCGTGCTGAGGTTTGTTAAATCCTTTAATGGTGATAAATCTGAAATATTATTATGCGATAACCCAAGGCATTCCAGATTGATCATATCCTCCAGTGAATCAATATTGCGGATATCATTATTGCCGACATCCAGTGTTGTCATATGCTCACAGCCCTTAAGAACCTCGATATGTGTAATGTGATTGTTGAATACGTTCAGCTCTACCAGATCCTTGGCATTCTTGAGGAAATCAATATCATGCAGGAAACAGCAGCTTGCCTTGAAATAACGCAGCAGCTTCATTTCCTTCAGAATTTCCGTATGCTGTACCCGGTTTTCACTGATATCCAGCTTTTCCATCTGGATTAAACCCTTCAGATTCCGCAGATCACACAAGCCACTTTGTGTTGCCCGCAAATCCTTCAGATTTTTCAGCTTTTTCAGAAATGTGAAATCCTTTATATGGTCAAAGGATATATCAAGAACCTCCAGATTAGGAAATTCCGCTAAAATGCTTAAATCCGTTAAATATTCATTGTTTGAGATATTCAGACTGCGCAGCGTATCCTTCATATACTGCAACGGAGATAAATCAGAAAACAGGTTTGTTGATAAATCCAGTACCTCAATATGCTTGAGATATGTGAGATCGGCAATATCATACAGCCACATCTTATTCATATGAAGCTCTTTTAACTCATCCAGCATTCCAAGAATACTGAGCGGGAACGGCCCGTTTTCGATACCGACATACAGCTTTTTCAGTTTCTTGACATTTTCCAGATAGACAAGGTTATCCACCTTGCTACGCTCCAGATTCAGCTCCTCCAGATTGATCATTCCGGCCAATGCACTGATATCCATCGTATACAGATTGTTGCGTGAGATATCCAGCCGCAGCAGCTGACGGAATTCCCGCAGTGCCTGAATGTCACGCAGCATATTTTTCGACAGATTCAAAACTTCGATTTCACGAAGATCACGGATCGGTGTCAGATCCTCAATAGCATTTCCGCAAAGATCCAGATAACTCAGATTAGTTGCATATTGCAGTCCTTCCAGAGATATAATCCCGCTGCTTCTGGCAGACAGAGTTGTCAGCTCATTCAGCTTTTCCTCTGTGATATCCGCTTCCTCGATCTGCAGGGTTCTGGCGATTGCACACCGCAGCATTTCATCCTGTATGATCATAAACATTCCTCCGTTTCTTTTCTTGTATGCCTATATTATACCCCAAATGGATTAAATCTGAAACAGCTTACACAAAAAAACACGAATCATCAAAAGACTGAAAATAAATCCATACGAATTAGCAAAATAATGATTGACTTTCGGATTTGAAAGTGATATTGTTTAAGGGTAATAAAAAGCAATAATTATGATTTCACAAGTCTGGAATTGTATTTATGTGTTTCAATGTACGAATATCCAGTTTTGTGATTTTTTTATACATTGGAGGGCTTCTTATTGACACACGTATAGGAGGTACTAAAATGAGTACAGGTAAAGTAAAATGGTTTAATGCAGAAAAGGGTTATGGATTCATCACTTCTGATGATGGTAAGGACATCTTCGTTCATTACTCAAGCATCCAGAGCGACGGATTCCGTACACTGGAAGAAGGACAGGCTGTAAACTTCGACGTTGTTGAAAGCGATCGTGGACA